>CAZNLH010000013.1:0-75940 GCA_964573995.1 uncultured Gemmatimonadota bacterium
CGCAGCAATGACGGCAAAGATATCGGGGGTGAAGATAGAAGCGGCTATTATCGCGATAAAAAGGCCGCCAAGAGATCTCAGGACTTCATCTCGCATGTTCATCTGGTTACCCTCGGATCGTGAAAGTTTACCTGGTGTCCATCCAGCCATACGTTACCACATGGAACGAGAGGTGTCAAGGTGATGTTTCCGCAATTCTCCCCATCTGTACATGGTTACGGGACCTCTTTTGCCAGATACAAGGCGGGTTTGAAGGAGTGAGCCCTTTCCTTGTGCAATGACCCACAAGGGGTCCCAGGGTCTTTCTACCGGATCATATGGCGGGCGCGGATTGCGGCCGCTCGTGTAAGTCGCCCATTGAAGCGATTGCACTGGGGTGGGTTTCGTGGATACGACGGCCCCTAATCCCCACCGGCCATCAACCTGAGCAGTATCGCCTTCTGCGCGTGGAGACGGTTTTCCGCCTGCTGAAAGACCACCGACCGCGAGCCATCGATCACCTCATCGGTGATCTCCTCTCCCCTGTGGGCCGGTAAGCAGTGCATGACCACTCCTTTCGGGCAGGCCTCCAGCAACCTGGCGTTGACCTGGAAGGGGGCAAAACGTTTCCTCCGTTCTTCCCGTTCCTCCTCCTGTCCCATGCTTGTCCATACATCGGTATAAATTACGTCCGCGTCCCTGACGGCCACGAACGGGTCCCGCAACAACCGAAACCGATCTCCTGTCTCCTCAATCGCCCTTTCGACAACGGCACGGTCGGGATCATAACCCTCCGGACAACTCACATCTATCCTGAAGGGGAGACGAACGGCCGCGTTGATCCAGGAATTCGCAACGTTGTTTCCATCCCCCACATAGGCCACCTTGATCCCGTCGAACCGGTTCTTTATTTCATATATGGTGAAGAGGTCGGAGAGTATCTGACAGGGATGTAGGAGGTCAGTCAAGCCGTTGATGACGGGGATCGTCGAATGCCTCGCCAGTTCAACAACGTCGGCCTGGGCAAAGGTGCGAATCATGATCCCGTCCAGGTAGCGTGAAAGCACCCTTGCCGTATCGGCAATCGTCTCTCCCCTGCCCAGTTGGATGTCGGCGGAACTGAGAAAGAGGGGATATCCCCCCAATTGCCACATCCCCACTTCGAAAGAGACACGTGTCCTGGTGGACGCCTTCGTGAAGATCATCCCAAGGGCCTTCCCGGCCAACGGCCTGCCTTCACGGATCGAATCCCCGTTTTTCAGCCGCGTGGTCTCTTCCATGATATCGAGGATCTCTTCCGCTTCGAGGTCCAGAATTGATAAAAAATCCCTTTTCACCCTTAAGCCTCCTAATCAGTTACAGTTGAGACAAAAAACGCTTTAGGACCTAACCCTTGGGATGAGCCTTTTGATACACTTTTCTCAAGCGTTCCACCGTCAGGTGCGTATATATCTGAGTGCTGGACAACGAGGTGTGCCCCAGCAATTCCTTTACGGACAATATATCGGCTCCGTTTTCCAGGAGATGGGTGGCAAATGAATGGCGTATCGCGTGCGGGGAGAGTCCACTCCTGCCGGCGACGGAAGAGAGGACGCGTCCCACGATCCTCTGCACCTGTCTTGCCGAAATTGCACCCCCCCCCCGGCCTGCGAAGAGCGGCCGGGTGCCTTCCATCTCCGGGCCCCTCGCCTCCAGATAGCCTCTTACCGCATCGCCGGCCTTCCCACCCAGGGGGACCATCCTCTCTTTTTTCCCCTTTCCACGCACGTGGACTGTCTCACCAATGAGATCCAGGTCTTCTATTCGAAGACCGACCAGTTCGGACAAGCGAATTCCGGTGGAATAAAAGAGTTCGACAATGGCGTAATTCCTCACGCTCAAGAGATCGTCGCCGTGCTTGGCCTCTAAGATCTCTTTCATCTCTGCAATGGTCAGAAAGGCCGGCAATCTCCTTTCACGTTTCGGAGCCTGGACATCTTGGGCGGGATTATCCGAACAGGCCCCCTGGCGGCATAAAAATCGAAAAAACGATCGGAGCGTGGCAAGGTTTCTTGCGACCGATGTGTTCGAGTAACCGCCTCGAACGAGAAACCCAAGGAATCCCGTAATCGCATGCCTGTCGACTCCCTCCCAGTAAACGGCCTGTCTCCGCGCTCCAATAAAGGCGATAAATCTCAAGAGGTCTGACCTGTAGGCTGTAACCGTGTTGGGGGAGTATCCACGAACGGTATCCAGGTAATTTAGAAAATTCTTGATCTGTTTCATCCCATCCTCAACCACGGACCTCAGCGGCCAGCCAGGCCCTAAGGTCATCAAGCGAACGTTCCGCCATCTTCACCCGTCTCGCCCTCCTCCCTGCGACCTTTTTCGGTAATTCAGGGAGCAGTCCAAAGTTGGCGTTTATGGGCTGGAACGTATCCGGATTCGACCGGCTCAGGTATCTCAACAGGGCGCCCAGCATGGTGGTGGGCGGCGGCAGGACCGTCTCCCTGCAGTCGAGACTTCTTTCGGCGTTCAACGCGGCCAGCAGTCCTGTGGCCACGCTCTCCATGTAACCCTCGACGCCTGTTATCTGGCCTGCGAAGAAGTACTTTTGTTTCTCAACCTTGTTGCTTCCATAGCGGTCGAAAGAGAGGTCGAGTTTCAACGACGCGGGGGCATTGATGAAGGTGTTCCGATGCATGCTCCCGAAATGAAGAAACCGGGCCCCTTCAATGGCGGGGATCAAGCGGAAAACTCGTTCCTGCTCCGGATAAAGCAGGCGGGTCTGAAATCCAACCATATGGTAGAATGTTGCTCCGAAATCTTCCCGGCGGAGTTGAAGCACAGCAAATGGTCGTCTCCCGTTTCTGGGATCGATCAACCCGACCGGGCGCATTGGGCCGAACCGGGGAGCATCCGCTCCCCTCCTCGCGATCTCCTCGATGGGCATGCATCCCGAAAAGAACCTTTCCTCCTCGAATCTGTGAGGTCTTACCACCTCAGCCCGCACCAGCGCCTGCTGAAAACGTCGATAATCATCGCGGTCAAGGGGGCAGTTGAGATAATCAGTCCCCTCCGGGTCATACCTCGTACCAAAAAAGGCCTTCTCGAGGTCGACTGAATCTCCCTCGATGATAGGTGCTATCGCATCGTAAAAGTAGAGGCTGTCCCTCCCGAGTAGCCGGACTATTTCCACTGCCAATCGTTCCCCGGTCAGAGGGCCTGTGGCGATTATCGATACCGGCCCCCGGGGCATCTTGGTAACCTCTTCCCTGATGACCCTGATCCGCCGGTGTCCCTCGATTTCCGCCGTGACATCACGGGAGAATTGTACCCGGTCCACTGAGAGGGCCTTCCCCGCCGGGACCCTATTCTTGCGTGCGATTGTGAGGATTATGGAAGGGAAGACATCAATCTCCAACTTCAGGACTCCCTGAGCAGAGTCGATCGTCTCTGATTTCAATGAATTACTGCAGACCAGTTCGGCCAGGTCCCCGGTCCTGTGTGCCGGCGTCATAGACAGGGGACGCATTTCCCTCAAGGTGACATTAACACCTCTCTCGGCCAGTTGCCAGGCAGCCTCGCAACCAGCCAGACCTCCACCTATGACTTCAACTTCGGTCCTTATCGACGGTCACCTCTCCTCCACTGAACACCGTCTTACACTTAAGGCACTTGTACATCAACTTTCCGCCTCGAGCCGTCGCGGAGGCAAAATTATACTGGCATGAGGGACACTCTACCGGCCTGGGCATATTCCATGAGGCGAACCGGCACTTCGGATAATTTGAACAGCCGTAGAATACCTTCCCTCCCTTCCCACGCCGCTCTATCAACTCGCCGTCACAACCCTCATTGGGACAAGGAACCCCGATGGAAAAAGGCCTGGTCTCCTTACAATCAGGATAATTGCTGCAGGCGAGAAATCTCCCGAACTTACCATTTTTCAGTATCATGTCCGCACCGCAACGTCCACACTTTACCCCGCTAGCCACCTTATGAGTCGCGGCGTCATCGCTTCCCAATCTCCGTGTATAGCGGCATTCCGGGTACCCGGTGCATGCTAAAAAGGACCCATACCGGCCGTCCCTGATACGGAGTGGTCTCCCGCACCTCGGACATGTCTCTTCCATTTCCACGTCCTTCTTTCCATTGAGCGGGAGGATATTCCGGCAGTCCGGATATCCTGAACAGCCAAGGAAAGCACCCGACCGTGTCCACTTGATTACCATCTTCTTCCCGCACTTCTCACAGATAAGATCCTCCGGCTTCGTCATCCTGGCCACGATGCCGTCCAGTATATCTCTGCTCTTTTCCTCGCCCCCCTCCAGAGACTTGCTGAACGGTTCGTAAAACTCCCTCAGGACATCCTGCCACCCCTCTCCCCCACTTTCCACCTTGTCCAGCGCCGCTTCCATGTGCCGGGTAAACTCCACATCGAAAATCTTCGGAAAGCTCCCTACCAATACCTCGCTCACAGCCTTTCCCAGGTCCACCGGCACGAATCTCTTCTGCTCCATGCGGATATAACTACGATTCTTCAGCGTGGTCACAATACTCGCATATGTGCTTGGACGGCCTATGTCTCTCGACTCTAGTTCCTTGATCAGGCTCCCCTCGGTGTACCTTGGCGGTGGTTGAGTGTAGTGTTGTCTCGGTTCCATACGATCAAGTGACAGGACCTCCCCCTCGCGGAGATCCGGCAACAATGATTCATCGCCATCCGCGCGTCCCCCCTCGCCATCCTTGGCATCTTGCAGCGCCATAAATCCCGGAAACCGGAGGACAGAGCCACTCACCCGCAACAGGTATTCTCCGACCGGGATGTCCACAACGGTGACATCGTAGATCGCGTGTTTCATCTGGCAGGCCAGGAACCTCTTCCAAATCAGGTCGTACAGGCGGTATTGATCGCGGTTGAGATACCTCTTTACAGATTCCGGAGATCTGCCTAAAGATGTCGGGCGGATGGCCTCATGGGCATCCTGCACACGGCGTTTTGACTTGTATACCCGGGGTTTTTCCGGCAGGTAATCAGGCCCGAAGTGATCACCGATCCATTGCCTCGCGGCGCTTACTGCGGAAGAGGCCATTCGAACAGAATCCGTCCTCATGTATGTGATCAATCCCGCCCTTTTCTCGCCTCCCAGGTCTATCCCCTCGTACAACGACTGTGCGATAGACATGGTTCGAGAGGCGGAAAATCCAAGCCTCCTTGCCGCTTCTTGTTGCATGGTACTGGTGATAAAGGGCGGACCGGGATTCTTTCGACGGCTCTTTCGACCTATATCCGCCACCACAAAAGGGCCCCCTTCGATGGCACGGACAATATCCTCCGCCGTCTTCTGATCGGGAATGACCGGATCTTCTCCCCTTATTTTGGCGAGTTTGGCCTCTACAGGCTCCCCTCCAGCCGTCATCAGGTGGGCATGTACAGTCCAGTATTCCTCGGAGACAAAACCGTCGATTTCCATCTCCCGTTCACAGATCAACCTGAGTGCCACGGTCTGTACCCTGCCCGCGCTGATTCCGGGCTTGAAGGTACGCCAGAGGATCGGGCTCACCAGGTAGCCCACCAGCCGATCAAGTATACGCCTGGCCTGCTGGGCATTGACCTTCTTCATATCGATCTTCCCGGGCATGCTTATCGCTTTTCGGACCGCGTCCCTGGTGATCTCATAAAACAGGATCCGGTTGACTTTCTCCACCGGCAATCCCAGGTTTTTGGCTATGAACCAAGCAATCGCCTCACCTTCCCTGTCCGGATCGAGTGCAAGGTATACCTGATCGGATTTATCCGCAAGCGTCTTCAACCGGTTGAGGACCTTCTTCTTTCCAGGGATCATGACGTACGTCGGCCGGAAACCATCTGTTAGGTCGACACCAAGTTCATTCTTGGGAAGGTCAATTATGTGGCCACTGGAGGCCTCGATCCTGTACCGATCCCCGAGATACCTGTTGATGGTCCTCGCCTTTGCGCTGGATTCCACAATCACTAACGATTTTTTTGCCATTCACTACTCCACTTTTGCCCGTTGGCGGTCGAAAATGTCAACATGGACGACATATCCCTTCCAGTCTCCACGCGACCACGAAAAAAAAGTCTCAACACGACTGAAAAAGATCAATTCAGGTTAAGTTAACCTTCCGTCCCTTTCTCCGCAACACCACGATACAATAGAAGGCCCTCCCCTCATCATTTTCATCAAGCTTGCGTGGCCAGTGAGTCCACAATCAGTAGGAACCCGCATCGGCCTGCCGACTGCCTTCTCGAGATCCGCTCCACCGCTCTATGCGCTCAACAACACGGTCGATTACCACCGAGGGTGCCTTAGCATCGACATCCAGTACTTCATCACAATCCCGGTAGTAGCGCTCTCTCTCGGCCACCAATCTCGCAAGGTCTTCCCTCTTCTCTATCCCCGCGAGCAGTGGGCGCCGACCTTCATCCTTGATGGTGCGAAGTCTCCTCATCAATTCGCCCACCCCTATCCTTAGCCATATCATGTAATAATTCTTGCGAAGACATTCCCTGTTCTTTTTCCGTATCAGAACCCCGCCTCCAGATACGAGTAGTTGGCCATCTCCGGCCGCCACTTCCCGTAAAATATCCGACTCGATATCTCTGAAGTACGCCTCCCCAAGCCGTTTGAAAATCTCGGGAATCGTCATCAAGGCCCGCGCCTCTACCAGCCGATCCAACTCAACGAGCCTCAAGCCGCACCGTCTTGCCGCTTCTCTCCCGACAGTCGTCTTCCCGGAGCCCATGAACCCCACCAGGCAGACGTTTCCTCTATCTCTCATGATCGGCCGCCACGCCCTCCCTCTACCGGCCCGGCCACCCTTTTCCCGTACGCCTCCATTGCGGCCCTTACGTCATCGACGCTATCACCACCGAATTTATCGAGCAACAGGTCGGCCACGACCATCGCGACCATCGTTTCTCCCACAACCGCCGCGGCCGGGACCGCACATACGTCTCCCCTCTCAATGACGGCGACGTCGGGTGACTTCGTCCGGAGATCCATGGTCGCCATTGGCCTCTTCAACGTGGGAATAGGCTTCATCGCCGCCCGGACCACGACCTCTTCACCGTTCGTCACCCCCCCCTCCACGCCCCCAGCACGGTTTGTGTCCCTGGCGAACCACGAGGCGCTCTTCCCGCCCCCTTGTTGAGCCGGATAAATCGAATCGTGGACTTCCGAGCCGCGGAGACCCGCATTTTCAAACCCGGGCCCTATTTCCACCCCTTTAATTCCGGGGATGGACATTACAGCCGCGGCAATAAGGCCGTCGATCCTGCGGTTCCATTGCACATAAGATCCCAGTCCCACGGGTACGCCAAGTACGATCACCTCGAACACGCCGCCGAGGGTGTCCCCCTCCCCTCGCGCATCATCAACTTCCACCACCATTGCACCGGCCGCTTCCTCGTCAAGGCATCGCACCGGGCTCTCATCGGCCGCCTCGAGCGATGCCTCTCCGCGAATGACCCGTTCACGGAGTCCATGGGACCATCCACGCGCAACCGCCCGCCCTATCGATACGACATGACTGAACACGGTGATATCAAAGGTCTCGAGCAATGCCTTTACACAGGCCCCAAGGGCCACCCGCGCCGCCGTCTCCCTGGCGCTGGCCCTCTCGAGCACATCCCGAATGTCTCTCCTGCCGTATTTTATCGCTCCCGCCAGATCTGCATGCCCAGGTCGCGGGTGAGTGACTTCACCCTCCAGACCCCCTTCTCGATCTACTGGATAAGGCGACATGATCCGCGCCCACCTTGCACGTTCCCCGTTGGGTATGTAGACCGCGATTGGACTCCCAATCGTCTCACCATGACGAATGCCCGAGAGAATGATCGGCGATTCCCTGCGATCCTGCATCCTCGATCCCCTGCCATAACCCTGTTGCCGCCGCCTCAACTCGGTCGTTATCCGATCGGGGGAGAGTCTTACCCCCGCGGGCATCCCCTCCAGGATGGCAACCAATCCACGACCGTGAGATTCCCCTGCGGTTAAAAATCTCAATTCCGTCCGCTCCCCTTGAGCGCAGGGTTCATAACATCAGCAAACTGCCGTAACAGTGACGAGAGATAACAACGCCTAAATATAATAATAATTCTCAGGCAAGCGACAAGACAACCGGCGGGATATCAAGAGGTAATGTAAGGGGTGACGAAGATCAGCAGGTCCTTTTTCTCGACGTTGTCACTTGAATATCTGAAGAGAAACCCCAGGATCGGCATCTTGGAAAGTAAAGGGATCCCCCGGCGGATCTTGGTCTTATTTACCGTAGTGAGACCCCCGATCACGGCCGTTTGACCGTCGTCCACCAGTAACGTGGTCTTCCCTTCCTGGGTCTGGAACTCGACCCCGACTTCTGTTGGCACCAATACGGCGTTACTCCGCTCGGCCTTCAAGTCCATGATGATCTTCCGGTCGTTGGTGATATGAGGTGTTACAGTAAGCCTGATCCCTGTCTCCACCAACTGAATGCTGGCCGCCGCACTGGTCTGCGCACCGACATCCAGGACCCGGATGGGAGTCTTTTCCCCCACGAAGACCTGTGCCTCGAGGTTGTCCATGGTGGTGATCTGGGGCTGGGCCTGCACATCGATCAATTGTCGTTCCTGTAAGGCCTGAAGGATTCCTGTTATGTTGGTACCATTCTTCAGGGTGCCGAAAGTCATCTGGAGGAAGGGGTCCGTCACGGATTGTCCTGATTCAACCGAGCCGTGAGTATCGGTAGTGGGATCCATTGTGTTGGTTGCTTGCCACTCGATGCCGAGTTGGGTGAGATCCACTGAGTTGACGAAGAGGAGTTCCGATTTTATGGTAACTTGCTTCGTCTTGATATCGAGTTGTGATATAATACGTTTCACCGCTTCTACCTTGTCGGGGACATCGGTAACAATAAGGGAATTGGTCTTGACGTCTGTCTGAACCTGACCTCTCTCGGACAGCATGGTCTTTACGGTCGACGCGATATCATCTGGATTGATATAATTCAAGCGGAAGACCGTGGGTTTCAATACTTCCAGTGTCTCCTCACTCCTGAGTACTTCCATCTTATCGACCCGGTAGATGCCGTCCTGGACATCGACACCGTAACCATTCGCCCTCATCAGGACTCGAAATGCCTGGTCCCACGGGAGATCGGTAATCTTGCCGGTCACCTTTCCCTCTACGTCCTTTCCAGCAACTATACTCGCGCCACTGAACTCGGAGAATGCGCGGATGACGGCCCGAATATCCGCGGATTGGAAATCCACGGTGATCCGCTTGGCCTCTTTTCGGTTGGCCGGCACCCCACCGGCCTCACCAGGCCCACCCATTCCACCATTACCACCACCCTGCACGACCTCACCGGATTCCCAAGGACCGAAACTTCCATCCGGGTTGGGGAATGTAACCTCTAATAAGTCCTTGCCGGGCAGGACGGAGTATGAGACCTTTCTGGCAAGGTCTATTACCACTCGAGAGAGGTTGTCACGGTACTGGCTGCTTCGTATCGAGATCACCCCACCCCTGTCCAGGTTCAGGAATCTCTTACGGGGCAAACCGTTCCATGTATCTGGGAGATCAAGCACTATTCTCGGAGGCGAATCGAGGTAGAAATGGTTGCACGTAAGAGAGTCGGTCCCGGTGATGGTCACCCGGGTCGTCTCCCCCGCCACTTTGACCCCTACTGCCGTGATCCTTCCCTTCCCCCAGGCCTCCCCCGCGGGCCATGAGGCAACAACGAGAAAGGATAACAGGACTACCTTGAAACGAGAAAAAATCATAGCGGTTTTTCCTTCTCGACTACCAACTCCTTTACGACGCTGTGAATCTCCCCGTACTGCCTGACCCGGAAGACCACCGCATCTCTCCGGATGGCTACCAACTTCGCCCCCGCGATACTGTCTCCGACTCGGAGCGGGTAACCCATTCCTCTACTATCCTCCATGACTGCTACACTCTGCTGATTGTTCCAAAGAATCCCCGTAAGGACCAGGGTACTAAGGGATATGCCCCCACCTTCTTCACCCTCCGCAATCAACGGTTGAAAGGGGTCGTGCTTCTTTGACACCCTGTAACTGTAATAGGTCCTCGTATAGATCAACGGCCGATTCAAGCGACCTTCACCACCACCACCGGCACTCTCCGCGACCTTCTCCCCCTTACCCTTCCCTGGAACATGAATGTCTCCACCATGTCCCCCTTCGTCCCCCTTGTTCAGCATCGAAGACATCTCCTGGACAAGGCCCTTCGCCCCCTCGGTCGTGCCTTCCGTCTTTCCACCACACCCGAACGACCACGCTACGGCCAATGTTAGCAGCACAATTGCCCTGCCGACCCACCTCTCATCCCTTTTCTTCATGCTTACCTGAATCCTCAGCGGGCTGACCTTCCGAAAGGATGAAAGTAGACAATTCAAACTTCGCGACGACCCTTCCCTTCCTCCCAGCTTCTTGATCCTGGGAGACCACATTCAGCCTCGAGGTCCTAACTATCCTCGGAGAACTCCCGATCATGGACAAGAAGCCCCCTATTTCGTGATATCCACCCCGGACCGAGACGTTATATACGCGTTCCTCATAGAGTTGTCCCCTTCTCGAGCCGGCCGGCTCGAATAGAATGGCACTTATCCCCGATTGTATCCCCTTGCGTTCAACCATCTCCAAGAGATCGGGGACTTCTTCGGCAGGTGGCAAGAGCCTCTCGAGTACCCTGAGTTGAGACTCCAGCGTGTTCACCTCTCTCTTCAGCCCGTCGATGTCATGCCCCTCGACTTTCTGCCTGGCATGACGGACATGCCTATCAATTCGAGTAAGCCTCGCCTGAAGGATGTCTATGCGACCGGTCTGTACCTGATAAACAAGGGAATAATAGGCATAGAAGAGACCGCATAAAAAGATCCCCGCCAGCAGGAACTTCTGCACCCTTGGATCCTTAAAATCAGGAGCCAACTCTCTCCCTCATTGCATCACTATTCACCGGATAACAACATTTTTGAGCTAATATCTCGCTTCCAAAATCCGCGTTCGGTTTTCTCTAACGGTCGGGAAGTTCCACCCGGAACTTCCCTTCCCTGTCACCCCTTAGGGGGCCTTCCGCGTCCTCCTGATTCCTCCGCGCAGCGCTCAGTCCTCCAAGTCGCCACAACTAACGGGAACTTATGTAACTGAGCACTAGAAAATCTAAGGGCTGTCAGCGCCTTTTCCGCATCCGGTCCGCTTCCACGTAAACCGCTGGCCCCGATCAACCCCCGGATGGCAAGGTAACCGAGCCCCCGACAGCACTGTCTCCACTCATCGGCACGAATTCGGTCAGGTAGACATCCCAGATCCTCAGGGTCCGGCTCGCCTGAAGGGTAAACCCACCTCCAAGATCAAGCCACTTGTCTCCATAGACCATAAAGATCCTTGCATCGCCGACGTACTGCGGAAAGTCCATGCTGAAGATCCCACCACTCCCCTCTTCCGGCCGATCACGGATCACCATATATCCGAGGAAGATATCACCCCTATATTCTCCATTGACATCAGTCCTGATCGAGACATCTCCACCCAGATATGCTGATTCGGAAGTCGGATCAGACTCCACCCATATCTCGACAGCCCCGACCCCCGTCGGATCCGATTCCGAGTTCAAGACTCGGCCGGTGATCACCGCGTAGTTGTCTTCGTTGTTTACCTTGCCACACCCGCCGAAAGAAATCGCCATCATGCCGACAAAAAGTCCGGTTGTGACTCTGATACTTGATCTCTCGAACATGGCTACCTCTTATCTGCTGCTGTCCTTGGAACCAACACGAAACAGGAAAAGATCCCCTTCTACCTCTTCTTTATATTGCCCCCCTTACCCCCCACGGCATTCATCTCAGGTTGTGGAGACCTGTTGGAAGAGCACTCAATTGTGAAGGCCATCGTCGACATCCCTTCGATGGTGGACTCCCTGCTGGTAAGCAACCGAACCTGGTTTATATTGTAGAGTTTCTCCAACCGCCTCATGAAGTTCGCTATCTCGATGTTCGAAAAGGAGACCCCCTCTATCTTAAAATCGAGGTTGGGAAACGGGGATATCGTCTCTATGCGCGTCAACCAGGTTGCCGATGGAAGGGCATCGTTGATACCCGCCATCAACTTGGACCAGAGATAACGGTTTTGATCGACTCTGCGAATGACCTCGATCCGTTCCTGTATCCCGTTCTCTCTCTCCTTGATATCATTGATCAGACGAATGGATTCAGAATACTTTATTGAATCAGCAACCGCGGTCTGAATTTCCCCCTGTAGTTGAGCAATTGTATGCCTCTTTACAAAGTAGGAGAGAACCGACAGCGCAATAAACAACCCGATAAGTGTATAAAAGATGAGAGTCGCCCTGTTTCTCAAGGGATAACGAACATCAAACTTGAAGAGGTCCCATCCCGGAAATAACCCCTTTCTTGGCGGTCCGGGATAGAGATTTATTCTCAACATGATCGTTCTCCCTTACCTGAGGCTCAGCCCTACAGCCTGCATAAGCAGGGGCGAAATCTCCTCGATCGACTCACCTTCAAAAAGCCCCTTCTTTATATGGAGTTTCCTCAATGGATTCGCCGTCTCAAAAGGGACGTCGAGTCGCTCCTCCAGGATACCGATCAGGCCGGGGACTCGAGCCCCACCACCGCTCACTATCACCCTGGCCGGCTTATCTCTGCCATCCAATGTCTTGAGATAACCGAAAGCGCGCGTGAGCCCCACGACAAGATCCTCGGTCCCGCTCGCGAGGATAGGCCTGACCTCACTCTTTGAAAGGCCATCCGGGATGATGCCGATCAGATAGGTCTCCACGTCTTCAACGGAGATACCCAGGCCCTTCCTCATCTTCTCAACGAACGTTGAATTCCCGAATGGGACGTCCCTTATGAACAGCGGCGTGTCACCACGTACGAGATTGATGACGGATACATCCCGGCCTATGTTCAAGAGACATACCACCTCTCCGCATAGTTCTGGATAGTTTATCTCAAAGGCATTCTGGACGGCAAAGGCATCGACGTCAACGATAACGGGCTCGAGACCCGATGCCTTCGCCAGTTGCACCCTCGAGTCGATGTTCATCTTCTTTCCCGCGACCAGCAAGACTTCCATCTGCTCCCCATCTCCATCGGCGTCGAGTATATGAAAATCGATATAGACATCGTCAATGTTGAAAGGAATGTGTTGCTCCGCCTCCCACCGGATAATCTGCCCTACCTCTTCCTCCGACATGCGATCCATTTCAATTCGCTTGACGATTACCTCTCGGCTCGATACCGCAATCGCCGCCCTCCTGGTATGAACCTCGGAAGAACTCAAGAGCGACTGAACAGTATCGGCAATCAGTTGCGACCGTGGTTTCCTTTCTCCTTCTTCCGTAACCTCGTATAGTTGGGCAACCCCAAGGTTGATCAACTCAAACCCGTCATCCAAGATACGCAGTTCCACAAGTTTAACGAGATGGCTCCCGATATCGACACCGAGATTGCCCTCCCTTTTTTTAAACAGCCTCATAAGTTCTCTCCAATAACACATAGACACACAACAAGTTACAGCAATTATACAACCGAACCTCCAGCATGTCAAGGAAAAATTGATATAGGTTGCAGATATTATCTATATTATGGTAATTCATTCTTTAAACTCCGCGCTGTCTTTCCAACACACATTGACTCATGCGCTGGATTCTCAATAATAATTGAGCAAGGATTATGCCGCCGGTCCACTCGCGCAGATATGCAAACAGGCTCGCGCGGTACTGCACGACTTCCATCGATGAGGGCCGGGCGGGACGATGTCCCGACGGGAGGGTGTGCAAAGGCCCGGGACAATGTCGATATCGGGACCTATAGATGAAGGGCCTTTGCACCCAAGGGCATCGCACATGTGTAGTATATCTCTTAAGATGCCCGTCCCCAGGATGGACTCATCCCAGCCGGACCAGGACAGGGATCATCTGCCATTGGAGGATTCCTCTCTGGTTCCGGGCGCCCCTGGAAGCCTTGTAACTTTTATCATTAAAGTGAAAAGTGTAGCAAGATAAAGGAGAGACCCATCGGCGGGAAGATCATCGGGAAAAGCGCGTGGGAGGCGGCTTGCCTTTCGTTCATTTCTCCTTCGGCCACTTCGGGACAATGACCTAAAGGCTTATTCCATATTCTTTTATCTTGTACAGGAGCGCCCTGTGGCTTATTTCCAGGAGTTTGGCCGCCCGCGTGCGATTCCCCCCGGTCTTTTGAAGGGCCTTTCTGATTAGTTCCTTCTCGAGTACCTTGCTGGAGAGTTTTATCGAGAGTTCACTGCCGTTGAAAAAGAGCCTCCCCTCATCCGACATCTCCTTTAATTCTCCAGGGAGGTCGACAATGTCCAGTTTCTTGTTCTGGGCAAAGATCATCGACCTCTCAATGGTATTTTCCAGTTGCCGGACATTGCCCCGCCAACTGTAATTCACCAATATCTCGAGCGCTTCCGATGTTATGCCTTCCAGGTGCCTTCCAAGACGCTCATTGTAACGCCGAATGAAATAATCTACAAGGAGAGGGATGTCTTCCCTCCGCTCCCTTAACGGCGGCATAGAGATTGGGAGCACGTTCAAACGATAGTAGAGATCATCCCTGAAGGTCCCCTCCCTGACCTCCTTCTCAAGGTTACGCGTGGTAGCGGCGATAATCCGCACATCCACTTTAATCGCCTTGGTATCACCTACCCTGCGCACCTCTTCATCCTGTAAGACCCTGAGCAACTTCACCTGAAGGACCAGCGGGAGTTCTCCGATTTCATCGAGAAAGATAGTCCCCTTATCAGCCTCCTCGAACAATCCGACTTTGTTCCTGGTGGCATCCGTAAAGGCGCCCTTCACGTGTCCGAAAATCTCGCTCTCAAGTAAATTTTCGGGGATGGCGCCGCAGTTGACCGCAACGAACGTTTTCTCCGATCGGTTACTGTTGGCGTGAATAGCCCTGGCCGCCAATTCCTTCCCGGTCCCACTCTCTCCCGTAATGAGTACGGTAGACTTATAATCCGCTATCTTCTTGATCATTTCGAAGATGCGGAGCATTGCCTCGCTCTTTCCCACGAAGTTCTCAAAGTTGTATACCTTCTCTATCTGTTCTCTCAGCAGAGAATTCTCATGCTTCAGACGTTCTCTCTCCTCGGCCTTCTTCAGCGTAAGGACGATCTCATCGGTCTTAAAGGGCTTGGATATGTAATCGTAGGCTCCCAATTTCATTGCTTCAATGGCGGTTTCGATCGCGCCGTAGGCCGACATCATGATAATCGTACCGTTGTCCTCATACTGCTGTAATTCCCTCAACAAGCCAAGGCCATCCAACTTAGGCATCTTGAGATCGCAAAGGATGAAATCGTACCCGTCAGTCTTGATTTTATTGAGAGCATCTCTTCCATCCCCCGAAGTCTCCACATCATACCCTTCCTTTCGGATGATCATGGTCAACATATTTCGAAGATTCTCCTCGTCATCAACGACAAGTACACGCTTCTTGCTCATGACCTGCTCCGATGATCAACACTCTCGTTGCTTCTGTTATTCTCTATACACGAATCTCCATCCACACCACCGATCGGAAGATAAATAGTAAACGTGGCACCCTTCCCCCAGATACTATCAACTTTGATCATCCCCCCCATTTCATGAATAATCCGTTCACAGACGGCAAGGCCCAATCCACTCCCCCTATCTTTATCCTTCAAGGTGAAGAAAGGATCGAAAATTTCCTTGAGGTGTTCCCTCCTGATACCCTTCCCTGTATCTGCCACCTCCAGGAAGACAACTTCCTCTCCCTCACGGAAAGTGTTGCCATCGGGGCGTCGCCTCTTCCACTGCCTGAGGGGGGAAAAGTCTAGTCCGGCCGGATCTCCCTCCCTCCTGGCAGGTTCCGTATTCATCGCAGTATCTCCATGAAACAGGATCGTACCGGTTCGAATAGAGAGTATTCCTCCAGAGGGCATCGCCTCTATTGCGTTGATAAGGATGTTAATCAGTGCCTGCTGGAAATCACGCTGATCACCCTTCACCACCGGCAGGTCGAGTTTTAATTGAAGTCGGCTGTCGATCCCCGTGAGGGCCTTCTGAGAAGAAAGCAGAGAGATCGTTTTTTCAATCAGTTCATTGACCGGCACATCCACCTGCTTGTTCTCCCCTCCCCGCGAGAGATCAAGGAGGCTGAAGATTATCTCGTTAATACGGTTCGTCTCCTTTTCAATTTTCCCGATAAGTCCCATGGCCTCACCTTCCGTGACCCGCTTCTTCAGGGCCTCCAAAAACCCGTAGATAGCACCGAGCGGGTTTCCGACCTCATTGGCCACCCCAGAAGCCAGCCTGCCGATCGTCGCCAGTTTTTCGCCCTGTATGAGGCGTTGTTCCGCCTGCTGTAGCATCGTGTTGGCCTGTTTCAGTGTATTGACATACCTGGATACCTTATCACGGTTCTCTTTCAATTCGAAGACCATATTGTTAAAGGAGCGTGCCAGTTTCCCGACTTCGTTTCCTGAACGCACCCTGAGTTGCTGTTCAAGGTCTCCCCCTTTCACCTTCTCCATGGCCTCCAGGATTTCATCCATCGGCTCAACGACTTCCTGCCCAAGAGAATAAGAGACGGCAATGACAAGCACCAGGGAGAAGATACCGAGCATGATAAATATGTTCCAGTTGTAGTGTACAACTCCATCGCCTATGCCGGTAACAGGGCTCAAGACCTGGATCCCTCCAACTACTTCTCCACTGACTCGAATGGGCGCAGAGATTGAAACGTCTTCCGGCGCCTGCATGAACAGGCCATTATTCACCTTGATGATCCGCGTCACGACCCTGCCTCTCTTCATCGCCTGGACGGCGTCAGGTACTCCTTCGTACCCTCCAACGGCACCATCGCCTATTCTCAACAGGTTCCTTCCATTGAGATCGAACAGGCCGGCTCCCGATATCACCCCCTCATCCCCTAACTTCCGCATGAGATCCTGGAATGGTCCGGCCCTCAGTAGGTCAGACAAGTCAGCATCAGAGATAGGCATTCCTTCAATCGTGCCGAGTATCTCTTCCACTGTCCCCCGCCTGTCCTCGATCCGCTCAGCAACCACGCTATCCCTGGCCACATCAAATAGGAGGAAGGCCATCATTACGAGCGTCATGGCAACGAACAGGAGGAGGTTCAATGCGATCTCCCAGCGTAATCCAATGCCCGGCAATCTATTCATGGTATTACAATCTCCCCCCTCCTACTTGGCGATGAACATCGATCTATGCCAGCAGATGCATACCGATACATTAATGCCCCGCACAACATCCGGGTGCCCCTGTCTCCTTATGTTAGCAAAAAGAGTGCCTCTCCGCAGGAGGATGACATCAGAAGGACATGCGCATGCCGAGAATCAACATGCGGGCCGGGTAAGCCCTGCAGAACGACTCAAGAGGGAGTGGAAGGAGAAAAGATGACCCGGTGACGCCTGCAAAAAAGACCCGCAGGTAGGATATTCTTTCCCGAATATCAATGCCCGGAACTTGGCCTTTTATCGGTCCATGATACTTAAAAAGACCACTTGAAAGACTACTGAACAGAAGACTTCCCAAGTGTGCCTCGGCAGATTCACCCATGCACTTCGCTGCGCGAATTGAAGCACAAAGGCCCCACCCTTGAGAGTGGGGCCTTACGTGCGCCTTTGCTCTTGCTGCCTTGGATGTGACTCCAAGCCGTTTGACGGTTATACGGATCAGTCGATGTTGGTGTGCTGCAGGTTCCCTACCTCATTAATGGTCCAGATATCATTAACACCGTCGTTGTCGATATCTCCGGACGCCTGTGCCACAAACGCCGTGCCGCTTGCACTCGTGACCGAATAAGAGTATCTCGTGGTCCCCTTGGGATAAAACCCAAGTTCCGCCCACCCGGTTGTTCCGTCATAAGTTCCCGGGGCAAGGGCCGATGAAGGCATTACGTACGTGTCACTCTCGGCGCGGTATGCCTCCTCCAGGGTCCACAACTCACCGAGATTGGACTTGGCTTCCGTGGTCTTCGCCCGCTTTTGCATCCCGATGAAATTGGGAATGGCGATCGCGGCCAGGATGCCGATAATCGCAACCACGATCATGAGTTCGATAAGAGTAAAGCCCTTTTCTCCATGGCGATATTTCATCTCCCGGCTCCTTTCCATGAGATTGAAAATCAGCGGATGACACCTACCGAACAACGCCTCGACTGAACAATCACAGCAAACGACATGCCAGTGATGACCGGGCCTGCAATGACCTGTCTGCAATCATCCCAATCACTTGCTATGCAAGAGATAATATCCATTGAGACCATATCTGCGCATTTGGGACCTAATCCTTCTGAAAGGAAAACAGGTTACTTTTTGCCATAGGGTATGAAAAATATTCTCTCTTAATTCATCCCCTGCTCCGGCCCCAAAGCCACGCTGTCCCTTCTGCCTTCCATTACAGGTCTTTCAGCGGGGAGAACAAGGGAGAACCTGGCGCCTTCGCCCTTTCGGGAGTTCAACTCGATCTTTCCACGATGGGCCTCTGTGATCCGTTGAACTATAGTGAGACCGAGACCGCTTGCCCCCATTTTTGTGGTAAAAAACGGATCGAATGCCCTCTTCATCACCTCCTCGGAGAAGCCGGGGCCGTCATCCTCAACAAACACCATCCGGTAACCGGTCTGCCCCCGGGAAATTCCCGGAACACCACCATCCCTACTCCGGAATCCAATGCGGATATTTCCATTACCGGGGATCGATTCGGCCGCATTGATGAACAGGTTCAGGAACGCCTGTTTCAACAACTCGGGATCTCCCCAGACCTCGTCTCTGCCTCCACCCTGGAACCCCTGGAAATGGAACGTTATCCGTGACGCGATATCCGACCTGACCAGCATCAGCGCCTTAATCTCCCCCAACAACTTCAGGAGATCTATCTTCTTCCACTCACTCACGCGTATCCTGGAGAATCTCAAAAAATCCTCCAACAAGCCGGCAAGCCTACCCGTCTCAATTTTCAATACACCGAGTATCCTGCTCCTCTCACCTGGGAGAGCAGGTCCTTCAAGCCGTTCCAAGGACCCCCTCATCCTGTCAAGAGGGCCCCTTATCTCTTGAGCCATGGAAGCAGACATCTCGGCCAGTGTCTTCAGGCGAACAGTCTGCCTCGAAAGTGCTTCAACCCTTTTAATCGAGGAAATATCCTGGAAGATAGCCGTCACCCCCATCGCCTCCCCGCGCATACCCCGTAAGATGGATGTACTGCACCCCAGGTAGATAATCCCCCTGCCGTCCTCACTCTCCATTGATACCTCTCCTCGATGGATGGGGCACTCCTCCCTGATAGACCGAACTATCAACTCCCTGATGGGTTCATGGCGGGGATGGAAGACATCCCGGGCGGGCCGTCCTACGATATCCCCTCCCTTGATGCCAAGGAGATGGATACCCGAAGGGTTGAGGTAAATCAATCTCTCCATGAGATCACAGGTCAACACTCCTGTCGGCAAGTTAAAGAGGATGTCACTGCTCTCCAGACTGAGGCGCTGCAGTTCCCTCCCAAGGTTCCTCACCTTTTCCCTTGCACGATCCAGCCTCGATATGATGAACCCGATCGCCAGAGCGACGAGATAGAGGAGCGTAATGGGAAAAAAGACATCGAAGAGAGGATGAGTCGACATCCCGGAAAATGCCGGATTGCCCCCTTCGCCACCGCCAAATAGGGGCCCCTCACCCCATAATCTCAAGAGGCCGGCGAGGAGGTATGCCAAGGATGATATCGTGGCCCACATCAAGGCCCCACTTCTCCTTAGAAGGATACCCGCTTCGAGGACGAGCAGTATGAACAAGAAGGTAAAGGGACTACCTATAGATCCCGTTGCATCTACAATCGATGTAATCAGCATCAGATCGAAGATCAGGTGCGAGGTGACCTGGAAGCCGACCGTACGAGGCTGTCTCGCGTAAAGATATTCGAGAATGGAGAATACGGCCGAGATACCGTAGAAGACGAGGAATCGAAAGGAAAGGAACTGGCTCGAAGGTACAAAGAGGATCGCCATACCCGGGATCAGCACTGCCGACAGTACAATAACCCTCAAGAATACCGCCCACCTCAAGGCTTCATCCAGGGTGAGGGATTCACCCCTCTCCCGCCTCTTTACTCTTTCTCTCATCATTGCTCCTCTAACCACCTATTGCGGTGGCCAGCCTGAAGATAGGCATGTACATTGATACGACCATTCCACCCACGATAAGTCCGATCCCCACGATAAGGATAGGCTCCAGGATAGATGTGAGGGTCTCTACGGCAACGTCGACCTCTTCTTCGTAAAAGTCGGCTATCTTCCCGAGCATGCCGTCGAGTTTCCCCGTCTCCTCGCCGACCCGTATCATGTGGACAACCATGGGGGGGAAAACGTTCAGCCTGGACAACGGTTCACTGATCGTGTTTCCGGATGCTATGGACGACCTGGAGTTCATTACGGCCTCCTGGACCACTCGATTGCCGGAAGTAGTTGCCGTAATCTCCATGGCATCCAAGATTGCAACCCCGCTGCTAAGCAATGTACTTAGTGTCCTTGAAAACCTGGCTATGGATGCCTTTCTGATGAGTTCCCCAATCTTTGGCACCTCCAGCAAGACCTTGTCGATTCTATACTCTCCCCTGTCGGTCCGATAGTACCTGCGGATAATAGCGATCAGACCAACCAAGGCGCCAAGGAGCCACGGCCAGGTCCGCATCAAGAAACCGCTGATGTCGACTGTTATCCTGGTCGGCAGCGGGAGGTCGAGGCCCGAAGACTCGAACAACTGGGCGAAAGTCGGAATAACAAAGACAAGGAGGAACACGGTGACACACATGGCAATGGACATGACAACCGCGGGGTATATCAACGCACCCTTCACCTTGCGCCGGATGTTGTTGTTCTTTTCCAGGTAATCGGCCAGACGGAAGAGCACCTTGTCCAGTATCCCACCGGCCTCACCCGCCGCCACCATGTTGATGAACAGGGAGGTAAACACCCTGGGATGCTTTGCCAGCGCGTCCGAAAGTGTGCTCCCCGCCTCTATATCGCTGCTGACCTCCTGTACGACCTTGGCCAGGTGCTTGTTCTCCACTTGTGCCCCGAGTATCTCCAGGCACTGAATGAGCGGGAGGCCGGAATTGATCATAGTGGCGAACTGGCGGCTGAAGACTACCAGGTCCTTCCGCTTCACGCCGGAGCCGATCGTGGGAAAGGTGACGTCCCTCGACTTGGCCCGTATGGAGAGGACGATAAGGCGCCGACGCCTCAATTGGCCGATTACATCGCGCTCGTGGCGGGCCTCGATGACTCCTCCCTGGATATCACCCCTCAGGGTTCGTGCTTTCCAGAGGAATTCTCTCATCCCCCCGGTTCCCTTCTAACCGTACTTCCCATGACGGACTCTTTCATTCCCGCGATTGAACTTCGGATCATCCTTTGCAGTTCATCGGGATCGGGCGAAATCCTTAACGCGTCCTCGAGATGAACTTGGTCCCTCAAGTAGAGTTCATACAGGGATTGATTCATTGTCCTCATACCGTACCTGCTGCCGGCCTGGATCAGACTGTAGATCTGGTGGACCTTATTGTCCCTGATCATCGAGCGCACGGCGGTAGTCACGGTGAGTATCTCCGTGGCCAGCACACGTCCCTTGCCGCTCTTCTTCGGGAGCAGTACCTGGGTGATCACGCCTTGCAGGACGAATGACAGTTGCGATCGCACCTGAGGCTGCTGGTGGGAAGGGAAGACATCAATAATCCGGTTGATGGTTTGAACAGAGTTGTTCGTATGAAGCGTACCGAAGGCCAGGTGCCCCGTTTCGGCGACTATCAGCGTGGCCTCTATCGTCTCCAGGTCTCGCAGTTCTCCGATAAGTATGATGTCGGGATCCTGGCGCAGCACGTATTTCAAGGCCGTTTGGAAGGATGTAGTGTCCGACCCTACTTCCCTCTGATTTACAATGCATCGCTTGTGCTTATGGATATATTCAATCGGGTCCTCGATCGTAATTATATGCGCCTGCCGCTCAACATTGATCTTATCTATCATCGCCGCAAGCGTTGTCGATTTCCCCATGCCCGTGGCGCCAGTGACCAGTATCAGTCCGCTGGAATGTTCCACCATCAGTTCCACCGAGGGAGGCAGTCCGAGTTCGTTCAGTTTGAAGATCTCGAATGGAATCTTCCGAATGGCCACGGCGACACTCCCCCTCTGGCGAAAGATGTTCGCGCGGAACCTGGCCAGTTTGCTGACGGAAAAAGAGAGGTCGAGTTCGCCCTCCACCTCGAACGTCTTCTTCTGATTCTCAGTAAGGAAACTGTAGGCAAGTAACTGCGTCTGGTGACTGTCGAGGACCTCCTCTTCCTGACTGTCCACGATCCTCCCGTCAACCCTCAACTTAGGTCTTTCCCCCACCGTGATGTGTAAATCGGAGGCATCCCTGTCAACCATTTCCTGAAGCAATTTCTTTAGATCTATCATCTCCTTGAACCCCCGTACTTGTAAGCCACTACCCTGCAACAGCAATACATTCAATCGAGGGTGGTCTCTTTTAGGACCTCTTCAAGAGTCGTCAATCCAGCCTTTAATTTCGCCAGGCCATCCGCCCTCAAGGTCATCATACCCTCCTCGATGGCCTTCTCTTTTATCTTCGAACTCGAAGCACTTTGAAGGATCAGGTCCCTGATCCCCTGGCTGATCGGCATCACTTCATACAAACCGGTCCTGCCTTTATATCCGGTTCTGTTGCAATCTTCACACCCCTTTCCCCTCAAGAAGTGGTATTCTTCTCCCTCTTCCATGGTCAATCCGACTTTCTTAAGGGCATCGAGTGGATAATGGGCCTCCTCGGCGCAGTTGGGACACACCTTTCTCACCAATCGCTGGGCCAGGATCAACCGGCATGCCGTCGCCACCAGGAAGGGTTCGATACCCATGTGAATCAGTCTCACTATGGCACTGGAGGCATCGTTGGTGTGAACGGTACTCAGGACCAGGTGGCCCGTCAGGGCGGCCTTTGTCGCCACCTGGGCTGTTTCCTGATCGCGTATCTCCCCAACCATTATGATGTTCGGATCCTGCCGCAGGAATGCCCTGAGAGCGCGTGCGAAGTTCATCCCTATATCCGCATGTACATTGACCTGGTTGATCCCCTCCAGATTATATTCAACCGGGTCCTCTACGGTCATGATATTGACTTCCAATGTATTGAGTTTGGTCAGAGCGGAATAGAGGGTGGTGGTCTTTCCACTTCCGGTTGGTCCCGTTACCAGGACTATACCGTACGGATTTTTAATCCCTGCAAGAAATTTCTCGAGGGCCCCTTCCTGAAATCCGAGTCTGGTCAGGTCGAGGGGGAGTTGTTCCTTATCCAGTATCCGCATCACAATCTTCTCGCCGAATATGGTGGGAACAGTCGATACACGGATATCCACCACGTTCCCGCCGATCCTGGCCTTTATTCTCCCATCCTGCGGCAGCCGGTGCTCCGCGATGTCAAGGTCGGCAAGGATCTTTACACGGGAAATCAGGGCGGCCTTCAGGCGCACTGGTGGATAGATCATGTCCCTGAGCACCCCGTCGATCCTGTACCTGATGCGAAGCATGCTCTCGAAGGGTTCGATATGGATATCGCTTGCGTTCCGCCTTACTGCGTCTGTTATAAGGCCATTGATCAGTTTGACTACCGGGGCCTCCTCGACCTGGATCTTCAACTGGTTCAGCCCTATTTCCTCTTCTTCCTCCGTCTCGACGAGTTCCAGGTCCATCACATCGAGATCCTTGATCAACTCATCCAGTATATCCGGAGTTCGATAGTACTCCTCGATCGCCGACAGGATGGAACTCTCTGGACATACCATCGGCTCTACGTCCATGGAAGTAATAAACTTGATACCATCCAGGGCGAACACATTGTCAGGGTTCGCCATTGCCACGTAAAGGCGGTTACCTTCCCTCGATATTGGAAGGGCGAGATACTTCCGGGCAATCTCAAATGGGATCATGGAGACGCATTCGGGATCAATCTCGGAACTCGAGAGATCGATGGCCTTCATGTTGAACTGACGGCCGAGAAACTGCGCGAGCGTAGATTCCGAGATATATCCGAGCCTGACGAGGTTGGACCCTATCTTTCCACCTTTACGCTTCTGCTCTTCGAGGGCCTTATCGAGCTGCTCGGGCGTGATAAGCCCCTCATTTACTAAGAGTTGGCCAATGGCGCTCTTTTTCTGGGGTCGCTCTCTTGGAGCCCTCTGACGATCGGTCCGCTCCCTGAAATTTATTCTCATCTTACCAGTCCACTCCCGGATTTCTAAGATATGCCATGGGGCCTGATTGATCCGACACGCCCAAAGATATTAAGGGCATCGCTGGTTGAATAAGCACGTTCCATGCCACGGAGGAGGCTGTAACGGACTGATCTGGAGGGTACTACGCTGTGAAGAGGCCTGCGAAGGTGAATCGAGGCGAAATAATTATCTTTGTAAGGAAATTTTTTCCATCTGCAGTTCCATATCCGTTTGATCAGGGATCCGAATTTCCTGCGCCAAGGACCAGGTAAGCACTGAGTCTCTTCAAGCGTTCCTCTCCGATGCCTTGCACACGCTTAAGGTCTTCAAGGGAGTCGAATGGCCCATTCGCCTCTCTCTCGGCCACTATCCTTGCCGCCAGGACTACGCCGATCCCTGGAAGAGATTCCAGTTCCCGCACCGTAGCCCCATTGATATCGACCTTTCGGGGACGTCCATGGGCCTGAGGTCCCTCATTATCCTCTAGAGGACGGATATACTCAATCAATTTACTAAGGGTCCTTTCACCCAAGCCTGGAATCGCCAGCAGTTCCCCCCCGGCACGGAATCCCCCAATTCGTTTCCTCTCCTCGACTATCTTGGCCGCCATTTGAGGTCCAATGCCCGGAATGGCGCTCAATTCCCAGGGTTCCGCCCGGTTCAGATCGATGGGGAATTTCACCTCTGACGCCCTCTCCCGCATGCGCCTCATCTCCATAGAGCGCTCCAGGAGGTTTGCAACGGTCATGGAATCGGCGGGTTCAAGGGTGCCAAGGTCCAGCGCGCTCCCATTGGAACGACGGCCTGTCCCCTCGTAGAGTCGCACCCCGTTGACCACCAGGAAGAGGAGGGCAAGAAAAAAGACTGCCTTTCTCTCCCTCGTGGTGAAAATGGACTTCACGGCGATACCTCCTCGATAGCCCTGAGGACGACCGACCCGACCGCCCGCAGGCTTTCACCCTCACACTTGTCCGGCGTGTCCTCGGTTGTATGCCAATACGGATAGTCGAAGTCGATCACATCTATACACCGGATTCCCGCCTGCAGGAGCGGGACATGATCGTCCAGGATTGCCTGCCTTCCCACCGGTACGAATATATCCCCAAGTCCCATATCACGGGCAAGATCCCAGAACCGCTTCACGGTCTCGGGACTCCTGTTGAGAGAATACAACTCCTGGTAAATCTGCAGGTCGCGATCGCCGACCATGTCGAGCAGGATTCCAAAGAGTGGACGATATGCCCTGTTCTTCGAGGCAAACCGCCTGGAACCGAAGAACATACTGTCCATGTCCTTGCCATAATCTTCACCGTCGAAAAAGACCAGGTCCACCCCGACCTTGGGACGGTGTAACGAGAAGATACGGGCAAGTTCTAATAATACCGCCACCCCGGATGCTCCATCATTCGCGCCGGCAATCGGTTCCCCCCGCTTCCCTGGATCGGGATCCCTGTCAGCCACCGGCCTGGTGTCGTAGTGAGCGCAAACGAGGACCCTCTGAGTGGCCTCGCGGTTGAACCTTGCGATGTAGTTCCTGAATTCCGGCAGGTCTCCTCCCTCTTCATCCACAGAAAAGGCATCCGTCTCAACCGTGTCCGAATATGCCTTAAGGAGGCCTAACAGCCACTCCTCCATCAATCGATGCTGGTCTGTCCCCGGCACGCGAGGCCCGAACCCGCACTGTTTTACGAGGTACCCGAACGCGTTTTCACCGTCGAATTTCGAGGATGATTCCCCAGTGCAACCCGGCGACTGCAGGATGAATCCCGCCAGGATCAAGGCCCCGAGACCTATCCCCGCAGCCGTCTTTAGAAAAGGAATTGCATCCATACATTCGCTCCGATCGTTATGGTTCTCTGGCCGCTTTTCCGATTATTAACCACATTGTAATTGAACCTCAGGCCAGTCGTTATCCGCGAAAAATCGTAGTCCGCACTCGGTTCGATAGTCGTCGTCACATTATTGACTATCTCCGTGTCCGCCCCCCCTTCATGGAGAACCACTTCCCTGGATGAATTGCGGGAAAAAGAAAGTTGCAACTTCAAGGCGCTCTTCCACCTGATCTTTTTCTTGGACAGGCCGGGTACCGGCAGGCCGAAGCCCTTCCTGGTGCGAAGGGAGTAGTTCAGGTTCAACTGGTGCCCCCCATTCTCCTTGAGGCTCGTGTTGCCGGAGCCGGTGAAATTCAGTGTTCTCGTCTCCCCCCGAGTGAAAGAGTAAGTTGCGGTCAGGCCGTTCTTGTACTGGCTTGACAGTGAGAGGAATGGAGTCCAAGAGACCCCTCGTGCGCTCGATTCAACACCATTGCTCCCTGTACCTGATACCTGCCTGCTCTTTGAGTACTGTGAATTGAGACTGACAGCGGTCAAGTACCTCCTGATACTCATTGGAATCCTGAGACTTGGAATATCCAGGCCTACCTTTGGCCATGTGATGCTCGATGAAAAATTGGAACTGCCACGGAAGACGTTCTCTGAATGCTTCTCCGCGTACCCACTGTTTATCGATATGCCGACCGGAAGGCTCATGCCCCCGTCGACGGATAGGTCCCGCGTCTTCCTCCTCTGCCTCGGCTCCAGGTCCAATTCTTTCAGGCCCAGTTGATAGAGCAGGGGCGGCTTAATAGTCACGTACTGATAATCGGTCATATTATCCCTGCCGAGCCTAAAGGTGACATTCTTAAACATCCGAGAGGCACGGCCCATACCGCGACGCCACGCGCTCACGGAGGCCTTCTCCACCTTTGCCTTTTCCCTCTTCACCCCACGTCCACCAACATGAGTAACCTTTCCGGATACCTTACCCGCGACTCCTCCGCTCATGGCTGCGAACAACTTCGGCAGTCCGAGGTTTACAGTAAGATCCCTTTGGGTGTTGTTGTTGAACTTTCTCACATCCAGAGAATCGCTGACAGTGCGGCTTACCTGTGGGGTGTGATCCTCCACGTAGCGCGTGTTGAAACTGTACGATGGAGACAGCCACGACAGGACCTCCGGGGAATAAGTGTACTGTAGTGTCTGACGCCTGTTTATTTCTGTGCCGGTGTTGATCGACAAAATGCCGAATATGTCATTTACCCGTCTCTGGTCCAGGTCTCTTACCACCTGGAGTTGATAGGTACCAGAAAGAGATCGGAGCGGCCTGTGCTTGATAACAACTTCCCCCGTCGAGTAGAAGGTCCGGTAGGGTGTGCGGACGCCGCTGCGGGAGTTTATACCGAGGCTATTCGATCGGTCGATTCTCCCCCCCAGGCTCAGGTTCCCCGGCAAGTAGCGGAACCTTGAAGTCTTAAGTCCCTCTACCAGAGAACTCTTCTTGACCAGGGAGGGCAACGGTAAGTGTCTCAAGAAACCGAACAAGGAGGATGGGAACAGTGGAAAGTCATAGTCCCCTTCAAAGGGGGTATTGTACCGTACTTGGAGGTTGTCTCTTCGCTTGTTGCTCCTGGTGATCGGGGAGAGGTCCTCGGTCGAACTCGTGGAGAAACTCCCGGTTATCTTGTCCACCGTGGCCCGCAAGAGGGGATTGAGCGATGCCTTCTTCTTTGAGTAGCCTATCTTGACGGTCTCCCTGAAATGTTCCGTTCGTTCCTGCTCCTGGTCGGCCTCCCTGTGGAATACAATGTCCGAGCCCGTCCTGTAGCGCGGGAGGCTCTTCCCCTGGCTCCTCGTGTACGTGAGCGGTATCGCAAGGCCCAGGGAGGCAGGTGCGAACTTGTCAACGTTCAGGGATGCATTGAAGTTGATATCACGCTTGGATAGGTTAGTCCTCTTCTGGTTCAACTGCCGGAACTGATCACCGCGAGCCTCGTAATCCACGTTCACCCCACCCACATCTGCAAAGTCGGCGCTCATACCCACCCGGCGCGCCAGCCCCCTGTCCCGGATGACATCGGTCAGTCGCAACTCGTCCACCCAGATCTCGCCCGTAACAGGATCCGCGCTCTCGTTATCCACTCCAATGGCGAGTCTTCTGATATTTGTCAGGGTCGGGGTCCCCCTCACCCTGATATTCCCGCTTATTACATCTATGTCAGCCGGGTTATCCCCGGCCGACAGGGCGTCAAGTGCCTCTTTCTTGACATCCGTCAATGCCTGGAACGGGACGACCACCTCCTGCCACGCCGATGTAGGAGAAAAGGAGTACTCGTAATAGTTGAGGCTGTCCGTCCCTACCTGGAGGAAGAGATGTGGATCCTCAGCCACTCCACTGTTTCTCCTGACCCAGAAACTGATGGAACGGTAATCGATGTAACTCTGAGGAGTCAGGAGCGGTTGAACGGCAAGGCCAATGTGCCCCGAATCAAGGTTCTCGTAACTCAAACTGAGTGATTGCTCGTTGATGACCTGGAGGCCCGACGGCAGACCACTGACCTGCTGGGGCACCACGCCTGGAGGAGAAAAGTAGTCTCCGTTATCGTTCTTGTTCTTCACGGAAACCGCGAACTTCTCAGTGATGGGATCGACCGGGCCGCCGCTTCTATTCCGTATCCCCCTCTCCAGCCAACTGTTCCCTTCCACCTCTATGGAGCCGATCATGAGGTTGCTCTCGCCACTGAATCCCGTAAGAACTACCCTCAGGTGCTTTATCCGCCTGAAGTCGGGATCGCCATAACTCGTATAGAGTGAATCGTCCTTGATCGGTATCTGATATAGTTTCCACCCCGTGGCGGTGTTCTCGGAGATTATTTTGACCCTCGGGTCGGGGTTATCGAGATCGATCTTGTACCGGAAGACCTTCTCATCGGTCTCCAGCGTGTTGTCGCCATTCAGATCTTCCGTGTCAAGGAAGGAATTCCCCTCGGTCCCATTGATCATGCTGTAATTGCCACTGCTACGGTCGCTATCGGTGAAGCGGAAGTCATCGTTCCCATCGTCGCCCGACCCTACGCTCCAGAGGGCGTCATCCCCCGCAATACCATCCAGCCCTATGTCTTCGTTGAAGTCGAGTTTTCCGTCCCTGTTGAGGTCCTCCGTGTCGAGGAGTCCGTCGGGGCTCAGGACGTTTCCGGCGGCATCGAACCGGAGCGCATCTTCGCTCACGGTTCCGATTTCGAACCAGATCTCGCCCCCACTCCCGTGCAACCAGATATCCAAGAATTTCTTCTCAGTGAAGTCGAGGCCGGAATTCGAGATCGGTTGGACGAGCGATCTCCAGGAATCTTCAGGGAAGACTGTGCTAGCAGGCGTGAAGTCCAGTGTCAGGACAGTGACCGGCTTGTTCTGTTCATCCGGCGGGACATTGGGATTCAAATCCTTTTTGAGGACCGTCCCGAGAGGCGGATTATACCAGATAAGGCCCCCTCCCTCACTCGGCTCCAAGCCCGCACCAGCCGGTGGGGAAGAGAGTTTCCAGGCGCGCCTCGACATTGAGTACGTATCGATCAGGCTGCTCCCCTCAAAGTCGTCTATGAATACTTCCCCCTGAGTGTTCGGGTTCGGGAGACTCACCGCTACTTCTCCATTCAAGTCCAACTTGGAAAGGGCATCGGTCTCAACAAGAGGGAGGGCATTTGCCATGGATGTCATGACATTCGGCTTCAAGCCGATGTTGCCGTCCACTTCGCCGACTACCATCCTCTTCGACTCGTCCCCCAGGCGTGGGCGCTGATCGATGCTCTTCTCCGACTGGACCAGCCAGGTGGTAGAGACCTTTGAATCCTTCCGGACCTGATAATCCCCCCTGAGTCCAACCATCGTCACCTGAGACTGGGCGAAGAGTGGGGCATATTCATAGCCTATGTTGATCTTTGCATCGTTCGCGAGTATATCAGGGTTATAGAAGATTATCTGGCCTATCTCATAGATCATCTCGTAGTCCACGCCTCTCTGTAATGTCTTTCCATTTACCGTAACGTGTTCACTCCCCTCCATCACGTTCAGGACTCCCAGGTTGAATGAAGTCGTCCTGCTGCGGTAGCGCACCATGATCGAGTAGACATTGTTTTCGAGGCCGAGGTTTACCGGGCTGTCGTTGTAATACATCGCCCGGTTGGTATCTCCGATCGCCTCCGTCGTTCCCCTCTCTTTGCCGGGTTCATAGAACGGCTGGAGATCCGGGAAGATCAGGAGCCCCCGTTCAAAATCGACGTGGCTCAACTCGATCTTGCCGTCGCTGTCGTCATCCAGGCCGAAGATATTCAAATACGTACGCTTGACACCACTAACCTCCTCGTCGTAAATCGGGTTGCGGTCATCCCCCTTGTAGATCTCCACATCCAAACTGCTCTCTATAATGTCCGTCGATCCCAGGTAATACTGGTTCCTCAGTTGATAATTCCAGGTCATAGAGGTCGTGTCAACCTCGGATGGCTTGATCAATTTCAGGGTATAAGGTTCCTGAGAGAGATCGCCAACCTTTGTGCCTCCCACGGTCTCGTAAGAGACTGCTATGACCTCGTTCTCCTGGATGGCTCGGCTGAAGTCGACCACGAGGTTGCTCGGGTCGAGTGTATAGTCAGTGCCGTCACGTTGTAGGTCGAAGTAGCCGAACCATTCCTCATCCTGCCCAACGGACGGATCGTTCGGGTCGATCCTGGCATACGCCTGAACCGCGCCACCCGTCCCCTCACTCCCCCCATCATTGTTGGTTCCGTTCAGGTCATCCACCCATATCTTGATGGTCTCCCGCTTGGGTGTCATGGAACTGTCTCCAGTGGCCAGGAAGTCCTGCAACACTCCTACGAGCGAGAAGTGATAGTTCTTTTGAAAATTGAAATCCCTGATCAGGAGGGAGTCCTGGGACGATTGTCCCTGAAAGGACTTCTTCTCGAGTTTGTGCTCCTGTTTCGACGCCACCAGGCTAAAGTCGAGGTTGCCGAGTTTGCCCTTCGCCTTGGCACCGAAGAGCCCCTGGCTCGGAACGGTTCCAGAAATGAACTTCGATCCGGGAAGAGAGAGTTGGGTATCTCCAAGTTCTATCTCCTGGACTATCTCATCTTCGTCGCCCTCATAACGGACCCTCACCTGATTCTTGGTCTGAAACTCCCTTTCGCTGTCATGATCGACAAAGACATGTATCTTGTCGCCCACTGTGCCCTCGACGTTCACCTTTAAGATCTGGTCCATTTCAAGGCTTGGAAAGTGGGATGTCCTCCTGACCTCGTTGGCCGGTTCGGGATCAAGAAAGGTGGTTGTACCTCCAAAAGATATCTTGTTGCTGCCCTTGACCTTGAGTCCGCCCCCTCTCCCTATGACGGCCGCTATCGGCTTTGGAATATCAACCGGTAGATGGATATCTGGAAGTAGCCCTTGATCCTCACCGTCCTGGGTCACCTGGTGAACTAAATTCTTCGAGGTAACCTTTATCCACGTATTCTTTAGGCCTTCCTTCCAGCCATCATTGATGTACTGATCCAGCGAATAGGCCTTGATATCGGTTATACCTGTGAGAGTCGTATCATAGCCGACCTCACTGAAGATCATGTTATCGTAGAAATCCAGCCTCAATCGCACGGAAAGAAGGCCCGTTCCCGGGTCGAAAATCGGCCCTCTTGCCTGGAGCCCGATCGAATTTATGGATTCGTTCTTGCCGAAGAGGGAAGAAGTCGATAAATTGAACGAGGCATAGAGTGGCCTGATCTGTACAAGTACAGCCGCCCCAAACAATATAAGCAATATGAGAGGAAACTTGTCGTGAAAAACCTTCACAGGAAAAGCCCTCTTCCCAGAATCCCCGGACATTCCCGCCGAATAAGGCCGGGAATCGGGATAGAAGAGATACTCCTCAAAAGGGATGAAACTCCGAGATCATCTCGGAACGATCCCGAGGAGCATCATGCTACATGTTACAAAACAAAGAACTGTAGCAATGCTTTTCCTTTTCAACACTCCTTGTCGCGGTAAAGGAACAATCACAAACAGCGGAAATAATATAATGCATGCGGGATATAGTAAGCAAGGGTACTTCGATCCGAAATTCTTACACATGAAAGTTATCCAATGTTCCTTCCATGCATAGGAGGATTCCTTGAAGATCCTTCATCGCTACATTTTAAAAGAGCATATCGGTCCCTTGTTCTTCTCTCTCTCTATCCTCATCAGCATCCTCTTGATGAACCAAATCGTAATACTCTTCGACAGGATCGTGGGCAAGGGGCTGCAATCGTCCGTCATCATGGAGGTATTCTCCCTCTCCGTCCCTTTTATCTTCGCAACCACAGTGCCCATGGCGGTATTGGTGTCCACATTGTGGGCCTTTGGAAGGCTGTCGTCCGACAACGAGATCATCGCCATGAAATCGAGTGGCGTCAGTCTACTCTATATCCTCCGCCCGCTCCTCCTGGCATCGTTTTTATTGACTGTCCTGATGATTTGGTTCAACAACGCAGTGCTGCCCGATTCCAATTACAGGCTCCGCTCGATCCTTCTCGACATATCATACCAGAAACCGACTGTAGATATCAAGGAAGGTGTCCTGATGGAAGACCTGTCGGGCTATAGCCTCCTGGTACAGAAAATAGACAGGCAAGATTCACGCCTTTACGACGTCACAATCTATGATAATTCCACGAAGGGCCTCCCGAGGATGATACTGGCCAATGAAGGGAAGATGTTCTTTTCAGAGGATCAAGAAGACCTGGTTATAAGATTGAAACACGGAGAAATCCACCAGGTCGACCCTGAAAATATGGGCAGTTATCAACGGGTTGCCTTCAACAGCCAGACCATCATCATAAAAAACGTTGGCGGCAGATTAAAGAGGCGCCATCACGGTAATTACCGGAGTGATCGGGAGATGAACACCCAAATGATGCTGAACGAGGTAGTGGAGAACCGCAGCAAAATCAACTCCATCAAGTCTGATATCTACCGGGAAATGATGGCCGAGGTCGACACACTGTTCTTTCAATCTCTATCCAGGGACTATCTGCCCCTGATCGGCAAGATACATCGCTGCCCCATCGGCTTCACGAGCGCAGGCTCCCGGAGGAGTGCCAAGATATCGATGACATATCAGCAGAGAGAGAAACAGATAGAAGCACTGCAAAAGCGTAACGATCAACTCATGGTGGAATACTACAAGAAGTTCTCAATCCCTTTCGCCTCAATCGTATTCATCCTCCTCGGGGCCCCACTGCGCCTAAACTTCCGCAGCGGCGGTGCCGGGACGGTCATCGTGCTCAGTCTCATCACCTTCATGAGTTACTATGTCTTCCTGACGGGTGGAGAGAACCTGGCCGACAGGGGTCTGATACAACCCTTCCTGGCCATGTGGGCCCCTAATATCTTCTTCGGCGCCCTGGGAGCCATACTCCTTCTGAGAACTGCCCGTGAGACACCTTTCCTTGACCTGAGCGTCTTTAACCCCATTAAATGGTTCCGGAAGATGGTGAACATGCCTTGAAAGTCCTGGACCGATACATCCTCAGGGAGTTCTTCAAGATCTTTGCCCTTGCAGTCGCCGGATCAACGCTCCTGACGACACTCGTTGACGTCATAGAGAAGATCGATACCTTTATAGACAAGGAAGCCGGCCTCTCCGACGTACTCTTGTTCTACCTCTACAAGGCTCCCTACACGGCCATTCTCACACTGCCGGCAGCCATGCTGATCGCCACGATATTTGCGGTCGGACAGTGCAATCGCTGGAACGAGATCACGGCCATGAAGGCATCCGGGATAAGCCTGTACCGGGCCCTCTTTCCCCTCTTCATTACCTCGTTCCTGATCAGCATCCTCGTATTCATCATCGGCGAAACGGTCCTCCCTTTCACCAACAACGCCAAGCAGGAAATCTATGACCACCATATACTTAAAAGGGCCGAAGCGAGGGGGAAGACTACCTCCATCCACTACCAGGGAAAGCGGGGAGTCCTTTACTCGATCCAGCGATATCATGCAGACGAGGAGAGGATGGATGATGTAACAGTTGTCAGAAAAGACCCTCATGGCAAGTTGATCTATCGGATCGATGCACGGAGAGGCGAGTGGAAGAAGAACCGGTGGCTCCTGAAAGACGGATACCTGCGCTACTTCACCACACGTGACGAGGAAGTCACCTTCCGATTTGCCATACTCACTTCCAGGGATCTCAAAGAACGCCCCGGAGACTTCATGCAACCGCCCAAGAGGCCTGAAGACATGAATTACCTTGAATTGAGCCGCTATATAGACAATCAGAAAAGGGAGGGGACCTCAACCTCGAAAAACGAAGTCTACTTGCGCCTCAAGATCGCCTTTCCCTTTGCAAACTTGATTATCGTGCTGTTCGGCGCCCCCCTCGCCACTATCTCCAAGAGGGGGGGGGCGGCCACCAACTTCGGTGTCAGCCTATTGGTATTTATCCTCTTCTGGGGATTCATTCAAATAAGCAGGGCCTTGGGGGATGGCAGCACTGTCCCGCCGATAATCGCCGCGTGGATACCTAATATAGTCTTCGGCTCCACAGGTCTGGCCATACTACTCAAGATCCGGAAATAAGGAAGCAAAGAGATCATCTACTGTGCTCCCCATCCCAATCCATTGCAGGCGTCCCACCCAGTGCTTGTCCCACAAGGGAAAGATAATGCGCCAGGGGAAGGCACCATCTCCTTCCATCGGACAGGGAACCTGCAAACTCGAACATCTTGTCGACAACCACACTGCGCCCTCCCCTCCACTTCCTATCCCTGAATTCGGACAACAAACGGTCGATCCCCGCCGCCACCTCTCCTACGACCCGCACACGCTCATTCGGTTGTCCCGCAAGTTGAACCACGCTTCGAACAGCCAAGTCCATCAGGGACCGCTGGACCTGAACGAGCCCGGAAGGAAGATCCCCAGCAGCCTCTACTATGCCGGTCATCCCCCCGATAACGTCCGAATAGATTGGAATAATCGACTGGAATTCCTCACGATGCAGATCGATCAGGAATCTATGAGAGAGAACGATGAGACCATCCGTGACGAGGAGTCTCATTCCGCCTTCATGCCCATGATCCTGTGCAGGAAGGGGATTCGCCCTCTCCTTTGACTGTGTAAGGAGAGTCAAGTTCCTGAAACCCATTGATAGTGCCTCGATGGCGCAGCCTAACGGCGTCAAGTCCACGGTATTCAGGCCCAGGGCCCTTGAAGACAGGAGGAAAAATGATGATGGGTAATAGTCATACCCCCTTGGGAGTGGCGTGAACAGTTCATCCACTAACCCGGCGGCAAGCGGCAGGGCTGGCCCAAGGCCCTTTCTTAGGGCCTTCGATACTACGTCAACCTCCGGGTAAGTCCTTGCAACAGGGTCATCCATACTCCTCTCCCCTTATCAGTTAATCCCGGTAAGTTCCCTTATTATGCCTTCCGTCTTTTCAAGCGCTTCATCAAGTTTTTCCGACCGCCTCCCCCCCGCCTGTGCCATATCAGGCCTGCCCCCGCCACCGCCACCCACATAACATCCAAGTTTCTTCACAATTCGAGAAGCATCCAGGCCCCTGCCACCGACCAGGTCGGCGGAGACCGTCACGATGATCACCGCCTTGCCCTCCACTACCGCCCCGAGCACAATTATTCCCGAACCGAGTCGATCTCTGCTTTCATCCGCCAACACCCTCATTGAATCGACATCGGGGACATCTACCCGTCGGACGAATAAGGGGGCCCCGTCGACACGCGGAACGTTTTCAACGTCTATCTTCAGGTCCATGCGAGCATTGGCGTTGGCAAAATCCCGCACTTCACGCCTCAGTGCGCGGATTTCTTCCGACATATCCTTGACCCGAGATACCAGGCCCTCAGGCGGGACCTTTACCAGTGTCGACAGGTCTTCTAATAGTTTCCTCTGGCCGATCACCTGCCTAAAGGCCTCCAAGCCCACCAGGGCCTCGATCCTCCGGACACCCGACGAGATGCTTCCCTCCGAGAGATTGAGGAACAGGCCGATATCCCCAGTTCTGCCGACGTGCGTACCACCGCATAGTTCAGAACTGAACGAGCCGATATCAACGACCCTTACTGACTGGCCATACTTCTCTCCGAAAAAGGCCAGCGCCCCACTTTCTTTTGCCTCTGCAAATGTCACTACATTCGTCGAGACCTCACAATTCGCCAGGATCTTTTCCTGGACTATCTTCTCTACCTCGAGAATCTCCCCGGGGGACATCTGTGAATAGTGGATGAAATCGAACCTAAACCTATCGCAGGCCACCAGCGAACCTGCCTGCCGGACGTGCCGGCCGAGGACCTTGCGCAAGGCGTAATGAAGGAGGTGTGTTGCCGTATGGGACCTCATCATGCCACTCCTCCGCTCACTATCGACTCTCGCTTCCACTTCCATGCCAAGTCTAAGCCCGCCCTCTTCGATTCTGCCCAGGTGAATTGTTCTCCCCTCCGCCACCTTGCGGGAGTCCAGCACCCTGACCTTTACTCCCTCAGCAGCCAGCGTTCCCGTGTCGCCGAGTTGGCCTCCGGATTCCCCGTAAAATGGCGTACTCGTGAGGTCTATCGATACCTCCATACCTTCACCGGCGGATTCCACAGGCCTGTTACCATCTTCAATTCTCTGTACCTTCCCCTTCCCCTCCAAGGCCTTGTATCCCGTAAATTCGACCGGTTTCAGCCCCAGTTCCCGAAAACTCCTGAGGTCCTGTCTTTCCCTCGCCCCTCTCGCACGTTCTTGCTGGGCCTTCATCTCCTTCTCGAAGCCCCTTTGATCGACGTCAAGTCCACGTTCCTCGGCCATGGTTACAGTCAGGTCCAGGGGGAAGCCATACGTGTCATACAGTAGAAAGGCCTTTTCGCCGGGAATGATCCTTTTTCCGCCCAATTCGTGCACTACCTCTTCAAATATCGCCAATCCCTGGTCCAGGGTCTGTCCAAACCTTTCTTCCTCCCCCTGAATGATGTCTCTTGCCCCTTGTCTCCCTTCCAGCAACTCCGGATATGCCGAGCCCATGATTTCCACCACCTCATCAACCATGCCAAAGAGGAAAGGTTCATGGATATCGAGCAATCTTCCGTGTCTCGACGCCCTCCTCAGGATCCTCCTCAAGACGTAGCCGCGTCCTTCGTTCGATGGAATGACACCGTCCACGATGGCGAATACCATCATCCTGATATGATCCGCAATCACCCGGAAAGATGTGCTCCTGTCACCGTCGTAAGCAATGCCTGTTATCTCCTCGATACGATTTATCAGAGGCTTGATGAGATCCGTGTCAAAGTTGGACGCGGCCCCCTGCAGCACTGCGGCAATCCTCTCCAGACCCATGCCCGTATCTACCGCAGGCCTGGGAAGCGCCTTCAAACACCCCGCACCATCACGGCTGTACTGCATGAAGACCAGGTTCCACAGTTCGAGGTAACGATCACAATCACATCCAACGTCACATCCACTCCGACCACACCCAAAGTCCGGTCCGCGATCGATACCTATTTCAGTACATGGACCGCAAGGACCCGTGTCCCCCATGCTCCAGAAATTATCCTTCTCTCCCATCCGATAAATCTTTCCAGATGGAAGGCTGCTGACCTTTTGCCATATCTTCCCGGATTCCTCGTCCTCGCGGAAGACCGAGACCCACATTCTCTCCGGCCGCAGGCCGACCTCCATGGTCAGGAAACGCCATGCGTACCGTATCGCCTCCTCCTTGAAATAGTCCCCGAATGAAAAATTGCCCAGCATCTCAAAAAAGGTCAGGTGCCTGGAAGTCTTGCCTACGAGTTCGAGGTCATTGTGCTTGCCTCCGGCCCGTATGCACTTCTGGACGCTGACCGCTCGACGATAGGGCCTCTCCTCAAGGCCGAGGAAGACATCCTTGAACTGGTTCATACCGGCGTTGGTATATAGGAGGGTGGGATCTCCCGCCGGAATGACCGGAGAACTCGGCACAACCTGATGGTCCAACTCACTGAAATATCGAGTGAACCTGTCTCTTATCTCCTGACTCGTCATGGACCGCCGTCCCAATCCGCCATAACCTCGCTGATAGTCGTTTCAGAGAATCCCTTGCGGCGGAGCAGCCCGTATGCCCGGCGCCGCTCACATACCGCCCTCCGATTCAACATGTCCCTCGCAAGTTCAGCCTCCTTGATTCCCTCTTCCCTCCAAACGCTTTCAATGGCCCCGGCAGCAACCTCCCCATCCACGCCCCTCTTCTTGAGTTCCAGCAACAGGCCATTCCTTCCCAATAGCCCATGCCTTGTTTTCTCCCTGATGAAGGCCTCTGAGAACCTCTCATCATCCAATATCCCGGTATCCACCAGCCTTGACAGGACAACCTCGATGGACTTTGTGGGGAAGTTTCGCCGTACCAGTTTTCTTCTCAGTTCTTCCACGGAATGTTCACGAAGGGCCAGGATAAGGACCGCTCGATTATAAACCCTCTCTTCTTCACCCTTCATTTGTCTCCTGAGAACCTCCAGCACCGGGAAACTGAAAAAAAAACCCTCGCAAGGAAGGGCATCCGTTGACTGGTGAGGTGATGGAAGAGTAAAACAGTTTGCCCGGGATCCCCCTTACTCCACCCCGGTTACAGCCTTTTCCGCCCCTTGTTCCCCAAGGCCGGGTATATCAAGTTTCTCCTTCAGGCTGTTCACGATGGAATTCATGATATCCAGGTTGTCTTTCAGTAACCGCTTGGCGTTCTCCCTTCCCTGGCCAAGTTTCTCACCCTGGTAACTGTACCAGGATCCACTCTTCTCTATGATACCCTCGGTTACCGCCAAATCGAGCACCGCCCCTTCAGCGGAAATCCCCTGGTCAAACATAATGTCGAACTCGGCCCTTCGGAAGGGGGGAGCCATCTTGTTCTTGACGACCTTTACTCTCGTTCGATTCCCGATAGCGCGGTCCCCGTCTACTATCGAGGATACGCGCCTGATATCGAGTCTCAGGGAGGCGTAAAATTTCAGGGCCCTGCCGCCCGTTGTGGTCTCCGGGTTTCCGAACATCACCCCGATCTTTTCCCGAAGTTGATTGATGAAGATCACCGCCGTCCTTGATCGATTGATAGACCCGGTCAATTTCCTGAGTGCCTGAGACATCAGGCGGGCCTGAAGGCCTACATGTGAATCACCCATCTCACCCTCTATCTCCGCCCGGGGAACCAACGCCGCCACTGAATCGACGACCAGGACATCCACAGCACCGCTGCGAACGAGCGTATCAGCGATCTCCAGGGCCTGCTCACCCGTATCCGGCTGCGCGACGAGGAGGTTGTCCACATCCACCCCGAGTTTCCTCGCATAATCTGCATCGAGTGCGTGTTCGGCGTCGATAAATGCCGCAACCCCACCCACCCTCTGACCGTTTGCAATCACGTGAAGCGCGAGGGTTGTCTTCCCCGATGACTCCGGCCCGAACACCTCCGTTACCCGGCCCCTGGGGATACCGCCGATTCCAGTGGCAAGGTCGAGGTTGATGGCCCCCGTCGAAATTGCATCGACCTTCACCTTCCCTGCACTTTCCCCCAATTTCATGATAGCACCCTTACCATGTTGCCGCTCGATCTGGCTTATCGCCATGATCAGCGCCTTTTCCTTCTCCTTGGTAGTCTCCATGGTTTTCCTTCCCTCTCGCTTCCCATTCCAAGCCCCCCAGGACTACAAGAAGTCCCAAAGAACACCCCGAAGTACCCATATAAACACACCATCCACCCACGAAACCGTACTTCTCCAAATCTATGCCCCCCTAAAGTACCTGTCAAGATACTCCATTAAGGGCTGGGGAGGCGAAGTGGTTTCTATCCCGATCGTTTCTTTTTCAGGATGTCCAACCCGGCCTGGACCCGCTGAGAATAATACGGGACGTCCAGATACTTGAAAATGGCTGCTGCCTCCCTGAAGTGGCGCTCCGCTTCCATAAAATCACCTTCGGAATGAAAACGACGGGTCAGGAATTCCGCCTCCGCGAATAGCGTCTTCCCCCTCTCGTACCGCTCGTTGATCGAAAGGAGCCCATCTATGCTCTGGGAAAAGTAGCTCCGAGCCCTTTCGACCTCTCCCTTCGCATCGAATACCTGGCCGAAGACCCGGTAAACAATGGCCTCCTCGTACCTGTCCCTGAGCCCCAGGGAAATGCTGAGCGACTTCTCACACGACTTGACGGCTGCATCAAGATCCCCCGTCACTACCTTCAATTCAGCGATACGCCGGTGCAGTTCGCCGATTAGATCTCCCCGGGGGGCGATATCAAGGGCGAGGGCAAGGGCCTCGTCATAATAACCCCGGGCCTGATTGAACTTGCCGCGATCAAAGGCCAATTCACCGCTGAATTCCAGAGAAAGGCAGAGTTCCCTCATATACCCCTTCTCCCTCGATATTTCCCTCGAGAGCCCGTAGTACTCCTCTGATTGTTTCCACTCCCGCCTCATCATGCAGAGGTTGCCCAAAGAGATATACTTCCTGACGATGGAAAGAAGGTCACCGAGTTGCCTCCACAACTCGAGGCTTCGCTCCAGGTGCAATTGTGCCTCGTCCCAGTTACCCAGTAACAGGTGAACCGTCCCCAAGTTACCTATTATGGAGGCCGTCAGGCGTTCATCCCCCAAGGATCGGCTGATCCTGAGCGATCTCCTCAGCAGTTTCAGCGAATCCAGCCATTCGGATTCGACGAAACGTAACTGTGCAAGATGGTTCAGCACCCTGGCCAACTCCAGAGATTGCTTTTCATCACCGAGGTGATTGAGACAATCCTCGTAGTACCGCCTCGCCGATGTCAGGTCTCCCTGATGAAGCGACACGCTACCAAGGGTCATCAGGATCTCCTTCATCTTGGTCGGACCGCTGCTTACATCGAGGCATTGCAGTACGTCCCTGCATTCAACTTCCGCCTCTTCATAAGATCCGATCCGAAGGTTGATCGATGCTGAGAGGAGACGGATATTTTCAAGCTCTCTGGAGATCGAATCGACTTCACCGGCAAGATAGTATTTCATCTCATCCACGATCTTTAGCGCCTGCGTGTACTCCCCCTTGGCACAGAGGCACTCGACGATGGCCTTGCGGAGACTTGCATGCTCGAGGATACCATTCTTCTCGCTGGAACTCTCGAGGGCCTCCTTGTAACAATGAATCGCCTCGTCGTGCCTGTGTTCCTCCCTGAGCCGGGCAGCAAGGCCGACCAGTTTGTCATCAGGGTCCCCACGCCAGGACGGAGCACCCGTCTTTCGACGCGCGGCACCTCTCCCGTCGATGCTTTTAAAAACCTCTCGTTTGGTAACCATAGGTCCTCCCCTCCCAGCCGATCAGTACTTGAGGAAAGAAAAGGCTTCCATGATAATACCTTCGAGCGATTGTTCCTTTGCGCTGTTCTTGGAATTGAGGTAATTTCCAGTGGTAATCCGGTAACTTGGATCTTTTTTGAACCTCGGCCGCTGGTTTGGGTGTCCGTTTATATCAACCTTGCCGGAGTCCCAGGGCCTGCCGGCAATATAATCGATCTCGATCGCCTGCAGACTTTGTACACCGATCACCAGAAGAAGCGAGACGAGAAGAAAAGCGAAGATACCCTTCAACCGTACCATTTGACCCTCCTTTTGTTGAGAAAACAGGCCTGGGAAAATTGATGCCTCTTCCAAACATGGCATGAATCATTCCTCTTTCCAGCAGGCCTTTCCGAAGTGACACAACTTATTGCGGAACTTATAGTTATCAATATCTCCCCCGATATGGATGCCTTCCATGTTCGTCTTATCTTTATAAACTTCGTAGGATTTCACGATCAAAGCGATGATACCCACCGCTGCCGACGGCTTATAGCCTATTCACCCCCACGATCCAGACAACATATAAGATAATAAAAAGACTCATCCAAATAAAGCCCTGCTTCCCGTTTATAGAACCATCGGCACAAATCCCCCTTCCTATCATACCCACAACCGCCAGGATCCATCCGATCAGGGCGAGACCGGATACTATCGACCAGAAATATGATGGAAAAATATTTTCCATATCCAACGGGACGCCGGGTGCTCTCTAATACCTGATCAATCCCAGTAATGCCTGACTTCAAGGTTCTCACGCACGGGGATCGTGCCGAGATCGAGATACTCCAGGTCCAACTCCTTCTTCGGGACCGAATAAAATCGCTCCCTTTTCACTAGGGCGACCGACACCTTATACTTCCCTTCCCTTATATCCGGCGGGACAAAACAGTCGAAGTCGTCAATCCAGACCTTGCCAGGGACCAATTTGTCAAGCGGAATCATACCGCCGCCGAGCGTGTATATCCCCATGAATGAGTTTTCCTTCAATTCGTACTCCTTCAGTTCCCTGTCTTTCATGAACCGCAACAGCAGCATGTATTCGTCATCGAGGGGCCTTGCAGCCGACCAGTATACCCGTACGCCAAAGAGATCCCCCTCCACGAGCCTCTGCCGGTCGATGTTCAAGCCGAAGATATCGACCCGTTCTCTGTACCGGAACCTCCCGGGAAAACTGACATCCGGTACCCGCGTCTTACATTCAGCAGGTCTCCCCCTCTTGGTGACCCGGTAAAAACCATGCTCGACCTCCTCGAGATGGAACCTGTCGTTCAGAAAGGCGTCGTACTTGACCAGGTAAACGGGTCGTGAACCTATCTCCTTGGCCAAGTACTCCTCCAGTCGTTCCTTATAAATCCGATCCACCTGTTGCTCGAACAGGGGCGACCGTTTGTCATGCGTCTCCAGGAATTCCTGGCGCACGTTCAGCGACATCAACCCGCGGTCGGAGATCTCCACATTTGCCTTCATTCCGTCCACAAAGTGGTGATACCAGAGAAGGGGCGTCGCCTCGTAGATGGAGGAGATCAGGGCATTGTCCTCCACCTCTTCCAGCACCTTCCGGGCGAATTCATCGGGCCCGCGGTCCCGGCTGAAGTCGAGCCGGTGGAAGTCCCTGGAGAAGGACCACACTACCAAGAGGGTCATACAAGTGATAAGGCCCCATTGAAGGATGGCCCGGGGGACTGCGGACGCTGCACCGGAGCGAGCCCTGCGCGCCAGGGATGAGACCCCCTCCCCGATCCAGACCGTCCAGAACAGGAAGGATGGTATAAAGAAGACATGTTGATCCGACACACCATAATCGGCGAAGAAGGCAAAGTAGGCCAGGAAAGCCAGTAAGACCGCGTAAAAGACACCACGCTCCCTCCGGAACTGGCATAACGCGCCGTAGACCCCGAGAAAGAAGCCCGCATACACGAAGTCCCTCATCAACTTCACAAAGTAGAAAGTGACCGGTTTGGCCAGATCACCAAGGCCATACTGAAGCATGTCCGCCTTTACAATACGGCCGGTAATCAACCAAAAAAAGCCCTTGACAGAGCCCGGGTCCACTCCATGCAACCTGGGGTAGTTGAACGGCGCCGGCAGGTGGGCGCGCATCGGGATGAAGAGGTAGACCGACAGGCCGATTATTAAAAAGACGAGCGAGGGGAAGAGGACGCCGGCCCGGAAGACCTCTTCTCTCCGGTACATCCAGAGGAAGAGTACGACGGCGGGCAGGACAAGGACAGTCGACATGTGGTGTGTAAGGCTAAGCCCGATCACGAAAGAGAGGAGGAAGAGGATCCTTCTGTCATCGTTCCGGCGAGCCAGTAAAAGGAGGTACATTATCAAAGTCAGGAAAAAGGTGTGGAGGGTATAGACCTCGGTTATCTCGGCCTGCGACCAGAACGTGAACGAAAAGGCAAAGAGGAGGACAGTGACGGCGGAGGCGAAGACTTCCCCGTCCAGTAAGAGGATCACACGATACAGGAGTGCGACCGTTAGAGAGGCCATCAATGCCGAAAAGAAGTTTACGGCTATCGGCCCCTCGATACCGGGCAGCAGCGTTAGTAACTTTCCCAACTGGATATATAACGGATACCCCGTTGGGTGGGGAATACAGAGGAAGGTCGCATGGAAGACGAACTCGCCGCTGTCCATCCACCACAGCGATGGGCACAGGTTCACCGAGTACACAATGAGCGTTGCGACAAACAATACCAGCGGGATCAGGACATCTCGATCGGTCTTTTGCATCAGCCAACCGACCCCCCTCTTATCCGGTCCAGGTCCTGACCTCTGAAGTCCCAGGCATCTCTGCGCTACGCCCGCCTTGATCCGAAGATTCTACTGAAGACCCCTATCGCACGCTCGATATCCCTTGAAGTGATATCCAGGTGAGTAACAGCACGAAGGGTCCGCTTGCCGAAGGGCACGACCATGACTCCACCCTCGCGAAGTTTCTCTGTAACTTCCGCGCTCGTTTTTCCCGGAGTGGTAATCTGGATCAGGACTATGTTCGTCTCCACGCTGTCGGGATCCACGTATAATCCCTGTAGCCCCGCGATTCCTTCCGCCAGCCTCCGGGCGTTTGCATGGTCCTCGGCCAGGCGCTTGATATTGTTCTCGAGCGCATAGATTCCCGCAGCGGCCAGTATCCCGGCCTGTCTCATCCCACCCCCCAGGATCTTCCTCACGCGCCTCGCTCGGTCAATGATCTCCCGCTTCGCTGCCAGGCAACTGCCGACGGGTGCCCCCAGGCCCTTCGACAGGCACACGGATACGGTATCGGCAAGGCCTGCATATTCCTTCACGTCGATCCCCGAAGATATAGAGGCGTTGAACAGCCTGGCGCCATCGAGGTGTATCGCGATCCCTCTCTGCCCGGCGAACTCCGACACCTCCGCCATGACGTCGAACGGGAAGACCACCCCGCCCGCGCGGTTGTGCGTGTTCTCGAGACAAATCAGGGCTGTCGGTGGTCTGTGCAGGTCACCCGGGCTGTAAACATCCTCGATCTGCTCCCGATTTATCGACCCTCGGTTGCCAACGATAGGCCTGAACTGGACGCCGGAGAGTATCGCAGGGGCTCCACCCTCGAAATTATATAAGTGCGCTCCGGCCTCCACGACGACCTCGTCTCCCGGAGACGTCTGAATCCTTATCGCAGTCTGGTTTGATTGGGTGCCACTTGGAAAGAAAAGGGCCGCTTCCTTGCCAAGGATTTCCGCCACCATGTCTTGTAAACGGTTTACCGTGGGGTCGTCTCCAAAGACATCATCACCAACCTTGGCCTCCGAGATGCACCTCCTCATCTCATCGGAGGGCCTTGTAACCGTATCCGAACGTAAATCTATCATGATCAGAGGACTTTGTCGTAACGTTCGATGCAGGGCCGCCCCTCCGTGTCAGCGCGGTGCTGCGACGCGACCGCATCGAGCGGGTCGGGAAAAGATATTCGGACAACCCCGCGGCGAGTGTCTACCTCAACAGGACCATCTTCTTGCTCAACTGGAGTATGACTTCCTGTGTTCCGGGCCTTGTGATAGTCAACCGGTAATAGTACGAACCGCTCGAGGCCGGCTCGCCGTTGTCGTCCCGACCGTCCCAGCGTATCGAATACTCTCCCGGCACCACGGACCCTACCGGGAGGACCTTTATCTGTTGTCCCCTCACGTTGAAGATCGTTATCGTGGCCTGAAGCGGAAAGACCTGTGCCTGCCCCACCGTATCCTCTACCGAGAACTTGATCTCAGTCTGGGGATTGAACGGATTCGGGAAGTTCTGTCTCATACTGACCTTGATAGACTTGGGCAGCCCGGATGCAGCGCAGCGGATGGTCAGGGGCTCGGAGAAGAGTTCTCTCCCGGAAGCGAACACGGCGCCCAACAAGTACTGGTAGGCCATACTGTTGCGTGTGTCGGCGTCGAGGAAGTTCATAATATCGGGATGAATGGGTGTATCGTTCAGCCGGGTATATTCGGGGGAGGCCGCGCCTTCTGCTCCATCCCGGATCGAAGACCTGTAAATGTTCACGCTCAGTACCGAATCTCCGAAGTTGTCGGACCATGTGAGACGGATACCTTCTTCAACCACCGCCCCGCTGAAGTCGGGATTGAAGATGTGCACGCCCTTGCGAGAATTCTCATAGCCGGGGGTTTCCTGAAAGGCAGATCCGGGCACCAGGGCCGTCTCCCAATTTTCCGCCTCATCCGGCCCATCGAGGACCACGCGCTCCATCGAGGCCGCATCCCTTGATCCGGCACGTCCCGCAGGCCACACCCCTCCCGACATGTTGGCTGTGCTCACAACATCACCTGCTTCATCCTGCAGGATGATGAAATCGCCCGTCGGATCCAGTACGAGGTCTTTGGCCTTGTCGCCGTATACCTCCGTGTCCCCGCCGACGGTCTCACGTGGGTAACGTGTAAGCAGATAGAAACTGCCCGCGTCTACAAATCCCCGCAATCGGTACCGAGCCGCCTTGCTCATCAAAGTCCAGCCCCTGAGATCGACCGCCCTATCAAGACGATTGTAGAGTTCTATGAACTGGTTATCCCCACCCCAGAAGACCTCGCTGATCGTAACGTCGCCATAACTTATCTTACCAGGAGGCAGCGTCCTGAAAGATAGATAGGATGAAGATGGCGCCTGGCGACCCCAGCCATCGAGGAGGTGCAGGGTTACGCGATAATTCGTCTCTTCCCGAAGTCCATCGATACGGAAGTCGTGCTCACGAGTGAGGCCTTTGCATGCCACAACCCGGTTCTCCGGTCCTTCCAACTCAGCAACAGCCCAGGCTGGCTCATTAGTGTGGAATATTAGTGTCGCCCCATCCTCCGTAATCCACTTTGCCTGCATGGCACCATTCAAAGAAGGAAAGGCGCCTTGGGCGGGACGCTGGTATTGATCATCCAGTGCGTAGGCGACTACGTTCAGGAAGAGGTTGACATTGTCTACAGGGTTTCCACCCGATTGCTCCGTGACCAGCAAATCGGAATCCGAGACCAGTATGACACTTCCGGCTCCAAGTGGAACTGACAGGAGCAGTGGCCCGTAAGACGCACACCTGGGGCCCTCGATTACGCCGTCTTCCAGACCTCCCGCCCCTATTCCAATCCTCGGATCCAAGGACAGCCGTGAGACATGGCCGAATGGTCCGTCGAGAAAGGGAGAGCTCATGTCACCCCCGGTAAAGGTCAACTCGAGGCGTTGGGGGCCGTCGGCGATGGAAAACCCGGGAGGCCCTCCTTCGCCGTCAAAGAGCCCGGCAAGGAGGCCGTTAAGGACACCCAGGCATCCACCTCTTTCACCTCCTTCCTCCCAACCACCAACGAGGACGACCGAATGCCCGGAGACTATGAAACTGCGAACCGCATCGACCGCCTGCGGGCTGAACTCATTATGTGGCTCGCATATGACAAGTAGATTGAACAGGCTCAGATCCTGCTGGTTATCACCCTCCTTCCAGGTGATCGATCCCCCCGGTGGGAGCGACTCGATCGAATACCTCCCGGTGAGATAGAGCCTGTACGCCAAGGGAGAAATCGATCCCAACCATTTATCCTCACCCCAGGGGACCGCTGGCAGGGGTACAGGCTCGTCGTCATCGATTGCCCAGGTCTCCCCGGCATGTCCCTCTCCACTACTCCGATCGAAGAGGATGAAGTGCTCATCGTCTCCTGGACCGGGGAGGTCCGCCGGATAAATGGAAGAGACGAGCAGGACAAAGGGTAGGACGCTTAAGATCAATAACTTATGCACGATAAAGGTCTTCTGAGTCTTTGAGTTGGAATGAAAACCCGTATTTCCGAGCAAGTACCTTTGAGATAGTATACTACCTCATCGACTTTGATGTCAAGGATAATCGCCCGCGGCTGCCGCTCCCATTATTCCCGCGATCCAGTACCCAGGATCCGCCGCCTCGTGACGATCAAGAACGACAACCTGCCGGGCCGAGGACCTCTTACCCCTGTCTTACTCGAGAGATCCCCCCATCCACCCGTCTCCTGCCAGGCAAACTCCCATCACACGTACCCGCCTTGACATTGGCTGATTCCCCAAGGAGATGCGGCGCCGGAGCATGCCCACTAAGATCGGAGCGTTGCGACCAGCCTAAGTGGATGGATCAGGAGATCAAGGGCATCCACAATGCTGCGGCATACAATATCGGCAGACTGCAGTGCCTCCATCGCCACGCCTTCCTCGAGCACGACCGCAATCCCAAGCGCAGCCGCTCCGAGCATCAATCGGTCGTTACGGCCGTTGCCGATGCAGGCCAGGCCATCCGGTCCCAGTTGCCGGATGTACTCGAGTTTCCCGCGCGCCTGCTCATCAGGTGGAAGGAGGCCAAGGATGCACCCGCTGTCCCCGAGTTCCGAACACACGGTACCGAAGGTGTCCGCTGTAAGGACATGTATCTCCAGTAGTTCGAGGAGTTCTTTCAGGCGTTCACGCACACCGCCTATGAGCCTGCCGTCCCTTGCCAGGGTGCCGTTGAAATCAAGGACAAGCCGGTCGAGGCGGAGTGTGTGATATCCGGGGATTTCAATTTCTATCATCTTATTATCGATGTGATCTCCCCGAATGGGAGTCGACTGCGCGGCGGATTGCCCGGATATGTTCAGGAGTGGTCCCGCAGCACCCGCCGATTATCGAAACACCAGCCTCTATCAGGGAGGGGACCTTTTCCGCGAACAGATCCGGCCCTTCGTCGTAACGGAGTCCGCCCTCCACGGCTACCGGCACCCCGGCATTGGACTGGATAATGATGGGCAGGGAGGTATGAGAATTCAACTCCGCTGCTATCTCTACCATCTCCTCGATCCCGTTGCCACAGTTGGATCCTATGACGTCTGCCCCCGCATCCTCGAGACCGCCGGCCGCTTCATCCACGCTCACTCCCATGATCGTATAAAATCCCCAGCCGGTCTTATCGAAGGTCATGGTCGCCATGACCGGCACTTCCACAGACACCTCCTTCGCGGCCTTGACGGCCAAGACGGCCTCCCTCAGATCGGTCATAGTCTCTACGCATAACACGTCCACACCGGCCGAAATGAGCGCCCTCATCTGTCGTTCGAACGACCGGTATACCGTGTCAGGCTCGGTATCCCCGTACGGCAGCAATATCCTTGTCGATGGCCCGCATGAGCCGGATACGTAAGCCAGGTCGCCCACTGTACTCCTCACGGCCGAAACCGCGCTCGCGATGATCTCTTCGGTCCTATCCTCCAGATGATACTCGGAGAGTTTCAGTGGAGAGGCGCCGAACGTGTTGGCCTGGACGATCTCGGCGCCCGCCTCGAGATATAGCGAGGCGATCTCCTCGAGGATATCCGGCTTCTCGATGTTGAACGACTCGGGACAACCACCGGGCTCAAGCCCTCTTTGAAACAACATCGTCCCCATCGCACCGTCCGAGACCAGGATCTCACCACGCCGCAGGCGTACAAGGATCGATGGCATCCCGTCATCCATTGATCAAACCCTTTACTCGCTCAACAGCGCTTGCGGCATCAAAGGCATAGGCATCTGCGCCTATCTCCCTGGCAAATTCCTCGGTGACCGCCGCACCTCCGATTATCGTCTTGACCGACCTGCAAGACCTCTTCTCCTTCAAGGCCTCGTTTACCTCCTTCATGACGGGCATAGTAGTCGTCAGCAAGGCCGACATACCTATCACCTGCGCACCGCCCGATTCAACGGCCTCCACGAATTCAACCGGCAACACGTCCTTGCCAAGATCGATCACCTCGAATCCGGCGCCCTTCAACATGATTCCCACCAGGTTCTTCCCGATATCGTGTAGATCACCCCGTACCGTGCCTATAGCCACCCTGCCCATACCAGGAACCCCCTCGCGGACGAGGAGCGGCTTCAACCTGTCCATCCCTGCATACATCGCCCTGGCGGCAAGGAGGACGTCGGGCAGGAACATCTCGTGCCTGCGGAATAGATCCCCCACCACATTCATCCCCGCGATCAGCCCGGAATCAAGGATCTCCTTGGGGTGTATTCCGCGATCTATCGCCTCGCAGGTGAGCCTGTGCACTACCTCGTCCTCCCCGAGTTGAAGGGATTCGGCTATTCGATTCAAGATTTCCATGTCCATTCTCCACTCCATTTCACCGCGTCGATGATCGCCGCGCCACCGATCTCGATGAAGATGTGCATCGATTCAGCCGGTCGACAATCTAACCGAATTTATCCTGCAGGTACGGGTGCGGCAATATCTGCAAAAGGAGTAGTTCCCGTCGATACGATGGATCTCGCCCTTGCCCCCCACCAGTACACCGCTGACGGACTTGAGCGGTCTCATCAAGAAACTCTCGTTCAATGATATCCCGATCCTCTGCGGTTGGAGGTGTTCGAATAGGCTTCCCTGGGCACTGATGTGCCAACCGCAATAGCCGGGACTGTACCCAAGGACGACGTAATCCGGTGGCGCTACTCCCTCATCAATTGCATCACCCGTGAGACCACTCTCCAGTTCTTCCACGGCACGCTCAGCAGCGAGGGATGTCACGGCGTCAAGCATTGCACCGAGGGGAAAGTCATCGGCATCGAAGAGTCCGCCTATCCTGCCGCTTACCTCCTCCCCCAACGTTACGGCAAACAGGGCGAGGCGCTCCGCGCGGGGATAGATTCGCCGGAGGGGGGCTTCCCGCGAGTTTCTCCCCTCGCCGTCAAATACCGGCCCGAATTCCTCCCTGGAGACTCCTTGTACCAATCCCACCGGCCTTGCACTGTCTAAAAAGATACCAACCGCCTGATCAAAGAGCCGCTTTACCTTGAATCCCACCCCATCTCCATCCCTGTGCCCCAACCTTCGGTAAACGGAATCTGCCCGAGGTGTGATGGCAGCCGGGTCCAATCGAATGATCCTGCTCACGGCGAGACCTCCGGCAGGCTATCCTGACCGAAACAACGAGCCTCTGTCTGCATCAGCCTCGTCAATTCCACCTTCACATCATCCGGTAGGCTCGAGGGACTGTAACTCTTCTGGAGTCTTTCCACTTCTCTATGGGCTCGCTCCAACATCGACATCCCTCCCTCTTCCTTCCATCGAGACCTGTTCGCCCTATCGATGACCGCCCCCGGGAAGAAGTGCTCCTCGCGTAGATAACGCCTGGTATGCTCGGAGATCAAGAGGTGGCCCTCGCGGAGCAATTCCTGGAAGAGGGGCAGCAGCGGAAAATCTTCCTCCCTCTCATGGACCCCCTCGATCAATCTCAAGGCCATGCCGCATATCTCGTTGTCCACGACCAGCTTCTCCAGGCTCTGGCAACTCTCGAAATCGATCATGCCGGGGCCGGAGACATTATTGATGCCTGCCAGGGCAGCCAGGGTCGCTCCAATTCCGCTTTCAAGGCCGGCCTGGGCATCGAGTTGCTTCGCATCGCTCAGCGAGATATAAGCCTGGGTCGGCAATCCGAGATACTTGCCCACTTCATTGTATGCACAATCTATCATCATCGTCTCGATTGCTCCCATCGGCGTAGTCTCGTAACGCACGTCGAATATGGCCGGAGATCCGCCGTAAAGGACCGGCGTGCCGGGCCTCGTCAATTGGCTGATGACGAGGCCGCTCAGGGTCTCCGCCGTGTGCTGCACGATCGTCCCGGTCATGGTGACAGGCGCCATGAAGCCGGAAAGGGGCATCGATATGAATTCGACGGGTATCCCGTGCCTGGCGCAATCCATCAAGTTCTGGGAGGTGACCTTGCTCCACTTTAAAGGAGAAGTCGGGCAGCAGGAGAAGACGGTTAGCGGTTTCTCCGCGAGCGCGGCCTCCGTCCCCCGCACAGCGACCTGTAGGTCCTTCATGACGTTGAAGGAGGCCACGGTAAAGGCGCCCGTGACCACCGGCTTCTCACCGTGGGCAAGACTCAGGTAGAGCCTGTAACTGTCGGATATCCCCTCGGGTACGTCCGCCGGTATGAGGGCTGTGCTCTGCGATGCGATATGATCGAGTTGGCCGACGACCTTTACATAATTGATATAATCGGCCGTGGTCGGCCTTCTCATATCATTTGAATCATAATCGAGGATATTCAGAGCGGCGGAACCCGGCGTAAAGTAGACGTTGTCCCCCTCGAGGCAATGGGTCTCACGTCCGTTTACGTCATAGAGCCTGAAAGACCCGGGCGCCGAATCCAGTGCGCCTTTAACGAGGTCCTCCGTCAGGGTAATCCTGGCCTCGCCCCCGCTCATAGTCGCCCCGTGGTCCGCCAGCATCGACACGGCCTCCTCGTTCTGCACCTCTATACCAAGGCCGCATAGCAGTCCCACAGCCTCCGAGACGATCCTCCCGATCGTCTCGTCACCGAGAAATTTTACACATGGTCTCATACAAGGAGCCATCCTTTCCAATTACGCGCCACGCAAGATGCCCCGGCGAAGGAATTTCGCAGCCACCTGGATCGATCATATCTCAAACTGAATCTCCATCCCGAAGTTCTCGATCTTCTCCGTGTTGAAAAACTGGCCGAACGGGACGTATCCCCTCAGGTAAACGAGGAAGAACCGAAAGCGCTGCGGTCCCACAAGGCTCTTCATTTCCACGCCCTCCTTAGTGCTCATGGTCACTCCCCATCCCCTCTCCTCAAAGGACTTGAAATCTGCGGCAAGGACCGGCTTCACCTGTGCCTGCCTCAACAACGTCCAACGCCAGCCGGCCCCGCAGAATTCAAACCCCCAATGGGCCAGGCCAGGGGCCAGCTCAGGGGTGTAATGAATCAAGCGCCCTGCACCACCGTACAGGCGCCACCAATCACCCTCGATGGAAAAGAGCACGTCCGAGGCCTCGAAACTGATATCGACCCGATCGACCCCGGTGTTGTGAAGGAGAAATTCGTCCCCGAGATGGCTGCTCTGGTGGAAGAACCTCATCCTAACGGAGAACGACCGGGCCGGCACGTAACCGGTATCCCCACAATGAAGTCAGAATTGATCAGGTCCACCGATGATTTACTAAGATTGAATTGGGAGAAGGTTCCTGCATGAACGTTTACCTGAATTCCGTCACAGCCCCCGTACCTTCGGATCGCCCAGAGCCCGAAGGTGCCGCCGAATCCCACCACACCTGCATTGATGACGTTTCCCTGTTCTTCCGCCGGCAGTGCACTCCCAAGAAAACGTACGCGCCTGTAACTGGCGTAGAAACGCGGCTGTTTCATATCGGCCATCAAGGGCCTGAAGAGGTCATTGGGGGGAAGGATTACCCTCACCATCGGCCCCTTGCTCACCTGTTCCTTCCCAGTCGGTCCGTAACGGCACTCTCTCATCTGTTGAGAAGTCGTTGCGTCCGGCTCATCGGCACGAACGGAGCCCGAAACCAGTGACACGCACAAGATCGTAGGGATTATGAACAACCGTATCGGCCTCGATATCGTCTCCTCCAGGGACTCTCACTTCATCCGGCATTGGTTGAGTAGCGTACTTAGCGGGACCCATCAAGGACCGTCCAAGAGTGCAAGCCGCTCACCAGGAAAATATAACCATGCGCGATGCCTATGGGAAGTATGGTTGGTTCAAACTCTTGACAATCTCCATGCCGGATGATATCATCAGCCACCTGAATATAGACAGGGGTTAGGCACACGGCATATCACCATCGATTAATCCGGCAGGCGGGGAAATAACAATGAAGATCTTTTTTCCCAAGGAGATCGAACCTGACGAAACACGAGCACCTATGGTCCCCACGGCAGCGGCCAAGTTGGTAAAACTGGGGGCCGAGGTAGAGGTCGGGGCCGGCCTTGGGGATTCGATCGGTATCCTCGATGAAGAATACGAGTCCGCAGGGGCCAGGATCGCGACTGACCGTTCCGGGTCCCTCTCCACTGCCGACATCATTGCCCGCCTGAACAGGCCCCCACTTGAAGAGGTCGCCTTGATGAAGACCGGGGTCATCCACATCAGCCACCTTGATCCATTCAACGAGATCGAACTGGTAAGGCGACTTGCCGCCGCAGGGATCTCTGCCATCAGCATGGAAATGATACCGCGCACTACCATAGCGCAGAAGATGGACGCTCTCAGTTCACAGGCGAACCTTGCGGGCTACGAGGCGGTTATCATCGCCGCAGAAAGGCTGCAACAGGCCATGCCCATGATGATGACCCCCGCCGGCACCCTCTCTCCCGCCCGCGTGTTTGTCATCGGAGCCGGCGTTGCCGGGTTGCAGGCGATAGCGACTGCCAAGAGGCTTGGCGCGCGAGTCGAGGCATTCGATGTAAGGCCGGCGGTGGAGGAACAGGTCCAATCTCTCGGCGCGAGGTTCGTAAAGATCGACCTCGGCCGGACGAGCGAGACAAAAGATGGATACGCCGGGCAACTCACCGAAGACCAACTGGCGCTGCAACGAGAGGCGATGGCCAGACACTGCGCCCAGGCCGACGTTGTCATTACTACCGCACAGGTCTTCGGTAAAAGGGCGCCTGTGATCGTGACGAGGGACATGGTAAAGGGGATGAGGCAGGGCAGCGTCATTGTCGACCTGGCCGTGGAGACGGGAGGAAACGTAGAGGGCTCCGAGGCGGGCGAAGAGATCATCATGAACGGAGTTAGGATCGTGGGGCTGCGCAACCTCCCCGGGCGGGTACCGGTCCACGCGAGCCTCATGTATGCGAACAACATCGCGAACCTGGTGGAACACTTCTGGGACGGGGAGGAGAAACGATTTAGGATCGACCTCGAAGATGAGATCCTAAAGGCATGTCTCATAACCCACGACAACGAAATCCGAAACGAGAGGATAAGGCGAATAATCGAGGAGGAAAATCGATCCCGATGAATCTTGCGAAGCGAATCATCCTTGCATGCATTGCCGCGAGCGTCGCGTGCGCAGTTGGAGGTTCCCGGCAGGATATCAAGGCCACAACTACGGGGACCGGGATGGGGGTCAGCCATTACATGCACGCTCAAGACAGATTCGAGGGTGCGAAGGAATACCGACTACGAAACCGGATGGGATATTCTCACGGAGCGACTGATGGAGAGAGGTCGCCTTCGAGGACAAAGGCTGCCGACAGGCAGGACGAGAAGGGTGAGAGCAGCCGCGAGCCCGCCGGTGGATCAAACATGGGGCTGCTGCTCTTCGTATTCGTACTGGCTATCTTCCTCGGATTTGAACTGATCTCAAGGGTCCCCTCCCAATTACACACCCCGCTCATGTCCGGCTCAAACGCTATCTCCGGCATCACAATAGTGGGCGCCCTTGTCGCGGCCGGCAGCGGCAACGGAACCACGTTGATAATACTCGGGACCCTGGCCGTAGCATTCGCCTCTATCAACGTCGTCGGCGGGTACCTCGTCACAGACCGCATGCTTGCCATGTTTCAGGGCAAAAAACGCCCAGGAGAGGGCCCGTGAGTGGCATCATCAACCTCAGTTACATCATAGCATCCATCCTGTTTATCTACGGGCTCAAGATGCTCAGTTCACCGGCCACCGCCCGCCGCGGAAACCTAATTTCCGCCGGCGGGATGCTTTTGGCCATCATCGCCACGCTATTGTACAGGGGACTGTCATATCAGTGGATCATCGTAGGCCTGCTGATCGGATCCTCCATCGGCGCGCTGGCGGCTGAGAGGGTCAAGATGACCGCCATGCCCGAGATGGTGGCGCTCTTCAACGGGTTCGGAGGTATCGCCAGCCTCCTTGTCGGCCTGGCCGAGTACCACCAATTCTTCACCAGCAGCGGTTCAATGACCTACGTCTCCGCGAGCGCCACATACCTGGCAGTTCTAATCGGCGGTGTTACCTTCACCGGCAGCGTGATCGCCTATGCCAAACTGGCCGAGAAGATTCCCGGTCGGGCCGTCCTCTTCGGCGGTCAGCATATCGTGAACGCCCTGATCCTGGCGGCATCGCTGGCCGGACTCGTCTTCTTCCTATGGAAGATCATTCCCGGGGACGATATCAGGTATGACCTGCTCATCGCCCTGGCAGCCGTCTCGTTCGTCCTCGGAGTACTCCTCGTCATCCCGATTGGCGGCGCGGACATGCCGGTCGTGATTGCCCTGTTGAACAGTTATTCCGGGCTTGCGGCGTGCGCGGCGGGTTTCGTAATCTCGAACAATGTCCTGATCGTCGCGGGGTCGCTGGTGGGAGCGAGCGGGCTGATACTTACCAATATAATGTGCAAGGCCATGAACCGCTCGCTTGCAAACGTGATGTTCGCCGGTGTCGGTGCGACCACCTCCGGAGGTTCGGGTTACCAGGGAGAGGCCAACCCGATTTCGCCACAGGATGCCTACCTGATCCTGGAGGCAGCCGGCTCCGTGGTCTTCGTCCCCGGTTATGGCATGGCTGTGGCCCAGGCCCAGCACGTGGTGCGTGAATTAGGCGAGTTGCTCGAGGCAAACGGTGCCGAGGTGAAGTATTGCATCCATCCGGTGGCCGGTCGTATGCCCGGGCACATGAACGTCCTCCTCGCCGAGGCCAACGTCCCGTACGAAAGACTGGTCGAGCCAGACGACGTCAATCCGATGATGGAAAGCGTGGATGTGGCCATGGTAATTGGAGCCAACGACGTGGTGAACCCGGCGGCCCGGGAGGACGAGAATAGTCCGTTATGGGGCATGCCGATCATCGACGTGGACCGCGCAAGGACCTGCATTGTCCTGAAGCGGAGCCTGAACCCGGGCTTCGCGGGGGTCGACAACCCGCTCTTCTTCAGGCCGAATACCCGCATGTTGTTCGGCGACGCGAAGGCGAGCGTCTCCGCGCTGGTCACCGAGTTCAAGGGGTGACGGTTCCCCTGTTGCCGTCCATCAAGGCCCACCCATCAATATCGATCCACCCGTATAGAACGTCCCGGCCACTGCCGCGGTCAGGAGGCAGGCCAGAGTAGCCGCCAGTAGCGCCCTCGGGCCTACCTTGGTCAGGTCGAGCGTCCTCGAAGGAGCGAGCGCAGCGATCCCTCCGACAAAGATTGCGAGGGAAGCGATATGGGCAAAACCGCACAGGGCGTATGTGGCGATCACCACAGATCGAGGATGCTGCAGGACGCCGGAACCGATCGCACCGGCGAGGTCCATGTACGACTGGACCTCCGTAGCGAAGAGGCGCTCGCCGATGATATCGGAGATGACCCTGGCGTCAGACGTCGGCACCCCGATGGCCAGCGTAAAGGGGTAGAATACGATACCCGCAAGCGACTTCAGGGACCAGTCGAAGTTCCACCCCGTCAGGTGATCGACCCAACCTCCCACTGACCCCAGTACGAGGTCCCCGAGCGCCACGAGCCCCAGGAAGGCGATCAGCAGCGCCACGATCCCGACCACCAACCTGACTCCACTGTTGGCGCCGTTGATGACGGCCTCTATCCAGTTCTTCTCCCCGGTCGGAGAGGGCATCACATCCATGCCGAGGGTGACCGGCTTACCGGTCTCCGGCAGGAGGAGTTTGGACATCACCACGGCCGCAGGCGCGGAGAGGATCGAGGCAGAGACGAGGTGCCCCGCGATGTTCGCGAACTCATCATGGAGCAGCATGACATATATGGCCAGGACACTGGAGGCCACGGTCGCCATCCCGGCGGTAAGGATTGTACACAACTCCGAGGTGGTCATCTCCTCGAGGTAGGGCCGGATGGTCAGGGCCGACTCGATCCCCACGAAGATGTTGCTCGAGGCGCACAGGGACTCCGCGCCGCTGATCTTCATCAGCCTGGTGAAGACAAACGAGAAGAGTCGCACGATGCGTTCCATAACCCCGAGATAGTAAAGCAGGCCCATAAGGCCCGCGAAGAAGACCACGGCCGGCATTGCCTGGAAGGCGAGGAAGAACCCCAGCGATGTCTCCCCCTGGGGAGACGTTCCTCCGGGGGGTATCGCCAGCCTGCCGAAGAGAAAGCGCGACCCGGCGCCGGCACTGTCGAGGAGCCGGACAACCGCATCGTTTACCAAAAGGAACAGCGCGGTCCCCGGCGGAAAGAGGAAGATCAGGGCACCTAAGGCGAACAGAATGGCGGTCCCCCACACTATCACCCGCATGTTGAGGGTCTTTCTGTTCGAAGAAATTGCGTAGCCGAAGGCGAGGAGCAGGAATACACCGGCAAGGCTTACAAGGTTGTAGATTTCCAGGATGGCACCTCCATTCTCGCACACATCAAGGCCCTGGTAATCTACAACGTCACGCCTTACGGAGTCAAGAAAAGAGGGAATCACCTCCGCAATCTACGAGACTGATATGCGCATCGACCCCTTTCGCTCCCTTTCCCCTCGGAAGGACCATGAAGGGATTGACATCGAGTTGCTTGATAACGGGAAAATCGGTCACGAGTTGAGCGAGTCGCCCGATCGCATCCTTGAGTGCCTCGATGTCCGATGGCGCCTCTCCACGCACGCCCTCGAGCAACCTGTATCCCCGGATACTGTGAATCATCTCGTCGGTATCGACGTCCGTAATTGGAAGGATCCGGAAGGTGACGTCCTTCAGGTACTCGACGTAGATCCCACCGAGTCCAAACATGAGGAGGGATCCGAAGGAAGGGTCGAAGTTCATCCCGATGATCGTCTCCCGTCCGCCATTCACCATCTCCTGGACCATGAACCCTGCTGGCGATCTCCTCCTCTTCCCACCCTTACTCGTGATCCCCTTCAACTTCTGGAAGGCCTTGACCATCTCTCCATTGTCCCTTATGTCAAGTATGACGCCTCCGACATCCGTCTTGTGGCTGAGTCCGGGGGCCGTCACCTTCAAGGCCACGGGGTAACCGATCTCCTCGGCGGAGGCGACGACATCCTCCAGCCCACCCGCGATGCGAAACCGCGCCATCGGCAGCCCGTAGGCCTCAAGCACCTGAAAGGCCTCCTCCTGGGTAAGGTCTACCCTCCCCGAATCGGTCACGCCCCGGATGACTGCCTCCACCCGATCACGATCGACCTCGAAACGCAGGATCTTTCCCGCTGGGCGGTCCAGCCATCTTCGGTACTTGACCATCAGGGAGAGGGTCTTTGCAGCCGACTCCGGGAAAGAATAAATAGGAATGATCCTCTCCTCCACTCCCGCCGATTGCCTCATTACCTCCTCCCTTCCCATGAAACAGGCAAGGACCGTCTTTTCACTCCCCCTTGTGACCTCGTGGATCACCGAAGAGACCTCAAGGGGGTCAGTGGTGATCGGCGGAACGAATATCACCAGTATGGAATGAATGTTTTCATCTTCCAGGATGATCTTCAATGCCGAGCGATACCTCTCTGCATCCGCTCCGGCGATCAGGTCGAGGGGATTCTGTACGGAGACCATTGGTGGAAGCGCCTTCTTCAGTCGTCTAAGCGTCCTGTCTGAAAACCGAGTAACACGTAAGCCGAGCCTTTCGCAGGCGTCTACGGCCATGATCCCGGGACCGCCGGCATTGGTGATGATGGCCACACCGTCCCCCGCGGGGACCGGCTGGTTACAAAAGGCCATGGCCATGTCGAAGAGTTCCTCGACGGATGTAACCCTGAGTACGCCGGACTGAAGGAACAGGGCCTCGCTCATGACGTCCCTGCTCGCCATGGCACCTGTGTGAGAAGAGGCAGCTCGTATACCGGCTTGTGTCCGCCCTGCCTTCACGGCTATTATCGGTTTCTTCCTGGTGATCTCACGCGCGAGGCTGGTAAACTTCATCGGGTCGCCGAAACTCTCCAGGTACATCAAGATCAATTCCGTGGCCGGATCATCGCGCCAGTATTCTATGAGGTCATTGCCCGACACATCCGCCTTGTTTCCCACGCTTATGAAGTTGGAGAAGCCGAGGTTGAGTTGCCTGGCCATGCTGAGGATGGCCTCTCCCAGGGCACCGCTCTGGGACATGAAACCTATCTTCCCCCTTGTCGGCGTAGTAGTGGCAAAGGTGGCGTTCATGCTGACGGACGGATCGGTATTTATCACGCCCATGCAGTTCGGCCCGACGGCACGCATTCCATACTCTTCGAGCAACTTCACTATCTTCTCCTCCTCCCGGGCTCCGGCCTCGCTGCTCTCCTTGAAACCCGCAGAGATGATCACCAGACCGCGGACGCCCTTGCCGGCACACTCCTCTACGACCTTTACCACCTCGGGCCATGGTACCACGATGATTGCAAGGTCGACGCGGTCAGGCACCTCCAGGATGGAGGGATAGCACTTGATGCTGTTGACTACCTCCGCCATCGGGTTGACGGGGAAGAGGGTCCCCTTGAACTCGAACTCCAGGAGATTGTGGAGGATTTCCCTCCCGATTGTGCCTCTCCTTCGCGACGCACCGATTACCGCAATCGACTTCGGCCTGAAGATACAGTCGAGGCTCTTCTCTCTCTTCCCCTTGTTGCTCATCTCAATCGATCTCCACTTTCCTTGCTCCATGGTCCTTCTTACGCTTGTTCATCGACCGTCGCGTCATCTCGATTTCGTGGTCGACCACCGCCCGGATGGCCATGAGGATCTCCTGCTTGGCATTCAGAACATGGACCTCGGCGTCACGAAATTGCTCAAAGAATGAACAGAATGGACATCCTTCTCGATCTTCCTCCCTTTTCGCGACCATGTCGACCGCCTCCTTTCTGATTGGCCCTTTCTCCCACAGGGCGAGACACTTCCATAGGACCCTTCTTCTGTACGCTAATAAACCCACGGAGCGCCCAGTTCTCTGAGTCGCCCAAATGACGGGAACTTCTACAGCCGAGCACTAAGTCTTTTTGCCAAATGTCACCAGCAGCCGGCCGTCACGGAAACCGGCACCCTCGATATCAAGAGACGAGAGGCTCCGGGGAAGAAATATGTTGCGCTTGAGCTTCCCTATGTTCAAAATCAACTCGTCTCCCTTCACCCACATGTCTAGGTCCTTCTTTTCAGTGAATGGGAGCCGGATAGACAGGATATAGTGCCCGTCCTCGTTTGTGATGACCATCGGGCTCTCCCTGTAGAAGACCCCGGCCGGGTCATTCCCGCCGAAGATGTCCTCCGCCATTAGCGAGAGGAGCCTCACGCCTACGACTTCGCTCCTGAAGAGGCTGCACTTGAAGATTGGTATCGGATGAAATGATTCCGAGGCGGTCTTCAAGTGCCGCTTCTGTGCCCTCTTCCACTGGCCGAAATAGGTGTCCTTGACGACATCCGGCAGTATCCGATTCATGACAACGGCATCCACCGAGAAGCCGAAGAGGCTGAGATACGTGTAAACCCTCTGTGATTCCTTGATGACCATCTTCTGGGGATTGCAGACCAAACGGATCGTGGATGACTCGTTGTCGGTAAGGACCTGCTTGATCGCGTGCACCTTCAGGTAAAGGTCCTCTATAGAAAGATAGACATCGTCAGTAGGCAGGGGGATATTGGTGATCCTTTCCGCCACGGGGCGGACCATCTTGATGATCTTCCTCTCGATATGGAAGAATTTCTCCATGTACCACTGGATGATATCCGGGAAACTCAACATCCTGATGGTGCTTCCGGTAGGAGCACAGTCGACAATGGCCACGTCATAGGAATCGCCCTCGTAATAACCCTGGAGGACGAGGAGGCTGAAGAGTTCCTCCATGCCTGGGAAGATGGAGAATTCATGCGCCATGAAGTCCTCGAAGCCCTGTTTCTTGAGAAACTTCACGATGAACTCCTGAATCTGGCCCCAGTTCCGTACCAGTTCGGTGTTGACATCCACTTCCTGGGCGAACAGGTTGCGAACGATACCGACGGGATCTCTCCCTACCTTTCGATTGAGGACGTCAGAGAGGCTGTGGGCAGAGTCCGTGCTGATGAGCAGGGTTCTGTAGCCCAACTCGGCACACTTAACACCAGTGGCCGCAGCGATACTGGTCTTGCCGACCCCACCCTTACCGGTGTAAAGAATGACTCTCACGGTTATCCCCCTCCAATTCTCTCAACCACGTGTTTAGCCCCGCGGTCCCGGAGCGCGTACAGTTCAGCCCGGCCATCCGCCTGGCGAGGATCATCGACCTCTCGATACTCTCCCCGCGCAAGCGCGCCAGGAAGAAGGAGGCCCCGTAGACGTCCCCGCTACCCGTAGGATCGACCACCTCCACGGAATTCATCGGTGGTATATAGCACCGCATGGTACCGCCCCTTTTATCCGCATACCACGCGAACGATCCTCGTTCCCCAACGGTCACGAGGAGGCAAGTGACCCGTCCCGATCGGCACTTTTCCCAGACCTCCTCCCCGATATCAAACACCTCGCCTCGCCGGCCGGCTATCGTGAAGAATTCCTCCCGATTCACCTGCAGGGTGTCGCAAATACCGAGCCATCCCTCCCATCCTTCCGGGCGCCTCATGTAGTGCTTGCCGTCCCTGTCATAATCAACGAGATAACTGTGCAGGTCCAGGTGTACGGGGAACGACGCCTCCCGGCACGCCCCGGACAGGCTTGAGGGCCCAGCCTCCCTTCCGGAGACGAGGTTGATCAGGAGGCCGTCCAATGTCTCGGCCGGGCCAAGATCGTCCTCCGTGAGCCCTGCGACCCCCCCGCTTGCACGCTCTTCCCTGTAATCGGGCGTTTTATACCTGAGATCGACGCGATTGTTCGGACGATCATCCTCTATTACTCCCTCCCAGGATAGATGGGTTACCCTGCCGAGGGCACTGCGGACTCTTTCAATGGCGTCCTGTCCTACGCGGGTAATAGGGACGATTACGTCCTCCGAATCCATGAGGGAGTCCATCGCCATTATCGAATAAGTCAACCCCCCCAGGTCTTCAACTACGCCACCCCGATGCAGGTGAATCGTATCGAGCACGATCTGGCCTACCATCCCGACCCTAAGGGCCAAGTTCTCCCTCCACCTCCTTCTTGATCAACCCGACCGCCCCCACCATTCCCGCGTCATTTCCAAGGCCGGCGGGAACGATGCTGGTGCCCCTCAGCGCCGAAGGAAAGGCCCTCTTCCCGACCTCTTCCAGGAGCGGATCGAACAAGAGCCTGCCCGCCTGGGTGACACCACCCCCTATTACAACCACCTCTGGGTTCAGTATATTCAGCATGTTGGCGATTCCTACTGCAAGGTAAACCGCCGTATCCGCGATTACACGCCGGCAGAACGGATCTCCTTCAACTGCCTGGCGATAAACTATCTCAGAGGTGATCTTGTCGAGGTCTCCGCCAACGGCCCTTGAGAGGCCGCTGTCACACCCCTTCAACCCTTCACGTGCCCTCTCGCTGATGGCCGTCGCAGAGGCGTACGCCTCGAGGCATCCCGAGTTTCCGCAGTTGCACCGCCTCCCATTCACTTCGATCGTCATGTGACCGAGTTCCCCCGCCACACCACCCGAACCGTGCCATATTTCACCATCGATCACGATCCCGCCTCCCACACCGGTTCCAAGCGTAAAACACACGAGAGAGCGGGACCCCGCACCGGCTCCCTTCCACCATTCCCCGAGGGCCGCGGCGTTGGCATCGTTATCGAGCGCGACCTGCAAACCGACCGCACCGGAGAGGATGTCCCTCAGAGGGACATCTTCCCACCCCAGGTTGGGCGTCTTGAGGATCGTTCCACTATCAATATCGAGCGGGCCGGGCGAACCGACCCCAACGCCTAGGAGCGAGGACCCGCTGATTTCTTTCTCTTCCACCAAGGCAAGCAACTTCTTTGAGATCTCCCCGACGATGTATCCCGGCCCCCTGTATCCCTCGGTCAGGACCTCGTGTCTAGCCAAGAGACACCCGGAACTGTCCGAGAGCCCCACCTTTGTCCAGGTCCCTCCCAGGTCTATACCGATGTAGTATCCTTCTTTTCCCGCAGGCACCACCATTCATCTCCATTGAAAATCCACCACCTAATCCGCTCCCGGCTTAACTGTCTTCCATCGCCGGTGCAACCACAGCCACTGATCGGGATATTTCCTTACGTATGCCTCCAGCCTCGATGTGAACGCACCTGTGAACTCTTCGATGTCCCGCTCGAGATCACCCGATCTCCCGTGAGGGATCGGCTCGAACGTGACCTCAAACGTACCGTCTCTCCGTCGAACCACGAACACCATTACCGCTGGGACGTCTCTTCGAAGTGCAATCACTGCTGGCCCCCGGGGGGTAGATGCATAACGGCCGAAAAAGGGTACGAACACACCGCTGTCACGGGCGTCCTGATCGGCCATCAGAATCACGATCTCGTTCCTCTGCAGGGCATTGAGCGAACCCCGCAGTGCCCTGTCCCTTGGAATGATCTTCATCCCCACGCCCAACCGCAACTCCGTGGCCATCTTGTCGATGAAGGGATTGTGTATCCTCTGTACCACGACGTTGAGGGGATACCCCAGCCCAGATATATAGGACCCGGCAAGTTCCCAGTTGCCGAAGTGAAAGGATACTATTACCAGGCCCCTTCCTCCGGCGAGGGCCTTATCCAGAAGGTGTAATCCACTCACGCTGAAATAACGCGCAATCTCCGCGATGCCCCTGCCGTGCAAGTGGAGGAGGTCCACCGCGTTAAACACAAAATTACGATAGCAGGACAAGCCAACCTTGGTCCGTTCCCCTGGGCTCATCTCCGGGAAGGACGACTTCAACTGTGCAAGAGTCACTTCGCGGCGGACGCGGACCAGGCGGAAGAATATCTCGCCCAGGATACTCCCGAGCAAGCGCCCCACAGGCAGCGGTAACCTTCGTACAGAGCCGGAAAGGATCAATGTGAGATAATATTCCGCCCGGTATGATACACCCTTCAAGACGTGATGTAGTTTAACCATCCCGACTTAATAATAACAGGCCGTTGGTTGCTTATCAATATACAGCCCGAATGGGACAGGGGCACTTAGCGTGCGCCACTACTCCCGGACGGAGAGGACGGCCATGAAGGCCTCCTGGGGGATCTCGACCGAGCCTACGCGCTTCATCCGCTTCTTCCCCGCCTTCTGCTTCTCGAGGAGTTTCCGCTTGCGGGTGACGTCGCCGCCGTACAACTTGGCCGTGACGTTCTTGCGGAGCGGCGGTATCCGCTCCCGGGCGATGACCCGACCGCCGAGCGAGGCCTGGATCACGACCTCGAACATCTGTCTCGGGATCTCCTCCCGTAGCCTCCCGATCAGTTTCCTCCCCCACCGGTCGGCCAGGTTGCGGTGGACGATCAGCGATAGGGCGTCGAGGACCTTGCCGTTGATCAGGATGTCGAGCCGGACCAGGTCGGACTCCCGGTATCCTGTGAACTCGTAGTCGAGCGAGGCGTAGCCCTGGCTCATCGATTTGAGCCGGTCGTAGAAGTCGGTGATGATCCCGGCGAGGGGGATCTCGTACTCGAGGACTACGCGGGCCGGGTCGGGGTAAGCCATGCGGACGAAATCGCCCCGCTTCTCCCGGCAGAGTTTCATCACGTTCCCCATGTATTTCACCGGCGTGATGACATGCACCCGGACATATGGTTCCTCGACGGCGTCGATCCTGCTGCGCTCCGGCATCTCGTCGATCCGCCGGACGTCGACCTCCGTCCCGTCCTTCAGGCGGACCCTGTAACGGACCGTCGGGACGGTGGTCACCAGGCCGAGACCGTACTCCCGGCTCAGGCGCTCCTGGATGATCTCCATGTGGAGCATCCCGAGGAAGCCACACCTGAAGCCGAACCCGAGCGCACTTGACGACTCGGGCTCGAACCGGAACGAGGCGTCGTTCAGGTTCAGTTTCTCGAGGGCTGCCTTGAGTGGCATGTACCCATCGTTATCGGTCGGGTAGAGGCTGCAGTAGACCATCGGCTTCACCTCGCGGTAGCCGTGCAGGGGCTCGGTCGGCGCACCGTCGTCCATCACGGTGTCGCCGACCTTGATATCAGCCAGGTCGCGGATCGACGCGACAAGGTAACCGACGTCGCCGGTGTTTAACGCCTCCACCGGGATCTTCTCCATCCGGAAGATACCAACCTCGGTCACCTCGTGCCGGGCGCCGGTCGAGCGCAGCAGGATCTCCATACCCGGCCTCAGGGTGCCGTCTACGACCCGGAGGTAGGGGATCGCCCCGCGATAGGTGTCGAAGGTCGAGTCGAAGATGAGCGCCCGGAGCGGCGCCTCCGGGTCCCCGGTGGGCGGCGGGACCCGCTCGACGATCGCGCGGAGGACTGCCTCGATCCCCTCACCCCGCTTGGCACTGGCCAGGAGGACATCTTCTTGACGGCAGTCGAGGAGGTCAACCAGTTCCGCCCGGATCTCCTCCTTCCGGTTGTTCGGTAGGTCTATCTTGTTGATCACCGGAACGACGGCGAGGCCGCCCTCGAGGGCGAGCAGGAGGTTGCTCATCGTCTGGGCCTCGATCCCCTGGACGGCGTCGACCAACAGGAGAGCCCCCTCGCACGCGGCCAGGCTGCGGGAGACCTCGTAGTTGAAATCGACGTGGCCTGGCGTATCGATCAGGTTGAGCCGGTAGGCAGTCCCGTCCTCAGCCCGGTAGTCCAGCCGGATTGGGTGGGACTTGATCGTGATCCCCCGCTCGCGCTCGAGGTCCATGTCGTCGAGGACCTGGTCGCGCATCTCTCGAGGAGTCAGAGTGCCGGTCGCCTCAAGGAGCCGGTCTGCGAGGGTCGACTTCCCGTGGTCGATGTGGGCAATGATGCAGAAGTTTCTGGTGTTTCGGGACATCGGGTCTCCAAGCGCACGCCATGCGCCCCTACGGCATTCACTGCACGCCGGGTTCCTTTCATTCGATTCCAGACAAGCCGGAATGACGTTAAACCGGACTGGTCGGAATGGGTATCCTTCCACGTCATTCCCGCATGCGAATCGCACCGGGAACAACGCTTCAACCGGAAGGTTTCATGCAAAGACGAACGAAGAATCCAGCAAACAGGTCGAAATCACGAGAACGAAACAGGGTCCCTATCTATCACCAACCTGACGCCCCGCCTCGCTCTATCTTTCATCCAGCCCATCAGATCCATGACGTGAGGGGAAGGGTCAAGACCAGGCTCCATCTTAAGGAGAAAGTGCCACCGAAAACTCCCCCTTACGCGTTCCACCAGGCAAGGCGCCGGCCCCACGAGAGCGGCCCTGCCGGATTCCCCCAAGGCCTCCAGCGATTTTCTAATTCTGTCGGCCCCTCCGGTTACCGCCTCGATCACCTGGTCCCTCGTCCTCCCGGCCATGCTCACGTCGATCAGGCGGCTCAGCGGTGGATATGACGCCTCTATTCTATCACGAATCTCCGCCTCTGCAAACGTTACGTAATCGAGCCCCTGCACGGCCTTTAATACCCTGTCATCGGGCATAAAGGTCTGAAGGACGACTTCTCCACCCTCTCCCGTCCTGCCGGACCTCCCCGCGACCTGCGCAAGGAGTTGAAAGGTCCGTTCTGCAGCCCTGAAATCCGGGATGTGCAGGGAGGCATCTGATGAAATCACCCCGACAAGCGTTATCCCGGGAAAATCAAGACCCTTGGTTACCATCTGGGTCCCGAGCAATACGTCTACCTCCCTCTTGAGCACTTGCTGGAGGATCCTCCCGTGCGACCCGCGGGTCGCCGTGCTGTCCAGGTCCATCCGGGCGGTCCTGGCGCCGGGAAACAACCTTCCGAGTTCTTCTTCCACCTGCTCGGTACCAAGGCCTCTCAGGTCCAACCTGCCATCCTCGCATGAAGGGCAGACAGCCGGGAGTCCCTCCCGATGGAAACAGTAATGACAGATCAGCGCACGCACCGACCTATGATATGTCAGGCTGATGTCACACTGGGTACACCTTGCCACCCATCCGCACTTTCTGCACTGGAGAAACGTCGAGTGCCCCCTTCGATTGAGAAATAGAATAGCCTGTTCTCCCTTTTCCATCCTGAGGGCCAGTTTCTCCCCCAGGACCCGGGAGATGAACCAGGATCCGGGCCACCTGGGAGCATCCCTCATATCCACGATTCTAACCCTGGGCGATCGCCGGAACAGGTACCGGTGCGGCATTTCCAAGTAGGTATAAATTCCCTGCCTCGTGGCATTCCAGTAAGACTCCAGGGACGGAGTGGCGGACCCGAGCAGTACTATCGACCCGGTCATCTCCCCACGCTTGAGCGCTACCTCCCTGGCATGGTATCGGGGGGCCTCATCCTGTTTATATGACGTCTCATGTTCCTCATCCAGGATGATCAGGCCGAGGTCCTTCATGGGCAGGAAAACCGCAGACCTCGCTCCCACGGCGATCCTGTAATCACCACTTCTGAGTCTCCTCCATACATCGTACCTTTCACCCTCCGACAGGCCACTGTGGAACAAGGCCACCGGGAGACTGAGTGCGGACCTCAGTCGAGATACGATCTGCGGCGTGAGAGCAATCTCAGGTACCATGAGAATGGCGCTCCTCCCAGCGGCTATTATCCGCCTGATCGCCTCTATGTAGATTACGGACTTACCACTGCCCGATACCCCGTGGAGGAGGAACACCTCCATTTGCTTCCTGCGGATCGACTCTCTTATTCTCTCGATAGCCGCTTCCTGTCCTCCAACAGGCGATATCTCTCCCCACCCTTCGCCAAAGACATCCATGGCTGCGGCGGAGGTATCCCTGAGTTCTTCCTCACCGCGCAACACAACCAGTCCCTTGGTCTCGAGAGCAGTAATGACTGACTTGCTGAAGCCGAATTCCTTCTGCAATGTGGCCAGAGGAAGTCGGCCGCCCGAGACATGGAGGAGGTCAAGGCACTCACGTTGCCTGGGAGACACGACCGTGGGCCCGGCTGTGGCCTCCAGCCCCCCCTTCACCACCACCACCTTCCTCTTCTTCACACCCACCCTGCCCGCGCCCATGTCCCTTTCAAGCCGGACTATACCTCGCGCGTCCAGGTCGGTTAGGGCCCGCCGGATATCACGCACAGGCCGCGACGTCATACGTCCGATCGACTCTGGAGTACGTGGAGACGTCTCAATCAGACACTCTACAATGGCCCGCGCAGTCGGCCCCAACCTCCCCCCGGTAGCACCCGGCTCCACCAGTTGCGCCTTGAGGCTGCCCTTCTTCATCAGCCCTGGAGGCAACGCCGCTTTCAAGATGATCCCAAGGGGACAAAAGTAATAGGATGAGACCCAACGGCAGAGGTCGAGGATATGGTTGTCGAGCACGGGAGTCCTGTCCATCAGTTCCAGGATCTCCTTCACCCCTTTGACCGATGTCTCCTCGGCGAGCCCCACTACAATGGCCGTAAGGACCCTTCCCGAGAATGGCACCAGGACCCTCGAGCCCACCCCGAGGTCTCCCACCAACCGGGGAGGAATCCGGTACGTGAAGGTTCCCTGCAACGGTAAGGGTAATGATACCTCGGCAAAGTTATCAGCCATCGGCAGGCCAGAATTCCCTCTTCCGGACACCCAGACCCCATTCCCTTGGCAGGAGGATCTTCCCGTGTTCGACCGTGACACCGGCAAAGGGATCTTTGAGTAGCAAGAGATTGCCGTCGAGGTCTGCGTAATCTACCAGTGGTGAGATGTGGGCGGCGGCTGTAATGCCGATCGAACTTTCAATCATGCAACCCACTATCACCTTGAGCCCGCACGCCCTCGCCACGTGTACCATCCGCAGCGCCTCCCATATTCCCCCGCACTTCACCAACTTGATGTTTATCCCGTCCACCTTCCCCGCCAGTTTGGGGATATCCTCGGCAACCATGACGGACTCATCGACGAAGATCGGCAGAGGTGACTTCTCGTGCAGGATCCCGTATCCCTCCAGGTCTCCGGCGTAGATCGGCTGCTCGATAAGTTCAACCCCGAGGTCCGCAAGCCGGTCAATCTTAGATATCGCCTCCGTGACGGTCCATGCGCCGTTGACATCGGCCCTTATCGGGCGATCCGTTACCTCCCGAACGGCGTGGATGATGTCCATATCGGAGTCGACTCCGAGTTTCACCTTCAGGATCGGGAAATCCATGGCCTCCAGGGCCCGCTCCTTCATCAGGTACGGATCATCAATACCGAGGGTGAACGACGTCAGGGGGGTGGACGTCGGATCGAGCCCGAGGAAGCGGTACAACGGGACCTTGAGCCGCTTGCAGACCAGGTCATAAACCGCCATCATAACGGCCGACTTTGCAGCCCGGCTCTCGGGAATGAGGTCATCGAGCCTCCGCCCGATCGCCTGGATCTCCATAGGGTTGATCTGAATACTATCCGATATCTTTTCTATCCCCTTTTGAACCAGTTCCGGGGTCTCTCCAAAGTATTCCGAAGGGGCCGCCTCACCCAGTCCGAACTCTCCACCATCCTCTACCCGGATCAACAGGTTCTCGAACCGGACGCCCTTGCTGCGGGATATCCGAAAGACCCTGTGTGTATTCAGTACCAGGAGAGAAGAAGTGATTTTCACTGGTGCTTCACCCACTTTCCATTTGATTCCATCAATCCATGCCGACCCGATCAGCCTGCTCGTCTGAAGGCTCGTCCCTCGTTCCGCTCCTCGAAGGCCCTCCCGGGCCTCATCCAGAACCATTTACCATTTACATAGTTGAAAGAGACCCCCCGGTTTCCCACGCCTATTGCCCGGATGATACATCCCTCCGGCACACGTTCTCATCGTCGCGTTCCCAACACGCGGCGCAGGTAACGGCCCGTATATGATCCAGGTGTATCGGCAACCTCTTCCGGAGATCCCGCCGCCACGATCAACCCCCCAGCATCACCACCTTCGGGTCCCAGGTCTATCACGTAATCGGCCGTCTTTACCACGTCGAGGTTGTGCTCGATCACGACGACCGTGTTTCCCCTGTCTACAAGTGCATGCAGGACCTTCAGGAGGATGTTCACATCATCGAAGTGCAGACCTGTAGTCGGTTCGTCGAGTATGTAAAGGGTCCGTCCGGTCCCCACCTTGGATAATTCGGTCGACAACTTGATCCGCTGGGCCTCGCCCCCCGAGAGGGTGGTAGCCGGCTGGCCGAGGCGGATATAACCGAGACCCACTCCGGAGAGGACCTTGAGCCTCCTGCAAACCACCGGTATCACCTTGAAAAAGTTTAGCGCCTCGTCCACCGTCATGTCAAGTACATCGGCGATCGTCCTCCCCTTGTATACTACGTCGAGTGTCTCGCGGTTGTACCGCTTCCCCTTGCAGAGTTCACACGGGACATAGACGTCCGGAAGAAAGTGCATTTCCACCTTCATCAGCCCCTCACCCCGGCACGCCTCACACCTGCCGCCCTTCAGGTTGAAACTGAACCTGCTCGCGGTGTACCCCCTGATCCTCGATTCGGGCAACATGGCGAAGAAGTCCCGGATTGGAGTGAACAGCCCGGTATACGTAGCGGGGTTGGATCTCGGGGTCCTTCCAATGGGTGACTGGTCTATCTCGATGACCTTGTCGATATGTTCAATCCCCTCTATCCGATCGTGCTCGCCGGGCACTCCCCTTGAACGATAGAAGTGAGCGGCAAGCGCCTGGTACAGGATGTCGTTGACCAGCGTACTCTTCCCCGATCCCGAGACCCCACAGACACAGATAAAGCACCCGAGGGGGAAAGACACCTCGATGTCCTTCAGGTTGTGCTCTCTGGCACCGATAATCCGTATCGAACAACCAGTCCCCCTTCGCCTTCCGGCAGGGATGGGAATCTTTGCCTCTCCCGCCAGGTACCGGCCGGTCAATGACTCTTTCTTCCCCATGATTTCCGGGAGCGGACCAGCCGCAACGATTCCACCCCCCTTCGCCCCCGCACCCGGTCCCAGGTCCACTATGAAATCAGCGGACCGGATTATACCCTCGTCGTGCTCTACGACCACTATCGTATTGCCCAGGTCACGCAGCCGGAAAAGGGTCTTCAGGAGGTTTTCGTTGTCCCGGTAATGGAGGCCGATGGACGGCTCGTCCAGGATATAGAGGACACCCACCAGGCTCGTCCCGATCTGAGTCGCGAGACGTATCCTCTGGGATTCTCCTCCGGCCAGGGTGGACGCCCTACGGTCAAGTGTCAGGTAACCGAGCCCCACTTCCTCGAGGAACTCGAGCCGCTCAATGATACCTCTCGTGATCGGCCTGGCTATCTCCCCCCGTGCCCCGGCGGGCTCAAACGACCGGAAGAACCCAAGGGCATCACTGATCGATAACGCCGAGACGTCAAAGATCGATCTCCCCTCGATCTTCACTGCGAGGCTCTCCTTCTTCAAACGGCTGCCGCCGCACGCGGGGCACGCGGCGCGCCGGACGTAGGCATCCATCCTCTCCCTTACCCCAGCCGATGCCGCCCCGCTGAACTTTCTCCTCAACCACTCGATAACGCCGGCAAATGGTTGGCGGTAAGTCAGCGTATGGCCACCCCTCCGATAATCAAAGGTGATCTCCTCTTCACCGGAGCCGAGGAGGATTACTCTCCGGGTCCCCTCCGGGAGTTCCTTCCAGGGAGTATCGAGGCTGAAACCGTAGTGCCGGGCAAGGGAGGGGAGGACCGTGTCCTTCACCTGCCCCGTGGGCCTGCCCCATGGGAGGATCACACCTTCAAGGAGCGACTTAGCGGGGTCGCCCACTACGAGATCCGGATCGATTTCCTTGTGAACCCCGAGACCATCGCACTCGGGGCAGGCTCCGTAGGGGCTGTTGAATGAGAATATCCTCGGCTCTATCTCGGGATAGTTGATTCCGCAATTGACGCAGGCATACCGCTCACTGAAGATGAGGTCTTTCGTGGTCCCGGGGGCTCGATCACCTTCCGAATGGCCAAGGGGAGCCCCCTCACGAGCGACCTGTACCAGGCCATCTCCCATCCTCAGAGCAACCTCCACGGAACTGGAGATCCTTGAGCGAAAGCGCTCATGGCACGGTAGGCGATCAATTACAAGTTCGATACTGTGCCGGGCGGTCTTCGAAAGGCGCGGCGGCCTGTTGACGTCGTATACCTCCCCGTCGACTCGTAGGCGTACGAACCCCTCCCCCCTCAATCTTCGAAACAGGTCCCGGTATTCGCCCTTCTTGCCCCGCACCAGCGGGGCCATTATCAGGATCTCACTATCGGGCGCCTCCTCGAGGATCGTATCTACGATCCTGTCCACCGACTGCCGGGCTATCGGCCTGCCACACCGGTAACAGAATGCCTCTCCGACACGGGCGAAGAGCAGCCTTAGATAATCGTATATCTCCGTAACGGTCCCCACGGTGGACCTTGGATTGCGGGTGGCCTTGCGCTGATCAATCGCCACCGCCGGTGACAGCCCCTCTATTACATCGACATCGGGCCTTTCCATCACCCCCAAGAACTGCCTTGCATAAGTGGACAGGGACTCCACGTACCTTCGTTGTCCCTCGGCATATATGGTATCGAAGGCGAGGGAGGACTTCCCCGAGCCGGACAAGCCAGTAATCACGGTCAGGCTGTTCCTCGGAATCTCGAGGTCTATGCCCCTGAGATTGTGTTCCCTTGCTCCCCTTATGACTAACATGTCACTGTCCATGCTGGAACAATGGGGGGGCGATCATTCCCAGATCGCCCCCCCCTTGGAATCCTTCCCTGTTGGAGTAAGACTATTTCACGAGGATCATCTTCCTCGAGGCGATATGATCGCTGACGGAGATCCTGTAGATGTAGATCCCGGAACTCGACTCGGTACCACTATCCGTCTTGCCATCCCACTGGACAGAGTAAGTTCCACCCTGCCTGGGGGCGTCCACCAGGGTCCTTATGAGTTGTCCCCTGAGGTTATAGATCTTCAGTGTTACCCTCGAACCGTCTTTCCGGCCTTCAGGGACGGAAAACTTGATCGTCGTGGACGGGTTGAAGGGGTTTGGGAAGTTCTGCCCAAGGGCAAACGCCCTTGGAATCAACGCGTCCCCGCCGCTGCTGTGATCGCCTATACCGACGCCCGGCTGCATGAAGTCGAGCATGAGCGACATCAATTCACCCCTCGTCACCATCGTTGAATCGTTCGGATTCGACCTGTTGACCGCCTCGAAACCGAAGCCGAGGACGATCGCCTGAGAGGCGGTCTCCGGATCCTCGACGTGGACCGCGCCGAACGATCCCGGCGGACTTACGTAGGTCAGGAAGGGGCTAGCGCCAAGGGAATCAACAGGGATGTCCAGTATGTCCGGCGAAGTCTGGTTGTTCGCCCCCAAGTTCCCGCTGATCAGGCACTTGTCGATCTGGTCCCCGAGGACATCCCCGGCTACCCCGAATAGTAGGCGCCCGGTCGCGCTCGAGTCCGCCAAGCCGATGTGGAGGACATTGGCCAGGAACCCACCCGGGTCACCCCTCCTGGCGAGATCCTCGACGATATTCTGACCCGTAAGGATCAGCCGGCCTCCGCTCGAGAGATAGTCTGTGAGGAGGGTGACATCGGTATCGGTCACGATGTTGTTCTCCTCGTCACCCGACAGCCAGATAACCGCCTTGTAAAAGAAGGGCGCTTCCAACTGGTTTGTCAGCGGGCCCATCGACCGAGTCTCCCAGACGTCGTTGGCAACGCCGAGCGAGTCGACTGTCTTGGTATAGAACGTATCATATGCCGCCCCGCCGTCATCGTCGACGATAAGGATCGTAGGCGCCCCGATCATGAGGGAAACGGTGTCCGTAGAACTGTACCCCCCATCGGCGGTGATGTCCAATTGGAGGTCTACGAAATGGGTGTCGGCAGAGGCATCGATCACGATGGTAAAGGGGTCGGCGCTGTTGTCGGCCGAACTGTTCGCAGGAATGTCGGGATAAGCGGCTGTGCCCTTTGTGACCGTTACGGTCGGATCGCTCAGGACACTGAGCGTCGCGGAGATCCCCGTACCATCGAAGAGGGAATTTCGCAGCCCTACCGATAGGTCGATCGTCTCCCCTGGATCCGGGATCTCGTCGTTGTCTCCGGACACCTCGTCGACCGATTTGTAGGCACCGGACAGGCTGGGGAAGTAATCCAGTCCGAATACGCCACCGGCGGTCGCTGCGAGGATCCTGTGTCCCTCATCGACGGCCAGGGAATGGATATGTACAACCGGCAGATCTCCCGTCAGCGACTGGAAGACACCCCCTTCGAGCGGATGGATCGAGAGCCCCCCGGCGTGTCCGGCGAATAGTATGCCCTGCGTCGGATCCATGGCAATATCCTCGAGACCATTACCATGGAAGCCCAGCGCGCTCCAGGTCGCCCCTCCATCCGAACTCTTGTAGATTTCGTAGACTATTGCCGAAGACAACTCCAGCCAACTGGCACTGGTGAAGATCTCTTGGTTGTCCATCGAGTTTACCTCGATATCGAGGATGGAATAGTTCTGAGCGGGAAAGCCGCTCGTGTAGTAGGTCCAGGTCTCCCCTCCGTCGGTGCTCTTGCCTACCCCGTTCGCCTGCTTGAGACCCTCGTAAACGTTGTTGTGGTCGATAGGATCGTAGACCGCCGCGTTGCAATCGAGGCTGTCTTTTTGGACCAGGAGCCGGTACGCCCCGTCGGTGGTCGCAAAGAAGGCCACGCCGCTGTTCTGCGGATCGATCGATATCCCGTTGATCGTCTTTGGGAGGGAATTTGGAGACTGCTGCCAGTGCCTGCCACCATCCGTGCTCTGGAAGAACCCCGCACTGTTACCGAAGATATTCCCCCCGTCTCCCGCAATGATCTTGCTCGGGTCGCCCGGGGCAATAGCGATCGCCGTGAAGGCACGGCCCGAGGTGGGATTGGTGTATACAGCAGTAAAAGTGGCCCCACCATCGGTGCTCTTGTAAATAGTATCCGCCACCACTGCGAAGACCGACTCGGGCGCCGAAGGATGGAGCACGATGTGACTCACATCAAGCCCCTGCAAGCCCAGGGTATTCCATTGCTGTCCATGCAGGTTCCCAGAGACTGACACGATAAGAACGGCCATCACTCCCGCCAACATCAAATTCTTTCCCATAATTCCTCCATTTGCTCTTGAGATTGGCTGAAAATAGTCACTCGAACGGGGTCGCAGGTGCAACCCGAGTTGTGATCCCCCCTTTCGGCTTAATTCGATCGGCGTATGCGTTGATGAAGATCTGGAAGAGCACAATCCATTATATGAAAAAATTGAGATAAGTCAAGAGGTTTTAGAAAACGACCGGACCGGGATCATTCCAGTTTCTTTATCTCCTTGATGAATTCCCTGAGCCTGCTCGCCTCCTCGGGATCCTTCACGT
>CAZNLH010000014.1:0-22317 GCA_964573995.1 uncultured Gemmatimonadota bacterium
ATTCGGACTGTTGACAGGTGCCGTTTGAATATGGTACAATTGTATAGTAACCACTCGTTCAATCGCATCAACTTTCCATGGGAGGGAGAACCTTACATCATGAAAAGTATTTGTCGTCTCTTTCTGCCAGGCCTTCTATTCGGCTCTTTCTGCCTTTTCACCCCCTCGTTGGACGCCTTGACTTCCCCGATGAATGAGTCCAAGGTCGACGATGGTCTACTCGCCGCCTTCGAGGAACAGGGAGAAGATGCGCTCCTCTCCATAAACGTCGTCCTTCAAGACCAGGTCGACACCCAGGAACTCCTTGCCAGGGTCAAGGGCCTGAGCCGTGAGGTCCGGCGTGCGACAGCCATCAATGAACTCAAGTCTCTTTCCAACAGGGCGCAGGCGGACCTGCTCGATTACCTGGAGGAGATGGAAAGGACCGGAGAAGTTGCCGACATCTCCACGCTATGGTTGATCGACGCGGTTAACGCGAAGGCGACAAGGGCCGTCGTGGCCGAATTGAGCCAACGGGACGACGTCTACTGGATAGGGTACAACAAGACCGTGTACGCGCTGGTCGGTGTTGAGAAGATGGGTAAGAAGTCCGGCGCCATCAAGGATGAGGATACCCTCGCGGGAACTGGCGGTGGGCCGTACCCGGCCGCTACCGATACTTCGTGGGGCGTGTTGTGGATAAACGCACCTGCTGCGTGGCAGATGGGTTACCGCGGGAAAGACGCCATCGTGGCCATTATCGACACAGGGATCTGGTATTATCACTCCGACCTCGAGAACCGGATGTGGGTCAACGCCGACGAGATACCCGGAGACGGCATTGACAACGACAACAACGGTTACATCGACGATATCTACGGGTACGACTTCCACAACCACGACTCCGATCCCCTTGGCAGCGGTGGGGGGCACGGGACGCACGTCTCCGGCACGGTCGCCGGAGACGGGACTGGCGGCACGCTGACGGGAGTGGCCCCAGAGGCCCAGTTGATGGCCTGCAAGGTACTCGATGACTGGGGATACGGCGACGAATGGGATGCCTGGGAGGGGATACAGTACGCCGTAGACAACGGCGCCCACGTATTACAGGGATCTATAGGTTGGATCCACCTCGTTCACTACCCGGACCGGTCCGCCTGGCGCGGCCTATGCGACAACGTCCTCGCGGCCGGGGTTATAATGTCATTCGCTGCCGGCAACGAGCGCGGCTGGTATTCTCCCCCGGACGATATCAGGACACCAGCAGATTGTCCCCCGCCGTGGCATCATCCAGACCAGACCCTGACCGGCGGTCTCAGTGCAGTCGTTGCGGTGGGCGCTACCGGGTATTACAACGACAACTACGCCTATTTCAGTTCCAATGGCCCGGCGAGTTGGGAATACATCGACCCATACTACGACTATCCCTACAACCCCGAGATGGGGCTCCTCAAGCCCGATGTCTGCGCGCCGGGAGAGAATATCAACTCAACGGTAGTTGGCGGTGGATACAGCGGCGACACCTGGAGCGGGACATCGATGGCTACACCGCACAACTCCGGCCTCATTGCCCTGATGCTGTCCAAGAACATGGCCCTTACTCCGGCCGAGATCGACAGCATCCTTGAGACCACATCTCTCGAGCGCGGCCCCTCCGGTAAAGACAATGACTACGGTTCAGGCAGGATACAAGCGGACGCCGCACTCAACGCGACACCCGAACTGGCCGGAGTGACGATCACCATGGTTCCCGCGGACACCGTTGTGACGCCCGGGAGCAACCTCCTCGTAACGGTTACCTTCGAGAACACCAGGTCGACCCCATTGACATTCGACTTCTGGATAGTCACCGCAACACCATGGGGTAGGATAGTACAGGTCCTGCCGCCCACTTCCCACACCCTGGCAGCCTTCGAGACACAGAGCAACGACCTGAACTTCCCCATACGTAGCAGCGTCCCATTGGGAAACTACCGTGTGGTTGGGCTCATAGGGGGTTATCCGTCCCAGGTCATGGACCGCGACCTCTTCTTCCTGTCGATCATATCGGGGATCCCCCAGTAGCAGTTGAAGCAGTAAGCACCCGTTTCGGGCGCATATAAAAAGAGGGGCTCAGCATTCGACTGATCCCCTCTTTACCATCAAGCCCTTTGGTATTATCTGTTACTTCCCGGCCCTGAAGCCGGTGGAGGTCGCATCAAACGGCTATTTTCGCTCCTCGTGAAAAATACGAAGGGAGCCGACGTTCTATGGCCTTCCTCCTCATGTAGGTCTCCGCCAGCTTCATGAATATACCCACGTTGTCATCGATGTCCGACTGGCTCTCGTCGCACGTGAAAGACCGTATAGGGACCCGCTGATGGTGCTCACTGACTACCTGGTACAGGTCTTCCCCCAAGCCGCCGTGCATGCAGGTGAACGGGCTGATATCTATGGCTCCATCCGCTCCCTTGTGAAAAAAGTATATAATCTCGCCTATGTTCAGCACACTCTCCCCTGATACCTTTTCAGGCGGGAGATAAGAGCGGCAATATGAAAAGACCTCTTCCGTTTCGGGCTCCTCGTACCCATAGAAATCATCCTTGAAAGGCTCCTTCAGGGCACGCTCATCCCGCGCCTGGAAGTGCGTCTTCAACAAGGCCTTGAGAGAGGCCAGCCAACGTGACATGCCGCCCATGGCCCGCCTTATCCGCCACTTCTGCTCCACGTTTGTATACCATACCCAACCGGTGACACCCGATAACCACGCCTCACCACCGTGTGCTTCGATCTTACGGATGAGTTCCTCGTTGCTGAAGTTGTTGAGGCGGCAGAAGATCTCCCCAACAACACCTATCAACGGCCTGACGTGGCTGAAATCGGCGGGAATCGCCCTGTACCAGCCGCGGATCTCCAGCAGGGCCTTCTTGATCCGTTCAAACTTCCTATCGAGAGGCTCATCCCGGACCTCTATCACGTCGCAGAGGCGAGTCAGCGCACGGTCGTGGACGGCATCGGACTCCCCGGCTTCAGTCTCGTAAGGCCGTATCTTGAGCAGCATCTTCCGCAGGATATCCGACGTCACGACGGCCCACCAGGCCGTCCGGATGAAATCAGAGGCGTTTTCACCAAGTTCTTCGTAGCCCGTCTCGCTGGTTGGAGAGAGGATCATTACATCTTCGCAACCCAATGCATTGAAGACCTTTCTCTGGAACTGGCTGTATTGCCCGAACCTGCAAGGACCGGGGGCGGTAGGCATGAAGAAGGCGGTCTTTTCCGGCCTGAATCCCGGCATCTCGAGGACCTTGAGGAAATCTCCAATCGTTACTATCTCAGGGTAGCACTCCTCCCCCGAGGTATACTTCTTCCCCAGGACAAGCGTCCTCGCATCCGAATCTGGCGAAGGCCTGGCGTCGATCCCAATCGAACGAAAGGCCGCCGACATGACCCGTGCCGCCCCGAAGTCCATGTGGGGGATAAAAAGCGTTCGTCCTTCTAAGCGATATCTCTTTTCGCCCACCATCTCAAGAATCCCTTGCTGTCGAGATAGGCCTCCACGCGCGTCATCGTCCCCGCATCAGCGCCATGTTCATCCAATTGAAGCGTCAGGTACGGTTTTCCACACGCCAGGGGGGCGAAGTGCTTGATAAACGAGTCAGGGCCGCATTTAAAGTTTGTAAAGTAGATCATATGGAGACCCGGCTCCCTGCCGACAAGTCTTGCCGCCGCCAGTATCCTCCTCCCATAATTCCAGAACATGTTGCTGTTGATGTCGCGGATATCTACATCGTCGAGGGGAAGAAAGTCCATCGGTATGACGTTGATCCCGTAATTGTTCCTCAGTTTATCGGGGACATTCAGGCTAATCTCGCGATCGTACATGTTATACGTCCTGCCGACGAAGACCACCCCCTTCTCATCCTTCTCCCGGATCAGCCGAAGGGCTTCGCGGCCCAATTCCAGTCTCTTCTCGTCGAAGCGATGCTGGGCCTCGTACGCCCGATCCACCGCGCGGCCTACCCGAATCCACCGCTTCCAGCCCAACGCATCGCGCTGAATCCAGTCCCGGATCTCCTTCTTGACAAAGTTCATGCCGTATCGAAAATGGACCGTGGGGATCAGAAGTTTGCCCTCATACTCCTGGAACATTGGTGAGAAACGGAGTATGAACGGCAGGCTCTGGCCCCAGATACAAAGATATGATTCTACCTTCATGTCCGGGGTCTCAAGGTTGATGACGTTCGGGCTGAGTATATAGTCTACACCCTTGTTTATAAGGTTCTGTACGTGTCCATGCGCTACCTTCTTCGGGTAGCAAGGGTCGGATATACATGCCTGGAGTCCATCCTTTTTTATCTTCTTGTTCGTCACGTCCGATAGGAGGACACGGAAGCCCAGTTCCCGAAGCAGCGTATTCCATAAGGGAAACTTGTCGAAAAAATACATGCACCTGGCAAAACCCACCACTGGGCCGTCACCCTCATCGGGGGCATAGCCGTCCAGGAGGAGTTCATCCCGTGCCGCAATCAGGTCGGGTATCACGGGACTGCGGTCGGTCTTCGCGCGTTTCCTGAACTTGTAAGAGCACTTGTCTCCCCAGTAGGTCTTCTCGTTCTCCACGGTGAAGACTTGTACGTCGCAGAAATTGGAGCATGATTTGCACGATATCTCCTGGATGGTATAGTCGATGGCCTCTATGTTGTATCCGCGGAAACGGGATTCCTCCCCGATATATTCCATCTTCTCCTTCACCAGGAGTGCCTCTCCGTACGCACCCAGTATACCGTTGTATGGTGGGACTATGACCTTCTTCCCCTCTTCCCCGAGGATCATCCCCAGGGCGGCCGCCACTGAATCATTGTAGGCAGTTCCCCCCTGGAAAAAGATCACATCCCCAATTTTTCTCCCCTTGACGACCCTGTTGATGTAATTGAGGCATATGGAAGAGGCCAGGCCGGCCACTATGTCGTCCACCGAGCCGCCGTTCTGCAGGCAGTAATTGACGTCCTTCTCCATAAATACCGTGCACCGTTCGCCAAGGTTTAAGGGTGCCTTCGACCTGAAGGCGCGTTCCGCGAACTCGCCGATGATATTGATCCCCAATTTCTCGGCCTGTTCCTCGAGGAACGAACCCGTACCGGCTGCGCAGGCCTCGTTCATGTGAAAATCGACTACAACACCGTTGTGGATACTTATGTATTTGGCGTCCTGCCCGCCGATATCGAATATGGTATCCACATCGAGGTCCAGGAATTCCTTCCCTATGATCATTGCGCCCGTCTTGTGAGCGGTGATTTCGTCGTTTATCGTATCGGCACCGATCAGTTCCCCGATCAGTTCCCTCCCCGAACCTGTCGTCCCCACACCCCGTATCACTATCTGGTCTCCAAAGAGCCCCTCGATCTCACTGAGGCCCTTGTTGACCGCCTGAATCGGGCGGCCGCTGGTCTTGAGATAGATGCCGTGGATCAACCTCCCGTTCTCATCTATCAAGGCCAGGTTCGTACTCACCGAGCCGATATCGATACCAAGAAAAGCGGGGAAGCCCTCTCGAATCTCTTCAACAGGGTATTCCTCCACCCGGTCACGCAGGAGGACGGTGTGTTCCAGGTTAAGGGGTTCTTTGACGTTGAACTCCACTTTGCCATGGACGAGATAGTCTTCGAGATTATCAAGGGCAAGGCCGGCGAAGGTATCACTCCCTTCCCTCTCCCTCGTCGCCTCATCTTTATTTATAAGGGCCGCCCCGATGGCCCCGGCCCATGCGTAATAATCCGGGACTATCAGTTCGCCCTTGCCGAGTTTGAAGGTCTTCCGCATGGCGTCTACGACGCCGCTGTTCATGGCCACCCCACCCAGCATTATCACCGGCGGCTCTACCTTTTTCCCCTTGGTGATGCTTCCCTTGAAATTCCTCACTACGGCGTCACAGAGCCCTTTCAGGATCTCAGGGGGTTGATCTCCCTTCTGCTGGACATGAATCATATCGGACTTCGCGAACACGGAACACCTGCCTGCGATACGCGAGGTCTTCTTCGCTCTGGAGACGATCTCTCCAACTTCCTCTATTCGATAGCCGAGCCGGGATGCCTGCTGATCCATGAAAGACCCGGTGCCGGCGGCACAATCACCGTTGGTAGAATAATCATTGATCCCCACGAAATTGTCTTCTCCGGCCTCGAGACTGATATACTTGGACGTTCCACCTCCCATCTCGAATATGGTCCGAATGCCCGGGTAAACGGCCCCCACTCCCCGCGCGATTGCAAGGAATTCATTTTCGTGCTTCACCCCCAAGAGATTCGCCATCTGCTTGCCGCCGCTCCCCGTCGTCCGGATGCCGCCTATGGCCTTATCCGGGACGACATCCGCCAATTCACGCAGCAGGCTCAGGACGACCCGGACCGGTTGCCCCTTGATGCGCCTATAAGGAGAGGCAACCAGAAAGCAGCCGTCCCCGATCGAATTCTCCCTGGAGGAGAACCATGGCGTCTTTGGAAGGTTCACGAGCCTCTCCAGGACATCCCTGTCCGATGACTCGCCGATTGCAACCACCTTGGCACTTATCGATCCGATGTCAATACCAACGAATATCATTGCCCTAAGCCACTGAATTCTACAAGGAAGACCTTTGTAACTTAAAATTCAATACTCAGAAAGAGAAACCAGGCGTCTCTCAGGACTTGGATTTCCGTAATATGTCTATACCTTCCCGCTCAAGCCCCTCAAGCCCCATATTCCTCTTCTCTTCATCCAGGCGGTCCAGTTTTTTCCTCAGAAGGCCCGCGACCTTCTTCACTTTCAACATGCTGACGAGAGAAGCAAGCCGCGCAATCTCCCCTGGCCCTGCCTTTCGTTCCAGTCCTTCGATAAATAAATCCACCACCAACTCCTCCGCCCTTTTCTCCCCGGTGCAGAGCAACAGGGAGGTCACCCGGGAACGCACTCCATGATCTCGATCCCGCAGCAACGGCGCCAGGAGATCCACGATCCTGATCCTTTCTCCTTCCTCGTACAGGGAATGCAGCATTTCCGCCGCGATGATCCTTACCATAGAATCGTCGTCCTGTAGCGCCTGGCGCAGGATCCTGAGGTAGCCTTCGGCCCTTTTCTCCGTGAGCATGCGGAGCGCCCTCTTACGGATAAAGGGTTCCCCATCACGAAGGGCCAACCGCTCCAGGTCATCGTCCCCAAGGCGCCTGTCAGCCTCCAAACGAATCATGGCCTCATATCTCTTTGCCATATCAGGAGAGGCCAACTCGTCGGTCGACACCACGCCCGCTATATCTTCGTTCATCTCACATACCCTCCCGCAAATGACTGCCGGATTCCCCGGCCTTTAGTTTCTCTATCAGACGTTTCAATTCTCTCGGGTAGCCTTCTTCCCTGGCCTTCTTCAGGATTTCCTCGCGAGACAGGGAATACTTTCTCTCCACCTTTTCGCGGAAGACGGGGCCCGAATTGTACGTACAGAAGGGGTAGATCGTGCCGTCCGGGGTGCTGTAATGTATGATGCACCTCTTGACACGTTCCACGTCATAGTTGTAAGAATCCATGAAGTGCATCCCTGCAACCAGGAGCGTCTTGAAGGTATAAGACCCGTCCATCTTTCCCCTACCCTTGCTCTTGTCGACGAATCCCTCGAGCGTCTGGAGGAAGCGGGTGAACGACAGGCCCTCGGGGGCCTTGGATGCATCGAAGTACTTCCTGATCGAATTAAACGTCTTGGCCTTCAACAAGCTCTTCACACGGATCCTTGAATCCCGGTTCTTTTCCGCGATCTCATTCATCTTCCGAAACATTCCCACCACGTCGATGAAGCGTGTGACCGGCGTGGACCGTCCCTTGTTATCGATGAAGAGATATGTCCCGACGGAACAGTGGTTGTGGCAGGAGAGCGTAACGGTCTCTTCTCCCCTGACGACCCCAAGCAGGCGGGAGAAAGGTGTGGTGCATGCAAGCGGAAACCAGTCGTCCGGGTTGGAGGCGAGTCCCGTCTGTTCCTCGATACACCTGGGGAGGTCCGCAAGGGTGAAACGCTTCTCCATCCTCTCCCTCGAAGAAATCCGGCCGGTGAACGTCACAGGTTGATAACTTATACCGCTCATGATATCGATGTTTTCAATCGCAAGTTTCAGGATGTCACCTACCTGATGATCGTTCAGTCCCCTGACTATCGTGGGGACGAATACTATCTTCAGCCCCGCCTTGCGGACATTCTCCATCGCCTTCAATTTCTTTTCGATGAGAGGTTCGCCCCTTGTCCTGAGATATACATCATCCGAGACACCGTCAAATTGTAGATAAAGTGTATGAAGGCCGGCTTCCTTGCACTGTTCTGCAAATTCAAGGTCATTAAAGCGGATCCCATTCGTGGCGATCTGGATGTGAGTGAATCCGAGATCCCTCGCGGCCCGCAGGGCATCCAGGAACCTGGGATAAATGGTCGGTTCTCCGCCCGAGAACTGGATTATTCTCCCAGATACTGGCCGTTCATCCCTCAGTGTCTGCAGCATGGTCAGGACCTGTTCAAAAGAGGGTTCATAGAGGTAGCCGGCGGCGTTCGCATTGGCGAAGCAAATCGGGCAGGTAAGGTTACACCGGTTCGTGAGGTCTATGTTCGCCAGGCTGCTGTGGCTTGTATGGAGGTTACAGAGGCCGCAATCTTCCGGGCAGACCTCTGCATCGACCACCTTTGGATTCATCAGGCCCCTGTTATCGCCGAAGTCATAACCCTCCATCCTCAGGTAGAATTTTACGTCCGAGAATATTACATCCTTGAAATTACCATGTTCCCTGCACGACTTTATCATCATGACACGGCCGTCTTCCTCTATGATAGTCGCTGGGATGATGGCCCGGCATTCCGGGCAGAGTGACTTTGTCTCCTTGGGCAAACCCTTCAGTCTCGGAGTAATAGGGGTTCCGAGATATGTGGAACGGGGTTGATAGACGAACGCCTCTCCGGAGCCCTCCACCTTCTTTTCTACAGTGGACTTGAGCATAGTTCCAGTCATTTGTCGAGCCCCTTCCTTTTTAGTGTGAGATTGAACCAAAACAAGACATACCATGGGCTGATCGTACATCAATATACAACACGCACGGGGGGGCCTTTTGAAACTGCCATGAAAAAAATAGCGACACTAACAATACACTTACCGCAAAAACCGTTCCCATGGCTTCCTGGAATCAAACAATATGTTTTTAGATAACATCATATCTCATGATGAATCAATGAATATATTTTACTGCTTTACTTTTAGACTATCGAGGTTTCCTGCATCAATTGAGGTCAATTTTCATTGCATGTTGTGCCAAAACAATACATATGGCGGGCAAATCCCGAGCGATGTATTATATTGGCTCACCATGAACCATTTCCCCCAATATTTCGGGTCATTACGACACATGCCAGACCTCCTCAGGCGTCCCCCTTTTCGTAATCTTCCAGTTTCCTGTACAGGGTACGGCGACCGATCCCGAGGATCCTGGCGGCCTTGGACTTGATCCCCCCGGAATAATGTAAGGTCTCCGTGATGACCTTCTTTTCTATCTCGTCCATCCGGCTTCCGATCTCGATCTCTATGTTCTTCCCGCCTACGTCGCCGTCGATGTACCGGATGTGTTCCGGCAGGTCCTCGACGCCAAGGACCTTTTTTTCGGCGACTACCACCGCGCGCTCGATGATATTCTCGAGTTCCCGGACGTTTCCCGGCCAATGGTATGCCCTGAGGAGATCCACTGCCCGGTTGGAGATACCAACCACCTCCTTGCCGCTCTTCTCTCTAAACTTTCCAATGAAATGATTGATCAGCAGAGGAAGATCTTCCTTCCTGTCTCGAAGCGGAGGAAGATCGATGGGGTATACATTGAGCCTGTAATACAAGTCCTTTCTAAACTTCCCCTGTGAAACGGCCTCTTCTATCGAGACGTTACTAGCCGCAATGACCCTCACGTCGGCCTTAATGGTCCTGCTCCCCCCCACACGCTGAAACTCTCCGTCCTGCAGCACACGCAGTAGTTTCACCTGTGCGGCGAGGCTCATCTCCCCCGCTTCGTCCAGGAATATGGTGCCGCAGTTGGCCTGCTCGAACTTTCCCCTGTGCTGGCGCCTGGCGTCAGTAAAGGCACCAGCCTCGTGACCGAAGAGTTCGCTCTCCAGCAGGCTCTCGGGGATGGCCCCGCAATTTATCTTGACGTAAGGCCCATCAGCCCTGGGACTGTTCTCCTGGATGAGGTTGGCTATCAATTCCTTCCCCGTCCCACTCTCCCCGAGGACAAGGACGGTCGTGGTGCCGCCCGCCACATGCAGGGCCATGTCCACGCACCTCCGAATCTTTGGATTTCTGCCGATGATCTTCTCCTGCGCCTTTCTTCCCTTCAATTCCTGCCTCAGCCGGAGGACTTCGGAACTCAACTTGTTATTCTCTATGGCAACGCCCGTCTGATTTGTGATCCCCTCCATGAGTTGGACCTCGTATGACGAGAGTTGCTTCCCAGGCCTGTCCCATACCAGGATCAAGACGGCAAATACCTTACGATCGACCATGATCGGGGCGAGAAGCCCATTTGCGCCCCGACAAAGCCTGGTAAGCATGAGATCGGAAAGGGCGTTCTCCCCGGGATCTTCGAGTCTAATGACCTTCGGTTCCATGAAAAAGGTGCTCCATTCCGATAACGAGTCGAGCAAGATGGATTTCCTCTCACGCGACGGCAGGCCATCCCCCCATATCTCAGAGTCCGCGGGGAAGTCGATCCTCCCTTTGTCATAGTCTACCAGGCCGATCCCGCACCTGTCCGCCTTCATCAGTTCCTTGGACTTCCGGATGATAAAAGAAAAGACCTCGCTTATATCGAGCTTCGAATTGAGGTCAGTGGCAATTTCGAGCAGCGTTTTTGCAACCTCGACCTCCTTTTCCTTCTCCTGGTACAGTCGTGTATATTGGAACGCGATCGCGAGCTGGCTCGCAAGAGATTGCAGGAAGCCGATCTCATCCTTCGACCACGAATAGTGATGATCACAGTGGTGAAGCCCGAGGATCCCGAGCAGTAGATCCTGAAAGGAGATTGGAACGACGAGGATCGAGAGCGTCTGAAGTTTGGTTATGAGGTTTCGGAATACCTCGGGGTATGTCCCTGAAGTGGTATCCTGGATCGCTATGGGTCTCTTTGTCCTTCGGAAAAAATCGGCCAACTGCCTGTTATCCGCCGGCACTTCTATATTCAGACTCGAAGGTATACCGGAGTCCTCGCGATATTCGTAATTGATCTTTAATGTCATGTCCCGCGAATAGACCATCAGGTCACAGCGGCTGACGCCCATCATCTTACCCAACTCCTTCACCATCACCGTGAGAAAATTATCCAGATCGATGGCGCTGACGATATTCGAGCCTACCTTGTGAAGAAGGAGTTCCCGCTGCTCAAATAGTGAGACCTTCTTCTGAAGTTCCCTGAGGCTACTGGCCACTTAAACCCCCAAGACGACCGCTGACCTGTTCAACAAGTCTTACCTGAATCAGTGATTGAAAATATATGCGGTCAGATACTCTCCAAACAAGGCCGCCGAACGAATGAAATATACATGACTTCTCGATAACATGTCAACATCTCCACGAGGTCTCGATAGTGGCATCCGAACGATCGCCAAGCTCCGGCCCTTGGCTACTATGTTAGTATCACCTTTAGGCGACCAACCTGCCGGTAGGAATATTGTAAAACAATACAACTCTGGACCTGATTTCATATTGACATCCTTCTCCATGTGATATATACTGTTATGAATCAAGATCTTTCCAAGTTGGGCGATTGATGGATGCCACCGTAAGGCTCGCCCGGGGGAAGGCCTCACGAACTGAAGGAGGCTCCTACCTGATGGAAGGGTCACGATCAACTTGATCGGTGAGTAAATGCACAGGAAGTTCGCAATCCAACTATTAAGCTCTCGAATGTCGTGTTGATGACCGGTAATCTATCCTAAGCGACTAAGAGAAAGGAGGCCCTATCGGGTGACTTGATATCCATCCATCGAGGATGAGTACCACTCTCCCAACCTTTTTCCCCCATTGATTCATCAAAGGAGAAGACATTATGGTGAAAGGAAAGTTCGGAGCACACTTGTTGGCACTGGTATCCCTGGTGTTCTTGCTATGGAATGCCTATCCCGCCAGGGCGTACGAAATCCGTTTCGACTTCGAGGGTAACCACCCGCTGGCTGGATTCACCGTCGACGGATGGGGCGTCAGAGACAGCACCTGCCAGTACGGGCCGCAGACTTTCCCATCGGGCTCACAGGCGGTAGGTGTGCCTGAGACCTGTCAGCCCGGTTATCCAAACGGAAACGGGCTCCCCGGCAATAACTGGATCGGTACACTCACGACCCCCGCGGTGGCCTTGACGAGTGTGTTTCCTTCACTCTACCTCGGCTGGACATACTGGTCCGACTTCGAGGGCGTTACAGCCACCTTCGACGGTGTGATCATAGAGATGGTCAACCTTACACAGGGGACGACCGTCCAGATCGACTCGTTGGCGCAGAACGACCTCTGCCCTACCTATGATGACATCATAGGTATCACGAATCCAAGGCTCGAGGGATTATGGGCGTATTGTTACGACACCCTGGCCCCGACCTTCAATTCCCTCGGGTATCCATTCGTAGTCCTGCAGAGCATAAGGCCCGGCGGTGAAGTCCCAAGCCGTCCAAGGCAACATCCGAACATGCCGACCGACTTCGAGTGGCGAAACGTCGTATCGGTCGACCTGATCGCGGCCGGATATGCAAACCCCGGCGATACCGTCCAGTTCAAGTGGACCTTCGCCTCAGACCAGTTGGCCAATGGTGCGGGTTACTTCATGGACGACCTCTTCATCTCCTCCGATCCGCCCACGGACCTGCAGCCCCCGTCGATAGACGTCGTCTCTCCCGAGATGTGGGCTGACATTCCGGACAGCAATCAGCCGATAACGGTAACGGCCACAATCACGGAGGGATGCGCCGGGAGCGGGGTGAACCCCGACTCGGTCTTCCTGATCTACGACGACGAAGACACTACCGGCCTCCAGGTGAACATGACCAATACCGGAGGAGATACCTACGAGGGCCAGATTCCTGGCTATCCCTACGACACCGACATCCGTTACAGGGTCAAGGCGACCGACAACGCCGGCAACACCGGGGCCAGCCCCTGGCGCCATCTCGAAGTGACCGATGCGATCACACTCAAGTGGGATGACGGGGTGCCGGCGAGCGTGTACACCGGCCTCGAGGCGGGTGACGGATTTACCGTGAGGTACCAGAACCAGTCATCAGGGGACACTGTCTACGTCCTTCACAAGATAATGTATTACTTCGGCAATGCCAACGGACTGTTCGATGTGGTGGTGAACTTTGACGCAGGCGGACAGCCCGGTGCAGAGATCTATCGCGAAAACGGCGTCACGAACGGCGATGTCGCAAATACCTTTTACGAGTACGAGTTGCCGGATAGTACAGTGCAGTTCTCTCCCGGCCAGGCATTCCACGTAGGTATGCGGCTTGCATCCCCAGACACTCTGCTCGACCCCCAGCAGTTAATAGACGGGGTGGACGATTACTCGGGGGAGAGTTGGGTGATAGCCGGAGGCGGGATCAACGAAGTCGTGGGAGAGACGATGATAAGGTGCAAGGTGAAGAAGCGTTTCGTAGCCGGTGTGGGAGATCACGGAGGTCCGGGGATCTCTCTACCCAGGGCCTATTCCCTTGGCCAGAACTTCCCGAACCCGTTCAACCCGTCGACCACTATCCGTTTCGCTATCCCGGCTCGTGATGGAGAGGACGCCGCTGTCCAGACCCGTTTGAGCATCTACAACCTTCGCGGGGAATTGATCAGGACCCTCGTGAACGCAGAGAAGGATCCTGGTGAATACTCCGTCCAGTGGGACGGTACCAACGTAAGGGGTGAGAAGATGGGATCGGGCGTATACCTCTATCGCCTCCAGGCAGGTGACTTCACCTCTACCAAGAAGATGGTGGTCGTGAAGTAAGACCACCGGTCAGTGTATTGACGGTCCATGCGGGGGGTCCACTCGGATCCCCCGCTCTATTTTTTCCCCGGCAGATGTACCGAAACGACTGATCTGCATGCCGAGGCCTAACTACCCTTCCACGCGGTGGCTCCCTGAGGCAATAGTCACAAGGATGAATTGCACATGCCAGGATGATTCCCTTTGAAGACCTTGACAAGTGATATCCGATATATTATACTTTGCTTTGCAAAGTACTTTTAACATTTAAACACGGAGGTTTACCATGTCGCACGACGACGTCAACAAGGCCCTCGAGGACCTCCGGGTGATTCAAGAAATGATCACCCGGACGAGGTATGCTGCAATGCAATCTGGAGGCCTCTTCATCTGGTGGGGCCTGCTCTCAATCATCGCAAGTGGGCTCACATACCTCTTCAACTCCATTGAATATTTTAGTGCCATCGGCCTCACATGGATACTGTTTACGGTGTTGGGTTACGCAGGCACGTTCCTGTACGAGAGGAAGAGGATGAAAAGCGGGGTTCGAACCTATCTCGACCGTGTCATAGGTATGACGTGGTTGGCATGTGGCGTGGCGATCATCATAGTTGCATTCATAGCCCCTCCCCTCGGGGCCTATCGGTGGGGCATGATTCCCCCGATGGTCACGATCATACTGGCGATCGGGGTCTTCATCTCGGGCACCCTCAATGAGTGGCGGACCCTATACTTCATTGCCGCATCTTGGTGGGCCGGAGGCATATTAATGATCCTTTACGAGGAGATAGCCCTTTTCCTCATGGCCGCACTGGTCGGTGGGACCATGGTCATCCTCGGCCTGGCCGCGAAGTCCAGGATGAGGAAGGAAGGGGAGTCCGTCATGCCAAGCCCCACAGGATCTACCGTTTCCTGAGCGGGAGAGTGACCTTGGACAACGCAGCGAACTTCGACCCGTCCCGGATAGACCGGACCATTCACTCCCCCGTGAGGCTGGGGATCTTAGCGGCCCTCATCGCAGCGGAGGAGGTGGAATTCAATTTCCTCAAGAGATCCCTTTCCCTTACCGACGGGAACCTCAGCAGCCACCTGTCGAGGCTCGAGGATAGCGGGTACATCAAGATAAAGAAGACATTCCGTGGAAAGCGGCCCTGCACCTATATCTCGCTGACGGGAAAGGGGAGAAGGGCCTTCGAGGGTTACGTTGATGCGATGGAGAAGTTGATCAGGCTGGGTAGAAACCGGGAATAAAGGATCGAACTCAATCACCTCAGATCAGCCACTCCCTCGATCGCTCGGGGTTCACTGGAGCGACCCTGATCGAACCGCTGGACGGACTGCCGTCCACTGAACAGCCCGAATAGGCAACTTCCACTGCGGGCTCACGCCTCGCATCACTGTAGCCGGCGGTCATTGCAGCGGCCAGGTGGAGGTCTTCCCCGGTAATCGACTCCTCTACGAGTGCCAGCGGACCGGGATGGCCCAATACCTCCAGGGAGCACCTACCTTCCCTGTACCCCTCGAGGAATGCATTCTCCTCCTGGTTCCTTCCGACGACCAACTTTGCGCCATTCGGCAGGCGGAAGTGGCGGCCGGCCTTGAGGATAAAGACGTCATCCATTGTCAGGCGCTCGCGCCCCCTGTGTCTGAACAGGTCCTCGAGCCTCCGAGCGTAATTCTTATCTGTGAGGAAGCAGCACCCCCCGGCGGGCTGGGGATAATCGACAATTCCCAACTCCTCGGCAAGTCTCATCTGCTGCTGTCTCCTCATCCTCCCATGGAAACCGTAAAGTTTTTCTCTATCGACCCACCCTTCACTCTCCGGGATGGTCTCGGGGAGCAACCTGGCCGAGAGGGGCCTCAGGAGGTACCCCTCGAGACCGCTCTCCGCCTCTATCAGCCTGAGAGTCGGGCGATGCTGGGACATTGGCCTCTGTCCCAGGACCTCCCCCGTGAAGACGAACGCTGCGTTATTCTCTCCCATCATTTCCTTGGCCTTACATAGCATGTATATCCTGCAGTCTATACAGGGATTCATCGCGGAGCCGTACCCGAACCTGGGATGCGTCAGGACATCGAGATAGCCGTCTGAGACATCGACCAGGCGCACCTCTATCCGGAGGTCCTTGCCAGCCCTGAGGGCCTCGTTACGGCCGTATGAGGACCCTCCTCGATCATGTGCGAATCGGCGCCTGTGTCCGGTAATGCAAAACCCTGTGTAGAAATTGACGGCGATGACATCAACACCCTGTAGCATCATCACCCTGGTTGCAAGGGTGCTGTCCAGGCCGCCCGACAGTAAACCTATGGCCCTGATCCTTCCACTCATCGATCACTCTCCCCAGCGCCCTTCCTTACGAAAGACACGTATTCCTCCCCTTCACTCAAAAGCGCTATGAGATGATGTCCCGCAGACTCACACCAGGCGGGGATGTCTTCCATTACGCCCGGGTCGTCGGATATGACTTCGAGCACCTCGCCCGAGCCCATATCTTTTATCTCGTCGGCAGCCCCGATTATGGGCAAAGGGCACAGGAGTCCCCTGGCATCATACACCCTATCCGGTTTGATCTCCTGACTTCGCTCATCGATAGCCAAATCTTGCCTCAATCTGAATGAAGTTCACCCTCCGGTGCGATTTCAAGCCTGTTCCCGGCTCGCCCCCAGTTTATGTATAAGCCTCCCCTTTATAAGTGTCAAGGCACAACAAGCAGGATTCCCCCGGTTTTCGATCGACGACAGGCAAGTCACGACCACCCACTGATTACACAAAATACTCGTTTCAAATAGAAAACCGGGGGGACTCCAGACAACGGGGGACAGCGATCATGAGAATCAGCACCGTGGATGATATTGCGGATTGGCCGTTCTTGCTCCAGAGCAAACTCTTTATTCGCACTGCAAGGATCTAACCATGATGTGACTTGGCGATTACAAGGATGAGCGCTGGAGACGGCCGTGGTTAATAAACACTGTGGGGGTACCTGCTTCAGCCCTTGGGTAGGTATATCCTGAGCCTCTGCCCGGGATATATGAAGCGGCTTTTGCCCAACCCGTTCCACCGCCTGATGTCGGAAATCCGGACCCCGTGCTTCTTTGCAATCCCGGAGAGCGTGTCCCCCCTCCTCACGACGTAGAAGTTCATCACGAGGTGCCCAGAGGACGACCCACCCCTGTGGTCCGCCCTGATAATGAGGCTCTGACCGGGATAGATGGTCGTACCGCGGATGTTGTTCCATCTCCTTACCTGTCGCCAGTCGACGCCGAATCGATGGGCGATCCTCCCGAGCGTGTCACCCCGCTTGACGATGTATCGTATCCTCCGCTCAGGCGTCAATTCCTTCACGTTCTTTATGTTCGACAGGTAACGCTCGCGCGTCCCAACGGGGAGTTTCAGAACGTAGGAGGGGTAGTCCTCGGAGAGGAGCGGCGTTACCCATGTCCGCAATTCCGGGTTCAACTCTCGAACCTCCTTTTCCTCGGTACCTACGCAATGGGCGACAACCCCCAGGTCCACGACATAGTCGATCTTAACGGTGTCCACCTGGAGCGGGGGATCGTACTGGAAATTGAATCCATAGGCGGACGGGTCTTTCGCAATAATAGCCGCGGCGTGGATCTGGGGGACGTGGTTCCTTGTCTGCGGATGGGTGGCCCCCGCCTCGGCGATCGTGTAAAAGTCGACGATGTGCGAGTTCTTTATGTCATTGTGGATGTTCGTCTCACCCCGGTTGTATGCAGCGAGCGCCCAGTCCCACGAGTTGAACCACTTGTAGAGGTCCTCCAGGTACGTGAGGGCCGCCCTGGTCGACTTCTCCGGGTCTCTACGCTCGTCGAGCCACTCGTTTATGATAAGGCCGTAATTTCTCGCCGTCGATGGTATGAATTGCCAAAGCCCCGCCGCCCGCTTCCTGGAGTAAGCGGAGGTCTTGTAGCCGCTCTCTATCAGGGCGACGAGCCACAACTCCTCCGGTAACCCGCGAGCCCGGATCTCCCTCAAGACCATGTCACGATAGCGCCCTGAACGGCGGAAGGACTCCTCGATGAATGCACGCCGTTTCCCCTCCTGGAATAGTTTTAGGTACTTCTGGACCAGTGGCTGCGAGGGATCGATCGGAAGATCGAAGCCGTTCTTGTGTTCAGCCACGGATTGGGAATCAACCTTCGCCTTCTCGAGTTCCTCCTTAGAAGCAGACAGTATATCCTCGCTCGGCGAATCGAGTTGCTGCAGAGATTCGTTGAGATCGGCATACATCCTGTCCATTACCTTCTTGAAGGCGTTGTATGTGCTTGGATACTTCGTGGCCCACAGTTTCGCCTCTATCAGGACATTTAGGGCATCTTGAAAGAGGGAATCTGAGCCTGACAGATTCCCCTGCTCATATTCCAGGACCGCCTGGTTGTAAATGCCCTCCGAGGCCGACACCAGGCTGTCGATTGCGGTGTTTGTAACTCCTGCAACATTACGTTCTTCAGCAGGACGCTGCTCTCCCGTGATCTGTCCGGGATCAGAGACCTGGGCAGGAGGGTCAGGTTTATCCCCACCGATCGGCGTTTGGACTGCGACCCTCGCGCCGCAGCCCAAGAATACGAGCATGATGGCGTAAATGATAGAAAGGACGAGAGATTTCATGGTGCAATATGGCCCCCTGATACCTGCCGGAACGGATAAATTGGATTCCCCATTACGGGCTACGAAAAGTGTAAGCGTGGAAATCAAACAGGCAATTTTTATACCGGTTGTGCTCGACGAGCAACAAGTGTTTATACGTTTTCTATTATCATCCGGCATCCTATGACCGGCTTCCGGGCAAATTTAGGCCCTTCCTTACGGGCTGTCAAGGAACAAGTGACTTGACGCCGTTTGCAACCTTGGGACACCGATAAAGTATGATTGACTTCCATCACGTTTACCATATCTTTACAAATCAGGTGAGCAACCCTCAAAATCTATTATCCGACAGGCAACCATCTCGTTTTGGAGGAGAGGTGGGTGATGAGAACAGCGATGACGATTGGTGGCTCCGATTCTTGCGCGGGGGCGGGAATCCAGGCCGACCTCAAGACCTTTTCCGCCTATAACATCCACGGGACGACCGTAATCACATCTGTCACGGCCCAGAACACCCTTGGCGTCTATGAGATATTCCCCGTCCCTGCGGAGGTCGTTGAGAGCCAGTTAGTATCGATAACGGAAGATGTTGGATTGGAGGCCGTCAAGACGGGGATGCTCCCCACGCCTGAAATCGTCGAGGTGATCTTCAGGTGCTTGAATGATCATCACGTTCCGAACCTCGTAATCGATCCCGTGATTACCTCTCAGAGTGGCTACTCGCTGGTGAGCGAGGAGGCTGTTAGAATGCTCAAAGAGGTCCTCATGCCCATCTGCTGCCTGATTACCCCAAACATACCCGAGGCTGAGGTGCTGGCCGGTCAACCGATACACGGCCTTCCGGAAATGGAGAAGGCCGCGGCTACAATCCACCACCTGGGTGCGAGGAACGTATTGATCAAGGGGGGGCACCTGAAAGGGGAATCGACGGGATTTGATCTCCTTTACTCAGGGGACAAGGGGCCGATATACATGAAGCCCGATCGCATATCCAACCTGAACGTCCACGGGACCGGCTGCGCCCTCTCCGCAGCCATAGCCGCCGGCCTGGCAAAGGGCATGACCCTCAGGCGGGCGGTCGAGGTCGCCAAGGACTTCACCTTTGAATCCATCGAGGCCTCATATCGTGCAGGACATGGCGCCTTGATGGTGAACCCTCTTCAACTCTCGGGGGATACGGGGAACTGATTCCCCCTGGTCACGTGCAGGCCTTCCCCCGACGCCTGGAGATCGGCAAGATAAGAACTCCTGACGAGGGGCCCGGCAGTCACGTGTGAAAAACCCATCGACATGGCTGTTTCCCTTATCTCCCCAAATTCGCCTGGTTCGTAGTAACGTCTTACCGGCAGGTGGGCTGGAGATGGCTGCAGGTACTGGCCGACGGTCAACATCTCGCACCCTGTCTCCCGGATCTGCGCCATGGTTTCCAAGAGTTCCCCCATCTTCTCCCCAAGGCCCACCATGAGTCCCGTTTTGACGACCATGCCGCCACGCCCCGCCGCGAACCGAAGCAGGGACAGGGAGCGTTCATACACGCTCCCCCTACGGGCCACCCGGTACAGGGAAGGGACGGTTTCGATGTTGTGACCGAAAAACTCCGGGGCGGCTTCCATCACTATCGTAGCATCAGCGTGCGATCCCCTGAAATCGGGGACAAGGACCTCTATAGCGCACCCGGGCGCCTTGTGCCTCACTTCACGGATCACCCTGCTGAAAAAGGACGCCCCCCCATCGGGAAGATCGTCCCTGTCGACAGACGTGATAACCACGTGTCGGAGCCTTAGGTCCCTGACGGCCAGGGCAACCCCCGCCACTTCCCCATCATCGAGCGGCCCGGGCCTCCCCGTCCTCACGTTACAAAACGCGCATGAGCGTGTGCACACGTCTCCCATTATCAGGAAGGTCGCCACGCCGCGGCTCCAGCACTCTCCCCTGTTGGGACAGATTGCGCTGTCGCACACCGTGTGAAGGGACTCCCTGCGGATTATCCCGCTCAAGAGCCTGTACGCCGCGCCGTTAGGGAGACGGGTCCTGAACCATGCAGGGAGATGCGCTCTACCGCCGCCATGTCTTTCGGATGCCTTTACTATTCTCATCATGCCGCCTTAGAAATGCCAGGCCGTGACCGACCCCCGACCAGAATACCGATATTACCGGCACTGCCATAAAATATTACCTTTTCCAGGGCCCCGATCAAGTATCATCCTTGAGATAAACGAGTTGCATCTGTATATTTCAGTAACGAGATCCGCGTCGAGGGACCGTAAGATTATCGCTGCCCATGGTCAGCCGCTATTGATATTGTAGACGGGAGGGAACCTATTTGAGATACGATTCTTACAACCGCGAGCGTCTCTACAAGCCCGGCCTGCAGATGAAGTGCCGTGACAGGCTCCACCGACTTGTCCTGTCAGGCCTCGCTGTTCGGTCGATATGCGAGATCGGTGTAGGGTTCGGTGAATTGGCTGATTACTGCAGCAGGAACGGAATCGGGTGGATAGGTATAGAGCCGAACGACAACCTCAGGAGGCCCCTTGTCGAGGACGGCTTCAGGGTATACGACTCGACCTTGCCAGAGTTCCCCGAGATCGAGGAACGATTCGACGCCATCTTTGCCGCGCACTTCATCGAACACCTGAACGGCCTCCAGGACGTAATGCGATTCCTCGGCTCTTGCAAGACAAGCCTCGCTTCACACGGCGGCCGGTTTCTTATCCTGCTCTACCCGGATATCGAGAAGTGCGGTCCCATATTCTGGCACGACTACACCCACAATTTCGTAACCACCAAGAAGAGGATCGAGGACCTCCTCTACGACACGGGGTGGAAGATCCTACGGAGCGAGCGTTACACCGCCTGTTTTTTCAGGACATCCGGGCTCATCAGTTTAATAGGCAAGATATTCCCATACTTCCTCATGCCGGAGAAGATCGCCTTGTTCGCCCGCCTCTCTTTCCTTCAACACGTCCTCACAATCGCAGAACCTATATCTCCACTTGAAGCCCCCTCATGAAAGTTAGGGACTGAAAGGGGACAATAACAATACACCCCAGCATTGACATCAGGTAGCGGGTATGCTAAAATTATAATGTATAAGGTTCCCTGTTCGGGACCTTTTAATTCTTTGAGCAGCATTGCGTACTACAAGATTTACTTGTACGAGGAAGCAACAGACATGAAACAATTTCGTTATCCGCCCGAAGGACGATCCAAGGTCCTGCTCGTCTTCCCGAAGCTCTTCCCCAAGAAGACGTACCAGGAGGACGAGTACATTCACTTCCCCCAGTCGGTCCTCAAACTCGCCGCCGCGCTCATGGAAGATAATGTCGAAGTGACCATACTGGACGGCCGGGTAGAGGAGGACTATCAAGAAAAGATACTTCCACTCAAAGATGACCTCCTGTGCGTGGGGCTGAGTTGCCTGACCGGCCAGGTAAGCCAGGGCCTTGAAATAGCACGCTTCGTCCGTGAAAAGGTACCGGAAGTACCGATCATCTGGGGTGGATGGCACCCGACAATATTCCACGAGACCTCCATCCTGAGCCCCTGTGCAGACATCATCGCCCGGGGAGAGGGAGAGGACATCATACGAGAATTGGTAAGGGCTCTCAAGGCCGGTGCCGGCCTCGACGAAATCAAGGGGATCACTTACAAGACAAGCGGCGACGTAAAGATCAATCCCGATCGTCCGATCGCAAGAGAATTCAAGTTCACCTCCCTCCCTTACGAACTCCTCGATCCAT
>CAZNLH010000014.1:22417-63804 GCA_964573995.1 uncultured Gemmatimonadota bacterium
CCGATCGCAAGAGAATTCAAGTTCACCTCCCTCCCTTACGAACTCCTCGATCCATCACGATACGAGATCCAGCAGGGACGAATCAGCCTCATAACGAGCAGGGGATGCCCACAGAACTGCTCTTATTGCACTATTCAAAGTTACTATACCCGGCATTGGTATGGCAGGGATGCAGAACCGATCGTCGACCAGATTGAATACCTGAAAAATCGCTTCAATGTCAGGCACTTTATCTTCCAGGACAGCAACTACTTCGTCAATCCCCGCAGGACAAAGGCGATCAGTGAAGAGATCCTCAGGAGGAAACTCGACATAACCTGGGAGGCGAGCGGGCACACCAAGGTACTCGTCAGAACCGACCCGGAGACCTACGAGGTGGTAAAAAAATCGGGTTGCAGGCAGATCAGCGTCGGGGTGGAGACGGGATCCACCAGGATGCTCAATATCATCCACAAGGGATTGAAACTCGAGGAGGTCTTCCGGCTGGCGGAGATAATCGCTTCCTCCAAGATTACCTTCCGGACCAATTTCATGATCGGCCTCCCCGGTGAGACAAATCAGGACCTTCTCGAGACCTTAAGAGTGATAAGGAAACTCCACAACTCCTCACCCAACCTGAAGGTTTCCGTCTATATGTACCACCCTATACCGGGCAGTCCCATGTACAGGGAAGAGATGGAATCGGGTCAGATCATCGATTATCCCACAACCCTCGAGCAATGGGCCAACTTCAAGATAGAGACCGATACCGGCTGGGATGCCACGAGGCCGTGGCGAGGGAAAGACCTGATCGAGAATTACCGGAACAGGGACGGCGCGAGGTTGAGGAGCTTCTACCTTTGGGCAGGGTGCCTGAGCGACGGGTTTGAGAGACGCCTGGACAGCCGGGGGCTCCGGGCCGGCTATCAAATCCTCCGTCGACTTGCTGCATTCAGGCTGTCCACGGGCATATTTTCACTCCCTCTCGAATGGTACGCCTACCAGTATTACAGGCGCAGGTGGAAGAGATGACAGTCCCGGTTACCAGACGTACCCCAGGGACCTGAGTATCTCCCGCGTGCCCCTGTCTATGGAGAGCCTCTTTCCTTGGCTTCCCGAACGTATCTTTACTATAAGGTCATCGAGAAGGGAATCCATTTCCGCCGCTTTCCTGGAATCAGCCCGGTATAGATCCTCCAGTTCCCCAGGATCGCCATCAATCCGATAGAGTCTCTCCACCGAACCATCTTCCGATCGAATTAGTTTCCAGCCGTCAACGCTCAAGCCACGGTAACGCGCCGCGGGGCTTGTGGCGTGGAGCGTCTCGAAGTAGGCCGGCCTATTCCCCTCCCCGGGTGTTTCCATCCCCCTGATTCTACCCGCCAGGGAGACCCCCTGTACCTCTTCCATCGGCTTCATCCCCAACAGATCGAGGATGGTGGGCACAATATCCACGCTCTGAACCAGCCCGTCAACACGCTTCCCAGCGGGAATGAGGTGGGGACCCCTGAATATCAGTGGCACATCGATTGTCTGCTCGTAGAGGGCGCCACTGTGCCCTACATAATCGTGCTCAAACAACGATTGGCCGTGATCAGCGGTAAGGACCACGAGGGTATGTCCCGCCAGGCCCAGTTGATCGAGGTGATCAAGTAACACTCCAACGTAATGATCGGTGTAAGTCACCTCCGCCTTGTAGAGCGCCTTCATGTAAGCCACTTCAGGGTCATCGGCGCTGTAAACTGTAAAATCCCGCGTAGAACGTATTGCCTCCCTCTTCCCAGGTGAGCCGACGCGGGCGAGGAGATCCGAGCCTGCATACATCTCCTCGTAAGCAGGGGGCGGATTCAAGGGATTGTGGGGATCGAAGAAGTGGACCCACAGGAAAAAGGGCCTGTCCTTGATTCCATCGAGCCAACGAATGACCTGTTTAGTTGTCTCACCCGCCTTCCGCTCCGCAATAACGACGGGATGGTATATTCCCACCCTCTCCATGACACCGGAGAGGCTGTAGAAGTCGGCAACCCGGCTGAAGAAGAATGAATTGCTGCCGATCAAGTGATCGTCATACAGATCGAAACCCTGGTCGAGCCCGAAACTTGAATCCAGGGGAAAGGCGCTCACGAATGCGGACGTGACATAACCATCATCCCTGAACCGCTCCGCGATTGTTTGCGCATCAAGGCCCAACCTGTAAAATCCGTTGTCCCTTACCCCGTGGTAGGGTGGGTAAGTCCCTGTGAGGATGGAACTGTGAGATGGGCAGGTGATGGGGGCCTGAGCGACGCAATTCGTGAAGAGGGTTCCTTCTCTTGCCAGGCGGTCGATCGACGGAGTTCTCACCTCCCGGTTACCGTAACACCCAAGATGGTCCCTGCGTAACGTATCGATCGTGATGAGGAGGACATTCTCGTATGATCCCATCTCGCCCGAGGGGACTGGCCCCTTTGCATGCGGCGGTGGCGGGATGGAAACTCTCTCCCGGGGCACGAGAGACCAGCCTGTTACCAGGACGGGAGACGCCACGACAAGCAGCCAAATCGCGCGGGTAATGCGGCGTCGCCAGGCCGATACTCCCAACCGCAGGGCGAAAAATACCGGCAAGAAGGAGATACTCACGATAGAGAAGAAAAATGTGGGGCCATGTGCACGGCTTATCTGGAGGTTGTTTCTCTCCCACGCGACAAATCCATAGAGGAGAAGGATCACCGTCCAGGAGGCGAAGAGGGGAAAATAGGGGGGAAGTGTCTTAAAGATCACCGACTTCCCTCGTCTTGACGAAATGGCTTGAATCATGGCCAATATCAGGCCGAGGACGAGACCGGCAAGAGGATAGAAGAATATGGGCAGGAGGAGGAAGGTAGACTTTAGGCGGATATCGGCAAAAAATGCCCCCCCCACTACGAATCCCCTGGTCATGGTATCAATAATGAACCATGCCGTTCCTCCAACCAGCCCCGAAACAAGCCCGAGGTACAGTATCATCGACGTCGAATGATCCTTGCCTCTTCTACTGCTCTTCATATGTCAAACCTCGGGACTACATCGTTTGATCGATATTCGTTACAACAGCGGCACACACCTTCAAAACTCATCCTCAGGTGATCCCGTCGGAGCGAAACCGCGCGTTCGCCGTTCCAGACCTCTTTCAGGTCAGGTTCGCTTAGGACGTTCCCAAGGGCCAGTGTTCCCTCGTAATCTACGCAACAAGGAACCACCCGTCCATCCCACAGCACTATCGGGTAGCCGAGCCACAGCAATCTACACCTGCTCCTGCGCTCGGTCGCCTTGTGAGTAATATGCGGTGTCACCTGGATCTCATCGACGATGCCGGCCCACCTGTCCCTAAATCCCGCAAGACATTCAACGGTATCATCAGAGGCTACCATCGCCACTCCCACCCTTATCTCACTCTCCATTTCCTCCCTCAGCCGAAGAAATCGGAAGATCTTCACCTCGAGCCCCGCGTAATCATGACCCCGGATTCGCTCATAGACACTTCCGTACCCATCGATTGAAAAGATGATACGGTGCAACCCGCTATACAGTATCCCGCGGCTGAACTCGTCGTCCAGGAGAGTCCCGTTGGTGTACAGATAAGTACGGATACCGCGCTCGGTTGCGCATTGAATGAAGTCGAAGAGCCTCGGATGCATCAGGGGCTCTCCCCACAAGCAGAGTTGGATGATCTCGAGCCCGGGGTTGTTTTCCAGGACGCGACGGAAGACTTCGAAGCCCATAAAGCCCTTCTGTCTCTTCATTCCATTATTGACCGGGCACACGTTGCACTCGAGGTTGCAGGTGTTGGTGAGTTCCAGGGCAGCCATCTTCACCTCGTGGACTTCCAAGCCTCCCATCCTGTATGCCACCTCGTTCCTTGTGGCGGCCCGGATGCCAGAGAATGTGAAAAACTTGGTGTGAAGAAAATCACCCAATTCCGGCCGCTTCATGTAATACCTTGAAACCATCCTGCAGATGAGCGCAGTTGCCTTCTCTTCAAAGTTCATCGTCTTTTTCGGGATCAGGCCATTATCGCATAATATAACACGTTCAAAGCGGTTCGTCCCCCAGGATGTCTAACCCTTGACCTCAAAGGCCATGATCGAGTCGTCGCTGAATACGGGCGGGCCGAGCGTCCGCTCCAGTTCATCGATAAGTTCCTTAAGATATCTGCCGTCCTCAAACGCGGTCTTCTTCCTCATGGTGAAATAGAACTCCTCCTGCAAGAGATCCCTTTGCGGGGCCATGAACGGGGGGAGCAGTGAATGTAACAATCCCCGGCCAACCGATCCCTTCGCGGGATTCACTTCAGTATATGGCCTCAACAGGCCCACATGGACAATGACGTAACGAATGCCGAGCCCTCGAAGGATTTCCTCGGCGTTCGAAGGCAGCGTGATCTCCTCCCCCCTCTCCTCGGATAATACCGGGTTGGCCAATTCCTTTATGACTGGGGTGGTCTTGAGGAAATCGATCACCTCCTCCTTCGGATGTACGACCTGGCCGCCTACAATCCTCTTTCCGTGTATCGTCTGATAAAACATGTACCTCGTCGTGAAGGGGGTCATTACGGGTACTTCCAGGATGGCATAATCCCCTCTTCCATCCGCGGCAAGTCTGTTGTAAAAGGGCGACATATGCACGGTGTAATGACCAATGGGGGCGGTAAAGTACTCCCCGAGGATCAAAACGTACAGGAGGATGAACACGGGGCCTACCGGCCTGCGTCCGCCCCAGACCCGCCACCTTGCGATCCACCCTGCAATCACCGTCCCGCCACTCCCGGCCAGCACCGCTACACATGCCATCACCGGCGCGAGGAATCGGTGGGGATAACGCACCGCCCTGAAAATGGGGAGCCTGTCGAGGATGAGCCATGGCAGTGGAATGTTGTGATAGACATGGTCAAATACGGTCAGGTAAGGACCGAGGAGAAAGAGGAAAAAGACAAGTGTCGAGGCAATCCACAGCCCCTTCTCCTTCATCTTCCCCTTCAACGCCCCAAAGAGGGCCAGGAGGAGGGCCAGGTATCCCATCACACCCGGCCAGGAGATCGGCCCGGCGAGCCTGAGGCCGAAGAGTTGAGTCATACCAACCTGGAACGTCGAGCCTGTTCTCCCGCCTTCCAGTACGTGACCTCCCTTCAAGAATTGTGCGTAAAGGCTCGTGTACATGTTCGTCTCTCCCTGGATCACTTCGCGGATCATCGGGTAGGCGAATGGAAGGATGAGTAGTCCGTACAGGCCGGCTGCAAAAGAGAGGTCCTTGATGAATCCCATCGTCAGGAGACTCCTGTCCTTCACCGCGAGGTAATAAGAAAGCGAGAACGCGGCGAACAGGAACAGAAAGACCATGAGATACCAGGAACTCAGGCTGGCAAAGAATAGCATGATGGCGCTCCACGAGGCCTCTTTCAATCCACCGCCCCTGAGGAATCGCAGGAAGAAAAAAGCGAAGAGAGGTATCCACTCGATACTCGCCGCCCAAATCTGGTAGGATTTTACGAAGTGGTAGGGACAAAAGGCCAGGATAAGGCCGGACATGAATGCAGCACGCCGGTCACCGGTCAAGTCGTGAACGAGCAAGTATGATCCAAGCCCCGCCAATACGAATGTCAGGAGGTACACAACATTGTAGGCCGTTATCACGTCCACCACATACAGCAACGGCAACGCCAGAGCCGCGTTAGTCACAGAAAGGGTATGAAACGCCAGACTGACCCCGGTTGGGAAAAAGAGGTAATCTGTTGTATAGGGGTTTTTCCCCCATTCGATGAGAGCGGTCTTGAACCACCAGAAGTTCCACAGCCCCTGGAAATAGTCGTTGTGGATCGAGTAGTGCTCCCCCATGTGAAATGCCATCGGGTAGGTCATGACTATTGTTATCGCCAGGTAGCCGAAGGCGACAGCGATCAGTTTCCCTGGGGGATTCATCGAATTTCTTGACGCATCATCCACCGTTCAATGTGCCTCACGATATTGGCCTTGCAAGGGATCTATCCCGCGAATAATGCCGGCAAATCCCGCGCCGCCCGCCGTACAATCACACCCGGGCATTTCAATTCATATTTGACAAAATGGACCCGTTAGAGTAAAATAACCGGTTAAAAAGATACGTTCTCCGGGAAGAGATACCTTGTCATCCTGCCTATCTTTTGTTTATTTATCTATAATGCAGAGACCTTCCGCGCTGTTTTCATCACCTGACCGGCAGGGGATCATGAGAAGACCAGCCGGGAGGTATTTTTCGCAAACTTTAAGTCACGCCCGTCATGAAGTCAACAACAACGTGCTGCCAAGCTACGGCACGGAATATGAATAGAAAAAAGACGAGATGAAACTACCCGATCGAAGGCATATCTCCGCCACCAACATGGAGGATCCGCTAAAGTACTACTACCTCCCAGTACTCGGGGCCTTTTTCCGAAAGAGGCTGGACGTGGGCCTCAGGCTCCTTGGTCTGGGGCCCTTCAGGAGGATACTTGAAATCGGCTACGGAAGTGGAATCCTCTTCCCTGAACTCCGGAGACGTTGCAACATGATCTTTGGCGTGGACAATCACCACAGCCCACAACTCGTCAAGGACATGATGAAAAAGGAGGACATCGACGCATCCCTGATGGTGGGAGACATCCTCCACCTGTCCTATGCCGACTGCTCCTTCGACGCCGTCGTCTGCCTGAGCGTCATGGAACACATAGCCGACGTCGAGGGAGCGGTCGCAGAGATCCAACGGGTCCTTGCCCCAGGCGGCCTGGCCGTGATCGGCTTCCCCACCCATAACAGGGTCATGATGACACTGCTTACACTGATAGGCGCTCCCTGTATCGACAAACGTCACGTCTCCGGTCCAAAGGAGATCAGGGGGGCCACCGGCAGCAAGATGTCCATCATGAAAGAAGAGTGGTTCCCCTCCTTCCTACCGAGAGACTTCTCTCTCTACATCGTTCTGAGAGCGATCAAAGAGGGGCGCTGATGAAAGGCAAGGCCCCCCGGGCGGATATCAAGCGCCCCTGGACGACAACAACTCCGAGCAGATTTGACACCACAAGTCTTATCCTTATCTCGATCCTCGTGCTGAGTGCCATCCTGAACCTGATGAACATCAGGTTCGGGCTTCCCTACATTTATGGCAGAAACGTCGAAGGGAGGATCGCCACCATCACGGTAGACGCATTCGTCACCGGGGACCTGAACCCCCATGTCGCCATCTATCCCCACCTGCAACTATATCTGCTGTTGTCCGCCTTGCTTCCCTATTACCTCTGGGGACGGCTGACCGGCGTCTTCGCCTCTCGCGCAGATATAATTGCATTGTTCCACGCGAATCCAACCGCCATTTACACGATCTTTCGAACGATGACCGCCCTCTTTGGAACCGGATGCGTCCTGATGACGTACCTCGTTGCAAGGCGGCTATACGGAAAAAAGGTCGGGCTGCTTGCGGCATTTCTGCTCACGGGCCTACCCCTTCTGATCACCAACGCGCACATGGTTACCCCTGATGTGATTATGACCTTTTTCATCCTGGCCTCTTTCTATTTCGCCATAAAGGTCGCCACTGAAGGGAAAAGCAGGGATTATTTCCTGAGCGGGGCCATGCTCGGGCTGGGATTTACCTCGAAGTATCCCGCAGCCATCGCGGTGACTTTTATCCTCTGCGCCCATCTGTACCGTACCAGGGCAGCATTGAAAGATCAAGACAGGAGCCCACGATGGAGCCCTCTCGCTGCGATCATACCGGTTATCCTCGGCCTGGCGATCATAATGCCGGGGGTCTTTCTGGACCTCTCCCCCATCACGACCCCGCTCAATCGCCACTTACACGTGAACGCCGGAAAGGTAACCATCCTATTTCGTACGACGGCCATACTAACTGGAACGATCCTGATCTTGCTGCCTTACCTGGCATGGAGGATCAAGGTACTGGGAAGATTCCTCTTCCGTCACAGGCACTTGGCCCTCGCCTCGGCTGGATGCGTCCTGCTGATATGCCTGGGTAGCCCTTACCTGTGGATCGATTTCTCAGTGACGCTGAATTCCCTCATCTACCATGCGCTCACCGAGAGCAAGCCCTTCTGGGGATCCGAGGAGACACCGGCAGGATGGATCACGTATCTATCCATACTAAGAGACGGCACGAGCCTCCCGTTTGTGCTCCTTTCATCAGGGGGGGTCGCCGCCATTGCCCTGCGACACCGCAGCAGAGACATCTTGCTCCTCTCGTTCCCGGCCGTATATTACCTTTTCATGGGATCATTCGAGACCAAGATACCACGATACATGATCCCTATCCTGCCCTTTTTGTCCATCTTCGTGGCGTCGCTCCCCGTAACCTTGAGGGGGAGGATCAAGTCACTCGGCCGGGGAGGCGTCCCGGCACTATTCGTCCTGATCTCACTACTGTCCATTCCATCGCTCATATCATCCCTCAAGTGGGACACGTTGATGGGGCGCACCAATACCCGCACACTCGCCAAGGAATGGATCGAGGCAAACATAGCCAGGGGCAGTAGGATCGCCCTCGATGCCCTGGGACCACCACTGTCTGAATCTGACTATCAACTCTTTGTGGCCTACAGGGGTAAGATTCAGCCGATCGATGACCCCTGGACGCATTACAGGCTTGGTGAGGCCGGGAACGTTGACAGGCTGCTGGAAGAGGGGATCCAATATGCCATAGTCAACAGCGATACCTACCGAAACTATTTCAGGGTCCCTGATCTCTACCCTAAGGAGTGCGCTTTTTACCTTGAACTTGACTCACGGGGCCACCTGATACGGACCTTCAAGGGGGGGGATAACCCGGGGCCGGATATCAAGATCTATTCCTTGATCCCGCCCGGGTCGAGCGATTCCCATCCGTAATCGTCCAGGGCGAGACGGCGTGGGCAGGCAACTGGCCTGCAATGGCCCTTGGGCCTGTGAGGAGGCGCGAATGGCCGACATACCGCGGATTGATGCTGCCGACATTCAATTCGGGACTGATCCGGGCAATTGGCCCGGATCTTGAAGGACCTGTTTAATAACAGGGCGTTTGATGGAACAATTCCAAAGACATCGGGAACACTCCGTGATAGATCGAGAGGCAAACAATCCCATGGTGTCGGTGATCATTCCCGTCTACAACTCCGCAGATTCAATCGGGCGTTGCCTTGATTCCATCTTTCGATCTGACTATAATAACTTCGAGGTGCTTATAGTAGATGACTACTCCCGCGATGACAGTATCGCGGAGGCTGAACATTTCGACTGCCGTATCATAAGGCAACCGTCCAACAGGGGGGCGGCCGCGGCAAGGAACAGGGGCAGCAGGGAAGCAAACGGCCAGATACTCTTCTTTCTTGACGCAGACGTCTTCGTTGACAAGGGCACACTCACTTTCATAGTGGAGGACCTTGCTGAAAACGACCTGGCCTCGGCCGTGATAGGCGTCTACGCCATCGCCCAGGAGATCGAGGGGTTTTTCTCACAGTACCAGACCCTATTTACCATATTCAACCATGAACAGTCCAAGAGGTACATCGGTTGGTTCTGGACGGCAATGGGCGCTGTGAAAAGGGATGCCTTCGAAGATACCGGCGGATTCAACGAAAAGTACGTGGGCGCGAGTGCCGAAGACGTAGAACTGGGATACACCTTGCGCAAGAAGGGCCACCGGATCCTGTACGACAACCGCATCCGCGGTATCCATTATCATCACCACAACCTCGGGAGCCTGATCAGGAACAACTTCAAGAAGAGCGCCGCATTGGTGGAATTAGTGTGGAAAATGAGCAGAGATGACAAGTTCGCGCACGGCTTCTCCAACCGAAGGAACCTGTATGCATTGATTGCGTCATACTCGATGACCGCATCGCTGCTTCTTGCTATAATCCGTCCGGAATGGATCATCCTCTTCGCTGTCTCGCTGGTCGCCCTTGTCTTGTGCAATCTCCCCTTCTACGGATTTCTGCGCCGGGAAAAGGGGACCACCTTTATATTGAAGACGATTCTCCTGCATTACCTGATTTACACTACAGTCGGCGTCGGTTCCCTCCTTGGGACCTTCAGGTATTATTTTAACAAAAATAGCCTCCAAGAGGAATATTAATGAGGTGCAATAGGACAGTTATATTCAAATATAACATGACACCACTTGTTCGGGGAAATTATTACCCTTATAACAAGGTAAAAGCGATATAATTATTTACAATATCACTCGATCATGTTATATTTTATAAAAAAGTATAGACCGAACTTATCATCATCCATGAAAGGAACCGAAAAGAATGCGGGAAAATAAGAAGAACAGGAAGGTCCTTATCATGGGAGCGGGTCCGGCCGGCCTTTGCGTGGGGTGGAAACTCATCAAGCACGATGTCCAGGTGGAGATCATCGAACTCGAGAACCAGGTGGGAGGACTTTGCCGGACGATACGCAGGAAGGGATTTATATTCGATCTGGGCGGTCATCGTTTCATCAGCAAGTACCAGGACCTACTGAGAGACGTCGGTGAAATCATGGGGGAGACACTGGAACTGAGGCCACGCAAGTCCCAGATCCGCTTGAAAGGCAAGTACTATGCCTATCCACTCGACGCCAAGGACCTGGTAACAAAGATGAGTGCCTTTGTGTCCATCAAGTGTCTAATAGACTACCTCCTTACCACGCTGAAGAACAAGATATCTCCCCGGCAGGACATATCGCTCGAAGACTGGATCGTAAACCGGTTCGGTCGCTCTCTCTATGATATCTACTTCGGACCCTATTCCGAGAAATTATGGGGAGTGTCTCCGACCACGATATCAGCCGATTGGGCGGCCCAGAGGATATCGCTGATAAACCTATGGGATGTCTTCCTTCGCCTGCTCGGCAAACAGAAGGATACCCCGAAGACATACGCCACGGAATATTTCTACCCCAAGGAGGGGATCGGTCAGATCCCGGAGAGGATCGCCGAGATTGTTACTGAGGGTGGAGGTGTCATCCACTTGAACTCCAAGGTAGTCCGGATCACGGCCGATTCTGACAGGATAACCGGTGTGGTCATAAGCAAGAATGGAAAAGAGACCACGCTGACCGCCGACTTCTATGTCTCTACCATCCCGCTCCCGGAGTTCATCACGAGCATAGATCCCCCGGTAGAGGTCAAGTACCGAAATGTGGCAAACCGCATGAAGTTCCGGGCACTCCGGTTCATGAACCTTCTCATCGACGCAGACAAGGTATCCGACAACACCTGGATATATATACCCGAGGAGCAATACCTCTTCTTCAGGATCCAGGAACCAAGGAACTGGGGACCAACGACGGTGCCCCATGGAAAGACCTCGCTTATCCTCGAAATAGCCTGCGACGTGGGCGACGACCTATGGGAGGCGGACGACGAGACCATCATGAAGCGATGTGTCGATGATCTGAAGAGGCTTGGATTCAACGTCGAAGGAAGGCTGATGGACTACTTCAGCACCAAGGTCAAACACGCCTACCCGATATACGATCTCAACTATATTGAAAAGTTGAAGAATGCATTCGAACTGTTCATGCGCTACCAGAACCTGGCCGTCTGCGGGCGCCAGGGGCTTTATCGTTATAACAACATGGACCACTCGATGATGATGGGATACATCACGGCGGAGCACATACTGAACGGCAGGCCAAGGTCTGAGATCCTGAAGATTGCTTGTGAACACGAGGTCTTTGAGACCCACGCCATCAGTTCGTACTGATTGGCAATGACTGAACAGGTGGCGAGACGTTGATCAAGACAGCCGATAGCGGAGAGGAATTAGAGGTGTATCAATGAAGTGTGTCTTGCTGATGCCGGCATGGGAGGTACAGGAAATTTACCCTCCCGGTACCGTGAGGAACCAGGTGAGTTTTCAGCATCCTGACGGAATACTTTTCGTCGCTGCCTACCTGAAAAGGGAAGGACACGATGTGCGAGTACTCGACGGGGCATTCAAGACCCATGATGAAATATTGAAGGAGATCGAGAGGTTTGATCCCGGCTACGTTGGCATCCATTCCAACACGCCCCTCTGGAACAAGGCCAAGAAGACTGCAGTGGACATCAAGAAACTCGACGAAGACATCTTCGTGTCTGTCGGTGGCCCATTCCCTATAGCCTACAAGGAGAAGTGCCTCGAAGAATGCGAGGCAATCGACGGTGTGGATATCGGCGAGGGCGAACTCACTTCCGCCCAGGTGATGCAACGCCTCGAAAAGAAAGAGGATCTCGAGGGGGTCCTCGGAATCATCTATCGAAAGAAAAACGGCGAGATCGTCAAGAACCCCCCGAGGCCATTGATCGAGGACCTCGACTCAATCCCCTTCCCGGCGATCGAACTCCTCGAACACAGGGAAAAATACGTCTCGCCGCCGGGAACCTACCGGCGTAAACCGATCATCAACGTGCACAGTTCAAGGGGATGCGTCAACGACTGCATATTCTGCTTCCAGATCAGCAGGAACGTCGAGCCGAGATGGTCCCGAAAGATCCGGTACCGGAGCCCGGAACACGTTGTCGACGAGATCGAGCAGCGCGTCAAGGAATTCGGCTACAGGGAGGTCAGGTTCCTGGATGACAACTTCATAGCCGACAAGAGGCGAGTCGCAAGCGTCTGCGATGAGATCCGTCGCAGAAAGATCGACATCACCTGGTTCTGTTCGAGCCGGGCGAACCTGGTCAGCAAAGAGATCTTGACGGAAATGAGGAAGGCCGGCTGCTGGGCCATCCTCTATGGTGTAGAGAGCGGCGTACAGAAGAACCTCGAAACCCTGCGTAAGCGAATCACACTCGATGAGGTAAGGAACGCCGTAAGGTGGGCCAAGGAGGCGGGGATAAAGGTCTACACGCCCTTCATATTCGGGATCCCCGGGGAGACGTTCGAAGATGGGCTGAAGACCATAGACTTCGCGATCGAACTAGACCCTTACATAGCCAACTTCAACACGCTTGTACCGCTGCCGGGAACGGATCTCTACGACAACGTCGATCAGTATGGAAGGTGGGAGAGAAACACCGATAAGGCCACCTTTCAGCACGCATCGTTCGTCCCATTCACCATGACCAGGGATGAGATCATCAAACTCAGGGACATGGCTTTTAAGCGCTTCTATTCCCGCCCGAGTTACATCGCGAGGAGACTGCTCGATGTCCGCAATATGAACGACGTCTCAATGATTTTAAAGGGGGCCCTAAGCCTGTTTCACCTGTACACGGACAAGAATACCTTCGACCCGGATTCCTTCGCCAAGGCACCAGGAGATCACTAGGAAGACTTCAGATGGGAGGCCAGCAACAGAATCCGGAGTTAAGCGTTATCATCCCGGTCTACAACGCCGAAAAGACTCTTGGGCACACCCTGAATGCCATCTTCTCCTCAACATACAAGGACTGCGAGGTCATCCTCGTCGACGACGCCTCTACGGATCGCTCCATCGAACTGGCCAGAGATTACGAATGCAGGGTCTTGAGGCAGGATGTGAACGCCGGACCGAGTGCAGCAAGGAACCGAGGCGCTCGCGCCGCGCGTGGAGACATCCTGTTCTTTACAGACTCCGACGTAACCGTCCTTCCCAACACCTTGGCCAAGATCGTCGACGCCCTTGAAAATCATCCGGATTTCTCCGCCGTGATCGGATCCTATACCATAGACACGCCATGCCGGGACTTCTTCTCCACCTTCAAGAACCTGGTCCACCACTACACGCACCAGCACTCACTGGAGCGTGCCATTACGTTCTGGGCAGGATGCGGCGCGATCAGGCGATCCGTGTTCCTGGCGGTGGAGGGCTTCGACGAGCGGTACAAGTACGCCTCGATCGAAGACATAGAACTTGGATACCGGCTGACAAGGGCCGGTTACAATATCTTGCTGGCCAAAGAGATACAGGTAACGCACAACAAGAAGTATGACTTCACCGGCCTCGTAAAATCCGACGTGTTCAACCGGGCCGTCCCGTGGACCACACTGATGATGAAAGAGGGCAATCTCAGGAGCGACCTCAACACGACACGTAGCAACGCAATAGGATTGGTCTCGACGTACTTGTGCACCGCTTCACTCCTGGGTGGCCTTTTTTACCCGGTATTGTTCCTGCCCGCCTGTGGCTTCTTCATCGTCTTTCTCTTCTGCAACAGGTCCTTCTATGCCTACGCGTACCGGTTCAAGGGATTGGGGTTCACGCTCCAGACGGTTGGCATGAACTTCATCTTCTACCTTTACAGCGGCGTTGGCCTGGCACTGGGCGTTGCGAACTACCTATGGAGCGCGGAAGGATGAACATAGGCGCATATGCAAGACAGGCCAGAAAGATCCTTTACAGGGAGGACGGGACCCCCGTCTACCTCATCTTCTTCGTTACTACAATCTGCGGGCTCAGGTGCCAACACTGCTTCTACTGGCGCGAGACCAACGTAAAACGTGACGAACTCACCCTGGATGAAATTGAGAAAATATCCCTAAGCATGGGTGATTTTCTGCAATTGACCCTCACCGGCGGAGACGCATGCCGTCGTGACGATCTCACGGAGATAGCCGAACTCTTTTACAAGAACAACAACGTACGGAACATCACCATAGGGACCAATGGCCTCAACCCTGACCGAGTGATGAAACTCATCACCCCCATGGTCTCCAGGTGCACCGGGACCGACATCACGGTTGATCTATCAATGGACGGGTTAGGCGCGGTACATGACGAGATCAGGGGGGTAAAGGGCTCGTTCGAACGCGTGAACGACACGTACAGGCGCCTGCAGGCCCTGCAGAAGGACCATGAGAACCTGAATACCTGTATCGACGTTACATGCTCACATACAAACCAGGACAAACTCATCCCGGTCTACGAATATATCCGCGATGAACTCGACCCCGATATCATCAACATCCTTTATGTACGCGGTGAACCAAGAAACCCCCGGGCCAAGGAAGTGGACGTCAATTATTACGCCGAAGCAAACAGGATGCTCGAAAGGGATATCAAGGAGGGGTTAGTGCGCAGTTATAAGTTCATGCCGGACGTGCTGAACGTAAAAGACATCCTCCTGCGGCGATTGATCATCAAGACCGTCAAGGAAAACAGGTACCAGATACCGTGTACCGCCGGTGCCTTGACTGGCGTGATCCAGACCGAGGGTGACGTATATCCGTGCGAGATGCTGGACGAGAAACTCGGCAACTTGAGAGAAAACGGTTACGACTTCCCTGCCATCTGGCGCAGCGAACGCGCCCTGGAGGTCAGGAGATGGATCAGGGAGACGAAGTGCTACTGTATCCACCAATGTTTCCTGAGCAACAACATCCTCTTCAATCCGCGGATGATTCCCAGGTTCCTGCTTACCTACCTTGGGCTCAAGTGGAGCAAGATGATCTCCCGCATTTCTCCGAATGGTCATTGAGATGGAACACCTGGACATTCAATGCACCTTATCCAAGAGTGGCCCCTTGACCGATTGGCGTTGACCCGTTAACTTCCGCTAATACCGTATGATTCGCAAGAGATCGCCATGCGTATAAGAGAACACATATTCATCTCCTCGTTCCTGCTGGCAACCGCCGCCGCCTTATGGGGCCTGGCGGAAGTGGTCACCATACTCGCGACGAACGAATTGAAGACGGCCTCCTACTTGACCTACCTCTCCATAATTGCGTTTCCCCTCGTCCTTTACTGCATCGCGGGCGCCCTGATAGGGGGCACCGTGGCGGTTACACTCCACGTGCTCATAAACAGGAAAGGCCACAGGCAAACCAACAGGAACGCGATAACCCTGTATTTATTCCTCTACTTCACCCCACTCCTTTTCTCCATCGAATATATATGGAACAGGCGCTTCCTGCCGGGAATCTCGTTCAGCAGGCCGATAAGTCTCCTCCACAGCCTTCTCATTCTTCTGGCCATATTGACTGTTGCCTTCCTCTGCCGGTCATTTATCAGGCAGATCCTAAGCGGGAAGCTTACCCTCCTCAAGTCGATGCTGATAGGATTGATAATAGGCATCTCCGCCGTCACCTACCTCGAGATCCGGTCCGCACCGTCGAAGTCCGCACCGGCATCGGGCGCCCAGGCAACCCCTGAGAAACCGAATGTCCTCCTCATAACCATCGATACACTGAGGGCCGACCACCTCGGATGTTACGGGGACCACACCATCCACACCGAGACGATCGATTCTCTCGCCGCCGGCGGGGTGAGATTCGATCATGCCACCTCCCAGGTCCCCTTGACCCTCCCTTCGCACACATCGATACTTACCTCTACTTATCCACCCATCCATGGCGTGAGAGACAATGCACGATACCGATTCAACGGCACAATGCCCACTCTCGCGGAGATCCTCAAGGCAAATGGTTACCTGACATGCGCCTTCATCAGCGCGTTCGTCCTCGACTCGAGGTTCGGGCTCGATCGAGGATTCGATCACTACGACGACAATATCCAGAACCAGGCCCTATTCTACTTTTTCTCCGCCTCCCCCCCGTTTGCGCTGGCAGGCGCCCTGAAGATACTCGGGATGGTTCCACCCTACAAGCCGGAGCGAAGGGCAGACCGCACTACCGAGGCGGCGATCCGATGGCTCGGGGAGAACCGACAACAACTTTTCTTTTTGTGGATCCACTACTTCGATCCACATGGACCGTTGAATCCTCCCGCTCCCTACGATACCCTGTATCTGGGTGCCGATGTCGACCGAAAGGCATTCCTCGAGAAGGAGAAGGACTACATCGCCGTCCAGGGCATGAGCGACTCGAGGGGATTGTCAAGGGAAGAGATCGAGGGGATAAAGACCCTATACAGCGGCGAGGTGACATTCACGGACCACTCAATCGGAGTCCTCATGCGATACCTTCGGGAAAGTCACCTCTCCGACAGGACGCTTATCGTCCTGATGGCGGATCACGGCCAATCAATAGCCGAGCATCACTATATCGGCCACTCGATGCAACTCTACCAGGACATCATGAGGATCCCGCTAATAATCCATTACCCTCCATCCATACCGGCGGGTGCCGTTGTTGAGAACAATGTACAAAGTGTGGACGTCATGCCCACCATCCTCGGGATCCTCGGCATCGGGATACCTGGAAGTTGTCGCGGGCGCAACCTGATGCCACTGGTCAGGTATGAAGACGATAACGGCGAGGATCCGGGGGCCTACATTGAAACCCTCCACCCGCCCAGGAAGGAGAACCGGCTGTTCGGCTTGATATGGGGAGATTTCAAGTACATTCGGGGACTGGAGGGTAATAGAGAGGAACTCTACCGTATCAGTACCGATCCCGGGGAACAAATAAACCTGGCAGGGCGGGAAAGTGAACGGACCGAGCGGATGAGAGGGCACCTACAGGACCTACTCAAAGGGATGAAAGAGGAGGCATCCTCCCATGAAATCCCGCTTGACCCACAGACAATGCAGGCGATGAGGGCCCTGGGCTACGTCCAGTGACGGTGGATAACGAGGAAGAACGAAGTACGGGAGATGAACAGGAGGAATGGGTAGAATAAAACGGACAAGCCGTCACATTGCAACCGGCCTTTCCAACGGGATCATCGTCTGGACCCTGATCGGCCTGGCATGGGGGCTGACCACCATCCTCACCCACCTCCAGAGGCCGGTAATCCTGTTGGACCTGCCCCTCTTCAGGCTCTTAGAAGGTCTGCAAGTGGAGCGGTTCTCTGTCTACAGGCTGTACACGCCCATGCCGCTGGATCAATTACTGTTCCTGTTCCATTGCACACTCGCGCACACCATCTTCGGAGCATTGGTAGGGCTCTCGGGTGGACTCTTAGACAGCATCGCGGCTGGCAGGAAGAAGATCGAGGGCAGGCGGGAACGGCTCCGGGCCCTGCACTTCTCCTGGAACCTGTTTTTCATCCTTTTTCTCCTCCTGCTGGATAAGTGGCAGGTCGCCGCGAAGGGGTTCATATTTCCACCCATCTTCCCATCGTCTCTTGCCTTGAAGATCATTGCCTCCTTGGTAATCGCTTCCCTTGCCTACCCCGCCGCGAGGCACCTCTCCTCCATCACCTTCGGGAAGGGGGAAGAAGGCCCTTCGGGGATCCCTACGGGAAAGGGCACAATATACCTGCTCGCCCTCTGTATTGCTCTGATCATCCTTGTCGGATTTGCGGCCTTCATCGCCGAACATGCCGCCTGGTCATCCATCGATGAAGGCAATACAAGCCCACCTCGAACGGCGGGAACGAGCCATAAGACCGGCGGAGACATCATCCTCATCATAATAGATACCTTGCGCGCCGACCACCTGGGATGTTACGGATACAAGCGCCCGATCACTCCTAACATCGATGCCCTGGCCGGGGATGGGATCAGGTTCGCAACGTGTATCTCCCAGGCCCCCTGGACGATACCATCCATAATGTCGATAATGACCTCGATGTACCCATCGGTAAACGGCGTGAAAGACGTCAAGTCGAGGCTCGATCCGATGAGGTCGACACTGGCCGAGGCCATGAAGGAAGGAGGGTATCGGACCGCCGGCCTGGTAAGCCACACGTTCGTTGACAGACGTTTCGGTTTCGCAGACGGGTTTGAACGATACGACGATAAGGGTGCAATCCACAAGGGGGCCGGGGTGACGACAAACCTGGCGACCTCCATGATCGACGACCTTCGAGGGGATGATTTCTTCTTCTTCGTCCACTACTTCGACCCGCACTTCCCTTACGACCCCCCTGCCCCCTACGACACCCTCTTCACCACTGCCGGAAGAGAAAAAAAGACTATTACCTGGAAGGACATGAAACAATACGCGCACATTAACAATCCACTACCGCCAAGGGAATTGGAGCGGCTGATAGGACTCTATGACGGTGAGATAAATTACACCGATGCCATGGTGGGGAAGTTTATCGGGCACCTGAAAAAAATAGGGATCTACGACCGGTCCACCATCCTGCTGACTGCAGACCACGGTGAAGAGTTCAAGGACCATGGTTCCATGGGCCATACGCGCACCCTCTATGACGAACTCATCCATGTCCCGTTGATAATCAAACTCCCGCATTCCGAGAAGGCCGGAACGGTCATAAGGGACCAGGTAAGATCGCTCGATATCGCCCCCACCCTCCTCCACCTTGCCGGCGCGGATATCCCCGGCGAATTCCAGGGTGTCGACCTGTCCCCCTTCTGGACAAAAGGGGATTACCATGTCTGCCTCCCCGCCCATAGTGAGACTTCGAGGCATGCCATACTAAGGTCGATCAGGGCCGGGAACTACAAGTATATCGAGGTTGTAAGGCCGTCATTTTACCACACGGTGAAGGGCAAGAGCCCCCGAATCCACGAAACCTACGACCTGGGACGAGACTCCGAGGAGAAAAACGACCTGGAAGAAGATGAAGCCGCACCGCAGGCCTCGCTTCGGAAATCACTCTTCCAGTGGATTTCGTCGAGCGAAATCGAACACGAGTTTCTTCCGAAGGCTGGCGGCACGGAAGAGGTGACTTACGACAAGGAGACACTGGAAAGGCTGAAGGCGCTCGGTTACGTCCAGTGATCTTGAGACAGGCGGAGAACAAATCGATGAATCTGCGGAAGAACATCTTCATGGCCCTCTTTACCGTGACCTCCGTCCTGGTAATTATGGAATTACTACTCAGGCTCTTCGGACTCGGGGCCAGGGTGGGCAAGCAAAACTTGGACTTTGTTCCGAGGCGGGCGAATCCACCCTATCACTTCAATAAAGAACTTGGCTGGGACCTGCTCCCCAACTGGGAGGGAACCGTCAAGTCCGTCCACGTCAAGACCAACGCGTTCGGAATGCGAGACGACCCCTTTCCCCTGGAAAAACCGGCCTATACCATTCGTATCCTTGCACTCGGCGATTCCTTCACCTTCGGTTTCAAGGTGGCGGATGATTCTTGCTACGTGGAAGTCCTCGAAAGGTTGTTGAACAGTAAGGGGCCGAGGCCGAGGTACGAGGTATTGAACGGGGGAGTGGGCGGTTACAACACTGAGCAGGAAAAGCGCTGGCTGATCACCAAGGGCCTGGCATTCCATCCCGATATAATCCTCGTCGGATTCGTATTGAACGATGTAATATACCGAGGTATTTACACCCCTGAAACAAAATCATGGGCCACCCGCCTCCTTTATCGTACGGCCATCTACAACACCATGGAACGGGCAATCCTGTCGAACAGGGCAAAGACCGATGCAATCGAAAGGGCAAGGCTGACCACCAGGCGCCTGCTCGAAGACTCGGACGAGATCAATTCGCTATGGCAGTCTTGCTTCAAGGAGATCAGCGAGATGAACCTCATAGCAACCGAGCGTGGCATTCCACTCGTCTTTGTCCTTTTCCCGTGGCCCAACGAAGTCGACTCGCCCGAAGGGAGCCATGTTCCGCAAGAACGATTGATACGCTTCCTCAGGGACCAGGACATCCGTTACATCGATCTCCTGCCGGCCTTTAGACTCGAGCATGACGGCCTCTTCCTCCCCGAAGAATCGCACCCGTCGGCCCGCGGGCACAAGGTGGCGGCGCGCGAGATATATTCGTATCTCACTGAAGATGTCCTTGGGCGGCCCCCCTTTGCCACTGAATGATTGAAAGTCCATCCCTTGTGCCCATAGGCGTTACAACGAACGGTCCCTGGATGTATGCAATACGTGGCTATGTGATTCCGGGCCTGCTTGAATCTGCACTGTGATACCCACGGAGGGATAAAAGCGAGGAACAACCCGTCATCGGGCGGTCTTCCGTAAGAGTGGGAATGGCCTGGAGACATGTATCCCGGGCGATTTCACTGCCCGGCTTACTGCGGGGCCATCTTTACAAAGATCGGGTTCGTGAATGCGACGACCCGCTGCTCGGATGTGATATACTGGTAAATACCCTGTGGAGCGGGCTGGACCCCCGGCTGCGGGAGTTTTATCCCGGCCTCGACGATCACCCAGGAATTTCCCGTGAAATTGTACTGAAAGACCTGTTGAAACCGGATCAAATCGGCGGGATCGCTCGAGAAGGGATTGGGGGGGTTGGTAGACGTTACGTTCTGCGAATATGCGAGTTCGCCGTTTACGATCATGCGAACCTGCTGTACGGGGACCCATGGCGCAGCCCTGACCGTGATGGATACCGGGAGCCTCAACTGGTTGGGAGGCGAGACGAATACCGTGTCTCCCAACCCCTTGTCCTGAATAGAGAAGTCGATGATCGGCCCTGTTGTCGTGAAGACCTCCCCGTAAAGGAGGGAGTCGGCCATGGCGTTTGTAGCCGCCATGTCGAACCTGTCCATGGTGACGATGTTCGAGGCCACATAGTTTCTCGGGTACCCCGCGCCGTCGATGAAGATCCAGTGACTGTCAGTATTTCCCACGGCGACCTTCCTGAATCCCTGGTTCAGGAAACTGAACCAGTCATCCCTGCTTTCCATGTAATACGGTATGTAATTGCGGTTCAGGATCTCTATCGTGTCGAAGTCGATGTTCTGGGTCGTCGAGGAGTCGGACTGGGCCCGTAAGAAGGAGTTGACGGATCCATCGTAGGTATCTGGGATCGGCACCGTCGGGTCGTAGTTGAAATTGTAGAAATATCCCAGATGGGGACCACCAAGGAATCCAGGGAAATACTGCCAGTCGTAGTGCGCTCCCCTCGGGTGGCTCAACTGGATTACCACGCGGTAGCCCCCGGGGGGTTCAAGCGCACGGACGAGGTCGTAAAGAGTGGCCGGCTGTCGATGCACATCGTCACATGGCAGGGAGGGTGGAGGGCCAGGTGTGATGGCAAACCCATTGAAGTGGTTAACTTGGTGCGGCCACTCGTTCGGCGGGCAATCTGGAAGCCAGTTGGGACCCTTGGCATAGACATTGAACTCCATCCCGGGAATCGATGTGATCTTCTCCGTTATGAACGACGGGGTAAAACCATCGAGCGCCCCGATCTCGTCGGCCAGAGCCTGGATGATGGCATTGTAATCCCAGATCTTCCGGTGCTCGGTGGCAACCATCAGGTCGACCCCGGACGTCAGGAAATCGATGATCCGGTGCCTCGTGGTCGGTTGGGTCAAGCCCCAGTTCTGGGCCACGATCCGGGCGTCGTTGCTCGAATCGCTGTGGACGTGATAATCCACCGAGATCCGGCCTGGAACATCGAGCATGTGGTTCAGGACCAGCGCAAGGCTGGTGTCGGCCATTTCCGGCAGGCTTATCGTGTCACCAGCGATGGAATATTCCAGTCCTCGCGATGCCACCACGAGATAATTGCCCGAGTCGAGGGCAACCGATGCCATACCGGTCGGGGTCAGGATTACGTTCTTGCTGCCGAGCCAGTAGATCCCACTCGAAGGATCGTAATTCAACTGGTCGAAATTCGGGAACAGGCGGGGGTCGATCTGTTGATTCGCGTCCAGGCCGAGGAAAACCAACTTGGCCGGCACGGGGTTCTGCAGCGAATCGACCACCTCAAAGTGGACCGTAGAAGGTGCACCTTGAGCAGCATCGGGAAACAATGGAAAGAGGACGATCAGCGCGAAAAAGAAGGTATCAGTAAGACGATACGTAATTTTGGAGAAGAGGGGCTCTTTCATATATGTTTACCGCTTCCCGGACTTTTGCAGGTAATGTGACCAGAGTGTTTGTCCTTTCACCCACTACAGTTGTGGTATTATATCATAATTAAGATTTTTTGTCAAGTTTTAAACTGAATGTGTCAAGCCAATTTAGAAATGTCCTATTTTTACCAAGGATAGGATTACCCCTCCCCGGATGTCTTGAGAGCAACCTATCGGAATGTTCCGCAGAACAAGCATTGGCTGCGACGGTCCAACCAGGAGAACCGAGGATCAGGTCGAGTAGTACATTGACAGGGAACGTTCCCCTTCTTACATTGACGGGGATATTTCCCGCATTGCCGTTGAATTTTCATGGATTTCGGCACCGTGATTGACAAATGAACTCGGCACAGATGGCAGGTGTCCGTGGCAAGCGTGAAGATTCTTCCAAGACTTGTAAAGGTCCATCAGCAGTTCGATGCCGGACGAATTGAAAATATCCCGTTGCACCTGGGCAGGCGGCTTGCATCCTGGGCCTCTCACGGGGTCGACCTCTCCGGCAGGGAGGTCGCCATAGCCATAGGTAGCCGCGGGATCACCGATATCCTGGAGATCGTCACCGTATTGATCGATTTCCTCAGGGATCGTGGGGCGCGGCCCTTTCTGCTGCCGGCAATGGGAAGCCATGGAGGAGCCACGGCAGAGGGACAGCGAGCGATCCTTGAGGGCTACGGCCTGACCAGAGAGAAACTCGGCGTCGAGATCCGCAGTTCCATGGACGTCGTGGAGGTCGGAGCGACAAGAGCCGGCCTTTCCGTCTACTGCGACCGCGTCGCCACGGAGGTGGACGGGCTCATCCTTGTCAACAGGATCCACGCGCACACCGACTTCGAGGCAAGGTACGAGAGCGGCCTGGTAAAGATGATAGCCATCGGACTCGGAAAGCGGAAGGGTGCACAGACCATCCACCGCCTTGGAGCCCGCGGTTTCAGAGAAGAGATGGTCCATTTCGCAGAGGTCTCGATTGCGCACCTTCCCCTCCTTTTCGGGATCGGCATAGTCGAGAACGCGTACAACAGGACCGCCAGGCTTGAAGTTATCGACCGGGACCGGATCTTTGAAATGGAGCCCCCCCTCCTGCGGGAGGCCAAGCGCCTCCAGGCCAGGATCCTCCTCGATCATCTCGATGTACTGGTAGTGGGAGAGATGGGAAAGGACATCAGCGGAACGGGGATGGACACAAGCGTGATCGGCCGGCGAATGATATTCGGGGAACACGAGCCCACCTCACCCAGGATCAAGAGGATCGTGGTGCTCTCACTATCAGAAAAGACTCATGGAAACGCTGTCGGGATCGGCCTGGCGGACATCTGTACCCGCAGGCTCGTTGAACGGATCGATTTCGAGTCGACATACGTGAACACGATCACCGCCACCTCCATAGAACGCGGCAAACTCCCCCTGCAGGCGGAGACCGACCGTGAGGCCATAGAGATAGCCCTTGACACCTGCTGGGTCACGGACCGCAGGAAGGCAATAATGGCCGTAATACGGGACACGAAGTCGCTTGAGACCATCCGTTTCTCGGAGGTTGCCCTTCCCCTCCTGCAGGGGCTGGACCACGTAGAAGTCATTGGCCGCCCCGAAGAGATGCAGTTCGACGACAACGGAACCATTGTTCTTTAACCCCGGAGGCACAGAACATGGACAGGCTTTCAAAGCATATTCCCCTTCACCAATTGAACCCACCGGAACGGATACTGATGGGACCGGGGCCGAGCAACGTCCATCCGCGGGTCCTGGCCGCCATGTCTATCCCGACCATAGGACACCTCGACCCGTCATTCCTCGAGATCATGGATGAGACCATGCAACTCCTGAGGGTGCTGTTCCGGACGGACAATAGGCTCACATTCCCTGTCTCCGGGACCGGCAGCGCGGCCATGGAAGCGGCACTATGCAACCTCATCGAGCCCGGCGACCCCGTCGTTGTAGGTATCAACGGTGTCTTCGGGGGACGGATGCGAGACATAAGCGAGAGGTGCGGGGCCGTTGTCTATCCTGTAGAGGCGCCGTGGGGGAGGCCTATCGATCCCGACGACCTGATCAGGGAGGCGATGAAGAGGAAGGCGAAACTGGTCGCCCTGGTCCACGCCGAGACATCTACCGGTGTCAGTCAGCCCGTAGAGGAGATAGGCAGCGCCCTCCGTTCCACGGACACCCTTCTTGTCGTAGACACCGTAACCTCCCTCGGTGGCATGCCCGTCGAGGTCGACCGGTGGGGAATCGACGTCTGCTACAGCGGCGCACAGAAGTGCCTGAGTTGTCCACCGGGCATCTCTCCCATCACCTTCAATGAAAAGGCGCTCGATGCAATCTCTCGCAGAAAGGAAAAGGTCTCATCCTGGTACTTCGACGTTACCATGATCGAGAAGTACCTCGGCTCGGAGAGGTTATACCATCACACGGCCCCGATAAACATGGTATACGCCATCAACCAGGCGGTAGACCTGGTCCTGGAAGAGGGGCTCGAGGCCCGTTTCAAGAGGCACAGAGAGGTCCACGAGATGCTCGTCAGCGGACTGGGTGAGATCGCCGGGCTCGACATGGCGGTGGCACCGGGCGACCGCCTCCCCATGCTCAACTCTGTCCGGGTCGGAGGCGGCATTGATGAAAAGGCCTTGAGGGAAAGGCTGCTCAGGTCTTACAACATCGAGATAGGCGGCGGGCTCGGGGCCTTGAAGGGAGAGACGGTCAGGATCGGGATCATGGGCCATTCATGCACCAGGAACAACGTGCTGCTCCTGCTCTCCGCACTGAGGGAGATCGTTGGGGGAAGGGGAAAGGGATAAGGCATGTCCACGGAAAATTCCATCCCACCGGAAGGCAAGCACTTCCTCGGGATAGACATCGGGACGACCAACTGCAAGGTGGCCATTGGGAACCGGGAGGGAAAGGTGGTCGCGGCGGCTCGATCTCCCTGCCGCCTCGACTATCCCCGCGAAGGATGGGTTGAGGCCGACCCGGTACGGGGATGGTGGGATCCTCTGGTAGAAGCACTCAACTCCCTGTTCAAGGAGCCAGGGGCGGAGGCGGGCTTCATTCGTGGGATATGCATCAGTTGTACCAACGCCCTCGTCTGCCTGGACGGCAACGGACGACCCGTGCGCAACGCCCTGATGCAGATCGACCGGAGGAGTGCACAGGAGGCCGAAGAGATCGAAGGGCTGCTGGGGGGCGGCGAGATCTTTCGCATTACCGGGAACAGGGCGGCACCCGGAACCTTCTCGGCACCCTCAATCAGGTGGATCATGCACAGTGAGCCCGATACCTTTGGCAGGGTAGAGACGATCCTCTCACCCTCGGGTTACATAGTCCAAAGACTCACGGGAAGCCTCGTGATGGATAGGACCCGTGCGGCGACAACGCTCCTCTACGACATCTCCGGTGACAGGTGGTCTGAATCGATTAGAGACACGCTGAAGATACCCAAAAGGATACTCCCACCCATACTCTCGCCTCTTTCCATTGCCGGCACCGTATCCGAGGAGGCCTCTCGCCTGACGGGTTTACCCCCGGGGATCCCAGTGCTCGCCGGCGTGATGGACTCTGTAGCCGCGGCGGTAGGAATGGGGGTACTTCGTCCGGGGGTCGCCGGGATCATCCTCGGTACCGTTGGCAGAATCCTCTGGCCGGTGAGAGAGATGGATCACTTCGATGACCGTTTCCTCAACGCCCCGCTGGTCAGGTCCGACAGGTGGTTGAGCATCGCGTGCACCAACGGCACCGGCTTGTCGGTAAACTGGTTCGCCCGGCACCTGATGGGAGAGGAGGGTCGATCCTCGATTGAAGACGCCCTTCATCACCTCGACCGCGAGGCATTTGCCTCGCCCGCCGGGTCAAGGGGGGTCATCTACCTCCCCTTTCTCGCGGGAGAAAGGAGCCCCATCTGGAATCCATGGGCCAAGGGTGTATTTTTCGGGCTCGATGCGCGGCACGCGAGGACCGACCTGGCCAGGTCGGTCCTGGAGGGTACGGCCATGTCGATCCGTGCAAACATGGAGATACTCGAATCGGCGACCCGAACGAGGCCGGGGACCATCCGGCTCTCCGGGGGGGGTGCAGCAAGCCCCCTGTGGCCCCAGATCCTCTCCTCGGTCCTCGGCAGGGAACTCGTGATAGAAAACGATAGAAACTCCGAGTGCCGAGGCGACATCATGCTCACCGCGGCCGCAACGGGGAATCTCTCCTGGGAAGATATCGGGGGGCCTTCTCCACAGGACTGCTGCGTGGTCCAACCGGTAGAGAGAGAGAAGGGTCTTTATGATAGAATCTTTCAAGAGTACAACGAATTATGCCGGGATCTCAGGCCCCGTTTCAGGAGTTCGACCGGCAGGCGGGATACCGGCTTTCAGGGAGGAGATATCTGAGCAATGAAGGCGGCGCGTTTTCTGGGCCCGGGTAGAATCGAGGTGATGGACATCCCTGCCCCGGCCTGCGGGACGGGGGAGATAGTCATAAGAGTGCACCGAGCGGGAATATGTGGAACCGATCTCAGGATATTCCGGGGGGAGAAGGCCGTCACCCCCCCCATCACACCCGGGCACGAGTTCTCAGGGACGGTGGCCGATATAGGCCGCTCTGTTACCGGCCTCCAGACCGGCACGAGGGTCACGGTTGAGCCGATCATCCCCTGCGGGGAGTGTTACTGTTGCCGCGCGGGAAGGGAGAATATCTGTCTCACCCGTCCCACTATCGGTTACCAACACGATGGTGCCTTTGCCGAGTATGTCAGGATACCGGCCGATGCCATCCGCATGGGAAACGTGGTCCCGGTTCCTGAGACCCTCGGTCTCGATGCCGCATGCTACGCCGAGCCCCTCGCGGCCTGCATAAACGGCATCGGAAAACTGTCGCTTCAAGGTGCAGAGCGGCTCTGGGTGATCGGAGACGGCCCGATAGGGCTCACCCACGTGCAACTGGCAAGGTGCAACGGCGTGGAAGACATCTTCCTGAGCGGGACCCGCGATGACAGGCTGGCCGCAGGCATGGAGGAGGGAGCCAGGTGGACGTTCAACGTCACTTCCGGAGGGGACCCGGTTCAATGGATTTCCGATCTCACGGGAGGCGAGGGGGTCGATGCAGCCATCGTTGCCACCAATGTGCCTGAAACGGTCCCGCAGGCGACATCCAGCCTGCGCAAGGGCGGACGACTGCTCCTCTTCGCGGGATATCCTCCAAGGACACGATTGCCGTTCGACCTGTCTGAGATTCATTACAGGGAATACCGGATACTCGGGGCCTCCGGCCATGCCGCGCGGGACGTCCGCAGCGCAATCGAACTGATGGCCTCCGGTAGGTTCGACGCACTCTCGCTGATCACTCACCACCTGCCCCTCGATTCCATAGTCGAGGGGCTCGAGATGAAAGAGAACTTCATCGGGCTGAAACACGTAATCGATTTGAAATGAAGGAGACGTTGTCATGGATTACAAGGCGATGACCTCGGCCAGGGCGGAACTGATAAAGATCTCCCACCGCGGCTACCGGCGGGGATTGACGGCGGGCACGGGGGGAAACATAAGCCTCAGGTTGAAGGGGAGCGACATCGTTTTGATCAATGCCAGTGGAACCGCGTGGGCAGACGCCTGTGACTGGAACATTATTGGTGTTGATCTCAAGGGTAATGTCCTGCATGGAGACATGAAACCATCCAAGGAGACCAAGTGGCACTGCGGGCTATATCGTATGCGTGAAGAGATAGGCGGCGTTGTCCACTCCCACTCACCAGCCGCCACCTCGTTCGCGGTCGCCGGCAAACCGCTCGACCTCGTCTCGGCCACCGCATACAAGGCACTCAAAGAAGTCCCGGTCGTGGGCTACGCCCCTCCAGGCTCCGATGAACTCATGGACCTCGTACTCGGCGCATTCTCTTCAAAGCCGATCAAGGCCCTCCTCCTCCAGAACCACGGCGTCGTTACCGTCGGCAGGGATGTATACGAGGCACTCTACTTCGCGGAGGTTGTGGAGGATACCGCCAAGATGGCGCTATGGTCACGGACGCTCGGGGAACCGATGTCCTTCAGGTAGAAAGGAGCACGGACTTGACGCCCTTCTCGTCCTCCAGCATGGCCTTCAGGCGGTTATATTCCTCCAGTATCCCTTCCCGGACACTATCTTCAATCCACGGAGGAACCAGGAGGAGGACATAACTCCCGGAGTCCACGATACTCGGGGCAAGACGGGAATCCTTGAGATAGCGGCCTGGATCGGGCATGTAGTGAAAGATGAGAAAGATCAGGCTGAAGGAGACGGCGACTCCGAGTGCACCGCCGAGACACGCCCCCAGCAGGCGATCGACCATGCCCAGGTTTGCCCCCTTGATACCCTTCCGAATCACCTTCCCGAGCATGGATAAGAGGAAGACGACCGCGGCAAAGCAGGCGATAAACGCAATGACATCCCCTCCCCTGCCCAAGTCCACCCATCCCTTGAGGGAATCTACAAACGCGCCGGAATACTGCCTGGCGAATACGATTCCGAGGAAGAGAGAGAGAGTCGATATCACCATCCGCACGATCCCACGCCAGAGGCCGTAGGCGAAAGGAACTGCTATGAACAGGAGAAAGATGGAATCTATGATCGACATGGTGGCAGATCCCTTTTCAAGGCACGGATAGACACGCCCGATCCGGCAACGAATTCACCCGCGCCCACCGATGGGATAACGTGTTTACACATTTATCCTACCATGCAAAATAATACCAATTCGCCGATATCATGTCAACTATTATGGACAGGGGGGCTCAGGGCGAGTAGTATCGCCAGTAACTCGAGGTAACCCTCGAGGCGTCCAGTCGGTATGAGATCTCGTCCAACCTCGACGTGCGCCTGCGACTGATGGGCTCTGTATTGGTATAGATCCGAATCCAGTCATAATCGGGGTTGAGGATGAAAATCTCTTCACGGAAGTCCCCCGCCACGTCCATCTGCAGGTTATAGAATCGCGACTGCACCGGGAGGTAACCGGCGACCGAGCCGTCGAAGTTGAATATCGTCCTTGTGTCATTCTGCAGGACCTCTATGTCATCGTCCGCATCCCACTGGACGAGGTGATGGTATCGATCCTGGGTCATGCCAGATTGGCTGAAGAGCAGCTCGCCGCTCGAGGAGTAGAGCCTGATCCTGTTCGGACCGTTATTGGTCGGCTCGCGCAGGTCGAAACCATAGAGTTCGGCGCCCGGGTAATCCGGCGTCAGATCGGCCGCCCACCCGTCATGTCCATGTGTCCAGCCACGTTCTTCCCATATTATGTTTCCCCGCGAGTCGGTGAGGTACACGCCCTGGGGGGACCCCTCCGTTACAAACCAGACCTCAGGCCCGTTGCGGGTCGGGTCTATCTCGCCCGGCACCACTGCGTCGGGGTGGTGGACGCGCCGGTTGTCTGTGGAGTACAGTGTCCATAGTACCCGGCCATCACCGTCGAGGACCGTGGATCCGTCGAAGACCTCGTCCCTGCCGTCGCCGTCGATATCGTAGACCGGGATGCCGTGTGTCCCGCTTCCGGAAGTGCCCGAAGATTCATCGCTGTGATAGTCCCATCGCGGATACAGGTCGAGATGTGAATCGAGGTCAAAGGCAGTCACCCTCTCATCACCATGGACCGCGACCTGGGTAATGATCGAGGGGAGGTTCGCGAGACCATCGAGGTAGGCAACCGAGATGTAATGTGCCCGGAGGTGGGGATCCGATCCTTCCAGCGCCTGCGGGAACGGGATCGAATCTACAACCGCAGGGGACCCCATTACGTCCCCACGCAAGATGGTCAGGAATGTTTGTCTGTTATCCAATCTACCGGTCCTCACGATCACCTCCGACTTGCCATCCCCATCGAGATCCCAAACGACGAAGGGAAGGACCATCCCCGGGGCCTCCTTGCGAAACCTGTACTTGGTATTGTAGACCCAGTACGGGGTCCCATCGCAAAGGAAGGCCCTGAGCAAGGGGGTCCTGTTCGTGTCCTGCCGGTAATTGTTGTCGTCCAGGATTACATAATCGAGGAGCCCGTCACCGTCCAGGTCGCCAACCCCGGGGCCCACCGGATTCAGTTCGGCGGCGGCGCCATCGATCTCCATCAGGAGACCATCATCGCTCGCGCCCGTGAAAACACCCTCCCGGTTCGATTCCGTTCCCTCTATTCCATTGCCAAAGACCGGCCTGACCATGTAATAGTAAGTACGACCATCCACTACCGTATCGTCCACGAAATCCGTGGAAAAGACATTGCCGGCCACCAGGTAATATGGCCCATCCACCGTGTCGGACCGGTAGATATCGAAAGTGGCGTCCAGGGAATCCCCTGACAACATCCTCCAACCAAGGAAGACTTTACCGGGCCCCTTTGGGAGGGCTATGAGATGCCGGGTGTTTTCCTGGGCGTAGAGCCTTGCCGGATTAAATGAATACAAAGTGGCGAGTAGGAACAGGAACAGCCTTATGAGGTCTCTCTGGTGTTTCATTCGGCTATGACGACCAAGGCAAGTGGTTTCAATTGGGGGGAACGCCACCCAGGCAGAGGGTTATATTGCCCCGAATTATTGATAGATACGCTTATATCCTGTATATTAAATATACACTAATTGGACCTGTTCGTCAACTGTTGGATGTTATGGCCCCTTCTTTGGAGATCCCGGCTCACTTCAGGACAGCGATGCGGAATAATTCGCATCACGGGGATTATTCCCCGATTATCTACCCTTAAATAGGTCTTGCACCAAGCGGAAAAGGGGGCCTGTCGACACTGGAAAACGCCGGATGTGGCTTTATAACTTATTTTATGACCCACATTTATAATAACAGGCGCCTTTCACGGGACGATGATGCCATACCGGTGGAATGATATTTGCTTCACTCTTGATTGTTCCCCATTTACCCCTCTCGATTTTTACCCTTAGAGGGGTCTTGGGCCCTCATGATACTGATATACGGATCGGTGTATTGCGGGCGGATGGACCTGAAACCACCCGAATATCCATGGAGTAAACGCCCCGGCCGCAACCGAGAGGAGAGCCGGGAGAGACTTTTACCCTTCATCAAGAGGAGAGAGGGATGAGATCTGTCCTGTCAGTTCTAACCGCCCTCGTTGTCACGGGATCCTTCATTATGATCCCGGGCAACGACCTCAATGCCCAATACGTGGGCTCGGAGTTCTGCCTTTCATGCCACAACGGGACAATTGCGCCGGACAAGACATCATGGAGGAATACGTTCCACCACCTCGCCTATGCCGATCCGGACACGCTGCCCGGTGTCATCCCGGACGCCGACTTCAAGGCAGGCCTGGACCTACAGTCAGACCCCGATTTCTCACAGTATGATCCGGCGCCCGTCTTGAGTTACAACAACAGCGATCCCGCGGATCCCACCGATATGAGCAGCGGATACAGGGTGACGATTGGGAACATCACCTACAAGGTGAACCGGACGCACGGCGGAAACGGCTGGAAGCAGCGATTTCACACGAAGATCGGGAATAGTTATTACGTCCTCCCACTCCAGTACAACCTGGCCACCGGTGACTGGGTGGTCTTCCACGGGGAAGACTGGTACGACTCGAACAACCAGCCGCTATACAGCGACTCACTCACACTGGAGCAAGACATAGACAAGAACGAATCCACCGACCGCCGTTGCGAGGGATGCCATACTACCGGCACACAGGTAACCTGGAACACTTCCGGTGACAGCGCATACACAGCCACCTACGCCGAGGTCGGTATAGGGTGCGAGATGTGCCACGGCCCTTACAACGGGGGCACCGGACATGGCTACAACCCGGAGGACCTCGCGGACACTCGCCGGGCCAACGAGATCTGTGGGCAGTGCCATAACCGTGGCCACAGCATAGATCAACTCGGGCCGAAGACCTTCGGTTACCCTTGGAATGCTACCGATGGAATCTTCACGCCGGGGGACAGCCTGGATGCATTCTTCGTTGCAGGCAACCCGGATGACAACCCGGATTATTTCTGGCCCGACGACATGCACTCGAAGAAGCACCGCCAGCAATTTCTCGACTTCTACCAGAGTTCCAAGCCGACCTACCCATACCACGAGGTACGTTGTTTCGAGTGCCATGACCCTCATGGCTCGGCCAACGAGCACGACATCGTAGAAGAGATCATCGAGGTCGAGGAGCCCGACACCTTCCGGATCCCGACCCAGGTGGACAACAATACACTCTGCCTCGCATGCCACGCGACCCACGGTCCCTTCGAGTCCCTGACCCCCGCGATGATCGAGAACTACAACGCGAACATCGATACGATCAGCGCCGTGGTCTCAGCCCATACGCACCACACCTACGACCCAGAGGACCTGAACGACACCAACGGCGCAAGCAGGTGCGTAAAGTGCCACATGCCGAAGGTCGCCAAGTCGGCTGTAAGTTACGACATACACTCGCACACGTTCGAGGCGATCCCGCCTGAGAAGACCATCAATACACAGGCCGAGGGCGGTATGCCGAACGCCTGCGCGGTCTCGTGCCACAGGAACCCGGCCGCCGGCAACGTGCCCGATTTCGGCATCGTGGACGGTACACTCACGGACTGGACCGAGGCATCCGACATATCCCTGGCCGACACGTTGATGTACTATTACGGGCCGAACGGCGTATGGTGGTCGACCGTCGGAATCGGAGGAGACAAGGACGGCGGGATCACGCTGCCCAGGTCTTTCGTACTGGATCAGAACTACCCCAACCCGTTCAATCCTTCGACAACGATTTCATTCAAGATACCCGGTAACGGAACGGAGAAGACCGCCACTGCGAGCCTGGAGGTCTACAACCTGAGGGGGGCCTTGATCAAGACGCTATACTCGGGTGAGATCGCCCCCGGCAGATACACAATCCAGTGGAACGGCCTGACCGATCGAGGAGAGAGGGTCTCCTCGGGTATCTACCTGTACCGGCTCAGGGCGGGCGATGTCTCCCTGACACGCAAAATGATCGTGGTGAAATAGGCCGTCTCGCTTTCAAAGCGAAGGCTGGACACTCGAAGGGGTCCTCCCTGCAAACGAAGGAGGGCCCCTTCACGCTCAATATCCGTCCGGTATCCGCCTATACTCAATCTCTTAACGATATGCACCTATGGAAGTATCTCGCCCCTGGGAGAAGACCTAACACCGACCTTGGCAGCGAGACACTATGGATATGACCGCTTCAACAACATCCGCCGGCTTGATAAGCGACATGCAATCCGCGCGCCGGCAATCACCAACGCGACAGCGACACACCGGTACAGGAGGCGAAAATACGCGGTGGCCCTCACCCAAGGGCCCCCATCGGCCCGGACCGGTGTTTCTCACGGATCCAAAGATAGCAACCACCGGCGTCCCAACAGAAGCAGCAAGGTGCATCGGCCCCGTCGAGGGCCCCACAAAGACAACTGCAAGCCCGAGAACGGCGGCCAGTTCCTGGAGGCCGGTTCGGCCAAGAATCGAACGGGTCCCCCACCCGGAGTCGCCGACTACCGAATCAACGATATCCTTGTCCGCTTCCGATCCGCTGACAACGACCGGCAAGCCAGCCTTGTTCAAGCCTTCGCACACCAGGCGGTAAGATTGAGGGGGCCAATTGCAGGCAGACCCGCCACATCCAGGATGAACCACGGCAAAGCGATCCCGCTCCGGATAAACGCCGGTCTCCTCCAATATCGCTCGAGCCTTTTCCATCGCCCAAGGTGGAGGGACGCATAGGGAGTCCATTACCAGCGGATCATCCCAGCCCAGTCCGCGCAGGAGGTCGAGATTGAAATCTCGTTCATGACGCCCGCCGGAAGAACGAGAGAGGTGGACACGCCGGTTGAAACGGTATGAATACCAGCGACGAACCGTACCAACCCTGACCGGTATCCCAGCCCCTTTCAAGAGAGAGGCCACCCGGGGCCTGGGGAACAGACAAACAGCGACGTCGAATCGGCCACGAGGCAGCAAGTGGCGCCACGAAATGCCGTGGCTGCGCTCCGGCCATATGATGCAATCATCGACCCATGGACACATCCGAACAACGGGCTCCGCCAGGCGACGTACGAGGAAGGTGACCTCAGATCCCGGCATTGCGGCCTTGATCGCACCCGCTACCGGAAGGGACAGAATGACATCACCGATCCGGTCGGTGCGAGAGAGGAGGTATCGCTGCGCTGTGTCCATACCAATACTTCCGGGATCACCACCGAGGAAGTAGTTTTCCGGGGATGATCGTCGAGTGCCATATCCCCGTCGTGCAAGAAATCCGCCGGGCCGCGATGAATCAAGTTCCAACCACTACCTGCTCCCCCTCGCCGCTAACCAGGAGGCGGTATGCCCTCTCCACCCTCTCCCAATGCTCTTCACGGTCAAGGGCCCAGTACCGCCCGATGACCGACACAACCCTACCGACACCGAGCCGGGCAGCCTCCTCCTCGATGTCCCCCACGTAGCGCGAGCCGCTTTCGGGACGCTCTCCGCGCCTGCCGAGCAGCGAATGTATGTAGACCTCCTCGAGTCCCTCACGTCGTGCAAGTTCGAGGAGCGAGAGGAGATACCTTATCGAGCCGTGTGAACTGTAGAAGGAGACTATCCCGAGGAGGTGGAGGGGCGTCCCGCTCTCCCTCGCGCCTCGCATCGCAGTCAGGAAGGCCTCGTTTTCGAGGTAGGAACCGTCCTCTATCGCACGCTCTATCCTCAACCGGTCGGAATCGACCCTTCTGCCGGCCCCGATGTGAAGGTGCCCCGCCTCCGAATTCCCCACGGTCCCCGGTGGGAGGCCGACCGCCTCTCCCGATGCCTTGAGGGTCGTCATCGGCATCGATTGAAAGAGGCCATCCATCACGGGCGTCCGGGCCTTGCGTATCAGGTTGCCGGGGCCATCTTCTCTGAATCCCCAGCCATCCAGGATGAGGAGAAGAAGTCGTCCCCCCCTGTATCCTGTCTCAAGGCCGCTTATGAGGCTACTGCCGGTCATGGCCTCAGGCCGATCCAGGCCGAGTATGTCGAGTATCGTGGGTGCCACATCGGTCAGCGCCCCGCCTTCTCTCAGGCAGCCGCGATACCGGCCGCCGTCTCCACCGGCGGGGACCCAGACGAATGGAACCGGGCTCGTGGTATGGCCCGTGTCTATCGTTCCCTCGGGATAGAGCCACTTCTCAACCGTCCCGTGGTCTGCAGTGATCACGACGTTTATACCTCGTTCCATCGCCGCCTCGACCACTCTCCCCATCTCTCGATCCACAGCCTCGACGGCCCGGATGATTGCGTCCTCATCCTCTATGTGACCGACCACGTCCGTGTTGGCGAAATTGGCCATGATAACGGGAAAGGAGCCCTCTTCCATCTTGCCTCGTATCGAATCCGCGACGAGCCGCACGTTCATCTCGGGCCTTTCATTGAAATCCCTCTCGACCTTCGGCGATGGGACAATCAGCCTCTCCTCGTGCCGGTACTGCTTCTTGTCCTTTCCGTTCAGGTAGAAGGTCATGTGGACCGCCTTCTCGGACTCCACGATCTTGATGAAGGGCATCCCGTGATCGTCCAGTACCTCGCAGAGCGTCCCCCGCATCCCGGAGATAGGTGGAAAGGCCACACGTGCGTTCAAGTCGCGGTCGTATTCCACCATGGTCACGAAGGGCATGGTAAGACCGGGTTCCCTCTCGAATTCTTTGAACCCATCCTCGGTGAAGGCACGGGTCAATTCGATCTCCCTCTCACCCCGGATATCGTAGAAGATTACGTACTCCCCCTTCTTCACCCGCCCCACCGGCCCCCCGTCGTCCACGAGGACGAGAGGCTCGAGGGTCTCATCCTCCTGCCCCCTACCGTAAGCGACCCTGATGGCCTCCGACATCGGCATCTTCCGGCTCGTTACCTCAATCATTTCTCCTCCACTCAACGTTCCATACCATCCCCATTGCGCAACCCCGCTCGGCGACGATATTCATCCGTCGGCACGATCTTCCTCCCAGTCCACCCGAGCGTGGAAATCCACCTCCACGGCCGGACCATCGCTTATGAAAAAAGGGCCGCCCAGGTGATGGATTCCCCTCGCCGACGGGTCGGCGGTATTCCAGACCTCATCGAAGAGCGAGGCCTCCACCAGACACAGCACCGGCCTCGCAATAAACAACGTGTGATCCCCGATATCCTTCATCTCAATTATCTCGCACTCGATATGGCCGATACACTCCCTGATCAACGGTGGCCTGACAACGTAGGCCGCCTCCTTGTGCAGTCCCGTCTCACTGAACTTGTCAGTGTCCCTCCCCGATGCCGAGCCGCAATAATAGACCTCCCGTACCAGGCGACGCGGCGGTAGATTGAGGACCATCTCTCCCTCATCTGAAGCAAGGCGATGCGTGTATCTCTCCCTCGCAATGATCGCGCCAACGAGGGGCGGCTCCTTGCTCAGGGGGGAATACCAGGCCATTGTCATCACGTTGGGCTTCCCCTTCCTTTCCGTGGTCACCAGAAGAACGGGGCCGTGGTTGACCAGCCGATTGAATTTTTCGCCAGGGACCTCCTTCTTCATGATTGATCGGACACCTCCTCCATTACCTCGAACGCATACCTCAGGTGGGGGATCGTGATCGATCCCCCCACTACCAGGGACACGTTCAGGGCCTCGTGTATCTCTTCACGGCCTACGCCGAGATCCAGGCATCGCTTCAGGTGGTACCTAATACAGTCGTTGCACCTCAGGACGGTGGAAGCCACGAGGCCCATGAGTTCCTTTTCCCTCCTCGTCAGGGCCCCGTCCGCGTAGGCGCCGGAATCCAACGCGAAGAATCTCTTGAAACCCTTGAATCCACTTTCCATGATCCGCCGATTCTGCTCGAGCCTGCGCCTATCGAAATCATCCATTTTCCTTATCATCTCTCCCCCTGCAGTGCATGGAAATAATGGAAATATCGGACGACCGCGCACCATGAGCCCTCCGCCGAGCACCACCCGGCGGCCCCGCGACGATCAGCCGCCCACACCAAGGCCGTTCAGGATCGCCCCCGATGTCGTCAAGACTCCCTGGAACAGGTAGGCGGTCTGCCTCAGGTGGATATGCCGGTCGAACTCGGTCAGGGCCGACACGCAATCTACAGGGCATATCACGCGGTACCACCTTATCGCCGCGCTCGCCGTGGTATAATGCACGCAGATATTGGCGACCGTCCCGACGATCACCAGCGCCTTCACACCCATTTCCCTGAGCCTGCGATCGAGGTCCGTCCCATAGAAGGCGTCGTACCTCGTCTTTTTTACGACGATGTCGCCGGGCTCGGGCCTCAACTCCGAAATTATCGCCTCTCCCGGGCTCCCCTCCAGGACATGCCTGCCCCAGACGGCAAACTCGGGATCACCCTGCCTGTGGGAATCCAGCGTAAATATGACCGGCATCGCTCGGGAACGGAATCCAGCCACGAGCGCCCTGATTTTCGGGACCGTCTCCCTTGCCGCGCGAACGGGGAGCGCCCCTCCCGCTTCTACGAAATCGACCTGCATATCGACCACTACCAGGGCCGTCTCGGAGGGCTCGATTTCTATCTCTTCCGCCACCTGATACTCGGGGACCTCCAGCGTGACCATATCCGTTCCCCCTTCCCGACATGAAGTCAGATGCAGTTCATCGCAAAGAATCCACTTCACAGTAACCCATGCCCGTTACCCTGATATTATTCACCGGCGCCCGTTTGTCAATCAAGGACACGGTGCCCGGCACCTTGCTTTATACGGAAGAGCCGATATATTTGATAGACAGACCGGCGGAAGAGAGGAGGGGCCAACCCCCCGGCGGCCGCCATCAAGCCTTTCAAACAATCTCGATAGAGGGAGTGGAAATGAAGAACACGGAACCGTGTTACCCAAAGGCGTTCATACCTTACGGCGCGTGGGGCGGGAGTTGGTTTCCCGCGTGGCACACGAGCCCGCTGGCGGAGGTGGACATCGCCCGGTTCGCGGCCGAGGCGATGCCTTACATACTGGGCAAGAAGAACGTGCCGCTAAGCCAGTTGGACTACCTGGTCACAGGTTCTACGATCCCCTGGCACTACAAGTTCTGGGGATCGACGTACCTGTCCCATACCGCCGGCCACCGCCTGCCGGGCTTCCACCTGGAACAGGCCTGTGCCACCGGGCTCCAAGTGATGGTCAAAGCGGCGGCGCAGGTCCAGGGGGGCTCACATGGGGTCGTCGGCGTCCTGGCATTCGACAAGACGAGCAACTCACCCGCCTGCGTATTTCCCAACCAGGGCACCTATCGCAGGACGGAGGTGATCAGCGACGTATGGGACAACTTCGGTTACGATCCATCGACCGGCCAGTCCGGCTTCGACCGGGCCAGGGGTGAGACCTCCATGCTCGCATGCGCGGGGAGGACCGCACGCAAGTACAAACTCGATTTCAAGGAGGTGGCGGAACTTTCGTACTGGAGATACCAGCAATACTTCGATGCGAAGAAATCCGGGGTGCTCGACAGGTTCCTCCTGCCCATGACTATCATGGACGCAAGGGGGAGAAAACTGGGCGTGGTCGACGACGACTATGGCGTCAGGCAATATCGATCCCTCGATCAGTTCAAGTCCGAACGGCAATTGGACACCTGTGTCGCGGCCGGGGGGCAGACACATCCCTCGGATGGCATGTTCACCATACTATTCACCACCGAGGAGAAGGCGCGTGAATTGAGCCAGGACCCTGCGATCAGCATCCAACTGATCGCCTCCAACGAGTACAGGGCAGAAGCTGGTTACATGCCCGAATCGCCCGGTTTTGCCGTAAAGGCGCTGCTCGAGAGGACGGGACTCGAGATGGCCGACATGGTTGCCGTCTACGACCACAATCCCTTCGTGATCAATGACCTCGTCTTCGCAAGGCTCCTCGACTACGACTGGCACAAGATGAACGACACGGGATGCCCATTGATTTACGGCCATCCTCAGGGACCCACACTCATAAGGGTCACCGTGGAAGCGCTCGAGAGGGCGGTCTCGTTGGGCGGCGGCTACGTCCTCATATTCGGGTGCGCGGCCGGTGACGTTGGGATATCCGCGATATTCAAGGTAACAGAGAGAAAGGGGTAGAAGATAATGAAATCTATGAGGCAGGCTACCCTCGAGACCCTTGGCCTGGGCAACGCCCTGGAGATATTCCGGCGCGGTGAGCCGCCCGTGGGCAGGGATGAACTGGTCGACAAGGTCTTCGGCCCACGTGGCGAGCGCGGTTGCCTCGTCATATCGGGAGGAAATGGTATCGTCGGTTCCGGCAAGGCGATGCAGTTTTGTTCGAGGCTGCTCCCCTACGACGTCCCGATCGTGACGCTCGACCTGCCGGACGCACCCGACGGCATCGGCAGGCAATATCCCGGCCTCAAGAGGTCATTCGGACAGAAACGCGCCGGAGAGGTCATGGCCAACATCGTCAGGTTCAACTACGACGGATCGTCGCTGCCGGCGGGCATGGAACGGTACAGGCCGCGTTTCCTCCTCGAGGCGATCCCCGAAATACTGGACCTCAAGCGTTCGCACTACGATCTCGTCAGGGCCGCCTACCCCGGGATAGAGATCCGCTCGGTCACATCCGGTTTCCCGAGCAGCGAACTCGGGGTCGGCATACTACACCCCTCATATCCCCACGAAATCAACAAGGTCTGGGAGTCCATCGAGGAGCGCCCCTCCGAGATCACTCATCTCCTCTGGGCCCTCGGCCTCGTGCCGATCCCCGTGGGAGACTACTGGTCCTTCATACTGGACGTACTGTTCTGTGGGACCACCCAGGCCGCGGTACGCTACCACCGTGCCACCAACATGCCATTCTGGAAGGTGGACAAGTACGTGCGAAGGCTCCTCGGGCCCAATCCTCTCAGGGCACACGACGCCATAGGCCCGGGCGCAAGTTTCCTGACCTGGTCGTGCCTGCACCACCTGGCCGAGAAGTATGGGGATGTCTTCAGGCCCTCCCCCGAACTGGTCCGCCGCAAGGAGAGCGGCGAGAGTTGGTATCCGAGCGTCAGACCCTCGGTGGACTGGGAGATGCGCGACGAGGAGGAATTCCGGAGTTGGATCCTCGGGCCGCTATTCCAGATGACGAGCCTCCTTATACACGAGAAGAGGGCCCATCTCTCCCATATCAATACCATCGGCGAGATTTGCGCGCAGTTCACCAGGGGCATACTCGCAGTAATCAGGGATCAAGGGCCGGACAACACGATCCGCCGGGTAGAGGCGTACCACAGGCTACATCCCGAGGCCGCCGGCGAGTGCTGGTTCCCGGACTCCTTCTCGGCGATAGAAACGCCCGAATGGCGGCAACTCTACGTAAACGCGGAGCACGACGGCAACGTGGGCGTTATAACGATCGGCCGCGAGTCGCTCAACCGTGACGTGGTAGAGGAACTCGGACGCGCCGTCGACTGGCTGAAGGCCGAGGGGATAGAACGCGTCATTGTCACCGGAGACTTCCACCTCTCGACCCAACTGGTGGGGGCCGATACCACCGAGTTCTTCCCCGCCCTCGAAAAGGAGGAGGAGGGCCTGGGGGTATCGAGGACCTGGTCCGAGGCGGCCAGGCGGCTGAACAACGAATTCCGGGTCTCAGTGGGCTTCATAAACGGAAAACGCTGCCTTGGAGGGATGCTCGAACTCCTGATGCATTGCCACTACCTTGTCTCGATTGACTCGGCACAGGTCGGCATGCCTGAGGTCACGCTCCCCGTGGTTCCGGGCATGGAGGGCTGCCACTGGCCATTCCGCAAGGCCAGCCCAACGTTCCATCCGAACCTTCTAGAACTCCTCTTGACAGGACGACTTATACCGGCAGGGGAAACGGTAGGGTGGCTGGTCGATTCCGTAGGACCGATGGAAGACGCCTTGAAAACGG
>CAZNLH010000014.1:63904-65332 GCA_964573995.1 uncultured Gemmatimonadota bacterium
GGATCGCTGAAAAGCGTGTTGTCCGCGAGGGAACGAATAAATCGTTCCAGGTCCCGCGTGCTGCTAACCAACCCCCCTCCACCCCAATCGGCGCTGTTGTGACGCCTGGTGTACATGTCCCACGCAATCTCGTAGCGATGCGACTCGGCCACGGTTCCCGGAGACGGCTCACGCCAATGGAGCCACGTATCGTTCATACCGAGGGGAGTATATATGAGGTCGCGATAGACATCCTGCAAATCCTCCCCCGTGACCTCTTCGATCACAAGGCCAGCCAGGAGAAAGCCGGTGTCCGCGTAATGCCAGCCCGTCCCCGGCACGAATATGGGATCGAGGTCACGGACATAGTCGAGGATCTCCTCGGGTCTCCAGAATCGGTCGGGGTCAACAATGTAGGCGAGGAGGAACGCGTTTATCCCGGGCAGCACGTACGGTGGATCGTTCCAGTAATCGGGAAGGCCTGAGGTATGAGAGAGGCACTGTCGCAGCGTCAACTCCGGCCCGTAATCGTGGCCGTCGATGACGAGCAGGCCGTGTGTATATTCCGGCGGCAGGTACAGGCTCACCGGTGCGTCGAGGTCAAGGATCCCCTGCTCAACGAGCAGGAGCACCGCCGCGGCGGTAAAGGTCTTCGATGTGCTCGCGATCTCGAAATCGGCGTCTACCTGCATGGGATCACCATCCCGGAAGAGGTCTCCCGAGGCCCCCTCCCAGAGGACCCTCCCGTTGGAACTCATACCGATTCGGAATACGCCGCCCCCGGAGCCGTTGTTGCGGGCGACCATCACGTCCAAAAGGTCCTGGGGATCCAGGCTTCGGCCACCGGGGATCACCGGAATGCCCTGCCCAAGGTACCCGGGTCCGGGAGGCATGCCGGTTACCAGGCCCGGCCGGATTCCTGCAATGGTCTCTAATGGAGCACAGGGCCCCGAGGCCGCCAATCCCGAAACAAGGCCGAGGAAGAGGAGAACGAACAGCGTGTGCGTCCAAACCACCTTAATAGTCATATCCATCCCTCCCAGAACAGGGTGTCCCACAATACAAGGACGCCATCGCACGGGTAGCACCCGTGCCTATTCAACACCAAGGAGCCCTTACCACATCTCGTATGAATCATGATAGCACATTTCCAGGCATCCTGTCAACCAACGGAGACCTGCCCCGTCCTGCGATCGATCCTCACCATGATAGTCATTGAGGGGCTATAACCGGCTCGGCGCGGGGACAATTCCTTGACAACCACCTCCGCCCGGCTGTATGATACCAGCATCACGCGAACACGCACCGAAAGGAAGACAAGATGGAGAAACCGGGCAAGAAAAAGTATCCGAACCTCTTCCAGCCGGCAAGGATCGGGAACCTGCCGGTACGCAACAGGATAAAGTACGCGGCCTGCTCCGTATCAAACTTCAACAACCGGGACGGGAC
>CAZNLH010000014.1:65432-70159 GCA_964573995.1 uncultured Gemmatimonadota bacterium
AAGCACTTCCGGCCTCCCAGGCGGATGACCAAGGAAGAGATCAGAAGATGCATCGACGACCACGTGCAGGCCACCCGAAGGGCCCTGGAGGCCGGATTCGACGGGGTGGAGGTCACGGCCTTCATGGGTTATCTCCTGGCAAACTTCCTGTCCAAGTTCACCAACAACCGTACGGACGAGTACGGGGGGTCTCTCGAGAACCGCGGGAGGTTCATGCGGGAACTGGTCCGGGCGATGAAAAGGGAACTCGGTGAGAAACCGATGATAATCCGCTTGAACGGCCTCGAACTGATGGACGAATACGGCGGTAGCAGCCCTGAGGAGTGCCTCGATTTCATGAAGATGGCCGAGGACGCCGGCGCGGATTGTATCAGCATCGTGATAGGATGGCACGAGTCGAGGCGTGGAGCCCTCGGCCGCGACGTCGCCACCGACGAATGGCTCTATGTCTCCGAGCGAGCCAAGGAGGTCGTATCGATACCCGTCGCCTTCGGGCCCAGGTTCGGCGACCCCATCCTCGCCGACAAGGCCCTTGCCGAAGGAAAACTCGACTTCTGGGAGGTCTGCCGGCCCATGCTCGCCGACCCCGACCTCATCCACAAGGTGGAGGAGGACCGCGTGGAGGAAATCAAGCCCTGCCTGGGCGGCCTCGTCTGCCTTGCGCGCATGTTCAGGAACCTCCCCTACATCTGCACCGTGAACCCGCGGCTGGGCCACGAGGCAGAGTCCTCGTACGATCTCGAACCGGCAAGGTTACGAAAGCGGATTCTCGTGATCGGCGGCGGGCCTGCGGGCCTCGAATGCGCCATCACCGCGGCGAAGCGCGGCCACGAGGTAACGATCCACGAGAGGGAGGAACGACTCGGCGGACAACTGATCTATGCAGCCCATGAGCCTTCAGGGAGCAACAAGTTCGGCGACCTCGTCCGCTATTATGAGATCCAGATCGAAAAACTCGGCATCGCCGTTGAACTCAACTCCGAGATGACGGCCCGGCGGGCCCATGAACTGGAGCCAGACGTCGCGGTCATTGCAACCGGCGCCGAACTGGGTTCATGCCCCTATACGGTCGCCACCGGCGCGGCTCTCGTAAGTGCCTATGACCTGCTTGGAGACAGGGTCGAGCCCTCGGGCCACGTCGTCGTCATCGGGGGCGAGAGGCTCGGGCTTGTCGCAGCGGAATACGCCGCCTCAAAGGGGTGCGGCGTCACTGTCCTGGAGGAAGGCAGGGGACTCGGCAGGGACGTGGCCGCGACATTCAGGTGGCGCCACGCCGCATGGCTCAAGGAGATGGCAATACGGTCGTACACCGGCGCGAGGATCGTCCTGATAGAAGATCGCGCCGTCAGGTTCCTCGACAGGGAGGGCGAAGAGGTCGCCCTGAAGGCCGATACCATCGTACTGGGCACCCCTCGAAGGTCCCGGAAAGGCCTCATCCCCGAGATGGAGTATTCGGTGGATGAACTCTACGCGATAGGCGACGCCGTATTCCCCAGATCACTCCCCGATGCAATCCACGGCGGTTACCGCCTGGCCGCGAGGATCTGATCGCATCGATTCCTTCGTTTCACGAGTTCAACGACGAATCACTCGATCAAGAGTGCCTGTGACGGAACCTTCATCCATCCCGTCGGCCGGGAAATTCTCCAACGGAGCGAGGGCGAGAGCAGATCGATCTTAGTCATCATGGCAACAAGTCGCTATTTATCAGGTAATCACCGATAGTCCGTGCAGCGAGATCATTGCCTGCAGGCGAGAGGTGGGTGATATCGAGGAAAAGGTCATCTTCTGCCTGTTCCCTGAAAGCGGGCAGAAGATCGAGGAATGGCACCCTTAGCGAGCGGCAAAACTCGGCCAGCCTCTTCTGGGGCCTGCCTGGAACAGGCCTTTCTTCCAACTGGAACCGAATGGGGAAGCATACGAGCAGGACCTCAGCCTCATGTTCCCTCGACCATTCGAACATATCATTGAGGTCTTCGAGGGCCTCAGCGAAGCCCTCAACCGCCGATTCCGTGTCGAGTTCCATCACATCGCGATTGATCTCTTTTCTTAATTCATGGAGATCCCGTTCGGGCTTCGCCCACCTTCTCGACATCTTTGTAAGCCAGCCGATTGATCTGACCACATAAAGGCGCTGGAGAAGATCATAGGCACCTGCCATTATTCCGTATCGCCCGCTTCGATTCAACAGGTCGCGGAACTGGCCCCGCTGGTACGCCCTCGCGTAAGGTGAGGCATCGTTGAGGACGAAACCGATGATCGCGATATCCGGTCGAAAGGCCGAACCCTCCCGGTCCAGGAACATCGACTCCTCCCTCGTCGAATACCCGTTGACCCCGGCATTGAGGACACGGGGTGACAATCCATGGTAATGCCCTTCAAGGTATTTCTGCAGGATATGAGGGTAGTCCTCTCCTTCCGTTACCTTGTAACCGAAGGTAACGGAATCCCCAACGATCAGCAGGCGGACCTCTCCTTCGGGCTTTTCTACCGGAAAATCCGGGCACCTCATCCCCCTGGAATTTATGATATATTCGACCCCCTCGGATTGATGAACAACGTGTTGGTTGGGCTTGTTCTTCCATAGAATATCCTTGTCCACGACGTATTCTATTTCCGCCCTCCGGGCAGGCGATTTGAAATCCAAGAGCGATCGAAGGAGGACCTCGAGGATCGTGAAGAAGAGGAGGCAGATGATTGCCGATAAGATAACGTTTTTGAGCAGCGATTGCTTGGATGACATGCCTAATCTCGAGACAACGCTCGGCCGTAGCGTATATGAGAGACATAATTGTATTACATGGTCCGAGACCCTCATCACCGGAGTCTCCCCAGCCGGACCTACTGCGGAATATGCCCCTTGTATTGCCTATCCATTACGATCCGATAATCTATGCCGCCCTTTCACGGCATGGATTCAAGGCCTGCCGCCTACCACTTCCAGAAGGAAAACGTCTCCTGCCTGGTAAACTGCCATTCGGCAGAATCCCCGATGAATACCGAGCAAATGTATTCCCCGTCGGTGCGCCGCGTCCGAATAGGAGTTGTTCCCGAGGATGGGGCCGTTGTCGGCGCAGAGATACCATCCCGGGGCAAAGTTCGGAGCCCCCCGGGCGTGCGCTTGGGCCTCGACGCACGCCATCATCACCAGAACAATCAACCAGAGCCTGAAGAAGCTCATCTATTCCTCCTCTCTCCAACTCGAGCGTCAAGAGATAAGAAGATGGATTAAACGGCGAATCTTGCACCTTCGATCACCACCAGTGAAGATAATAGCACATCGTGGGCGTTACAGTCAAGGAAATCTTGGTGAAAAATTTGATGGTTTGCCTGGTTCGTATCGGTTCAGTGTCCTCTCGTGAATCGTGTAACCATCGACTTAGTAAGTAGTTCGGAATTCAGAACGAACGGCTACCCCTGCTCGGGAGATATCTCATATTTTCCGTATCCGGTCATACTCGATCGAAAATGGGGTGTAAAACACTTTACAAACCATACAAGCAGCATTACGCTTATCACATACGGGGGCCGGGAACGACTCTTCACTATCTCCCTCAGGGGTCGGCAGCCTGGTGTGGCATATCCGCTCCGCGTCATCCCCTCTATTCATCCCCGTGACTCACCCCTACGCGAATCGTATACCCAGCCCGTCCTTGGTGGACTTGGCCGGGGCATGTCCATGGAAAAGTGCCCGCTGATGATGAAAGGAGGGATCAATCGGGTGAACCGGGAGGAAGATCCCATCTCAAAACAACCTTGATGATATATCCGCGGACAGACGAAGCAGGAGAGGCGACAACATGAATATCAAAAGAACGACTGCCTTGGCAGTGGTCCTGGAGAAGCCGTAGGGATGGACCTACGCGCCAGACCTGCTGCAGTTCTACGACGCGAAGTCGACGATCGAGCAGGAACTCTACGTCATGTTCCTCGAGTACCGGATGCGGGCCTTCGAGGGCGCCTTCCACATGAACTTCGACTACAGCCACTGGTACGGATGGGCGCCGATGAAGGAGTCATTGCAGAAGATCCGTGACGAGGCGGGAAGAATGAGGAAGGAGAGGAGTTAGCGCAGGGCCGTTAGGACCTTCTCCGGGGTGATTGGGAGGTCACGGATGCGCACGCCCACGGCGTCGTAGACGGCGTTGGCGATCGCGGGGGCGGTCGGGACCATCCCGGGCTCCCCCACCCCCTTCGCCCCGAAGGGCCCTTCCGGCTCGTCGGTCTCGACGTAGGCGACCTCGACGGGGAAGGCCATCTCGGTGATCCTCGGGATCTTGTAGTCGGTGAAGTTCGGGTTCAGGATCCGGCCCCGTTCGGACCGGAGTTCCTCGTAGAGGGCGTATCCGATCCCCTGGGCCAGGGCCCCGTATATCTGTCCCGATAGGGTCTGCGGGTTCAGGACCCGCCCGACGTCGTGGACCGCGACCACGCGGAGTATCCGCACCTCGCCCGTCTCCCGGTCCACCTCGACCTCGACCCCCTGGACCCCGTAGGCGTAGGCCGCCGATAGGTTCCCGCGTCCGACCTTCCAGTCGGGCAATTCGCTGTTCGGCTCGTAGAAGGCCTCGGCCGTCAGCACCTCCCCCTGCCTGCCGCGGAAGTGCATCGCGCGCAGCATCCGTCCCAGTTCCACCCGGAGCCACGGCTCCTCCGGCGCCCCCTCGAGAATGAGGCGGCCGTCCCGCAGCGTGAAGTTCCCCCGCCTCGCCGCCCCCCGGACGTCG
>CAZNLH010000015.1:0-60844 GCA_964573995.1 uncultured Gemmatimonadota bacterium
CAAAAAGGGACCGTGGTTCCGCCCTTGTCTCCGGGGAAGCCGCAACGGGACCATTGTCTTGCTTCGTACCATACTCAACCCCTCAAATTGCATTAACGAGAGGAAAGCCGTTTTACAATTAAGTTACCCCACTTCCAGACCAATGTCAAATAGAACCCACATCACCCGGCCGGAGGAATCGTAATCTTCCCGAGGACGGCCTCCCGCTGTGCCCCCGTCACTGCCGGGAGGTTACCCGGACGGCCCTCGATCGTCTCGTTTGCCAGGATCGCGAAGGCAACTGCCTCGCGATAATCGGCTGATACGCCGACTGCGTCCAGTGGCCGTATCTTGATTGGCCTGACCGCCTCTTCGAGGATCTCCATCAGGTAACGGTTGTGCACCCCTCCGCCTCCAATGTAGACGACATCCTCGCTCCCGGGGTCGGGCAAGGCACCAAGGACCTCCTTCGCTATCGATTGCGCCGTGAGGTGAGTCAGGGTTGCCAGAAAGTCTGCCCTCGACATATCCGGGTGCCTTTCCCTCAATTCGCGTACGTATCTCTCGCCGAACATGCCCAGCCCCGTACTCTTGGGGGGACTCCGCCTGAAATAGGGGTGGTCCAGCACCTCCCTCAACATTTCCTCGTCGGGATATCCACGCCTTGCAATCGCACCATCCCTGTCGTACATCATCCGCCCATCCGTGAGGAGCCTCACCGCCGAATCTATCAACCCGTTGCCGGGACCGGTATCGAACCCCCTGACCTCCTCTCTATCGGGCGCAAGCACAGTGATGTTGGCGATGCCCCCGATATTCAGTAGGAGGCGTATGCCCCTGGCGGGTCTCAAGAGGAGGAAGTCTGCCAGTGGGACGAGCGGGGCCCCCTCGCCTCCTGCCGCTATGTCCGCCGACCTGAAATCCGATACGGTTACGATCCCTGTTCGGCCCGCAATGACCGCCGCTTCCCCGACCTGGAGTGTTGAGCCCCCTTGCCTCCCCGGACGGTGGCAAACGGTCTGGCCATGCGATCCGATCAGGTCGCATTCGAACCGCTCGAGGCCAGCCTCTTCCATGACCCTGGCTGCGGCCTCTGCGAAGGACCGTCCGATCATATAATTCAGGTCACAAATGTCCACGGCACACAAGACGGAAGCCGAACGGACCCTCTCTGCAAGCATTGGCGAGTAAGGCAACGAAAGGGCGTGGATGAGTCTCAGGCCCGAAAACCCGCCCGCTTCCTCGACCTCCACCAGGGCAGCGTCCACTCCATCGGCCGAGGTACCGGATATAAGGCCGATGACACGCCGGAATCGCTTACCGCGGATGGAATCGAGCGCCTTCATGTCTTGCCATCCCATTCACCAAGGGCAACGGATACTATCCCCTTCGCCTCGTGCAATCTTCTCACCGCCTCTCGGCGGGACAGCCCCATCTTGCCCATGACGATCGCGGCCTTTACTTCCCCCCTTGCCTCGTCCAGGAGGAGGCCCGCGCCACGGTAGTCAACGCCCAAGACCTCCATGAGGATCCTACGGCTCCTGTCACGCAATTTTTCCGAAAGGGACTCGAGATCGACCATAAGGTTGTCATATACCTTCCCCAGTCTGACCATTGATATGGTTGTAATCATGTTGAGAACCATCTTCGTCGCGGTGCCCGCCTTTAACCGAGTGGAACCTGCGATCACCTCGGGCCCCACAACTGGGTTGATTACCTGGTCGACTTCCACCGGGACCTCTGGGGCCGGGTTGAAGGTGAGAAGGGCCGTATAGGCCCCCCTGTCGTGTGCCTCCTCAAGGGCCCCCATGACGAACGGTGTATCCACGCTCGCCGCTATCCCTATTACGGTATCGGACTCTTTTACATGCTCACCTGAAATGGCCTCCACTCCCGCACCACGATCGTCTTCGGCGCCCTCTACCGATCTCCAAAGTGCCTTCTTGCCGCCGGCTATTATCCCACGCACCATGGAAGGATCGGTCCCGAAAGTTGGAGGGCACTCTGCGGCATCGAGCACGCCCAACCTGCCGCTCGTCCCCGCACCGGCGTATATAAGCGAGCCACCTCTTTCAAACGTCTCGACTACCCGTTCAATCAGCCGTGCCAGGGGGCCGCGTACCGCCCTCAACGCCTCGATCAATCTCCTGTCCTCCGCCTGCATGAGGTCGATGATCTCCGAGATGCTCATCCGGTCGATCCCGCGGCTCTCCTCGTTCCTCGACTCCGTTACATGGCCATCGAGACGCCTCTTCATCGGGTCCCCCCGTATCCCCGGCCGGTGGATCGATCATATTTCATCGTCTCTCTCACGACCACTCCGGCCAGCAGCAAGACCCCCACCAGGTTTGGTATTGCCTGTAGTCCATTGAAGATGTCGGCAAGGTTCCAGATCGTCTCCACCCTGAGTACCGACCCCAGTAAGATAATCCCGCAAAAGGCCCAGCGAAACGGCCTTCTCACGCCGACACCGAACAGGTAAGCAAAACATTGTTCCCCGTAATAGGGCCACGAGATTAGCGTGGAGAAACCAAACATCAGGGAGCCTACGACCACGATGATGCCCCCCATGTTGAACGCCCTCTCGAAGGACACGACAACCAGTTCCGTGCTCGTGAGCCCCTCCGTCCATGTCCCTGTTACCAGGACAACCAGTCCCGTTATGGTGCATATCACTATCGTATCCACAAACACATCCATCATGGCAATAAGCCCCTGCCTGGCAGGCTGATTGGTCATGGCCGCCCCGTGGGCGATCGGGGAACTTCCCGTGCCGGCCTCGTTTGAATACACTCCCCTGGCTACGCCGTAACGGATTGTGGAACGCACACTTGCACCCATGAAACCCCCGACGGCAGCGACCGGGTTGAAGGCACCGGACAGTATCATGCCGAATACCCCCTGCAATTCTCTATAATGGCACAGGATAACGGCCATTGAGCCTGAAAGGTATATCAGCACCATTAGCGGGCTGAATGCGTATGAGAACCGGCCGATGCTCTTGATCCCCCCGATGATGACCAACCACACCAGGATCGCTACTACAAGGCCGGTCACGGGCATAGGGATTCCCCACTGCGACCTGACCGCCAGGGCCATCGAGTTGGTCTGTATCATCGATGTGGAAAAGAGGGTCTTGATTCCCATGACGAGCGCGAAGGTCGAGGCCAACCACCTCGATCCGGCACCGTTCTTTATGTAGTACATTGGGCCGGAGGCGATCAGGCCATCTTCAGCCCTTTCACGGTAGAGGACGCCGAGCAGGGATTCAGAGAACTTGGTTGCCATGCCGAACAGCCCGGATATCCACATCCAGAAGAGCGCCCCGGGACCTCCGGAGGCGATGGCCGTGGCAACCCCTGCAATATTCCCATTGCCAACGGTCCCGGCGAGCGAGGTCATAAACGCCTGCAAAGGGGTTATATCACCGGGCGGGCCCTCTCCAACCGTTCCCCCACGTATACCCCTATCTGCGTGGATCAGCAGCCTGACGGCCGGATAAAAGCGGCTCACCTGGATCAGGCGCAGGCGGATGGTCAGGTAGACGCCGGTCCCGATGAGTAGGACCAGCATGTGAGGACCCCACACGATGGTGCTTATGGTGTCAATCAGCTGACCGGGATTGTCCATTCTTCATCACGCCGATTCCCTCGGTGACTTTTCCTTACAACGTACAAGCAACAATCAGGTTACGGCAACGACGGTTTGTATCATGCCGGCCCCTTCGCCCTGCAGCAGTCTGTTATCAGTACCACCAACTTGTCTCGTAATCGACAGTGACCCTCCGCATACGAATCTTCACTCGCAGGTGGTGTTATCACCTCCAATCTTCCTAATTAATAAGCGCCTTAGACCTATTTTCCAAGGATAACTTTTCATTCACGGTCCGCCATCCACGCAGACTCCCGACGAAAATACTGCAAGTCACCCTTAAACTTTTTAAACAATTCCCCTTCGTACCAGCCTAAGAGATGATGGCTTCAATTGATCACCGAGAACCCAAATGTCCCCTAATACAGCAAATAGCCGGCGGTTACGTGAGGCTGGTGGGTGGAGATCGAAAATAGGATAGAGTGGGTTATATAGTGGCATATGAATTGCTAATCATATAATATGCGGGGCAAAAATACTCGTTTCGTGGGGCCCTTCTCTCGGGGGTTAACTAAGAAAGTATACCGTATCCCCGTGGGCATTTCTTGCAAGAAGGGTCGACAAGTCAACATTTCGTGCTTACGCATGCTCTGATCAGGCACAGTACACCTCCCGTAATCCGTCTTACTGGCGAATAACCGGCTCAGGACTAGAAGTGGGGGTACAAGAGATGACGCTCGTAAAGCGCATATTATTGTCTTTTATCCTCGGGTGGCCAATCCTCTGCATCTTATCCCAGACAAACGTCTTCGCCGTCTCTCACAGTAATGGTGGCCCGCATTACGATAAGTACACTGAACTGAACGTGAACTGCGACCAAGAAATAGGGCCCCTTTCAACATTATGGAGGCCAAGCATCTCTTTCCGTGGACTTGGGGCAGAAAAGAACTACATCGGACATGCATCAAAAAGGGTCATAGAGGACTATGCCAGTGAAATAGGCCTGGAAGGGGGAGTCTTCGGCGTGCACCTCCATCTATGGAAGATGGAAGACAGGGCGGGAAGCATAGACAACTACGATTTCTACCTAAGGACAATCCGTGAGAATGGAGGGATACCTTTCATACGCCTCGTCGGCACACCGGCGTATCTCCTTGATTCGACCTTCGTTGAAGAGAATCCAACCCGTTACATGGGATATCCCCCAGAAGACCTCGAAGGCTGGAAGGATCTCATCTACGACGTCTTGAAATACATCGTGATTCCCGACGATTCCATAATAGACCCCCACCTCTTCGCCGGGGACAGTACCCCTAAACCTACCCTCGGGCTGGGGGACAACATCTTCTTCTCCTTCTTGAACGGAATCTGGGGACCCGACAATTTCCAATTCCGCGGCACAGAAGAGGAACTGCTGACCCAATGGAACTACACTGTCCAGGCCGTTTACCAATTGGAAGCCGACTATCCCGGCATAGACATCCAACTCGGCGGCATGGGTTGGAATACAGGCCTCGAAACGAATTTCTTCGAGCGGGGAGGGTTGATCGAGGACTGGATCAACTACTCGAGAGAAAACAATCTGACAATAGATCTTGTAGATTTCGCCTATCGATCAAACCTGCCCTTTGGACTGAGCAGGCCAACTCATACCGATTACGTCGGTTGCATCCGGACCTACCTCGAGGAGAATGGATATGACCCACAGACTCCGGTTATGGCGGTCCAGTGGGAGAGCATTAACAGTGTCGAAGGAGCGAACAGCGCGAGAGGATACCCGATTATCGGAGCCGAGCTCCAGAGCCATATCATGGCGGCACTCGTACCAACTCGTCTATACGACATGGAATTGGCGGGCCAAAAATATCAATTCAGAGAGGCCATACAAGATTTCAACTCAGGAAACTACCCCCTCTATATTGACACCCTTGAAGGACAGAACTCAGGGTATGGCATATACACCATTGGCACGGAACAAGAGGGGTGGTACGGATTGAGAAAGCCGGAATTCAATGCCTGGAAGATGATCTCCATGCTCAAGGACACGCGAGTTGAAGCCCAGAGTTCCGCCGCGTCCAGCAACGATTATCAGTCCACCTTCAACATCATCGCGACCAAGGACTCCGCGACCGGTGATATCGGCATCCTGATCTGGTACTATGTTTATCCGAATCTGCTGGGAGCAAGACCTGATTATTCAGAGTTGCTGAGCTCATTCCCGATCATGTCCAGCCAACTCTTTATCAACGGCTTACAGGCCGGCTCTTCTTACATTATCGATAAGTACTCGCTGTCTGCGACGACGGGGAACAGTTTTACCAATCGGAACGAGATATATGAAGCCCTTCAGCAGAACACCCCTTTGGCCCTTATAAACCAATTGAATCTGGTCAACATGGAATCCTTATCAGAGGAGTACCACGCGGTCGGCGATACCATGACCGAGTACATCACGATGGAACCCTACTCTCTGCTCTTCATCTCCATCAGAAAAGACGATCTGACGGGAACTGGCGAAGGAGGAGACTCCCCTGGGATCAACAAACCAGTGGAAGGCGGGCAGCCGCTGGAAATCAGTCAGAATTACCCAAACCCCTTCAACCCAACAACTGTTATTCGCTTTTCGGTGAACATCGCGAACGAGAGGAAAGGAACCGACAACTCGGGAGCCGGCACGGAGGTAATCCCCGTCCGGCTCGAGATCTACGATCTTCGCGGACGACTAATCAAGGAACTGTTAAATGAAAAATTGGAAACGGGGGAATACAGCGTATCATGGAACGGCAGGGACAGCATGAATCAACCGGTTCCATCCGGTGTCTACCTCTACGCTATCTCTACAGGAAACTATCGAGCCATTAAGAAGATGGTGCTGCTCAAATAGTAGCGCATGAGGCAAATGGAAAATCGTGACCGAGGGGGACCGCCTTGATCCTCACGGGCACTTCTTGAATTTCACAATGAGGCTGGTCCTGAAAAGGGCCAGTACCCGTAGGGAGAGGAACCACTCAACAACCGAAAAAAGGGCTTTTAAGAGCGGACTCTTCCACAAGTGCAACGTTGTCCCGTTGAACCTGTAGAAGTCCACCATGCGGACTCCCTCATTACCTTTCTCCAGTGATTCGAATTTCTTCCGGCGGTTGCATCGATAATATGTCTGATATCTTCCCTCATCCTCTTTCTCCGAAAAGAGACGTCGGGTGACCCACTTTCGGATCGAGAGAGGAAGAATGGAACTCAGGAACATGAGGGGATTCCATATGTTCTGCGTAAGGATTATCATCGATCCCCCCAGCTCCAATACCCTGAGCATTTCGCGAAAGGTGTTGAAGGGGTCTTCAAGATGCTCAAAAACAAACCTTGAGACAACCAGATGAAAGAGGCCGTTCTTCAGCGGTAGGCTATCAACTGTTGCACAAATGCAATGATCGTAGCGGTGATTTCGTTTCAGTGATTCTCTATCAATATCGACCCCTACAAGGTCCAGGGGGGTCTCCAGTATCTCCTCGACGGTTCCAAATTCACCACTTCCACACCCGGCATCAAGGATCTTATCTCCAGCTCTTACCTCTTCCGCTACCCACTGCTCGTAAGACAATGAAGGAGTACCCATTATGTTATCAATTACCTCGATAACTTATCAGTCTTCAACGGCACTTCACCCCAATTCTGAAATGTGAACCATTAGCAGGCGATAAGGGTGTGTCACCAACCAATAGCGGACGCCTACTGCAGGGTACGCGTGTATTCAAGGGTAACCTATCGAATGTATCTAATAGTGAACAACAGATAAACGAGGAATGCCAAGACTGAGATTATCAGCAGAAGAACGAGATCAAAAAAAATCGTCCTCTCTCTCTTTGTCAACTGGCTGTGCAGTTCGTTTATCTCTTCCAGGGAATACCAGCCGCCCTGGTAAAGATAACGCCCCTTCTTCATCCTTTTTCCGGCCTCTTGCCTTACGATCTTCGTATACTTTTCTCGTAACTTATTCTTATACGCCTCGATGTACTTCCTTACCTCGTCTTCCTGCTCACGTCCTTTTTTCTTTCTTTTCCACATAGCGCGCATGGTGCCGTTAGCCCCGCTTGTCTATCATAACAAAAATATGATTGTGTAAATCATAAATACGGCCGTCACCCCCAGGTACATGCCAAGCACCATTCCGAAATATAACTCAAACTTGCTCTTGCTTCTCTGCAGGCGAGAAAGGAGGAGTCTTGGGATTAGATTCGCCGCCTCTTCCTCCTCTTGTATCTCTTCTAACAATTCCAGAACGGTTTCCCGCCTGTACAGGTACCGGAGTTCGTCCATGAGTACTTCCTGGTCCTTCCCCCTCACTTGCCCTCCTCCCCTTCCATCAGGAGTTGATAGACCTGAGATTGCTCCAGTCTTGTCGCTTTCGCCCTCTCTATGTAATTTAAGAGGAGCACATAAAGCACTCCTCCCGTCAATCCCAGCGTAAAGGCAATGATCAGATTAATCGTCAGTGAGGGGAACGACGGGTTCTTAGGAGGTTTTGCGGGCTCCACAACCACATACATCTGTTGGTCCCGTTTTGCCTGGATATCGAGTTCTGCCTCTCTCTGATTGAGCAACTGGTAAAGATTTTCGTTCCTTCTCAGTTCAAAGGAGAGGTCGGCATATTCCTTCATAAGAGCGGGAAGATTGGAGATCTCTTCTTTCGTTTTTTCCAGAATATCTTCTATTGCCTTGGTCTCCTCCCCAACCGACATTTTTTCAACGAGGAGCCCGACCATGCGCTGTCTCAGGGATTCATAGAAGGATCCCGGGGCCTTTGTATAACTCGATGTCAATCTATCCATTTCCTTTGTAATTTCTTCCCTGACGGTCTCTATCTCCGTTTCCAACTGGATGATTTCCGGGTGTAACTCGGTCATCTGTGTCTTCTTCACCGCCAGCTGGACCTCGAGATCCGACAACCTGCTTCGAAGACTTTGGAGTATGGGGTCACTGGCGATCATCTCATCGTAATTATACAACTTGGCCTCTTCACCCATCTGCTCTTTCAAGGCCGCCACCGTCTCCTCCGTCTCCCTGAGCTTGATGTTGTTGGCGTCGATACGGGAAAGAAGGCTCGCCCTGTTGTTTACAAGCCTGGATACTTCCTTGTCCAGGGAGATTACCCCGTGCTTCCTTTGAAACGCCTCCATCGCCGCCCTTGATTCATCCAACTTGACCTTCCTATCCTTGATCTCCTGCCGGACAAACTCAAGAGTATTTTCCGTCGTTACCAGCGAGAATTCTCCATTGAGCCTGTTTACCTTTTCTCCGAAAACATTGGCGATCTTCGCAGCAATTTCTGGGTTTCTATCCCGGATGGTCACCTTGAATAGCCTGGAATCTTCATCGACATCGACATCGAGTCTCTTCAGGATCGCTTTAGCGGAGCGCTCTTTGACATCCTCGGCGATCAATTCCCCCATCTTGTTGGTCTTCATCAAAGAGATCTGAGTAGTTGCGATGTCTTCGCTCATCAGGGGAACGACCGGCCTTCTAACAGTGGACTGAGATGACGTCAAGCTGAAGATGTCGGGTGAGCCGAGTGGGTAAAGGTAGAGTTCAGCCTTGTATATCTTCGGGAGGACGAGAGACAGGATCGCACTGACTACCATACTGATAAGAATGACGGTAAAAATCAGCAGTCGCCTCTCGTGGATAATACGGAAATAATCTACCAGACTTGGATCTCGTGTCGCCATGTCATCCTCATCAATTCAAGCGAAAAACGGCAAAAACTTTTGATCCCCATCCCTTCTTCCAAGAATCAGGACGGATGCCTCAACCAGGCCGAAGTAAAACCAGTAGAATTTACTGGAGTACGTCGGTTGAAAGTTGGTAAGAAACCAAAAAATCGTCATCCCCAGAAAAAACGCCTCGAGTACCATGCGCTCTCTTCCATGACTCTGGATCATCCGGTCGACCAACCTCAGCGTGAGGACCAGCAGGAAAGCCAGGTGAAAGACGAGGCCCACCAACCCCATCTCAACGAGAACGCGGAGCCAAAAATTATGAACGACATTGTTGAATGCGTTGTTGTAATATATAAAGCCATTGATCCCAACGCCGAAAATCGGGAACCTCTTGATTCCATCATAGGCAATTGCATTCAACGCACCCCGGAACCTCAAACTGGCGCCCTCCCTTCCCATCTCATCCATTATTCGGTAGCCCGCTTCAAATCCCCCGGAGACAAACCCGATAACAACGATAATCAAGACGACGGCGAGATAATGGATCAAATACTGAGGCCTTTTCATGATGGGGATTATCATGAAGACCAAAGCCATGCCGAGCCATGTCCCTCTGCTGATGGTCAGTGTGGCGGCCATGAGATTTAGAATGAAACCATAGAGACAGAACTTCCTCTCCTTGGCAGTAAGATGTTCCGGATGGAGATAGAAATAAAACATCATGACTCCCATGATAGCCGAAACCGCACCATAAATGTCGGGATAGGACTCAAAGCCGGTCACTCGCGGTAAGACCCCTATCGGAGTCGCCCTGAACTGGAACAGTGGCTCCGTGAATGTCGTCAATATACCCGTAGTCTCGTAAATAATAAATTGAGATACGCCTACGATCGATGAAAGGACGCTGAGAACAAAGAGGGTTTTTAAACACATTTCAAGATGCACCCTCGTCCTCACCAGATTGATTACAATCACACACGGCAGATAGTACGCTGCCACATTAGATTCAATAGTCCCGAACCAGTTCCTTGCGAATGGCCCTAACGAGGAGAGCATAATTGAAATCGGAAGGAGGGGAATAAGAAGATACATCGGCGACCACACCAGGTCAATCCTCCCAGAGAATGCAGAACGGCAGTATATGACAAGGAACATCAAGATGATACATGTCAATGTCGGGTGGAAGGCGGTCTTGGACAGTGCCACTATAAAAGGGGTAGCGAAAAAGTAAGTCACCAGGATCCGGTCCCTCTCGTAAGGAGACAGCCGGGCAAAAAAGACGGTAACAAATGAAAACAATACCAGCAGAAGGACGGTCAATATGGATATCATGTAAGGAATCTTGAGAAAGTCCTCAACCCTCCGTATCGGGATATCTATCAGTGGAATGATATAGGGATTTGAAATAAAAAGTGCCATCACGCCCATCATGAGCACCATGAAAAGGCGATTATCATTGATCTCATTCCACATCGACCGGCTGACTTCGGCGATCGATTCTCTCATCGCGTAATATCCATTCCCTTATTCTCGGTGTAACCGAACCTTACGCTGTCGACCGTTCATCGATCTTCCTTACCAGCTTATCGACAGAAACCTTGAAACTATTGAGATACCTCTTTAACCGCGAAAAAGTTCACTTTCTCGGAAAAAGAAAAGAAGGGGATCCTCGTCGCTTCCACAACCTTAGAACCCCAACTCACGGATCTTCGGCATCGATGACACGGATAGGCAGTTCCAAGGATGTCTCTTTCCCATCAGCGTCTCTAACTCTAAGGTGAAACACGTTCCTCCCGACTATCGCATCCGATCCCGGGCAGGCCCCGAGCCCCCTTGGAATGATGGTCAGCCCATAGAGGTAACATACCTGCTCATCCTTACCGACCTCTCCTACTTTTTCACCCGTCCCCCCCCCCGGATCTTTCAGGCTATCGCCCGGCAGCGAAAACCTGAAATTGCCATGATCCAACAATAACGACCTCTGGCTTTTATTGTCCCTATCGGCACGAAAATTTACAACGATCTTTCCGTTAGAACCCGCCCGTAAATCCCTGAAGACCCTGTCACGGCGAGAATCCCTGGACTCTGATCCGACAGTAACTACCTGATCTCCGTACTGATCATCTTCACTCCCGGGGCCATTCAAGTACACCCTAACTTGGTATCGCTCTCTCGATTTTACATCAACCATGAAACGCCATGACGGATGCCCAAGGCTTACGGCCATATCCCTGTAAATCGAATCAAACCCGTTGTCCGTCATGCCCCACCCGCCAGGAGCGGAAAGATAATTCCACCTTCTTTTCCGATCAACACCCTCCCGGTCGAAGCCACAGCCGGCTTCCCTGTAGTAGTTCATATTTCCCTGCATCTTTAAAAAATCAAGAGTAACGGGACCATACTCATCCTCCCCGCAATCGAACAAGTGAGAGACCGATCGGCAGTCCCCGTAGATGATCCTCACCTCCTGGCCGTTAGACATCCTCTCAATGGGGACATGGACCTTTTCTCCCTCTACCATGATCCTTCCCACCTCCACACCCTGTGCCGGCTCTATGGTAATGTACCCCGGATGAAGGGGATCCACCACCTGAGGGGCGCTCCAGGTCTTTGGGACAGTCACTTCGAGAAAGCCCCCCGAAAGAGTACGGTTCGCCCTGTACCTTATCTCGTATATATCATATACACCCTTTACCGCAACATTGGTGCCCTCAATGTCCCGCACGAAGGCCCATTCGTCTTCCACGACTTCACCAACGATGAAGATTGGATTGCCGGAGAGGGAGAGGTGATATATATGGCCCGACGCAGGCCTGATCTTCCCTTCCCGAATTCCCCTGTCTCCATCTCTCTGGTACCCTTCGAGTTCCTCCTCCGGTGAAGAGATGTCTACGGTTGCCCCTCCCGATGGATCCCACAGGACGGTAACCATCTCCCCGCTCCTGTCATCCCGGAACCGAAGTCCCATCGATGTGCCTTCAAAATGCATCGGACTCAGGAAGGTGGCCTCGGCCAAGAGAGACATGAGGAGTTGTGAGGCGAAATAGGCCGGCTTCTTCCCATCTTCCCTCCTCCCCTTGAGGAAGGAGTCGAAGAACGTACCGGCTCTGGACGGATTCTTCCTGAAAATCCTGAAGAGATTATCGAAGAGGTATCCTTGAAACTTTCTCTCTCCCTCTTTTCCCCTTCGCATACCACGCGTGGACAAGATATCATTTAACCTGCCTTCTTCGTACAACCGCCTCAGGGCCCTGACCCTATCGATGACAGCGACATCATCCAGCCCGATCGAGGGGTTGCTGTAACCCCAATAATTATTCGCTTGTTCGCGATATTTACCCCTTACGGAGACTGTAAAGCCGGTCGTCAGCAACAGGAGCAGACTCCTCGTCCAGTAATCGGCCTGCCTTTCCCTCCATTCAGGGTTGTCATGGAGAAACCTGGGACGGCTACCTGGTTGTGCCCAAGGATTATCGGTAATCAGCACCTTGGTCCTGCCATCCATTTCATCGACGATCCCCCACTTTTTCCCAAGCGTGTAAAGCGAATTGAGGGTTCCCACTATGCCGTTACCCGGTCCCCTATCGTCGGAAAGGTATAGCGCCTCCGGCATCGTATAATCGTGAGTCCTCAAGGTCAGGGCATCGATATCCCTCATCCCCTCAACCAGTAGCCGCCGGATTGTTTCCAGCCTCCTACCAAGGACTCCATCTGTACTGACGAAGTAGTTCGGGTCGATTTTCTTTATCTCCTCAGCACCTCTCTGGATAACCAGGGCGGCGTTTCTTTCGTCAAAACGGCTTGGTTTCACCATTTCGGTCAGGAGCATCCACTGGCCGATATAATCCCCGTGGGCCCTTGACAATCTCACAAACTCCCGGACGAATCGACCCCACTCATCAAGAAAGGTCCAACCGGGAGGCGCGCTCCTATCCCAGGTTTTTCGAATCTCCGCGTCGACAGGATACCTGTAGATATTCTGGTGCCAGGTCGGCACGACCTTCTTCCCGGCCATGGTCCTCTTGATATTCGGAGGAATACTGAATAGAAAACGGACCTCGATATCGACTGAGTGGAAGGCCTCGAGTTGGGATGTAATCGACTCGGGCCATTTAACTCTTCCTCCCTTCCAACTCGGTTTTTCCTGGAGTTCCGGCCAGTTGAAACTATACTCGGGATTCATCACCCACCCCGCTCCAAGTTTCCTCCAACCCATGAATTTCCCCTTCTGGTCCAGGTCGTCGTTTAAGTGCCAGCCACTCGCAAAGTTATCTACATATCCGATCATACCCCTCAATTTTCCATGCCAAGAGGGATGCCACCGGTACTTTACACCGTCATCCACTCTTTTCTCAGCGATTGCCGGGCTGGTTAAGAGGAGAACAGGGAAATAGATGACAAGAAGCAAAAGGCGCTTTTGAAACTTAGTCAAGGAAAAAGCCTCCTTCATTCCGAAGGCAATCATCCAGGTACCGGCATTCCTGTGCAGAGGATTACCTTAGTGAATCTGTCGTAACTAACGGAAGAAGTCGAGAATATGTCCCTTCACAGCCTTTACCCCGTGCAGGAGGTACTTCACATCTTCTCCGGAGCGTACCTTCAATAAGTTTCTAACGATAAACTTGGGGTTGAAGAACGTCTGGTAGATCTCCCGGCAGACACGCATGACCTCTTCCGGACTCATATCCGGAGTCTTCAAGACGGGTTCTGACATGTCGAATCGATCATAATCCGCCGGATCGAATAGAAAATGATCATTGTCCAGTGCCATCTGGTAGAGAGGCGTTCCGGGATAAGGGACCACGACCGTCGACTGCAGCATATCCGCGTAACCGTTTCGCATCAACTCTCTGGCCAGTCTAACGGTATTTTCAGCCTCCTCCCTCGTCTCCCAGGGGTACCCGACCATTATGGTCAGGTGGACTTCGATCCCTTCTTCGCTGGCGATTCGGCAGCCGTTGACGATATCATCGACCGTTATCCCCTTGTGAATCATATCAAGGGTACTCTGGTTGGCGGATTCAAGCCCGGACTTGATCTTTCGGAAACCCGCTTCCCTCATAAGTTGCATCAGCGGACGCTTTATATCGGTGAAACGCATATTGCATGAGAAGAGGATCTCCCGGTTGTAGCCCCTCTCGATCATCCCCCTACAGAACTTCCTCAGCCAACCACCCGCCGGGAAGTCTCCCGTGTCATCGAAGATCTCCCTTACACCGTACCTTTCTATCAAGAATCCAACTTCGTCCAGCAGATTTTCGGGGGTCCTAACGCTGAAACGTGGATGGGTAGTTGTCCACGAGCAGAAAGAACATTTCGCCCAATGGCAATCCCTGCCGGCCATGGTATAGAAAAAAGGGTCGCGCTTCTTCCACTTCTCAAAGTAAAGGTGGGCCTCAGTGAGATCACGGTCGATGAATGGAAGGGAGTTGAGATCTTGGACTTCTTCAAAGTGCCCGGTATCCCGGATTGCATCGCCTTCCCTGAAGTATAGCCCCCGGGGCAATGGGTCTCCATCCTGAAGGCCCTTTACCAAGCCTGAGAGGAGAAAATCGTAATGCCCGCCTGTCAGGACGAAATCCACCTTTGAATTCCTCAAGGATTCTTCCGGCAGCGCCGTCACGTGATCGCCCATCAACGCGACCTTGACGTCTGCACATTCCTCCTTTATCCTATCGATTATACGCCAATGTTGCCTGACGACCGGTGTCTTCGTCTCCATCGCTACAAGATCGGGCCGCTCCGCAACGATAAGGTTGAAGAATCCTTCTTCATCGATCCCCTTCGTAATACAGTCGTTCCATATCACTTCGTGGCCTTGCGCCTTAAGCAGCGTCGCCGCCGACGCAGGAACCACCGGAAAAATATATGCAGGAACATGGTACCATTGGAACTGCCTATTCTGGGTCAGCATAGGGCTCCCTTTGCCTCGCAACGGAGGATAACTTATCATCACCTTCATTTTCTCACCCTTTTCCTGCTTACGAATTCAGAGTGGCGGGGGCCATGACTCACCCCATGGCCCAAACAGGTATAAATCCCGCTGCCTCGGTCAATTGACATAGCCCAGTGACTTCAAGACCTTCAAGGTCTCTTCGTCGATACCTTCTTCCTCGCCTTCTTCCTTGGCCTCTTGCCTACTTCCGGCATGGGAAAAAGAGAGGGACCATTGGCCGTATAATGACTCCATCTTCTCAACAACCGCGGGGTATCTATCTATCAGATTGACTTCCTCACCGGGGTCCCGCCTGATGTCGAATAATTCCCCCCTTCCCCGTGAACTTCCGATATACTTCAGTGAATCTGTCCTAATGGACCATAGTTCCCTATCATACGTTGACAGGTCTCTGCCCGGATGCAATCGGTCGTATGCCTTAATGTGCATCGAAGGCGGCATATATTCTACGATAGAGAACGGCCTCTCCTTCGTCTCGGTGTCTTCGGAGACGATGCTGCTTCCCTGCAACGGGATCGGAAAGCCGTCCGGGGCAAGCCCGGCGACCTTCATCACCGTGGGGAACAAATCGACCAGTTGAACCTGGCCCTTTACGGGTTTCAAGCCCTGCATTCCCCGGGGAAGCCTGACCACAAGCGGGACCTTTACACAGGTATCATAGACATTCAACTGATGGTCGATCATTCCATGATCGCCGATGTTCTCACCATGATCGGATGTGATGACCAGAAGGGTATTATCCAGGAGCCCTTTCCGATTCAAGAAATGGATCAGTTCACCAACCTTCATGTCCAGGTAAAGTAGGTCTCCATCATAGAGATCCCTCAATGTCTCGAAATCTCCATCGGTCAACCTGAGGTCCCCTGCGAGGAGACGATATAGGTCCTGGCCGTTAAGATTATTCAACTTGGACCCTACCTCCTCGTTTACAAATCGCATCCTGTAATCTGAAGGCGCCCGGGGACCGAGATGGAGTTCCATGTAGTTGACGAAGAGAAAAAAGGGACGATGATTGTCGTAAATATAACGGAACCAGTCTGAGATCCATTGGTTGGTCCGCAGGGCGCCACCATCATCCCTGTCCAGCATCTTCCGACAAGTCCACTCCCCCAGGTCCCTAAGTGTAGGGTTGTACACGCGCTTCCTCCACATCTCCATGAAGAGATCAAAGCCTTGGGTCATACCGTTCGCATGCCTGATCATCGCGTTATTCGAGAGGCCGAAGGTTTGGTAGCCATGATCATGTAAAAACTCCGCTAATGTCCGGGCATCCTTCGATAGATGGAGATTGGCCCAACTCACCCCATGGGCGGATGGGTACAAACCGGTAAAAAGGGACGCATGGGCCGGAAGGGTCCAAGGGGCGGGCGTGATCGCGTGTTGAAAAACCATGGTCCCATCTTCAACCCCCAGGCTGTCTAAGAAGGGCGTCGTCTGGCGCGTATAGCCATATAGCGAGAAGTGATCTCGCCTGGCGGTGTCGAGGACAATCAGAATAACATTAGGTGGGATGGAGACCGAGTTTCTTCCCCCTTTCGACGATAGAGTTCCGCGATACGCGTGTACCAGGGCTACGCAAGGCCATACAACCGCTACCACCAAAATAGCGAGCAGGACCGGGGTCAATGATCTCTTCTCATGGATGGAACGGCATAGTCGATAGAGTCGAGAAGCCAGATAGTATAATAGAATTGTTGAGCCCGTGACGATCAGCAGGACAGGGATCCCGCGGAACGATGTCGTCAAGAGCCTCGCGGGGTCCCTCAGAATGAACAGGACGGCATTGATGAACCAGAAAACGGCGCTCATAAGGGGGATGATCGTTCCCGCCTCCTTGCCCGCGCCACTTCTCCTGGTCCACCTATCGATTATCCAGAGAAAAAGGAAGAAAGTGATCCCGAATAACAGGAAAAAACTCCATCTTGACTGCACGCTCATCCTCTGAAATGAATATAGAGACGTTGCATAGAGGGTGAGCAAAATAAAGGGAACGGTTGTACCATAGAGTACACTACACCATCTCACAAGGGATTCCGCTTTCGCCTCTTTGAAGAAAACACGGGAGATCCCGGTCGTCAAGAGGAAGATCACGATCCCCACCAGTAGAAAGGCGACGAGGTAAGCGAATGAATTGATAGCAGCCTTCGTACTGGAACTTAAAGGGAAATAAATCAGATAGAAGATCCCCTCGATTAGGGAAAAGGACAGGCCTACCTCGAGACTCAGCATGACAATCGGGCGCAGTACGGCACCCGTATTGTGTCGATTCAATCTTCCTCCTGTCTGAACGGATAAGTCTCCCGGATGAGGACCTTTTTGATCTCACGGTTGCGCATTTCCGTCAACCGATCGATGTCCATGTCCTTAGAACCCCTCAGCCCATTCCGTGAAAATTCCCCGTAGAGTTCCTCATCTTCGATTAGCCGCTCGATGGTCTCCGTCAATTCTTTTTCGTCGGGCCCAATACCAAGACCACAGTTATTCTCTCTCACGATCGACTCGGCCTCGGTGTTCCTCATCACGATTACGGGAAGACCGACGGCCATATATTCCACGACCTTCAAAGGAAATGCATATCTCCTCAACAAGTTGGATGGCGTGGTAGCCAATCCGATATCACATCTCGATAAGACCCCGGGTATTTCTTCATGGGAAATTCGTCCCATGAATATCACGTTCTCAGACAGGCCAAGATCCAACACAGACTTCCTCAATTCCCCCATGCGTTCCTTGCTCTCACTCCCTACGATCAGAAAAAGAATATCAGGGTATCTTTCGAGTAACCGTCTCGTCGCCCGGAAGGCTCCCTCGAAATCCATCCAACTGCTCGAAAGATTTCCAGCATAGACAAGAGTTGGCGACTCCTTGTGGATCGTTTTAATCTGACCCCTGAACCTCTTCAAGTCAACCCCATTCGGGATCAGGACGGCCTCCCGCCCGGTCTCCCTCTTCCACAGGGCAGCCAGAAGACTCCCGGAACAGATCAGCAGGTTGGAGGAGGAGACACAGAACTTATCCAGGAACAGCTCCCACTTCATGCGCAGTACATTCTGCATGTATCCGGGATTATAATCATTGTTGTCGAAGACGACTATACGCACCCAACCCAAGCGCCTCAGGATCAAGGCTGCAATTGCTTCCCACGAGGTTTCGACGAGGCATACGTCAAACCTTATCTTCCGGAGGCGAAGGATACAAGTCCATAAGATGTACCCAATGAAGCAGAATTCACGCAAGAGACCGAAGAGGTTTGAACACTCGCTCTTGATATCTCTGTACCCCTTCATCCTTCGGCTCGACTCATGGCTGAAATGATAATTCTCCACCCAGTTCAAAGGAGGCTTGTACTCCACAAGGTGAAGGCCATCCCTTTGAAACACCCGCGTCATTCGTGGAAACAGGTTTTTTATTCTTGCGAAGCCCTTCCGCTTGTCCGGATCTGCACGATAGAGGAGGTACACGTCACATTCCTTCTGCAAGCCCCTAATGGTTTGATGGATACGATTGTTCGGCTTCGCCATAAATTCCAGAAGGGTAATTACAAGGACCCGCTTCATAGACAAGTTTCCCTTTAGATACGATATCCCACTGGATTCAATCAGGCGACTGCTCTCTCAACCTGGCAGGGTTTTCCCTCCCAGGTTCGACGTTCCCCCCTGTCTTCCCCCTATGAAGAAGGAGATCGCAAATGCTCTCTTACATCTCGCAAGAAACAGGCCCGCGACAACTTCCAAGGTCGGACGGCCACTCCATGTCAGGAAGTTGCGGAATCTCTTTTACATATATTACTATATATCACCTCGAGTTGCCTGCTTTGTGACTCGATGTCCACGATGGATTCTCTCCTGATGTTATTACGGAACCTCTCAACAATCTCGGGCTCCTTAATCAACTCTCCCATCCGCTCAGCCAGCTGTCCGTCATCATTCGTCCTGAAGATGAAACCGTTTACCCCATCCTTGATAACCTCTTCGGGCCCCCCCGAATCGGAAGAGATTACGGGTGTTTTCCTGATCATGGCCTCACGGGTGACGAGATTGAACGACTCCCTCATGACCGACGGGACGATAACGACGTCCACATCCTGCAGTATCTCATCGATATCCTCGTGCCTGAAAGAAGGGAGCAACTCGATCCGTGCGTGCGCAGTTGACCTGAAGTATCTTGAATGAAGGCAGAATCCCTTGAACTGGAGCCATTTCTCGTAGGGTTCCGTCCTGAACCGCACAAGGCCATGTCGGAACGTATCCATCAAGCTTTTCCTTCCCGCCTTGTTACCAATCACACCGGCCCTTCGATAGTTGTACATCTTGATGACACAAAAGCCATCGTGGAGCCTGTGAGCTGCTTTGAGCAGGACCAGTCCCCCCTTGAATCCATCGCTGCCGCCAAGGAACCCGAATCTCAGGTGGTCGCCCTGGCTCTTCGCCGCTACCTTCTCGGGGTGTGGTATCCCATTTGGATTGACTCGTATCTTCTCCCGTGGCACCCTGTTTCGCACAAGTGAACCTCCGATAAAGGCCGACGGGACGAGAATTAAAGGGATCCTCTCGATGATACTCCAGAGATAACGATATCTCTTTTCTTCGAAGCGCCCCCTCCTCACGCAGTAACACTGGTCCGGGTGTACTATTTGGCTTTGCGAGCAGACCTCAAAGCGATTGTCCACCAGATACAACCTAGGACACAACCACCACCAGTCATGCATCGTGACCAGGAATGGGATTCTGAGTTCACTTGCTACTATAATCGTGGATGCACCGATCCCCGTGCAGGAATGAAAGTGGAGAACGTCCGGCTTGACCTGGAGAAGAAAGTCGCGGAATGGTCCCTCGAAGTCCGAGTTGCGGTAATTCCTTACGAGCCGCGTATTCCGGTACCGGTGGACGTCCACATTGCGGATGCGCACCCCATCCTCAAGGCGGTCTTCCACCCATGCCCCCCTCCCCCCGCGATCCAATCCCAGAAACAGGCTTATATCGTGACGCTTCCTGAGTATCGGTACGAGGTTCTCAATGACCCGTCTAACCCCTCCCATGTGGAGGCCGTTGACCATCATGATCTTCATAATTCAGTCATCGTAACTCGCCTTACATCACCCGACTTTCCCCAGCCCTTTCAGGCAAGTTGTCCGCCCCTGAAAGGAATCCCGGCTCTATTCGCCGTTGAAATACCAGGCTTCTTTTCTATGCTGCCTGATTTCGTCGGACCGGGATGCCCCCGCAAACAGGGATGTGGAGGTCGGCAGCGTCCAGGAGGGTTTGTCGATCGTCATCTCGAATTGAATTCCACCAGAGGCAATTGATCACTATTCAGGGAAGTCGCCTTCCCGTGGCTGTAGCAACATGGTCAGCCCGCCTTTCGGTGGACAGAATCCGCTCCACGTGACTAACCGAATTTCCCCAGAAGGTATTCGATGATCCGCTCCGAATCCGTTACCACCTTTCCCCCCTCAGGATCGACCAAGACCGGAACGCTTCGCTGGCCGGATACCTCCTCCACCTTTTCTCGAAGTGCCCGATCTCTTGGGACCGCCCGGGCGATATAGTCCAGATTGAGATCACTCAATTTGCTCCTTACTCGGGAACAGAACGGACATTCCTCAAGCTGATACAACTCAAGCATGGCGGACTCCTCTTTGAATACTGCAAGATATTTTCAACGAGCAGCAAGCCATCTAGGGCTTGATCGTACGGCCCCGATCCCTGCAACCTGTTGAGATGTTCAAGAAGGACACGGCGCTGACGTTCTGGCCATTTCATGAACAATCGCAAGATATACCTGCATTTTATAAAGTTTTCACCACCAAGTCAAGTCGGCGAATTACGGGTTCTATACCTTCCCGGTTGGTTATCGAGAAGGGTTAATACCACTTGACTCCATTCCTAAATATTCCTATATTATTTATGTCCATCGAACTTTATTAATAGCATGGGGCATTACCATTTGGATTTTATTATTATGTAGGACTGTCACCCCTCATGATCGGGAGTAGGTCTGTGGAAGCGAGGTTATCCGCTGGATACACTGCATGCCGGCATATACCCTTTGCCCCCAGGGATACAGGATGAAAGTAAAAAGGAGAATCGAACTCGCCCGTTTCATGATCAACCAGTTCCTACAGGCTCAACTACAGCGAGCCTCCATGAAAACAGGCAGGGTGCTATGTCGCCCCACATCTGTTTACAGCATGATCACTTCCAGGTGCGACCTGCGGTGTGTCATGTGCGAATGGTGGAAGCGCCCCGCTATAGAGGAGTTGCCAACAGAGGTGTGGACGGATACCCTCTCACACCTGCGAAAGTGGCTTGGTCCGTTTCACATCAACTTTAACGGGGGCGAGATCTTCCTCCGGGAGGACATGATCGATATCCTAAACTATGCCTCCAGTCAAGGGATAATGGCCGGCATAGTAACCAACGCCTTTCACGTGGACAGGGAACTCGCAAGGGATATCATCAAGGCCGGCCCATTCAATATCAACATCTCCCTCGACGGGGTCGACCGAAAGACTCACGATGGACTCCGGGGGACCAAAGGGGTATTCGAAAGGGTCATGCAGACAGTTGATCACCTGATCGAATTCAAGGAGTATTACGGATCGGATTCCAGGATCATAATCAAGCCAACCGTCATGACACGCAACCTGGAAGAGATGCCGGCACTGGTGAAATGGGCGCAAGGGAAAGGGCACATCGTAATCAACCTGCAGCCCGTGATCCCAACGTGGACAAAGGGGGCTCAGAGGCAATTCAACATCGAAACCGAGAGACTGGACGAGATCGTCGATACGCTCATCCATTACAAACAACACGGAGCACCGATCCTTAATCCCGTTTCCCATCTGGAATCTCTCAAGGCCTATTTTCGGGACGAAACACCCCCGATCTTTGAGAACGACTCGTGCTACGTAGGATTGAAAAACTTCTTTATCCATCCCAGTGGGGATGTCTACCTCTGCGAGCACGATTACGGGCCGGTTGGAAACATTACGGAGCAGAGACCAGTAGAGATCTGGAGATCCGAAAAAGCAGAATGGGCAAGAGAAAAGATTAGAAGGTGCAGAAAGAGTTGTCTCCAGACCTGCACCGTCCGGAGATCTTTTAGGGAGGACCTCGACCTGTTCCAGAAGCTGGTCCTAAAAAACAGGTAACAACCTCCCAACCCCGCTATCCTGAGAAAGAAGAAGAGGCGTTCGATTCCGCCTCAAGGAGAACGACCGCCACGGCGCAAGTTGGGGTGTGGCTCAAACTCACCTGACACCATCCGGCACCGCATTCTTCCATGGTCGACCTTGCCTTGCCCGTGATCCGCAAAGTCGGTCTGCCGTAACCATCATGATGCACACCGATCTCCTTCCAGTGCAAACCACCTCTCAATCCGATCCCCAGGGCCTTCAGGAAGGCCTCCTTGGCGGCGAAGGAAGCTGCGTACGATTCAATACGGGAGACCCTCCTTTCGCAATAGTGACGCTCCTCGGGAGTAAAAATCCTATCCGTGAAGCGAGACCCCCATCTCCCCAAGATCCTGGAGAATCTCTCCACATCTACAAGGTCCACTCCCAGGCCGATACACCCCACTATATTGATCCCCGATCAATTCGATTGGTCGCCGTTCTGTTCTTGGTAGTCGGCCGCCAGTTTGAACAGGCCAGCCAGTGTATTGCCCTTCTCGATTACTTCAAGTGCCTTGGTGGCCTCCACGTCGTACTGCAAGCCCTTCTTCCTGGCCACACCCTCTCCCCAGTACGCCCGATCGATTTCGAACTCCAGTCGCATCTTTACAAAGTTCTTCTCTGCGGTGTACTCGTCTTCATCGATATCGATCCCCTGACCAAGGATGTAACTATAGAAATCCTCCAAGAGGTCCTCACCCACCTCGAAGTCCTGATTGAGATTGGGATTGTTGCTCTTATACTTTACCACGAAGTTGAAAAACACCGGCTTCACCAGCAATTTCATGGCTGCCTCCGAGAGCTCCTCGGGTTTCACCACGATGTCGGGAATTATCCCACCGCCACCGAACACCTCTCTCCCTGAGTCCGTGAAGTAGCCCCCCTCTTTAGTCTTCTTCACATCACTCGGCGCGTGCCCTTCGATCGCCACAACTTCCGATTTCTCCGCCTTGTGGATGCTCCTGCCGCTCGGCGTATAATAGTACGCAGTTGTAAGCCGAAGGGCATAGTTGTCGTCGAGTTCGAAGAGGGTCTGCACGGAACCCTTGCCAAACGACGGCTCACCTATTATCAAGGCCCTGTCGTGGTCTTGCAGGGCGCCAGCGACGATCTCCGAGGCACTGGCGCTATACTTGTTGATAAGGACTACCATGGGGCTCCCCACGGTCAAACCGTCCTGCTCCGCCAGGTACTCGTGGTTTTGGCCCTTATAGCGCCCCTCGGTATAGACTATTTTCTCCCCTTTCTTTAGGAAGACTTCCGCAACTTCGATGGCCTGATTCAACAACCCCCCGGGGTTGTACCTCAGATCGAGAATCAGTGACTCCATACCCTTATCCTGAAGATCCCGAACGGCATCCCTTACTTCCCTGCCACTACTCTCAGAGAAGGTAGAAAGACGAAGATAACCGGTTGTGGGTGTTACCATGAAATAATAAGGTACTGATTTGACCTTGATAATGTCCCTCGTGATAGTAACATCGAAGGGTTCAGCCAATCCCTCCCTCTCAATTGTGATGGTAGCCTTGGTCCCCTTCGGACCCCTCAATTTCTTTACTGCATCCAGGGTGGTCCATCCCTTTGTGGACTCTCCCTCGATCTTTATTATGCGATCACCTCCCTGAAGTCCCATTTTATATGCTGGAGTCCCTTCGATCGGTGCTATCACCGTAAGGACATCGTTGCGAACGCCTATTTCAATGCCGATGCCTCCAAAGCGCCCCTTCGTGTCTACCTTGAGATCGTTGTAATCATCGGGATTCAGCAACTGGCTGTAATGATCGAGACTCTTTATCATCCCGTCAATCGACCGGATTATGAGGTCGGAGGGGGCGATACTTGTAACGTATCTCGATGAAACCTTGTCAAGGACATCCTGGTAGAGTTCTATCTTCTTGTAGACCGACTCGTTGTCCTGAGAGGATAGGTTTGCCGGGCAAAGAGAGAGGACGGCAACAAGTAGGATAAGCACCAAGGTACTCTTCTTTAGGTTCATTTTGACCTCCTCACCAGTTTTGCTTGTATGCGGAAACGTCACTATACAGGAATATGCGATCAGGTGATGGATATCTGCTCCTGATCTCAACCCCTGCTTGCGGAATAAGTTCCCACGTTAGCATAGTCCTGAAACAGGCGTGGGATCTCAGCCGGTAAACCGTTACACACGAATCCTAAAATTCAATCATCCATCTTGCCTTTCGGCTATCTACCAGCCTCTCCCTACCAGAAGAAGGTCGATAAGTATATATGGACCAGGGGATCGGCAAAGTAAAAAGAGATGATCCCACCTATCGCAAGGAATACCCCAAAAGGAATAAGTTTTCTTCCTCGTATATTCAAGGGGCCAAAAACGATGGTACCGAGCAGAGAACCTGCAAAGAGCGTAATCAGCACACCACGCCAACCCACGAAACTGCCGATCATGGCCATCATCTTTACATCCCCCATCCCCATAGCCTCCTTCTTGAAAACGTATCCCCCAATCCACGCAACCATCAGGAGGAGACCTCCACCAAAGAGCGCCCCCATTAGACAATCGGCCGGCGAGATCGCGCCCGGGAGAAAAGAGACACCTATCCCCACCAAAAGCCCGCCAAGGCTCAATCTATCCGGTATTATGTAAAACTGGCCGTCGATAAAGGCCATCGCGGTAACGAACATGAAAAAAAGCGTCCTGGTGATTGATTCAGCATGCAGGCCCCAAGTACTGAAATTCAAAAGAAATACGATTCCGGTCAGTATCTCCACGAGTGGATATCGGAGAGAAATCCTTCCCCCGCAATATCGACACCTGCCACAAAGAAGCAAAAAACTTAGTAAGGGGATGTTATCCCGCACGACCAGTGGATGCCTGCAAAGGGGACAGAATGAGCCTGGAAGAACAAGTGATAGATTTCTCGGCACACGGTAGATCACCACATTCATAAAACTTCCGGCTGCAAGGCCGACTATGAAGACAAGAATCGGTATAACCAAAAAGATCACTTCCTGCTTGACAATAAAATCAAGATAGATTAGGTTATGTGTTTATATTGCCCGAAAAGATCCTCCATCCCCTTCTCCTCCAGCAGAGGGTATAGCCGGAAATGGCTCGGAAGCGATGGGCTATTCGTTTGCAGCGGAAAGGAAAAACAGAACCCCGGGCGAAAAAGAAGGTCGTGTGCCTTCTCCCTGGCTCATAACCGCTGAGTTTGTTATTTAGGCCTTAAGAATTACAAGGTGATAAATCAAAATGCAAGTGAAATCAGCCAGCAAGTCACGTTCCATCTCCGTATTTCTCAAGAAACTCATCCCTCTCTGCGGGATTTCCTTGCTTGCATCAAACCTGAGCCTCGCTATCATATCTTGGCTGAACCATCCGTTTTTAAACTCCCTGACGGGATACTTACTGGTATTCATCATCGTCCCCGTTATATGGGCCATCATCGTGGGGACAGGTACGATCGCCGTGGTGTCCATTCCGGGAAGAAGGCCGGGAAGACAACGGCAGGAAGGAGAGGTAATCTCTACTGCTTGCCTGGCGTTCATCGGACTGCATATCTTCCTCCTCGGCGCCCTCTGTATCAACCTCTTTCCGCTTAAGGACACGCCTATTCTTAATCGTTCCAACCTCATAGCGATGGCCGTCATGGCCTTCTTCAGTTACAGCAGCATGTTTTCCATGAGGCCGGTTATCCGGCGGCTGATCCTGCCCGCCGGGCAAAATTCCTATCGCACGGCTTCTTTCATAAAGAAATTTATTATTCTCTGGTTCCTGTTCCTAACGCCCACGGTCCTCTCCACCGTTTCCTATTACAGATTCCGTAAGCCTCCCGATCAGCAGAGATTCATGATCATCGGAATGGATGGAGGAACATGGGACATTATAAATCCAATGATCGACAAGGGCCTACTCAAGAACCTGGCCTTCATCAAGCAAAACGGGGCCACAGCGGTCTCAAGGTCTCTCGATCCTCCCCTGTCACCCCTGGTCTGGACCTCGATCGCCACTGGAAAATTACCCTCCAAGCATGGGGTGTTCGACTTCGGATACAACGCCAACGATATCAAGACCAGGACGATTTGGGATATATTCGATATGCAGGGTTTTTCAATCGGCTTGAGTGGCTACCTGGTGACCTGGCCACCCCATCCCGTAAACGGTTTCATTATCCCAGGATGGACCGCACAGGGCAACGATACTTACCCGCCAGAGTTGAACTTCGTAAAGGAGATCGTATCGACGGGAAGGCAACACAACCTCAGCGGAAAAAACATCTTGGTAGATCGCACTATTGCCGGAAACTTGCTGAGGAGTCTGGGCTACGGGGTACGGTTGAGTACGATTCAAAGGATCATTACGTTCGCCAAGGACTGGGCCTTGCACGGCATGGATTATCTCGAAGCCTACTATCGTCTTCGCTTGATTGAAATAGACCTGAATACCGATGTCTTCTCCTTCCTCGACAGGAAATACCTCCCCACCCTTTCCATTTTCATGAACAACATCACTGACAGTTGCTGCCACCGTTTCTGGAAGTACTGGGAACCGGAGAAGTTCAATGATGTCACGGAAGAGGAGATCAACAAATACGGCCATGTTATCCCGGATGTATACAGGGAATTCGACAAGATGATCGGGAGGCTACTCGAGAATACCTCTCCTAAGACCACCATCGCAATCCTCTCCGACCATGGCCACATGGCGCGGCCACTGGGACCCCATGGTAAGAATTACTCCATCAAGACCGAGAATCTCCTTAAGACGCTCAACATATCTGACTGGGTAAGGGCCACCAACGTCTACCAGAAGACATACTTGAGGACCAAAGAAGACAGCCCGGAGCACATGTTCCAATCTCTCGTCCTGAGGCTTAAGAACATCCAACTCGCAGATTCACACAAGAGGATCTTCCACGTTGAGGTGGATGAGCAGAAAAGTATCGTCCTGAAAGTAAGAGGGACTATTGACGCGAAAGAAAACGAAACCGTGGACCTTAGCGATGGGACATGCCGTTTTGGTGATCTTGTGAGTTCCAAACCCATACGGTCCGGCGTCCATTCACTCGATGGAATACTGCTATTGTACGGTGAAGAGATCAAAAGGGGCGTCACGATCCCCAATGTCTCCATTCTTGACGTTACCCCGACAATCCTGGCGCTTGCAGGTCTCCCCGTGGGGGCGGACATGGATGGCAAAGTACTCAAGGAGGCCATCAGGGACGATTATCTTGCGTCTCATCCGATCACTACCATCCCGACCTACGACATCAAAGTCCCCATACGTGTAAAACAAGGCCATGGCGGCTTTCAACTCAACAAGGATTTGCAGCAGAAGTTGAAAGCACTGGGGTATGTGAACTGAACAGTTTTCTCCAGCAGGTAAAAATGCCCGTTCCACGTAACCTAATGAACCTTATCTCTATATCTATATAGAAGGACACGCGTTAGAAACAACAAGTTGCCTATAAAGTATCTCTTCCACATTCGTCTCGGTTCATAAAGGAACCTGAACAGCCATTCAAGGCCGTTATCCAGCATCCACTTCGGTGCCCTCGGCACGACCCCGGAGACGAAATCGAAAAGGGCCCCGACTACCCAGCAGACTGGAGCATTGATCTGCTCCCGGTACCGATCAACAAACCTCTCCTGTACCGGAGAGCCCATTCCAACCAGAAGGATATCGGGCCGTGCCTCGTTGACTATACGGATGACCCCGTTCGCCATCTCCTCGTCAGCCAGGTATCCGTGGTGCGTCCCCTTTATCCGTATCCCCTCATAGAGAGAACGAAGCCTCTCACCTGCTTTCTCAGCGACCCCGGGCCTTCCACCCAGCAAGAACAGGGAATACCCCCGCTCACTACAGAGCCTCGAAAGGTCATAGATCCAATCCGCTCCGGTCATCCTTTCAGGCATGTACTCCCCTAGGATCTTTGCCCCCAGTACGATGCCGTACCCGTCGCAATAAACCAGATCGGACTTGTTCAATATCTTCCTATACTCCTCATCACGCCATGCGGTGCTCACGCAGTGGACATTCGCGTACATGACCGTCCTCCGCCCCGCCTCACGGATGAATTCTTCCACCGTCTCCAGGACGGCACGCAGATTCATGGGATCCACATGGACGCCGAGAACATCTACCTTTTCCGTACTATCCACCGGCTCTTCTCCGGTACATCATAAGATCCTTAGATCCCCCTTCGCGCCCTATAGACGCTGAGGACACGATCGGCGCACCTATCCCACGAGAATTCCCCGGCCCTCTTCACCCCCCTGGCCCGGAGATCCCCGCGAAGGTGATCGTTTTCAAGAACCGCACTGATCGCTTCCGCGATCCCCACCACATCCACTGGCGAGACCAGGATCGCGTCATTCCCGGCCACCTCCGGGAGGCTGGATACGTCAGAAGTGATGACGGGAGCGCCCGCCGCCATCGCTTCAACCACCGGGATACCAAAGCCTTCGTAGCCGGAGGGGTACACGAAGACCTCCGCCCCTCGGTAAAGGTGTGGTAGGTCTTCCTCCGGGACATACCCGGGAAGGATGACCTGATCTTTCAGACCCAATTCGCTGATCCGCCGTCGAATCCGATCGATCCCCCACCCCTCATTACCTGCTAGGATGAGTTTCATCCCCGGCCTTCGAATCGCTCGAAAGGCCTCGATCAAGACCTCGACATTCTTCCTCGGCTCCAGCGTGCCCACGAACAGGACGTAGTGTGAGCCCCCGCTGTACTTCCGCACGATCCCCTCGTCCGCCCGCGCGATGAAGAAATGCTCGTCCACACCGGGGTAGCAGACAGTGATCTTCTCCGGGTCCAGCCCGAGCCTATTCACCATTTCCATCTTGCTGAATTCCGAGATGGTGATCAGAGCATCGATATAACGGAGTCGACCGACGCATCGATCAAATTTCTCGATGATCCCCTCCGTCGATGTCTCTGGGTGAACCAGTGGGACCAGGTCATAGAAGGTGAGGACCGTCGGGCAGGCTGTCCACCGGAGCGGGGTCTCCATGTGCGTGGGATAGTGAATCACATCCACGTGCTTGGAGAGGTAGTAGAGGGACTTCACGATCTCACGCCGGAACCGCCTGAAACGGGAAGGGCGGGCGGGACGATCGGCGGGGGCGCCTCCCCCATAGCGAGAGGCACTCTGGCGATTCCGTAGGCTGAACCACTCTTTGAGGATGGGAAAATAACAGATTTCGAACCGGTCGAAGGGTCCGTTCCGGCGGTGTTTTTCCTGGAATACGAGGACCCTCACTCCCTGGCGACGCTCGAGGGCAAGGATCATCTGATAAGTGTATTTATCGATCCCCGGTAACCCGCCACCGAGAACGAAGGCGCTGATCGGAATCCCGACCGTCAAATTTTTCCCCGGTGCCATCCAGACCCTCTTTCTCGCTTTGAATGGATCACGGCTTCAATCCCGTGTGGTAGACGGTTTCTTCGCGTCCCTCCATGATTCGATCGGCCCACTCCACCCCCTGCATGACGGAATGGTCCATGTTACCCACTTCATATCTCCAACCCCCGAAACGCCCCCTGGAATATATGCTCTTACCCTCCATGTACCGGTGGATCGTTCGAAGCGCCTCGTCTCGCTTCAAGGTAGGCACCGGGAGAAGGTAATCGACCTCCATCAGGTAGATGGACTCTATCAAGTCTCTTTCCTCTTCCTTCATCAACTTGGAGGCCGCCAGCCCCTCGAGCGTCCGATCTATGATCTCATCCTTGGATACGGGCTTGAAAACGGACCACGAAGTCTCGCAGAGGAGCGAGTAGTAATCATCCCCCGGGGTCATATTAGGCGAGTAGTTCGACAGGTAGGTCACCCGATAAAACGGGGAATCATCCTGGGGGAAATACATCCAGTTCTTTGTGCTCGGGCAAGGAGCGTGTATTCCAACGCCGACGATATATCCCTTGGCCCACTTCAAATCACGTGCGGCTTCCCGGACCCCTCCATCTACTCTATCCTCCATCATTCCAACCAGATCAATGATAGGAATAGTACTCAATAATTTGTCGTATTCCACCCTTCGTCCGTCGGTAAAGGTGATAAAGCGGTGATCGGGGTCAATTGACTCCGCTTCGCTCCCGAGCCTGAGGTGCGTGGAAATAAGGGGGACGAAACGCTCGAACAGACCGCCGGTCCCTCCATGAAGGGGAAAGAGGAACTCATTGTTCGGCCCCCATGAAGAGTCTTCTCTCCTGAATATGATATTCGTAAGGACCCGTTCGATATCCACGACGCTGACCCGCTCCCCGATCCATCTGTAATCCATCTCGCTCAACGGGGTCGACCAGACCTTCCTGTTGTACGGAACGAGGAAATACTTGGCTATTCCCTCACCGAAGGAGGCATGGATCCAATCCTCAAAGTTTTCGAGCTTGCGGTGGTCCTCCCGGGCTTTCAGAAGCCCCATCACGCACTCGAGGGTGATCTCTCCGGGAAGGAAATGAAAGTTGTTCTGGAATGGATACTTGATGAAGCGATCCATCAGCCAGACCCAACTCTCCCGTTGATGTCGGAGGACGTCTTCACCCAAGAGGTCATCCACTATCCTGTCGAAATAATCGTAGTGAGAAAAGACGATATGGCCGCCGATATCCCATGTAAACCCCTTATCATCCACGATGCTGGCAGACAGGCCGCCAACGCGATCCGATTTCTCAAATATCCGCCATTCCTTGTAACCCGCCTCCCTGAGACGGTAGGCGGCACCAAGACCTGTCGGGCCCGCACCCAAGACAACAATTTTATCCATTCTCTTCCCTTCCGCCGTCTTGCCTTGAAATTGCAGCACGCAAGAGTTCCTCCATGCTGCTCACGGCCGATTCCCAGGATGCCTGTCTTGCCAATTCCATCCCCTTCCTGACCCGCTCCCTGTCTTCGCCAATCCGTTCCATAACTCTCTCGAATTCGTCAACGTCCTCTGCGACTCCCACCACCCCTGAAAAGAACCGTTTCACGTCGGGGATCGGGCTCGAAATTACCGGCTTCCCGGCAGATAGATATTCCAGGAGTTTTGTCGGGTAGATATAGCGCGTCAATTCATCGGACTTGAAGGGGATGAGGCACACGTCGAAGGCCTTGATATAATTCGGCAACTCGCCGTAATCACGCTTCCCCATGAAATGAATGTTCTCAAGCCCTGCCACATCCGGCCCAATCCTGCTCACCCCACCTATCAATACAACATGCCACCTCGGGTGTCGGTAACAGATCTCCCGCAGCAATGGCCAGTCGATCCGGTCTCCAACCTCGCCAAAGTAACCGAGTATCTTCTCGCCTACGATGGCCGCCATATCCCCGGGGATCTCGAGCGAATCCTCGCAGGCACGGTTAAAGTGCTCGAAATCCACCCCACACGGCACGAAATGAATGTTCCTAGAGTGCCTCTTTTTCTTTAGATATAGGGAATAAGTCCCGGTAAAGACGACGTCCGCCCTTCGAAGAAGCGAGATTTCTCTATCGGATACATCTCTGGGCGCGGAAGGAATGGCGGGGTACTCGTCCTGCACGTCATAGACTACCGGAAGGTCTCTCCAGAAGCGAGTAATCGACTCGGCGAACGGATGAGAAAACCATAACAACCCTGGAGCCATACCCTCATTTAGACACGTCCAAATCAGGGAAGATATCATGGATAACTGGTTGATCCTCCTGATAACCGGGAACTTGTTCTCCCCGACAATAATCGGAAACGAGACGGAAAATATTCGATCCTGTACCCACCTGCCCCGCGTGTTTTGGCGATACTCAGGAAACTTACTCACGAGATGAGCGGGAAACGGGGTAAAATACAATATCTGCCTACACCTCGAGAGGTGCTTGGCCACGTGTTGATTCCTGCGCCATACCCCCTCCCAATGGTACTGAGATATGAAAAGGATATCGTCCCCCATTGGAGGGACCCTACCGGTCCACCTATACCAAGCCCCACGAACAATTATAAATGGTATCTTCGATACCGTCCATAGGAGCCAGATTATGCCGACGATACGCGCCATTACCTGACATCCCTCATCAGAAGGCCCTGCAAGGTACCGGATGCTCGCATCACCGTCACTTCCACTCCCACCATGGATCCAACCGATTCAGTTGCTACCAGGCATCCCGCTGTCGATTGACGTCTTCGCCTCTGATCAATTCTATCGAAGCACAAGGGTTATTACCACCGATCATCAACATCCGCCTCGAGACAACAAGCAAACTACCATCACCCACGCATCATCACGCCTGTAATAACGGGCTCAATTCAGATAGCCAAGCGCCCGGAGTTGCTGCTGGGTGGCCCTGTCGAGTTTCACATTCCCTGCTTCATTCGGCGCCGCATGCTCAAATGACTGGAGCCACTCCGTCATCCGCTCCTTGAGGCTTGCCGCAACCTCGGGACTCACATTGATAATATTTTCAACTTCGTCAGGGTCACGTGCCAGATTGTAGAGTTCGGAGTCACCGTTGGAACTCCACACGTACTTTAGAGAATCAATCCTTACTGACTTTAGAGAGCGTTTATACTTCAGTATCGATCTGCCGTCCGGATCGCGTGAAAGAAACCATGAAATTCTATCGAGGGGCGGTTCATACTCCGATATAACAACCCTGTGCGGCTCCTCTTTCATACGGAGCAGGGACATCCCCTGGAACCTCTGCATAGTATCCTCATCATTCAAGCCCAGGAGATCTACAAGGGTCGGGAAGATGTCAACCGTCTGCACGGCACCCCGCACTTCAGGCAGTTTCGTCATAGTTTCCGGCAATTTGATCATCAAGGGGACGTGCAGTAACGGTTCATAGAGACTGAGTTGGTGGTCGATCATGTCATGCTCACCGAGGTGCTCGCCATGGTCAGCGGTGATGACCACAATGGTATCATCCAAGTAGCCGCCCTTTTCCAGGAACCCGAAGAGTCCTTCCAGCATCCTATCGAGGTAATTCAGGTCCCCGTCATAGATGGCGCTATAATCCATCCACTCGCTCTTCTTCAACGACTTTTCCCCTGTTAGGAAGTAATAGAGATCATTGCTCCTTATCGCCTGGACTTCCGCAGGGGGGCTTGACTCAAGGAATTTCTGATGGTAGGCATCCGGCGCATCATGCCACAGGTGGCACTCCATCAGGTTTACGAACAGGAAAAACGGGTGGTCCTCCTGGTAGACATGACCTAACCACTCCCTAACCCACTGGCTCGTCCTGTACGCGCCCCCATCGTTCTTCCCCAGCAATCTTCGCAAGAACCAGTCCAATCTAAAGAAAAGCGTCGGGTTGGCAATATCATCCTTCCACATGTCAACGAAGAGGTCGAATCCCTGGGCGAGACCGTCCGCTCTATTTACAACGGGGTTGTTCGAAAAGCCCGCCGTGTCATAACCCTTCGAGGCCAGGAATTCCGCCAGGGTCAAGTACCGTGCGCCCAGGGAGCGTGTCTTCCAGGTCGCCCCGTGGGCCGACGGATACAGCCCCGTGAATATCGAGGCGTGAGACGGCAAGGTCCACGGTGCTGCGCTTATGGCGGTTGGGTACAAGGTGGCCGTCCTGGAGAAAGAACGCAAAAAGGGCGTGGTGTCCCGCCCGTATCCGTAACAGGAGAAGTGATCCGCACGGGCCGTATCCAGTACGATCAGGAGGACGTTCGGATGGCCAGCCGCGGATCCAGGTCCGGCTGAATCTTCACCTGTGGGTGCGAATAGAGCGAGGAACACCCCTCCAACTACCACTGCCGCCAGGAGCAAGGCCTGCAAGAGGCCGACCTTCCTCTTCGCCGGCCATCGTAGACGGACTGACTGCACGATCCAGTTCCCCATAAGGTAGAGGGCCAAGGCGACCCCGGAGATAAAGATCAAAGTTAGGAGACCGCTTTTCTCTCTACGGGCCAGTGCGTACCAATCTACAGATCGCTGACCAATGGTAATGAAAAAATATATGGACAGATAGCACCCTGGGATTCTTCGGCCCCCATTCTTCGAGAGGTGCCTGAACAGAACTAACAGGGGGATGAACATGAATCCCGACAACAGCAAGACAACGGCCTTCGGGCTGTTCAGAAACCGGTAGATAAAACCGGTGCCTTCCAGGAGGTGGAAGAGTAGGAAATACGTGGGGAATAGTAGCAGTAGGGATTGGACGAGATTACCCCTCTTCTCCGACCCCACGCCGAGCCTCTTTAGGGGAAGCGTGACGACCCACGCGATTATCCCTACACCAAGGAAGAGGATGAGATTCCTCAGACCCAGTTCCAGCAGCCCAAAGGGGCTATGGAGGGGGAAATGGAGATAATAATCAGTCCCCTCCAAGACAGAATAGAGGAGCCCGGCCGAGAGAGAAACGGTCAGCGTCGACCTGATCGTCCAACTATCCTTCTTATCCATCCCCTGCGCCTCCCGAGCGTCGTAAGAGGCCCCGGTAAACAACCAGCAGGCGATCCGCCGCCTTGTCCCACCGGTAAAGGGTGTTCACCCTCTTCCTGCCCCACTCTCCCATTTCGCGTCGAAGTTCCCCGTCATCGAGGAGCCTGATGATTGCCGTGGAAATCTCCGCAGGGGTGGGCCGGATCATCAGCCCACCCTTTCCCCCAGGGTTGAGTTCGTTGATCGGTGGGATATCCGCCGCGACTATTGGCTTTCCATGATACCACGCTTCGAGGAAGACGATCCCGAAACTCTCGTGAAGGGAGGGAACGCAGAAGATGTCACACCTCCTGATAAGTGCCGCCTTTTCACCCTCCGTCACACTATCAATGACTATAACCCGCGGGTCTGAATACTTCTCGAAGATCCTCCGGCTGTTCCCCTCGAGCGGCCCGACGAAGAGGAAACGTGTCTCAGGATGCACCATCCATACCCGCGAAGCCGCTCTAAGGACTTCCTCGATCCCTTTTAGTTCGTGGTTCCGACCGAGAAAGAGGACGACCGGCTCACTGCCACCTATCCCCAGGTTACTCAAATGGTCCGGCGAGCAGGTTTCCTTAGAGATTATCGGTCCCAGTCTCAGTGGAAAGACCCTGTCGGCCGGGATCCCCCGGTCGACAAAGAAGTCCCGCTCGAAACTCGTCCATGTCACCAGTGCATCCGCCTCACGGCACAATTTCATCCAGAAATGATCGTGGTATCCACGTGGTCGAAGGTGAAGTTTGGGGAGGTAGCGGAATTCCCTCTCCTGATTGATCGCTTCCATCATCTCCTTATGCCATCCTTCATGGTAGAGGTGAAGGGTGGGCGAGAAAACGAATGGGATCCCCTTTTCCCTGGCCGCCAACTGCGAGAGTACACCGTAAAAGGAGAGGCCGTTGTGGATACAGTGCACGATATCAGCATCACCCAGGAACGAGGTGAACTGCCCCCGAAAGGCCCCGGTAATTGCCCTCATGGAGACTTCAGGGAACCTGTGATGATACCTGACAAAGGGGTATAAGACCCGCCTGCCGATCCTACCGAGGCCCAAGAGATGTACGTCTACCCCACCTTCCCTGTAACTTCGCCCCTTCTCCTTGGCCATACAGGTCGTGTTATACCAGAGCGGTGCACGAACCTTATCGGCCTGATCGTTGATCTGGGTAACCACCATGACCCTGACGCCATCCTTCTTGTCAAGGACATGAACCAGTTGGTGGGTCAGGCACTCGCACCCGCCGATCGCAGGCCAGTAGACAGGCAGGGAAAAGGCGATTCTCATGACCCGCATCCTTTCTTGATGAGCCGGCCTTCCGTGCAACCCATTGTACTATAGCAGCGCCTGTTTTGACTCAATCTCATCAATTATCATCCCACGCATTCGTTTCACCATCGCCTCCCAGGTGAATTTCCCCGCGAAGAGGACTCCGCGCCGTACCAAATCGTTGTCCGGATTCACCACGGCCTCCTCCGTCATCCTGAGGAACTCTTCCGGGTCATGAGCCACATATACATAATCATGAAAGAGTTCCACCACGTCGGCCATGGCCGTGGAAACCACGGGTCTGCCACCAGCCATGTACTCGAGCAGCTTTGTGGGATTGAGATCCATGGTCGTCTTGTTCAACATATAAGGGATAATGGCGACATCAAAACCCTTCAGGTAGCCCGGGAGGCTGCTATAATCTCTCTGGCCAAGCAAATAGATGTTCTTTCTATCCGGAATGTGGCACATTTCCTCGCGCACGGGCCCGATGAGGACAACGGACCACTCCGGGCGGCGGTCCGCAATCGTCCGTATGATTGTCTCGTCGATCCGGTCTCCTATCAGGCCGAAATAGCCGATTACCGGGCGAGGCAAGGGCTTGAGGTCTCCGGGTATCTCAGTCTCTTCCTGCATTGCAAGACCGAAGTGCTCGACTTCAACCCCGTTCTGAATAAAGTGGATATTCTCATTGTACGGCCTCTTCTTCCTGAAGAGGCTGTTGGTTCCTGTGAAGACGAGCCCGGCCTTCCGCAACAATTGTCTCTCCCTGTCGCCGATGTCCCTGGTGGCGTTCGTCCATGTTGTATACTCGTCCTGAATATCATAGACAACGAGTTCCTCACCGAATGCCCCACATATCGCCTCACACCTGGGGAAATAGAACCATAGAACCCTTGGCCTCCCACGGAATCCCATCCGCTTCATGCCGAACCTGATAAACGAGACGACGACGAATCGGTTCACCCGGCGTATCAGCCCGAACCTGGTATCGCCCCATAGAGTCACGGGATTGATGACCATGAGATTGTCGTTCACTCTTTTGCCGAAGAAAGAAGAGAGATGCCTAAGATTATCCGAGGCCTCAAGGGCGTTTAGCGGCCGGGCATAGACCACCCGTTCACTCCTCGAAAATCGGGACATAGTCTGCTGGTTCCTCTGCCATATACCGTCCCAGGGCACGTGGGATATGCAAATCAGGTCGAATCCCCCCCCTCCATCCCTGCCGGCCGAAGAAAGGATTGCGGCAGCCCTGCCGAAAAGCCATGCCACCCGAAAAAAAACGGACGCAACGAGGGTGACGCTACTCATGAGCAATATCAATACGCTCAACAGATAAAACCTCGGTGATATGACCTTGATATTGGTCCCGAAGAGATAACCGCGCCTGACGCGATCGCTTGTCATTGCCCGCCCTCTTCGTTCATCACAATAACGGCCCCCGGTTCAGCCTCAATTCTTCCATTACCGAACAGTAGTCTCCAACCTCCATGGACCGAAACACCTCGGCATATCCAGCCGTTCCTCCGTGCCGGATCGCCAAATAGTGGTTCAAGGCCATCGTTGTAGACAGGTAATCCACCTGTGTGATCTGCGATCTATAGGCATTGACGGCACGGACCTTAACATCAAACTCCTCCGTAATATCGACCTGAATATTGCCGGGGATCAGGGTCCATACGCCGAAGAGCCTGACCTCCAATTTCGGGGCCATTTTCTTGAAAACGCGGTACAAGACATGGTTCAGTTCCAGGTGGTCGATATGATTCTCAAGGAACGATGGGGCGTAGACGATATCAGGCGCGATGTCTTCAATAATCCTTTCTACCCGTCTCTCCAGTTCCGGACCTGGCACCAGGCGGGTCTCCGGTTGATCAAGGAACTCCAATCTTTCCACTCCGAGTACATGATCTGCGTTCAGTGCCTCCCCCCTGCGGATCAAAGACACAAGGTCGCGATCGTGCTCCCTGGGGTCCCCTTCTCTTCCATCGGTAAAGAAAAGAACCGCCACCCGATCACCACATCGTACATGACGGACAATCGTTCCTCCACAACCGATCGCCTCATCATCATAGTGAGGAGAGAGGACCAGCACGCACATATCACCTTCACCTTCACCCCAGGGTTTGAGCAAGCCGCTGTCGAGGAGGCCATAACCCCTGAAAAATGGGATCGGACCGCGATCGAGGTCTGCCATAGGATTTGGACTCTGCCGGCTGCCATTTCGATACTCCCCTGGCGCAAAGGAGAAGAATGCCTCGCAGAAGCCCTTTCCCCCCATGTTTGTAATGGATCGATAATGGTTGAGGGACAAGACAAGATCGGCCTCTCGCCCCAATTCCACCATAAATTCCTTGACCGGGAAATATCGGCTCACATCCACGACCAGATTGGGAAAGAGGGGTTGGCGGAACTCATAACCCAATACCACCTCCAGCGACCTCATGCCCTTCATCTTGCCCAGGGCACTCCCGAAAGAACTGAAGACCTCCCCGTCTTCAACCGGCGAGGGCATAACAACAATGTTCGGCTGAAAGTCCCGGAGGTACGACAATATCTCTCCATCAGACAGAGACACCCCTCTCTTGAAATCGATCTTGTTTACGCCGAACGCACCAAACGCCCCCCTGATCCTGTCATAGTCCACATGATCCTCATCCATCGAGAGCAACAAGAGCGCTCCCCCTGCGCCCTTTGCACCTGCCGTCAAGGTCCCGGCGGAGGCCGCCAGACCTGCATCAAGCCTTCGTGCTAAAAGGGCGACCCGTTTACCCCCCTTGAGATCGGCCTGTTCCGGTATCATGATCAGGTTCCTGGGGCGTTCTCGCAGTCCCATCTTGTACGGTGTAGTAATACCTGGTAAGAGCCTCCCGCATCCTGTAACCATTCGCTTCAATCTATGCATCAAGTCCGACTGCACCTAAGCACTCCATATCAGCAAGCATGAAAAATCGAAGGGGGAAGCCCCAAGGTACTTACGTAGTCATGCGTCATTGATACCCGATAAACGACAATATCTTCCCCACAGGCTCTCTGATAAACATACGGTACTCCCTTACCCCCAGTTCCCCCATCAACTTCAATATATAACCATAGGCCGACAAGCCGACGGCTACGGCGAGGACGTGGCCGACACTCGATAACATATAAATTACTGATACCATCACCGACGCCGCTATCAAAGGTCTCCAACTCAACCTCAGGGGGTGGTATCCCTCGTGGAAGATACGTCGAATAAAGTGAATACGCACCATAACGTCAATGCAACCTACAAAGATCGAGACCAAGGCTGCACCGGTTATGCCCCCGATAAATCCATCCCGTGGGATGACGATGTAGTTGAAGATAATATTGAGCGAAGTAGTAACTGCTGAATAAGGAACGATTTTCTTGATAAGTTCTGAATTGTTTATGATCAGCCTCATGGGTATGGAGAAGAAAAAGACGCTGAAGCCGAAACTTAACAGGATGAGTACACTCACCGACTCGAGGTACTGGTCTCCATACATCAAGAGTATTATCTCCCTTGCAAACATGAATATTACGGCGCTAATGGGAAGCGAGACGATGATGAAATATCTCTGCATGTTTTCATATACTCGTCTCAATTTTTCCTTCGATTCTGCAAATAGGGCCGATATTGAGGGATAGAGGGCAGCGTTCACCGTTATTCCCACCATTACAACATTCTCGAATATCTTGTATGCAGCGGCATAGAGACCCAACTGAACATCCCCGAGCATCTTCGATATCATGAAATGGTCGACCTTCCAGTGAATCAACGCCAGTATGCTCAGCACGGCAAAGGGAAAGGCGAGGCCGAGCAGGCTCCTTATAAAATGGAATTCAACGGGATACCATATCCCCCCGAGCAGGCGCCGAGTGATGATGAAGAGAACCATGAAACGCACGACGGCAAAAGAGGTAAACATGATCAAGAGTCCCTGGATACCGTAACCGAGAAACAAGAGTGCGATGCCGACGGATGAATTCAGCAGCCCCATGCATATGTCCACGGCGGAGAGGATATAGATCTTTTCATGGGCCTGGATAATGGAACTGAACGGGCTCGTGATAACCCCGAGAAAGAGTAAAGGGAGGGCGATCATAAATAGGTTGATGGTCTCTTGTGGATAGTGGGCGAGGTAGACGGTCCCAACGAGAAGACCCATCGCAGGGAAGAGAGATAAGAACTTGAAGACGAGCGTGTTACTCAAGTACTTCTTGGAAAGAGCCAGATTCCGCGCCACATCCCTGACCGTCAACCGGTCCATGCCGAAATCCGCAATCAGGCCGAAGAAACCAACAAACAAGAAGATCAGCACCCATTGACCAAAACGACCGGTACCGAGGTACCTCGCCGCAACCGCGAGGAACAGGACATTAAAGACCTTGCCCAGGATCCTGCTCAGTTGCAAGGATAAGACGTTCTTGTATGCGCTCGAACGATGGCTCAAAGCCGAAACCCTGTCTATCTCAGGGGCAGTGACATCAGAGATAGCCCATTCCTCTGAGATTATCGGTGATCTGGTCCTCTTCCTCCTCCGTATAGCCTCCCTGCCGTTCGCCCCCCGTACTCGTGCCAGGGATATCATCCTGGTACGACACAGGGCGCCGATCCGCCATGGAGGACAACACCACCTCTCCATCGAGGTCACGGGGAACCGGGATGTCCAAGAGATAGAGGATAGTCGGCATTATGTCTTCGATACGTAATTCTCCGATATCGTGCCCCTCGGCAATCCCTGGACCTTTCCCAATAAAGACCCCCTCTATCCTGTGAGTACCTGAACTCGGGCACCTCAGTCGTGGCACACACCACTCCGTTGCATTCCATTCCTCGGTGGGCAGGAAGGAGATACCGGCCAATTCCAGAAAGAGATCCGGCGATCCGTCAATGTGGTCTCCTGAAAAGGCCTCCTCCTTTGTAAGGCAGTTTGTCAGCAGTTTACCGCCATTTATAGGGTTTACCACTGACCTCAAACGATCCTTGACCTCCCCGATCAATTCAACATATTCCCTGCCCGGCTCCACTATACCGCAAGGCTCACGGCCTCTTAAATTAACTCGAATTCCATACATCGACGCAAAGGCCTTAGTCCCGGACCAGATAATATCCGTACCGTCGATGAATCGTTTCCTGCCCAGGTACGGGACAGGCCTGGATCGCAGGTACTCAGGCAAGAGGTAAGACGTGAAGCCCACGCCGAGGCGGGAAAGGATGTGCCTGAGTGGCGCCCGTTTTGGAACCCACCTTGGCACCCCTTTTAGCGAAATGTAATCATTGTCCCTGAGCCAGAGGTTCAGGTGGAAGTCGCCACAATGAGGACCGGCGCCATGATCCGAGACCACAAGGTAGTCGACATCTTCCCCACCCTGTTCAACGATCCTTCCAAGGAGTTCATCTGAGACTTCGTATGCCCTTTGTACGGCATCACCGAATCTCTGGTTGCCTTCTTCGGTGTAGCCCGGATGCTCCCTGTCCATGAACTTCCAAAAATAATGTTGAATTCGATCGGTCAGGCTGATGACGACGAACAGGAGGGGGAGTTCTTCTCTTTTCATCAGTTCTAAAAATATATCGATCCTCTTTCTGGAAATCTCGACCAAGCCGTCCAACAGGCGCCCGTAGTCCTCCCATCGGTCGCCCTCCATTTCAATGTTGGGCTCAAGGCCCCGAAAGTCATAATCGACACGATATCCGCGGGAATCGATCAACTCCTGGATTTCAGCAGGACGGGCATAGGAGTGAGAATCTGGAGGGACCGGTATCCCGGAGATGAAGAAACCGGAGACATCTTTACGGGGGGGATAAGTCATCGGGATGTTCATTGCACCCGAAGCAATACCACGGCCTGCCAGGATGGAAAAGAGCGTGCTCTCAGTAACATTGGAGTAGGAATTCACTTCCAGGTCATACGAGTGAGGCTTCCGCCTTAGGAAATGGAAGATACCGTGCCTGCCCGGATTTTTCCCGGTCAGCATGGATATCCACGCGGGCGGGCTGTAAGGTGGAACGACTGAACGAAGTATCCCCCTCGATCCGTTGGTTATCATCCTCTTGAGGTTGGGAAGTCTACCATCGGCGATCATGGGATCCATGACCTGAAAGGTTGCACCATCCAGCCCGATGACGATAATCTTACGGCGTTCATTTTCCATTCTCATCCTCTTGCCTCACAATGAAACAACTGAATCGATTTTAGAATAGGGAGTAACAGGATCGGTGGGAAGGCATTATCTGTATATGTTCTTTATACCTGCAACAGGGTATCTCGGGCAACGGGCTGACTACCGGCTTCAATGGTTAGATATATATCGGAATCAACGATCAAGTATATCGATCTTTCATTCTGCTATCATCCTCCTGTGCGGTTGTCCAACTCTCCATCACCCCATGTAACCCAAGCCCTTCAAGGCCTTGATGACTTCTTCCTCCTCCTCGCGGCTGTAGGCCCGTCTCCCGGCCCCTTTCTCCCCCATGTCCTTCATTTCGATATGTCTCTCCTTGGGGGGTCGCTGTTCAAATAGTTCGTCTGGAAAACAGTTCTTTAACACCTCTCCATCCATATCATCCGGGACAGGCATATCGAGAAGATAGAGGGCGGTCGGCGCGATATCCCTCAAATAGGCCTCCCCGATATCCACGCCACAACGCGTCCCAGGCCCCTGCATCACCAGGATGCCCCCACGTCTGTGCATTGCCGGAAAGCAGTCCTCCGGTTCGATCACCACTTCATCTACGAACAACTCACTCCTGGGAAGAACACTGAAATCTCTCGTCACAAATTGCAGATCAGGGGCAAGGTCAACGTACGGGCCATGGTACAACTCCTCTCTGCGGTAGACCTTCTCGACCAGTCGTCGCCCTTCCCTGTCCTTCAAGCCCATCAACCGGTTCGATACTTCATCCCTGACCCCTTCATAATCAGATGGATCGACGATCCCCTCCGGTTCCCTCCCCTTGAGGTTGACGAATATTACCTCCTCACCGCTGCTGAAACTGGAATATGCCCTTGTCTTGGACCAGTCTACCAGATCAAAGTAACCATCCCAATCGGTCCTTCTGAACCTCAGGCGCCGGTAAAGGCCACCGGAATTGCTCATTACCGCCGGAGGTACGATCCTGTACCGGCCAAGTCCCACCCTTTCCATCACATATGTCAATGGATCATATCGTAATCGGGGGAAGTTCTTGATGACCAATAAGCCCTGTTCGATGAGCCACCGGTTGATGTAAAACTTATTGCTGATCGGTCCGAATCCATGATCGGACATCACGATCAAGGTCGTCTCATCACCCAGTTCCCTTAATAGGCGGCCGAGGTGTTCATCCATCATTCGATAGGTCATCGGTACCATTTCCCGGAATTTCTCACACTCCTTCGGCCGTTTCCTGGCGTATTCGTCCGTCATGTAACGCCACGCAACATGCTGCACCCGGTCTACGGCAGTGAATACGGTCATGAAGAACTTCCATGGGAAACGGTTCATCAACCACAGGGTCACCTCCAGGACCCGCTTGGATGTATAAATCAGGTGTTCGAGGGCCCTTACCAATTCACCGCTCCAGAAGAGATTTTGCGCCTCGTTATCGAGGGGGTATTCCCCGAACTCCTTGATCAGTTCGAGGTGCAATTCCGGCGGATGCGTAAATATCACACCACGATGCGGGGCCAGTAGACCGGATATCAGAAACCCATCAACCGGTTCGGGCGGGTAGGTGACGGGAACATTGATGACACCAGTCTGCCCCCCCTCTTCGTTTATAATCCGCCATAATGTCTTTGCCTTCAACGACCTTGAACTTATCAGCGGACGACGGTACCTGCCGATCTTCTTTTCCCTGAAATAGAATACACCATGTTTGCCGGGGTCCTTTCCCGTCATCATCGAACTCCAGGCCACCGAACTGTTCGGCGGGATAGTAGATTGGAGGACCGCCCTTGCCCCCTTTTCAATGATACGTGAGAGATTGGGCAGTTCTCCACGCTTTATCATCGGGTCGATCATGTCAAAAGTGGCACCATCAAGCCCCAGGATAAACACTCTTCTATCGCTGCTCAATTTTTCTTCCCCAATCGACTATTGGAACTCCTTGATCCATGGCCCCGGATATTGTAAACATGGCCTGATCGATGAAGGCATATTCCCTCTATTTGGTCCTTCCCCTGATATTCTGCCCCTGGAGCACATCGACGAATGTTGGCCACAATATTACGCCCCGCTCAATATCCAGGAACGGTCTCATCATAACGCTAAGATCGTCGACGAAATCCTCGATGTTCGTCACGACATTTGAGGGGACATAGATTATATCTCCCCCCTGCAAATAGATATTGTTACTGTACTCGCCTTCTTTGTATACCTTTTCTAAGTCAAGTTTCCTTACCTCTGATTTCCCGTTGACATACCGGACAAGCATGATGCTCGACTTCTTTGCCCGACTATTGAAGCCTCCGGCCTTTAGTACAGCCTCAAAAATCGTAGTAGGCTGTTCGAGAGGAAAGACACCGGACTGATGGACCTCTCCAAGAATGAATATCTTCTGACTCCTGGACGCGACTATCGAGACTCCAACGTCAGGATCCACATAGTACTTTGAAATCTTCTCGGTTATAACACTCCTCAACTCCTTCGAGGTCATACCCTCGACATTGAGATACCCGATTAATGGGTAATAGAATTCACCGTTGGGCTCCACCCTTACTCGCTTGTCCAGTTCCTTGTGGCCGAACACACCGATCCCGATTTCATCGCCCGGGCCCAAAATAAAATCTCTGATAATGGGCGCAGTTGAATCCGTGAGTCCAGGGGGTTGCCCGATATCTTCAACACCGGTATTCTTGGAATTGCCGCCACAACCGGCCAATAATAAGAGTAACAATAACATGACACCGTGGCTTGGGAGACGGGTCAACTTGGACGAGCCATAAGATCGAAAATACATTGTTTCATCCCTCATCACAGGAGACCTCAAGGGTATTGACCCAATGCCCATTAAGGTAACATTAATCACCAATCAATGTCAAGGGACGTCCCCATACAACTACTTTCCACACTTTAGATTACCCACGGCAAATTTCATTCCCGCCATGGATCACATACGTATATCAAGTGCTCTCCCAGCAATGTGCGCTACAGGTCCGGCAAACACGCCGCCAGGTCATGCGCCGACATTTTGAGTCCCTCTCAGTATTTCAGATCCGGGAAAGCGGATATGGAGGGTCCTGAGTGAGGCGTGCTCAAGACGTTGAAGGGATCGAGGTGGAACTTCTTGCCCGGTAGCAGGACAGTTTCAACCCACCTGCACCATTACTACACATTGATCCCTTTTATAACCGCCCATACCGTCTTGATCATCACCTCGACATCGAGTGCAAGGGACCAGTTGCGGATGTATTCCAGGTCGTAGTTTAGATTCTGATGGATGGGTACATCCCTCCTGCCATACAACTGCCACAACCCGGTTATGCCCGGCTTCATCTGGAGACGGATCGCATGGAAGTCGTTATATTCCACTACGAGAAAAGGCATCTCTGGACGGGGACCAACAAGGCTCATCTCACCCTTCAATACGTTGAACAACTGCGGGAGTTCATCCAGGGACGATTGCCTAAGGAAACGCCCTATCCGTGTCAAGCGGCTATCCTTCACGCTGCTGGGTGAACGCGCATACTTTGGTGCTTTTGTATCCATTGAGCGAAACTTGTATATCTTAAATGGCTTGCCCCTCAAGTTTTTCATCCTCCTGTCCCGAAATCTATCGTCTAATTCCCACAGTTCTTCATCCCATTGGGTATCCTGGTTCCTCGTTCTTCTCTCAACTCCGATCCGCATCTGCGTAAAGATAGCGGGCCCCTTTGAGTCCAATTTTATAAGCACGGCGATCAATACCAATACCGGAGAGAAGACAACGAGGAGGATCAGGGAAAAGATTATGTCCATTAAACGCTTGACGGCCTTTTTACAAACGAGATGAACGGCATAATAATAACTCTTCAGAACAGTACCATACTGATCATCGATGCTTCCGGCACTTTCGCCGATCAGACTGCGCCGGTAACGGTAGACGATCTCACGGAAATCTAATTCCGGGCTTATCCAGTTCATCTCCTGGCTGTCCAGTTCAGCAACCGAGGCAGCCTTTACATTCTCTTCCATATACTTCCGCTTTTTCATATTTCGGATGTGTCCGTATAATAGCCCCCTTAGCCCTTACGGCTCAAGAATAGCTGGGGAGCTAATACCCCTTTGTGAAAAATTACCTTGAAATAGAGATCACTTTATCAACATTATCTCAGGAGGATCATCATCAATGTAACAATATGAAGCCATTATACCAGAAAGAAACAAGAATGTCAAGCGACCAAGGCAATTTTCACCCCAAAAAATTATTGCCGCTCCTGGCAAGAGGCCGGCAGCCATGATGTACACAGGATGTTTTTTCCCCATCGAAGGGATAAGACGTATGGGCTATGCTGAAGATTATAACCAGTGCCTCAACTTCAATTATAACCCTATTAAGTCTCTATGCAAAGGGAAAAAAGATATCTGTGATAATCAAACGAGCCATCCTGCTTCGTTAAGCCCGCTGACATGTGAATACCGGGTCTGTCTCGCTCTATTTGAAATAAACACCTTAATCTGGATCCATGCAATTGCGACCAAAACAATTACTTCAGCAAAACACAGACCATCTTTCACGGGATCAATCATTGTATGCATTGGAGTCGGTCAACTCGACGACTTCATCCATCCACCAGCATCATCAACTTTATCCGGATCCTGATCGATCAGAATACCCCAGCCCGGACAGTGATAAACCTGGCGCTTCATCAACAACTATCTGCCATTACGGCAGTTTCCCGTAAGACAGAACGGTCGGGCAAGGATTAAATCACAATGCGGGGCAATCATGCAACATACTGTATAACAAGCAGTTATATCTTTCAATTTACATTGCGGTTACTGGCATGGGAATTGCAAAATCTTTAATATATAATGACTACAAGACAATGAATGATACGATCTGTCAGACCCAGCAACCTGTTCTAAAAACGAGGAGATGATCCCATGGGAAAAGTCATTGGAATCGATCTTGGAACCACTAATTCCTGCGTTTCGGTCATGGAAGGCGGAGACCCGGTAGTCATTCCCAACGCGGAAGGTAGCAGGACGACACCCTCGATCGTCGCATTTACAAAAGACGGCGAACGGCTGACAGGTCAAATCGCTAAACGTCAGGCCGTAACCAACCCGGACAATACCATCTTTTCGATAAAACGCTTCATGGGGAGGAGATACGATGAAGTCCAGGAAGAGATTCAAAAGGTCCCTTACAAGGTTGTAAAGGGGGAGAATGGATCGGCTACCATAGAGATAATGGGGAAACATTACAGCCCTCCCGAGATCTCAGCGATGATCCTCCAGAAGATGAAACAGACCGCAGAAGACTACCTCGGGACGAAGGTCACCCAGGCAGTTATCACGGTCCCGGCCTATTTCAACGACAGCCAGCGCCAAGCGACCAAGGACGCGGGTAAGATAGCCGGACTGGAGGTCCTCAGGATCATTAATGAACCGACCGCCGCATCACTCGCTTACGGGCTGGACAAGAAGAAAGAAGAAGTAATCGCGGTCTTCGACCTGGGCGGAGGTACTTTTGATATCTCCATCCTCGAAATCGGAGAAGGTGTTTTCGAGGTCAAGGCGACCAACGGAGACACTCACCTGGGGGGTGATGACTTCGACCAGAAGGTCATCGATTGGCTGGTCGAGGAATACAAAAAACAGGAAGGGATAGACCTTAAAAAGGACCCCATGGCACTTCAACGGCTAAAGGAGGCCGCCGAGAAGGCAAAGTGCGAACTTTCAACCACCACTCAGACAGATATCCACCTTCCCTTCATTACTGCCGACCAGAGTGGCCCGAAGCACTTGAATATCTCATTGAGCCGCGCCAAGTTCGAACAACTTGTCGACGATCTGATCCAGCGGACGGTCGAGCCATGTAAAAAGGCACTGGAAGACGCCGGTCTAAAAGCCGAGGACATTAACGAAGTCATCCTCGTAGGCGGCGCGACGCGAACACCGAAAGTCCAGGAGATCGTGAAGAAGATCTTCCACAAGGACCCGCACAAGGGCGTCAATCCTGATGAGGTTGTGGCAACCGGTGCAGCGATTCAGGGTGGTGTCCTCGCCGGAGAGGTCTCCGACATCCTCCTCCTGGACGTCACCCCTCTATCCCTCGGAATAGAGACACTTGGTGGTGTCTTCACCAAACTCATCGATCGGAACACCACGATCCCCACGAAGAAGAGCGAGATCTTTTCCACGGCTGAAGACAACCAGACGACCGTGGATATCCATGTCCTTCAGGGGGAGAGGGAGATGGCGGTAGACAATAAGACCATCGGTAGGTTCCAACTCACCGGGATCCCTCCCGCACCCAGGGGAATGCCCCAGATAGAGGTGGCTTTCGATATTGACGCCAATGGGATCCTCAACGTATCAGCCAAGGACAAGGCGACCGAAAAAGAGCAGAAGATCAAGATCGAGGCATCGAGCGGGTTGACCGAGCAGGATATCAACAAGATGGTCAAAGACGCCGAGGCCCACGCCCAGGAGGATCAGAAACGCCGCGAGGAAGTCGATGCAAGAAACCGCGCCGACTCCATGATCTACCAGACCGAAAAGAGCATCAAGGAGGTGGAAGACAAGTTGTCTTCCGATGTCAAGACAAAGTTGAGCGCGGCCATCGAGAGGTGCCGGGCATCTCTCAAGGGAACCGACGTGAGCGAGATCAAAAACGCCACCGACGATCTGACCAGTGTCTGGCATGAAGCAGCCGGCCAGATATATCAACAACAGGCGGCCGAGAGAACCACTTCTTCGGCGGCATCCGAACCGGCCGGTAGCGAACAGAAGACTGACAAAGAAGAAGTTGTGGATGCCGATTATGAGGTGATGGACGACGAGAAAGAAGACTCCTGATTGGAAGATCTATAATAGTTGGACAGAGACCGCCCGAAGGGAACACAGAGAGGCAATGGAGACACAATTCCACTGCCTCTCTCCTTTCAGGAACCATGTCTCCGGTAGGGGGTAAAGAGGACGGTGCCGTTACTACTCAGGTTGTTGTTTTTCACTATACTTTAAGGCTGCAACTCACGCGTTCAATGGTCTAACAAGGAGATACCGATGAAGAGACAGAAACTCTCTCTCTTGCTGGTTGGAATCTTTTGTCTCCTGGCGGGAATCTTCCTCGCCTCGGGGCTCGACTGGACGAAAGATGGAACGGCCAACCCAGTCCTCACTCCACCCAATCCCGCCGTACAGACCAGTGAAACCGACCAGTCAGACATCGAATTAAGCAGGACATCGAAGGCCTTCACAGAGATCGCAAAGCGGATCACCCCTTCCGTCGTGGCCATCAGCGCTGCCAGGGTAGTCAAGAGTCCACACCAGGGATTTGAGGAATCCCCCTTCTTCCAGGGCCCCTTTGAAGAGTTCTTCAAACACTTCCAGCCGCCTCAGGGTGAATATAAGACGGAGGGCCTGGGATCAGGCATTATCGTGAGGAGCGATGGTTACATCCTCACGAACAACCACGTAGTTGAGGGAGCCGAGGAGATAAAGGTGAACCTCCTGAACAACACAGCATACGAGGCAGAAGTCGTTGGCCGCGATCCAACGACCGACGTGGCAGTCATAAAGATCAAGGGCGGAGATTTCCCCGCGGCGCCGCTCGGCGATTCAGACGCACTCCAGGTCGGGGAATGGGTGCTTGCCATCGGGAATCCCCTCAGGCTCTCTTTCACCGTCACGGCAGGGATCGTCAGCGCCCTGGGCCGGAATATCAACATCATCCCCGGCAGTTACAGCATCGAAAACTATATCCAGACCGATGCGGCAATCAATCCGGGCAACAGCGGGGGGCCCCTGGTTAACCTAAGGGGTGAAGTAGTAGGGATCAACTCGGCCATTTCAACCCGCACAGGCTATTACCAGGGTTACGGATTCGCCATCCCCATCGACCTGGCCAAGCGGGTCATGGAAGACCTGATAAATTATAAAAGGGTGATACGCCCGATCCTTGGCATACAGATCAGAGACATCACGCCAGAACTCGCCGAGGCACTCGGTTTGAAAGAACCTATAGGCGTACTGGTCGAAGATTTCACACAGGATATCAGCCCGGCCAGGGATGCAGGAGTCAAGCGTCGGGATGTCGTTGTCGAAGTAGATGGAGCCAAGGTCAAGCATGCCAACGAACTGCAATCCCTCATCGCTCAGCACCACCCCGGAGACGTAGTAAAACTGGATATCATCAGGGATCGGAAGCCGGTAGAAATCAAGGTCAAACTTGCAGAGAAGCCTAAAGAGAAGGAGGTGGCCGAGGCCGGTACCGGAGGTGAATCCGGCACATCGGGCAAACTCGGGATGGAAGTCCAGACCCTGACGGATGAACTCGCCGGCGAACTCGGAATCGAGAAGATTAAGGGTGTGGTCGTGACGCGCGTGGATGGTACAGGTCCGGCGGCCGAGGCCAGCCCCTTCTCTCTGCGCAAGGGGGACGTTATACTCGAGATGGGCCAGGGCGAAAAGATACAGTCCTCCGGGGATTACAATAAATTCGCAGACACCCTGAAGCCGGGTGACCACGTGCTTCTCTATATCGCGAGGCCCACTGAAGGAGGAGGCATGAACCGGATGTATACCTCCATCAAGGTGCCAAAATAGGAGCGCCCGGTTATGGATTGATAAATGTCCGGACAACCGTTATATTTCTTCATCCTTGCGAGAGTGGCGGAACCGGCAGACGCGCAGGATTTAGGATCCTGTGAGGCTTACTCGTGGGGGTTCAAGTCCCCCCTCTCGCATAAAAGGTCTTAAGATATACAACACATATGGATCCTATTGAAGTCGAAGTGCAAAAGCCGATGCAATGGAGCCGCATCCTGAAGATCAGGGTCTCACCGGAACTGATCGATGAAGAGAGGGAAAAGGTCGTCCGCTCCCTCAGGAAAAAGGCCAGGATTCCAGGTTTCAGGGATGGGAAGGCCCCTACTGAGTTGATCCTGCGCCACTACAAGAGGAAGATCGAAAGCGAAACGATAAAACAGGCCATTAATCTGGGGGTTGAACGGGCAATCGAGAAGGAATCGCTTGATCCTATCACCCGGGCTGCAATCGACAAGATACGATACGAAGACGACAAATCACTCGAATTTGAAGCCAGTTTCGATATTCGCCCGGAGATCGGCATAACGAGATACAAGGCCTTCAATCTCAAGGCCGAAAAGCCCGTCATTGATGATGAAGAAGTGGAGTCATCGATTCAAGACCTCCTTGAACGGCAGTCCGTGTATCACGTGGTCGATAGAGCGGCCGAAGGGGGAGACCTCGTCAATATCGACTACACTCCGATTGACAGGACTGATAAGCCGATGGAAAAGCAGAAGGTTGCTGGTGTCAAAGTAATCCTTGGTGAAAACAAGATCCTGCCGGATATCGAGAAAGAACTATACGGTAAAGCAGCAGGCGAAGAATTTATCACTCGCATAGAGTACCCGGAAGATTACCATCGTGAAGAACTGCGAGGGAAGAAGAGAGGCTTCAGGATCTCGATTAATTCCGTCTCCCAGAAGCAGGTTCCTGAACTGGACATGAGATTCATTCAATCCCTTGGAGATTATTCCAGCCTCCAATCGTTCCGCCGACACGTCCGGGAGGAGATCCTCAGGCAGAAAAAGAGAGAATGTGACAGGAGGCTGGAGGAGCAATTAATTGATAACATTATCGAGGCAAACCCCTTTGAGGTTCCAGTCTCAATGATCAACGCGTACATGTCCGGTATCATCAAGGACTTCACCGGCCCCGATCCAAGCGAGGAGGAATTAACAAAGATCGATGAAAAGGTGAGGCCTATCGCAGAGAGAGAGGTGAAAAAGGGCTTCATTATCGATTACATTGCCAAAGAGGAAGGTCTCGAGCCGAGCAAAGACGATGTGAATAAGGAGATAGAGTACCTTGCCGCCGATATGGGCAAAAATCACGAAAAATTTAAGGCGCCGATCACACCTGATACACGATATTACAACGACATTCGCCGCCGATTAACGAGGGAAAGGGTATTCGAATTTCTTGTCAAGAACTCCGAGATCGATACGAATTGAGCGGGACGTTTCAGATAGAGGCTCCTGCAGTCGACAAAGGACACCAGGTACAATAGAAAGGTGAAGATATGCCGCTAGTACCGATTGTAATCGAAAAGACAGGCATTGGAGAACGGGCCTATGACATCTTCTCCCGCCTCTTGAAAGACAGGATCATCTTTGTCGGTAGCCCCATCGATGACAACGTTGCGAACCTGGTCATTGCCCAACTCCTCTTCCTGGAGGCGGAGGACCCTGACAAAGACATCTATCTTTACATCAACAGCCCCGGCGGGGTGGCATCGGCGGGGCTGGCAATGTACGACACAATCCAGTTCCTGAAAACGGACGTCTGCACCATTTGCATGGGGCTTGCAGCCAGTGCGGCAGCCATCCTGCTCGCATCCGGAACAAAGGGGAAACGTTCTGCGCTACCCCATTCCAGGATCATGATCCATCAGCCTTACGGCGGGGCGCAGGGCCAGGCCAGTGACCTGGAGATACAGACGAAGGAGATCATTCACTTGAGAGCCCAGATGAACCAGATCCTGGTAAAACACACTGGACAGAAACTGAACAAGATAGAGAAGGATACCGACAGGAATTATTTCATGTCTGCTGAAGAAGCGAAGACCTATGGAATTATCGACGAAGTCATCGAAAAACACTGAGTCGGAAACGGACTCTGCACAGCGGGTCAACTATCATGGGAAAAAACAATAAGAATAAGAACGAGTACCGGTGCTCATTCTGCGGGAAACCACAGGAGAAGGCAGATAAACTGGTCTCCGGGCCATCCGTCTTCATCTGCAGCGACTGTATTTATCTCTGCAACGAAATCCTGAGAGAGGAAGAGGTAGAACGACGTCGGGCCGACGCAGACGAGCGGCTCACGCCAGCCGATATCAAGAAATTCCTCGATCAGTACGTAATCGGCCAGGAGAGGGCCAAGAAGGTACTCTCGGTGGCCGTTTACAACCACTACCAACGTATCCGTTCCAGCCACTTCCCTGACGACGTGGAGATCGAGAAGAGTAATATTCTCCTGATCGGTCCGACGGGCGTCGGGAAGACCCTCCTGGCACAAACCCTTGCGAGGGTCCTCAAAGTCCCCTTTGCTATCGCTGATGCGACAACGTTGACCGAAGCGGGATACGTCGGAGAAGATGTTGAAAACATCCTTGTGAGACTGCTCCAGGCAACTGACTATAACCTCCAGGACGTTGAAAAGGGCATCGTATACATCGATGAGATAGACAAGATCTCCCGGAAATCGGAAAACCCTTCAATTACACGAGACGTCTCCGGGGAGGGCGTCCAGCAGGCGATATTGAAGATATTAGAGGGCTATGTGGCCTCGGTACCGCCCCAAGGTGGAAGGAAACACCCGCAACAGGAATATATCCAGATCGACACGAGCAACATCCTCTTCATCTGCGGTGGTGCCTTTAATGGTCTGGAAAATATCATCGCCAAGCGACTCGGGAACCAGATGATAGGATTCGGTTCGGAATTACATAATAAATATGAACTGAAAAAGGGGGAGATCCTGAGACAGGTGGAACCGGAAGACCTGCTCAAATTCGGCCTGATCCCTGAACTAGTGGGAAGGCTTCCAATCGTTACCAGCTTAGAAGAACTGGACAATCATGCACTCGTAGAGATATTGACCAAGCCACGAAATGCCATTATCAAGCAATATCGCAGGCTGTTCGAGTACGAAGGAATCAAGTTGACCTTTGAAGATGAAGCCCTCTCTGAGATCGCCTCATTCTCTTCCCTGAGGGGGACAGGGGCAAGGGGCCTGCGGGCGGTGGTCGAAGAGATCATGACCGATCTCATGTTCGAAGCCCCCTCGAGGTCCGATATCGAGGAAATCATCATCACACCGGATGTGATAAGAAAAAAAACGCCCCCGATGATCATCCTGAAGAAGTCCAAACAGCAAAAAGAAGCCTGAGCGGAAGTGTCTTCCTCTCTCGATCAACACCGGATCAGTCAAGGAGGAGGTTAGAAATGACCAGGCATCTACTCTCGATTGCAACAGGAGGCATAGTTCTTCTCGTTTGCCTCATCACGCCTCCATCTTTTGCTATAATAAAGGGAGCGCCCGAAGAGGGGGAAGGGGTGCTGGGAACAAATGATATCTCAGTGGTATTGGAGGGAAACGGGCTTTGGATCCGCGTCACGCCCATGGAGGAAGAGATTCTCCGTTACTGCACCGAGGACACCCGCAATACATACACAAAGATGATTGATAAGCACAAGGAATCTTTGAAGGATGTCGAAAAGGGATCCAGAAAGTTTCTCGTCCTCTTCCAGGGGAGATCGGAGAATGAAATCTACTTCGAGCCCACGGAACTTAATATCTTCCATCAGGGCAAGCTCTACAAGCCGTTAAAGATTCTCCCCATCACCAGTACATTCGACAAGCGGATCCTCACGCTATACGGCACGCCGGAGATGGCAATCTACGTCTTCAAGAAGGACATCGACCTGTTGCTGCCGATCACGTTCCGGTACAAGGAACTCAGCAGCGACAAGTGGCAGGATATAATCAAGACGGTCCAAGGATCAAAACTCCTGGTGGAATAGTGGATTCCAGCAAGTACCCCGACCGCGAGAGATCCGTTACGCCTTGTTACCGGCCCTGTCACCTCAAACCGTAGGCATTGATCTTCCTGTAGAGAGTCCTCTCGCCAATGCCCAGCATCTTGGCTGCCTGTCGTCGATTCCCGTTCAGTTCCCTAAGGGCCTCGGCTATGGCTTCCTTCTCTATCTCCGCCAACGTCTTTTTGGATGCGACTCGTATCTCGCCACCAACGTGGCGCCCTTCCCTATCACCCCTGACCCGATCGATGTCACGATCTTGAGACCGCCGCCCATGAGAGTTGGGCGGGTATCCCGCCATTCTGACCTCATTTCCGTGGATTTCCGCCATCAATTGCCGGCCAAGTTCCCGGATGTCACGCCGCAACTCCACAAGCGCGCTCAATATGGCACTCGTTTCCATCTCCCCGGTCCGCTTTACCCTGGTTACCGGGATGGGCAAGAGGCGGCCCGGTTCTCCCCTCCGGTAGATGTAATCGGGAATATCTTCGGGCCTTATCTTCCTATCGGGAGAGGATATGAGCATGTTCTCCACGAGATTCTTGAGTTCGCGAACATTGCCCGGCCAGTCATAATTCTTGAGTACCTCCATGGCCTCATCATTTACTCCGACGAATGAGATCCTGTTTTCCTCGCAAAACCTGTTGATAAAGGTATTCACGAGGAGGGGGATGTCTTCGCGCCTCTCCCGGAGAGGGGGAATATCTATGGTAAGCACCTTCAAGCGATAATAGAGATCCCTGCGGAAATTTCCGATCTCCATCTCTTCCTGGAGGTCCTTGTTCGTGGCGGTGATGACCCTCACATCCACTGAAATGCTCTCGGTCCCGCCAACTCGTACGAACTCCCTCTCCTCGAGGACGCGCAGCAACTTGACCTGGGTGGCGAGTACCATCTCGCCCACTTCATCGAGAAACAACGTCCCTGTATTAGCAACTTCGAACCTCCCTTTTCGAAGGGACGACGCGCCGGTAAAGGCGCCCTTCTCATGCCCGAACAGTTCGCTCTCGAGGATACTCTCGGGGAGGGCTGCGCAATTCAAGGCGATAAAGGGACGATGGCGCCTCTGACTGAGCCTGTGGATCGCCTTTGCAACGAGTTCCTTACCTGTCCCACTCTCTCCCTGTATCAAGACCGTCGAATTGAATGGGGCATATTGCTTGACCTTTTCCAAGACCTCCAATACCCCCTCGGAACGTCCCAGGATGTTGGTCTTACGTACCATCCGTTCCCTTTCGAGGAGGCGATTGGAGACAAGCCGGAACTCCGTCATGTCGACGGGCTTCTTCAGGCATTCGTCCACGCCGAGCCTGTGGAGCGAACGGATGTCGTCTGAAGAGGTCTGCTCCACGAGACCGATAACGGAGGTGCTCCAGGTTGTCTTTTTCAGTCCTCTCAGGAGGCGCTCGACTCCCCGGTCGTGGAGGGACCCAGTCAGGATCAGGAGCAGAGGCCTGCGTTCCTTGACCTGCTTCAGGACATCGCCGTGCAGATTGACGATCTCTCCTGCAATTCCTTCCTGATCCAGGATCCCATGAAGACGCGAAGCCCACTCGGGATCATCGCGGCTCAACAAGACCTCGATGCTTCCTTCCTCTAACCTGGACAATAAACTATTCCTCCCTTACTGCCATATTGGCAGTGAGCACGCAGAATAAGCGATTTCAACATCCGTCTCCTTATCCGGAATGAAGTTCCGGTGATTCTCCCATGTAACGACACTGACAAAACCCATAACTTAGTGAATAATAGATAGTTCAGCCATTGTCAAGGGGAAACAACTATTCTGGAGTTTCCCCCCAGGGGGCCCCCTCCCCTAAACGAATGCCCAATTCAATTACAATTAGACCCGTGGCTTGACAATTGTATAATCAAGTCAAGGGGGCTTTTTATTGCTCCCGGGACGCATCATCGGCCCGTTTTATACTTGGACCTAGTGTCCCGTCCCAGAAGTTTATTTATATTTGTACTGTCTCTTGAGACGGTGCGGGCCCTGTCGCCGAACACCCCAATCGGCGTCACCCGCGCAAATGGGCAAGAGACTTCCAGGACATGGCACTAGCCCGCTACGATGAATCGCCCCGCGGTTTGATCTCATCGTCGACAGGTTCACCTCCGGCTGCCATCTTTGTAAAATGGGGGCTTCACCACTTCAGCCAATGCCTTACGCCCTCGTATATCTATCTCAATCGTTGTCCCTTCTTCCGCGATTTCGGTCGGTAGATATGCTGTGCCGATACCCACCCTCAGCGAAGGAGAAAAAGCCCCACTTGCGACCTTAGACACGACACTGCCGTTGGTAACAACAGGGTATCCATGCCTTGGTATTCCCTTGTCCCGTAATATAAATCCCGCCAGTCGCCGCTTGAGTCCTTCTTTCCTCTGCCCAAGCAGGGACCCCCGCCCTATGAAATCACCCTTATCAAATTTCACAACCCAGTTGAGCCCCGCTTCCAGAGGTGTCGTTGTCTCATCGATATCGTTACCATAGAGGCAGTAAAAGACTTCAAGCCTCAGCAAGTCCCTCGCTCCAAGCCCGCACGGAGTGACTCCATTGGTTGACATGATGGCCGTCCATATCTCGTCGGCAGATTCAGCGGGGAGATAGATCTCGAAACCATCCTCACCGGTGTAGCCGGTCCTCGATACAGTGCACTCGGTGCCGGAAAGGAGTCCAACCTTGAAGTGGTAGAATGGTATCTCTTCGAGATCAAAGGAGGCAAGGCGCTGGAGGATTGCCTGCGATCCCGGCCCTTGAACCGCCAGTTGAGCCATCTCCTTCGTTCGATCGACGAATTCAACCCCATCCTGCATGTGATTTCTTATCCATGATATGATCTTTCCCGTGTTGGAAGCGTTCACGACGATCATCAGGTGCTCGTCGTAACGATACACCGTTACATCGTCCAGGATACCCCCGGGGTCGTTGCAGATCGTGGAATATTGAACCATTCCCGGTTTCAGCCTCGAGACATCGTTGGTCGTAAGATACTGAACGAACGGAACTCCCCCCCTGCCCCTTATCTCTAACCTTCCCATGTGTGCCACATCAAAAAGACCGGCCCCAGTCCTCACGGCATGGTGCTCGCTCAAGATCCCGGAGTATTGAATCGGCATCAGCCATCCTGCGAAATCAACCATCTTAGCGCCCATATTGCCATGATATCTCTGAAATGGAGTCCCCTTGAGGGTAGTTCCTTCTTCCATTTCTACACTCCTTTCTCATTGATCGCCCGAAACAGGACAGGGGCTGTAACCTACAGCCCCCCCTCTGGAATCATCCTTTATCGAGCAACGCCCTCTATTTAACCAGCAACATCCGGCGGGTATGGACCTTCTTCCCCGACCTCAACCGGTACAAGTAGACTCCCGATGCCACTCCCGCTCCACGGTCATCCTTTCCATTCCACTGTACTGAATAGTACCCCGGCATGAGGTTGCCTCTTACAAGGCTACGAATCTCTCTGCCTCTCAGATCAAAGACATCGAGCCGCACGACCTGGCGCTCAGGAATGGAAAAGGCTATCGTCGTCATCGGGTTAAAGGGGTTGGGATAGTTCTGGGATAGGCTGAACGACCGTGGAACCCTCGGGGAAGAAGAACCATCGTCTCCGGCAATACCCACCTGTCCAGTCAGAAAGTCCATTACATTAGCCATGACATCGTACCTGCTCACCTGGCTTGAATCGCTCGGGTTGCTACGGTTGATCGCCTCGAAGCCGAACCCGAAGAAGACGATCCGGGTATCCGTCTGCGGTAGATAACGGGTAACACCGGCAACTTCACCGGACGTAGTATCGTACACGATGGCAGCCATGCTGCCGCTCAAGGGGACAAGGACGTCCCGCGAAGTCTGATCGTTGGCACCCCCGGAGCCCGCCGTTACTATGGTTTCCAATCCCTCCCCGACCTGGTTGGATTCGACACCATTCAGTATCGGATCAAAGGTATTACCAGAGTAAGAAACGCCCAGGGTCTGCTCGAGAAACTGGGTGCCGCCGTTCGAGTTGAGATCTTCCGCGATGTTCTGCCCACTGAGGAACAGGTCTCCTCCCCTGTTTAAAAAGTCTTTCAGGCTGTCCTGTTCCACGGGTGTGAGCGTATTGCTCGCGGCCCTCCCGGTGAACCATATCACGGTGTCGAACGGTTCAAGGCTGTCCACGGGGCTCCCATTCTGGTATACATCTCTCATGTAGTAGGGGACGCCGAGGCTGTCCAAGGCCTGGCGGTAATAAAGAGAATAGTCGTCTTCATCATCATCCTGCACAAGGAGGAGTGTCGGGTGCCCGATTAGAAATTCAACGCTGTGTGAGTAATAGAACCTGTCGGAACCAGAGAGTTCGATCGTGAATTCACTGTTGTGGATATCTGTCCCTGCATCCACCTGCATAGTGAATGGCTGGCCCGTGCCGTCGTAATCGCTGCGTGGAGATATCATCCCTATGAAGACGCTGTCGACCGGAAAGGTGAGCGCGGGGTCCGAGGAAAAGACATGGGCCCAGACGCTTTCTGCCGGGGTATCGCTGTAATTGTGGATGCTGAAGGCAATATCGACCGTCTCACCGATATCCACCACGTTATCGTTGTCCCCGCCCGAATCATCAATCGAGTACCCGAGGAATCCCATGATAGCGGAATGTACGATCAAGTCACCGACAACAACGACCGAATCGGGATCGCTTATCGAATCCACGGCTACCTGCGTCGTGTCACCGTTGTAATCTTGGCTGTTCGGCAGGGTCGACCAGTTGAAAAAACGGTTTCCGGAAGAACCTGGATAGGGATCGCCTCCGTCTCCCCGGTTTGAACCGCGATCCAGGTCGAATTCTCCATCAGCCTCTTCCAGGTCCACCATGTAGTGGTTTTCATTCCAGTTGCCCGGTTGATTGTTGTCGATATGCCAGATGAGGATTCCAGACCTCAACAGGCTCGAATCAAAGCCGACCTGCTGGCGGTTCTCAACGAGAAAATACTCGGGGCCGGACTCATCACCGTTCTGCCAAATCTTCAGCACTATCGGACTGTCTTCCACCCTGGGCAATCCCGCATTTTCCAGGTTCGACGGGACCTCTATGGGATTCACCCAGCCCAATTCCTCCTTGGACCATGGACACATATGGCTGGGAGTCTCCGGGTGTCTCTGGTCACCTCCCCACGAACCCGATCCCATCAATCCCCATCCGCCGATACCCTCTGAGGAATTGTCCGTATCGTAGAGATCGGGGAGACCGAGGGAGTGGCCAAATTCGTGGCAGAAGACGCCGATCTCGATCATGGCGGCGCCCCCGCAGGAGTTTCCAGGCATCAGGATATAATCGTTGACCTTTATGTTTCCCCCACCATACTTCGGATCGTCGGTTGTAAAAATGGGCGCTCCCATCCCCGAAAGGCTCGACCGGTGGGACCAGAGCCACGGTCCACCACACTCCCCACCCTCTCCCGCATGAACGGCAAACAGCGCGTCCACGTACCCATCGTCATCACCGGAATTCGGGATTCCGTCGGGCCCATCGTTGTCGTACTGAGAAAAATCGACGTCCGGATCGGCGAGCGAAACCAGGTCGTATACGAACCCGGCCGCGTTGGTTGGATATGATCCAAATCCATTGTTTCCGCCCTGGTAATAACCATTGGAATTGGGCACTTCGTACCAGCCGGATACGGTACCCGTGACGGTAAACTGATCGTATGAGATCTCATGATAATAGTCGGTCATGGTGCCCGTGGGCCATGGCCCATCAAAGAGGAGGGCCTGGTAATCATCCCTTGGATAGGAACCCGCGAGGTTTGGAAATTGTCCCAGCAGGACCGGGACGGGGTACGTCCCCTGGGCGTGGACCTTCACGCCACCTGCGGCATCCGCGACCATGAAGCGGCTGGGCGGGGCAACGGGTTGTCCTATGTCCCTCCTTATCATCTCCTGGCGGGACAGAGGGAACACAGCCCCCGAGCCCTCTCTCGCAGCAATGACGGCAAAGATATCGGGGGTGAAGATAGAAGCGGCTATTATCGCG
>CAZNLH010000016.1:0-20259 GCA_964573995.1 uncultured Gemmatimonadota bacterium
GTCGCCCCCCGCGCGGGGGCGTGGATTGAAACCGGGAGATTACGCCTGTACAAACTGAGAAGGCCCGGTTGCTCTTCCAGATATGGTGCCACGTTGTTCAATCAGAACGTCCTTGCACCTATCCGTAGAATAATCCATTTAGATCCGGCACGCTCAGTGAAGGCGTATTGCTCAATACAACTATCTTACCGTCATTCCGGCGAAAGCAGGAATCCAGGACTTTCTCAATAAATCCTTATATAAATCCCACAACTCCAGATTTATCACCTCGATCAATTTTATCTTCCAAGCCCTATTCCCTTTCTTCATCGCCCCCTCCAGCCTGATGGCCGATTCCATGGCACCATATACCCTCTACCTCTGGATTCCGGCCTCCACCGGAATGACAGTGGAGGGAAACCAAACATGCCCACTCCCCATCCCTTGGCTCGATTACATCAACAAACTGGGAGATGAACCAAAAAGAAATTCTTTTCAAAAACGAAAACAGGCTCGGCAATGAGCCTTCTCATAAACTTTTCGAGACGATCTCAATCAAACCAAGGGGTAAGGTGGATGTGCCTCGCGATTTCTTGAATTACGAAATCATTATTGCAAAAGAAAACATTACGCAGGATGTTGATATGATCGAGATACTGCAAGACACTCTTGGAGCCTATTTGCAAGATTTAACTTTATAATCGATCGTGTCCGAATAATTATTAGAGTATGGCCGAATGTTGTTCCGCGCATGCGTACAGTGCTATTCTTGATACCCTTGTGCCCTACGGTTGAAGGAACCCGCTCCGAGCAGGGTTCAAGTCCTATCCGGTCTCCGCCAGGTGGGCAAGACCCATCTCCCCCGTGAAAGGGAGATCTCGTAATTCGAAGCTCTATATTCTACAGTCTGTTATGAGAAAAGGTTGGAGAGACGGATAACATCTCAAACTTCTTCCGAAAAGACCATAACCCCCAGAACCCAACAATACCGAATGGGAGGATCAGCGCCTCAAAGACCCACATTTCAGCTGTCGTCAGGTTTTCCACACCATAAGAAATCTGGATGTATCCGGCGATGGCATCCATGGCCGTCTTATACGCGAAAGCGATCCAAAACCACTTCCACTTCCCCGTCTGAACAGCGTAAATAATGAGAATGCACGAGAAGGCATGCAAGAGGAGCGCCGTCACCCTCTCGAGAATCGGGGCAGGGATCAGCTGTGGACTTTGGCAAGGCCCCTTGGATGAAAGAAATCACTGCATCCATCCGAATCGAAGCCAATGATTTCAGCCCAACCCCAACAATCCACGCCATCGCGCCGATCAGAAAAAACCACCATTCTGTTCCCGTTCGTCGTCTCCAGTAAATGATGGATAAAAGGCCTACCACCATCATACCAATACCGCTCAATAGAAATGTGGGGCCCATTCTTCCTCTCCTTGTGGCTACTTGAATCGATTGCGATTAATTATGGCGGTAACAGGGCCTGTTACATCTATCCCACTCTGAAACCACAATCAACACTATTCATCATGAATTTTCTCATATAACCTCACGGGAATGATATGTCAACTGTCGTCAACATAATGCATAGCGGGCTTGCAAGGAACAGGGAGAAAATAGCGACTAAAATATCAAGATGTCAAGATTGACTCAGTAGAAGACTTTTTCCTTGACAAACCGCAACTTCAAAGATACGTTATTCTGATATTTGTACGGGGGTCTACCAGGTTTCACAGCCAAGAGTTTCCCTTTTGTTCTATCTGCAGGTTGGGCTTAGAGGACTAAGGCACCTTGGAGAGAACCCTAATTAACAGCAACACTCAGGAGTAATACGATGAAAAAAGCGCTTTATCTTTGCCTTGCCTGTGTCTTTTTACTCACCACCGCCGGATATATACTGGCCGGGGATGCCGAAGCGGGAAAGGCCAAGGCATCCACTTGTTCAGCCTGCCACGGCGATAAAGGGATTTCCGGTATGTCTGAAACTCCCAACCTGGCCGGCCAGCAAGAGCAATACCTGGTCAACGCCATGAAGAGTTACCGTGACAGCACGCGAAACAATGAAATCATGAAGCCGATGATGGAGTCAATGTCCGACGAAGACATAGACAACCTGGCCGCCTATTATTCTTCTTTGAATTGTACAGGCAAGTAAACACTTCCGGGCGGTAAAGTGCGATAGGATTGGAAAGGAGGTGGACCTGAGACAACAACCTGTAAGAGAAAGGATAGTATCCTTATTCGAAAGGACTCAAAGGAGGAGAATCATGAAGGGAATGTTTAAGGGGTTGGCGATTACGCTTACTGTTTTCGCCTTCGGTTGCATTATGTTTCAAAGCAAGGCGCAGGCCACTGCAGCCTTCGCACGGAAGTATAGCCTCTCCTGTAACACGTGCCACAGCATCACCTTCCCAAGATTGAACTTCTATGGAGAGAGGTTCATGAGAAACGGCTTCCAGTTGCCGGGGGGTCAGGAGGGATCTACGATGGGGAAAAAGGGGATAGCCGATGACCTCAGTTTGGCCAAGCATCTCGGGAACTTTGTCGCAGTCAGGGGGAAGATCAGGGTGTTTGAGGATCAGCAAAACGACCCCGATGGCAACAACATCCCATCGACCATAGGCAGCACCATCTTCGGTGCCTTCTTCGCCTCTGGCACGGTCGCCAAGAACATGCCGTTCTGGGCGGAATTCGAGACCAACACTGCTAATGGTGAGACCGAGTTGCACAACTTCTTCGTCGGCTGGACCAATGTCAACGGCAACAGCATGGCCAACTTCAGGGTCGGCGGTTTCACCCCCACCGAGTGGACTTCCTTCTCGGACCAGAAGAGGGGCCTTGATGGCCCGACTTCCCACCCGGGCGCCTTCCGGCCAGGGAAATATTCCAAGAGCGGTAGCGATCCTTACAACCTCCGGACCACCACCGGGCTCGAGTATTATGGATATAACGGGCCCGCATTCTGGGCGGTCGGGGTTGCAGACAAGATGGGGGGAGATTACCACACCGACCACGCGGCAAACTCTATCAAAGATGTCTACTTTGTCTTGAGGGGTGAGGCGCCGAGCGGCCCCGTGGAGGGCAGTTCCGTATCCCTCCTGGCCTATCACGCCAATAATGGGGCATTGAAAAGATTCGAGGGGACATCGGACGGCGAGTACACGGTCTACGACATCTCGGCCAACCTGCGCAAGGACCCGCTGGACTTGCAATTCGCTTATGTCACCGATGTCAATCGGATACAGGGCAACGGAACGAGCAACGACCAGGGGATCACCTTCGAAGGCGATGTCAAGTTGAGAACCGGTCTCCTCGGGATACTGAGGTACGACACCTTCGACGATGGATCCATTACTTCTGGTGATTCGAGGACCACAACGGTGACCCCGGCGCTGGTCTATGCCCCAAGGCAGAACTGCAAGGTTACCGCGTCTTACACCATCGACGCCTCCGACAACACCACAGGAGACTTCGGTGAGCGTAGCAATACCTTTGACATAGAGACACAGTTCATGTTCTGATTTCCTCGTCCCTATGGCATAAAGTGGCAAATCACGTATAAGGCCCTCTCCCGCCGGGGAGAGGGCCTTTACTTTTCAAGTTGGACAGCACCTGGGCGGATGTGGCCTAATACATCCTCTCTTTTATCTTCTCCCGTGGACCAGGATACACTCCCGGGCCGACCGGCCGATCTCGAGCGCAAGATCCGTTGAGAGGTGGACCCTTTCAAGGTATGCCCCCTCTACCTGCCACCGGTCCGGGTAGGTGGCCTCCAGGACAGCAAGATCGGCCCCCCGGACGAGTTCCCTCAATGAAGGGCAGTCGCCCGTATCGCCGCTTACAGCCACCGTCTCGCCTCGAAATGAAAGACGGTACCCCGCGGCAGGTATCGGCCCGAGGATCCCCGCCCCCTTCGTGCTCCCGCAATGCACCACGGGAAATGCCCGGATGGACATCCCCCCAACCTGGAAGACCTGCCGGGAGCGCGCCTCGCGAACCGAGATTCTAAATGGAGTGGTATCAAGATAACACGACCGAAAGGCCTCTACTACCGCCTGGACTTCCTTACAATCCCCCGGCGCTATGATGTGGAGGTCATCCTCTCGACCTACCATCCTCAGGAATCCCAGGATAGGATAGAGTCCACCCACGTGATCGAAGTGCCCGTGCGTGAACGCGATCCCGTTGATTTCCCGGATATTGCCCTCCCTCGCCAGGAGGTCCCGCAGCGTCCCGTCCCCTGCATCGACCAGCAGAAAGCCCTCACCGTGAGAAACCTGGATGGACTGTGCGGTGCCTGCCTTCGAGAATAGTACGCGAACCCCCAGGGCCTTCCCCCTCCATGACCTCACGTCCGCACGCTCGCCATCCACGGGCTCCCTGTATCTCTTCTGCAGGATATATACGTCCAACCACCTGTCGAACTTGCGCCCCGCCTCCCTCATCACGCCGACCGGCTCGAAGCCCAGGGATTCGTGCAGGTGGATACTGACCTCGTTTCCCCCCGCGACACGCGCAACAACGGCATGGAGCCCGGATCTCCTTCCCTCTTCGAGTATCGCCTCCATCAACCGCCGTCCTATCCCCCTCCCCCGGTATTCTTCATCGATATAAAGGGAGATCTCAGCCGTCCCTGAATAGGCGCACCTATCGGACCACCTGCTCAACGCCGCCCATCCGACCACTCCCCCCTCCACCACCGCCACCATGATCGGGTTGCCGGGGCCGTGGGCTTCATACCAGTCCTCCTGTTCCTCCATGGTCTTGGGCTCCATGTCGAAGGTGGCCACGGTGTGAAGGATCGCCTCGTTGTAAATCCTGGTAATGTCTTCCAGGTCGCCCGAAGTCGCCCTGCGAACCGTTATCTTGGCCATATCGCCCCTTCCATCCGCCTATCCTGCGTGTTTCCCTCGAGATTATCCAAGACCACGCACCTCTCCTCGCCTGTCAACCATACAAGTGCACTCACCGGTAAGATATCCAATCCCATTGCGATTGCAAGATCGAGAAGGCGGCGGGAAGATCACCTAGTGTAATGCCCCGGAAATCTCTTGCCCCTTAGCGTGGGTGGCGCCGATGGGGGCCCCCCACCGCGCGCAGCCCCTGCGAGCACAGCGGGGGTGTTCGGCGACAGGACCCGCACCGCCCCAAGAGACATGACAAATGCGAATAAACTTCCGGGACGAAACACTCGATCCTGATTGATTACCGCCTTTCACTTCACTTTTCCTTGCACAATGGATCGCTCCTCGATATCTTACCCATAGCCCTCGAGGCACGGTGTTCCAATCAAGCCGGCCGACCCGACCCATGTACTTCGGCAATATAGGTCGATCATGGCCCCCTCGGCAACGACAGCTTTTTTTCTGCAACAGGAGCGAGTTTGTCGCAAATAAGATCCAGGTTGTCCACCATCTCTCTGGTCACAGGTCCCCTGCTGTTCATCGGGGTCCTTACCCTCCTCGACCTTGACCCCGCGCACCCGGAGGTGACACGCACGGCGGCCATAGCCCTCCTGATGGCCTTCTGGTGGATCACCGAGGCGATCCCGCTCGCAGTGACCGCCCTCCTTCCGGTCATCCTGTTCCCGTTTTTCGGGATCATGAGCGGGAAGGCGGTGGCGCCGATATACTTCAACCACATCATCTTCCTCTTTATCGGGGGCTTCCTCGTGGCGCTCGCGATGGAACGCTGGGGATTGCACCGACGCATAGCGCTCAGGATACTTCGACTTTGCGGCGCCCGGCCGGGAGGTATCCTCTTCGGGTCCATGGCGGCCACCTGGTTCCTCTCCATGTGGATCTCCAATACCGCCTCAACGATGATGATGGTCCCCATTGCACTCGCCCTGGTCATGAAACTCGAAGAGAACCTCGGGAAGGAGCACCTATCCCGTTACTCAATCGGCCTCTTCCTCGGGATCGCTTACGGGGCCTCGACCGGCGGGATCGCGACCCTGGTGGGGACGCCGCCCAACCTGTCTTTCGTGAGGATACTCAAGATAAACTTCCCCGCGGCCCCCGAGATCTCCTTCGCATCATGGTTCGCCTTCGCGCTGCCCTGTTCGGTCCTGATGCTGGTCATCATATGGCTCTTGCTCACGTGGTCATACTCCCCCCGACGAGGTGGATTCGAGCCGGACAAGGAGATATTCGAGCGTGAATACAGGGAACTCGGCCCCCTTTCGTTCGAGGAGTGGGCCGTGCTGGTCGACTTCCTCCTCCTCGTCTTCCTGTGGCTCTTCCGAAGGGACATCCAGTTCGGCCACCTCACGATCCCCGGTTGGTCCCGCCTCTTCACGAACGCAGGCCTACTGGACGACGGTACCGTGGCCATTGCCATGGCCTTCATCCTCTTCGTAATTCCATGCAAGGGGAAAGGGGGCGAAAGGATCATGGACTGGCGGACCGCCTCAAGGCTCCCGTGGGGAATCGTCCTCCTGATCGGGGGAGGGTTCGCCCTGGCCGAAGGATTCAAGGAGTCGGGCCTCTCCATGTGGCTGGGGCACAGGCTCGAGGCGCTTGGGGGACTCTCACCCATCTTGATAGTCGCCCTGATCTGCACGCTCATAACCTTCCTGACGGAACTCACCTCCAACACGGCAACGGCACAGATCCTGCTGCCGATTATTGCAGTCATGGCCACGGGTCTTGGGCTCAATCCACTACTACTGATGGTCCCGGGGACCATAGCCTGCTCGCAGGCATTCATGCTCCCCGTTGCCACGCCACCAAACGCCATAGTCTTCGGCTCGGGGAGGGTCAGGATCTCCGACATGGCGCGGACCGGACTCCTCATTAACATCATCGGGATCCTCGTCATCACCTTCGCGATCTTCCTGCTCGGTGGCCCGACGCTTGGCATCTCCACGGGGGAGTTTCCCTCATGGGCGAAGTGAAAGGGGTCAAGGCCCTGACTTTTCCTCGCCCCCCGGGGCCGGATGAAGGCCAAGCAAGGCTCGAGTCAAGGGCCGCTCTCCTGCACGAACTCGCCCCTCGAGGGGGCCTTTGTAGCTGTCACAGGCGTCGCTGCGGGCACGATCGACATCTGAGGGACGGGTGGGGGATGTCTCCCTGAAACCTTGCCAATACATGCCCGTGGGCCTTGACCTGAACTTTCCGAATAGGTATAATTTTGAGGTTTTGCAATTCATTTTTCCCGAGAGATACCAAACCGATACGGGAGGAGAAGGAGTGGTTATGGCGTTGGTAAATAGATTGATCCGCGGAGCGGAATTCGTGCTTCTCGCCCTCACAACCCTTTACATGGCCTCCCTCTCAGGGTGCGGTCTCTCGGGGAAGATGAAGAACGAGAATGCCCAGGAACCACTGGTCACTTGCAGCCCGGAGACGCTGACGGCCGGCGAGGAGGCCACATGGACGATGACCCTGAAGGCGCCCCCCGGTGGTATCGAAGAGGGCGGGCAGATCATCATCGTATACAACGAGTTGTTCCGCTCGGACTCCACCGGTATTGAACACGAGGCACACCTCGAGAGCGCCAAGGGCGCCAGGCTCGAAGAGATCCCCTTCAAGATCCCGGAAATCAACGAGAAACTCACTCGTCACACCGAAGGCTATCCACAGATCCGAATCCACAGGTTCAGTGTCTTCTTGCAGTATGTCATCAAGGGGGCCCCACTCCTGGAAGGAGACCGGTTCATACTCACACTGAGAGGGAGGCCGTTTCCCTTCCCGGAAGAACGCTGGCCCGTTCCCGTACACATCGATCGCGAGGGAAACAATAAGTTCCAGAGGCTTCCACCGGCCCTCACCCCCTTTGTCACCGTGGTCCCAGGAGAGCCGGCCGCAATCCGCATTGCCTCGCCCACCATCGTGCAGGCCGGTATACCATTCGACGTGGAAGGTATTGTCCTCGACCGGTTCAACAATCCACCGATCCACCCCTACGAGGGGGAAGTGGAACTCGAATCCAGCGATGCAGAGGCGCGTATCCCCGGCGGGAAGATATCGCTCCGCAAGATGGACGACGGGAGGTTCCGATTCAGCGGTGTAGTCATGAAGACCCCGGGTATCCAGTTGCTTACGGTCTCCGGAGAGGGACTGCGCCCCTCAACAATTCCGATCGATTGCCGGGAAGAAAGCCCGGCTTACCACCTATACTGGGGAATGCTCCACGTCCATACCACCCTCTCCGACGGCCACCATCCCCCCGGGCAGACCTACACCTACGGCAGGGACACCGGGCTTCTCGATTTCTGCGCCTTTTCCGACCACAACCAGCGCCTAAACGAGAAGAAGTGGCAAGAGACCAAGGACCTCGCCGATCGCTTTTATAAGCCGGGACGGTTCGTCACATTCCCGGGCTACGAGTGGTCGACCAAGCCGGGCAAGATAAACCGCGGCTACCGCCAGATCTACTTCCCGGACACCAAGGACGCCCCTCTCTTCATGGGATCGACAAACGACGTGGATGCCTCCATTCATGACATGCGGGCCCTCGTCGTTGCCCAGTTGCGGTCCGGGGCGGACTGGGACGCCCCCCAACCGGAGCAACAACGGCTCGTAGAGGTCCATACCGGCTTCGCCACTACCGAGAACACGAAGACGCTCCTCCAATCAACGTACTGGCGCTATTCCGGATCGCCCTGGCGGAAGAAGGAGATCTCCTCATACGGGACCTACCAGAGCGGTCTCGCCAAGGGATACCGGATCGGCGCAATAGCGGACGGGGATGACCACTCCAGCACGCCGGGACGCTGCTGGTACGACGGCGGGGAGGCCAACGAGCCGAACAAACTCGGCCTTGCGGCGGTATACGCCCGCGACCTGACGCGCAAAGAGGTCTTCAATTCCCTCTACGACCGATACTGTTACGGGACGACCGGGGAGAGGATATTCATAGACTTCCACATGGACGGCCACCATATCGGGAGGGAATATGAAACGGCCTCCGCGCCGGAGATCACCTACCGGGTGGGGGCGCCGTACCCGGTGGAGGATATAGAAATCCTGCGGGACAACGTCCCCATCTTCACAATTCCAGGGGAAGGGAACGTGGTCGAGGGGACTAAGGTGGACTCTACCCTCTCCACGGGCAGCCATTTCTATTACCTTCGGCTGCGTCTCCGTTCCGGGGACCGGGCCTGGACCTCGCCGATCTGGGTCACGAAGAAGGAGCGGATCAACCCTATCGCCCAGTAGAATGCCAGTGGACGAACAGATGACCGGTGAAACAAAAGAATCCATGTGCCGGCAGGAGGGCCACGGGGAGAGGGCCCTGGGTCCGCTGAAGACGCTCTTCTTCTCCTTCATCGTCATAATCACGGGACTCATCGCACTCGAGGGGGGCCTGCGACTGTTCGGCGTCCAAACCGGGGAGAGGCATATCCCATTCCAACCAGACCCCCGTTTCGGATGGATCTACGAGCCGCATTACCACGGATTCTGGCACGGGGCAGACGTCTCGATCAACTCTCTTGGGATCAGGGAAAAGGAACTGTCCACGGAGAAGGCCCCCAATACCTACCGCCTCCTGTGCCTTGGCGACTCGGTGACCTTCGGCTATGGAACCGAAAACGACAGGACCTACGTACGGGTCCTCGAATCTCTGCTCCGGGAGCACAGACCCAACCAGCGATTCGAGGCGATAAACGCCGGAATAGGTGGATTCTCCACCCTGCAGGAACTACTCTTTCTGAAGGAAGTCGGCCTGAAATTCAAGCCCGACCTGGTGATCGTGGCCTTCGTCCTGAACGACGTCCTCGACGTTGAGAGCGTAAAGGCGAAGATAGAGCGGGCAAAGCACTTGAAAGAGAAGGAGAATGCGCGAGGGGCAGGTTGGAAAGACGCCTCACTGTACGGCCTGTTCCGGGGGACCGCCCTGTACAGGATGTTCACGGTGGCCATGGCCTGGTACAAGAAATGGGATGAAGCCCAGGGCGCAAAGAATCTGGTGGCCAACCCCAACTCACCGCCTCAAATAGAGAAGAATTGGGAGGAGATCGAGCAGCACCTCAGGGAGATCAACGACTTGGCCGACGAGTCTGGATTCAGGGTCCTCCTTGTAATCTTCCCGTTCCGCTTTCAGGTCGAGGGAAAGGATCCCATGCGGACCCCCCAGGACAGACTCCTCAGGTTCGGAAAGGAGATCGGAATGCCGACGCTCGACCTCCTGCCGATCTTCAGGAAAGAAAAAGGCAATTCCCTGTTTATCGACACCAACCACCCGACCACGACCGGGCACCGCCTGGCAGCCGAGACCATATACTCCCGCATCGAGGCCGAGGGTCTCCTGCCGTAGGAGGATGAGACATGAAGGCAAGGTGTAAAAAGAGGCTCCTTTCAATACTATCCCTGTCGGTAGTCTTCGGGCTATGCGAGTCCTCCTTCTTCCTCCTGCGAGAATTCAACGAATCAAGCGCCAGGCGGGCAATCAACTACATGGTCTACGACTTCGTCGCGATCCTCCCCCTTGTTCTCCTGCTTTTTCTCATTTGGTTCGCCTGCAGCCGGCTGATCCGCGGCCTTACCGGCGAACTCCTGATCCGCCGCGAGACCGAGGAGTCATTCATCAGGTTCGAGGTGGTCCTCTCTCTCATCCTCTTATCAGCCATGTTCCTTCTTCTCCCCAACCGGCCCGGTTCATTCATCCCCTCGAGGACCATCCCCTTCCTGGCGCTGTGGGCGATCCTGTCGTTGGGTTTCGTCATCGTGACCAGATGGTATTCTCCTGACCGCCTGTTCGGGAGGGTTCGTTCCGTCGCCCTCGGGGCGATCCTTGTATCATCGATCGGTATCGCCATGTGGGGCTACTATCGTAATCGATTGGAACTTCCCGCCGGGGGCGCCGAGGGGAATCCCAACATAATCCTGATCTCGATCGATACATTGCGGGCGGACGCACTTTCCTGCTACGGTCAACAGGTGGATTCGAGCCCCAACATCGATCGCCTTGCCGCATCCGGCGTGGTCTTCAAGAAGGCATTCGCCCCGAGTTCCTGGACGTATCCCTCTATGGCCTCGCTGATGACCTCCCTCCCGCCACCCGCTCACGCAATTGACGGCACCTCGCTTGCGATTCGCCGGTCCTACACGACCGTCGCCGAGGTCATGAAGGCCCATGGCTACAACACGGCCGCTATCTTCGGCAACCCCTTGCTCAACAGCAGAAACGGATACAACCAGGGCTTCATCTACTTTGACGTCATAGATAACGATCTCCCATCCAGGTTCCTGGCAGTGCGACTCACGAACCTCTTTCTGCTCAAGGTCATGGACTGGCGGCCCAATCTCGTCTATCGATCGCTGATCCCCATGCTCTCCCTTACGGACCACCGCGTATTTTACTTCAAGACCAAGTTATACGCCTCGGCGGATGAGATAACCTCGGAGGCACTTGATTTTCTCAGGGACAACTCCTACCATCCCTTCTTCCTCCATCTCCACTACTTCGATCCACATGGCCCCTACCACGCCCACCCCAAGGTGAGGCTCCCCGATTTCTCCATCAGCACGCAGGAGACCCTCCCTACCTCATACAACCTATACCGTGGGGAGGTCACATACTGCGATGAGAACATCGGCAGGCTGCTCGACTTCCTCGAGGAGAGCGGGCTGCGAAAAGACACATATATCTTCCTGACGGCGGACCACGGAGAGGGCTTCCTCGAGCATCATGTCCTCTTTCATGGAAACGACCTCCACGCAGAGGAAGTCAAGATACCATTGATAGCGGCGGGTCCAGGAATAGTCCCCGGAAGGGTCCTCGACACTCCTGTCACACTCACCGACATCGGGCCGACTATAGCGGACCTCGCCGGTATCAACGCACCGGAGTCGTTCAGGGGCTCCAGCCTGGTGGGCCTACTGAGGGGAGAAGATGAAGGGAACAGGATGGTCTTCTCGATGATCCGGTACAACCCCCTGCGCCAGGCAAAGCACGTACCGATTGAGGAGAGGAGAGAGGCCATCCGAAAGGTACGCAAGACATTCGGTAGAGACACCAGAAATACATCTCAATACCTCCTGTCCGTTCGTACTAAGGATACGAGTTTCATGTGCATGCTTGACAGGTCCGGAAAGGAATCCGTGAGCAAGGGGAAGCTCTACGACATAGAGTCTGATCCCTACGAACAACGCGACCTCTCAGAAGAAAATAGCGACAGGGTCGCTGTCCTTAAGGACGCGATCCTGAAGTGGTATCGAGAGAACACCATTTACGGGAGAGGGATAAGGACTCCGGGGAAAGAAGAGGCACCAGAGGCGGAGAGAGAAAAATTGCGGGCCCTTGGATATATCTTCTGAGGCAACTACAATACCGGTCTCATGGAAAGAGAAGACGAAGTTCGAGCAAGCGAGGTAATCGGCGAGAGGACGGCCGGACCAGCGAAGTTCTGTCTGGTCGGGATGTTGACGTGGGCAATCTTGTCTATCCTTCTCGGCACGACCGAGGCGATCATCCTCCTGGCGAGACACCCGTACGACGTGGGATTCGCCCTGGTCTCCTGGGCAATCATCCTGTACGGACTGCCGGGAATCCTCGGAGGAGCCGTCTGGGGAACACTGTCAGGCTTCATTTCACGAGCAAGGAGATTGGCGGAAGGCGCAACCAATCTCGTTGCCTTTCAAATGAGCAGTTGGCTCGGGGTAATACTGTTCAAGATCACGGCTCCGAGGTGTCACCGGGGCCCATTGCTCGAACTGGGGGGGGTTGCCTTCATCGCCTTCACCCTCCTCGTCATTCTTCCCCTCTTCCTGCTGGCCTCCATTATATCCTACAAGGTCCTGAAGGCAGTGCTGAAGGCCCGCATCCCGAGGTTTTTCACCACGAGGCGCGGTGTCCTGACGATAGCCACCTCTATAATCCTCCTTTTTATCACATCCCGCTTCAGTGCCGAACTGAAGTCGGCACTCTTCGGGGCGAAGTTCTTCCTCAATGCCCCCTCGGGGGGCGAATCGGCGGCGCTTGCGCAGAAACCCAACGTAATACTTATCGTCATGGACACGGTAAGGAAGGATCGCCTGTCCTGTTACGGCTACGGTCGGGATACAACCCCGCACATAGATCAACTGGCCCGAAGCGGGGTGCTCTTCCGCAACGCCTACTCTTCTTCATGCTGGACCCCGCCGGCTCACTCCTCGCTCTTTACCGGAAACTTCCCGTCCAAGACAGGGGTGCTAAACCTGGTTCGCACCATGCCCCGGAGCAACCTGACCCTGGCGGAGATTCTCAAGGGTGAGCACTACATAACGCTTGGGGTCGTGGCGAACTCGATGATATCGGCGGCCTTCGGCTACGGCCAGGGGTTCCAGGCATACGATGAACTCTATGACGTAGAGGCCGGATACAAGAACGCGGCCTTCTTCCTCAGAAACAGCCTCCTCTACGGCTGGCTTCAAAACGAGCCGAGGGCCAAACCCATCGTCAGGCTGCTGACCGCCCTGATAATTCGCCAGAAGACGGCCGCACTCTTTGTCGGAGAAGACTTCTCAGGCGACCGCGTGAATGAGCGTGTCTTTTACTGGCTCGATACGATCCCCAGGGATCGCCCCTTCTTCCTCTTCATCAATTACCTCGACGCCCACTCTCCGTACGAACCGCCCGACTCGCTCCTCGATCGCGCCACGGCCGATTACAACGGCTGGATAAAGGGGAAGAAGGGGTACGAACTGATGAATGCCATTCACGGCGTAGAAGAAGAACTGTGGAAGGGGAGCCCTGGGGCCATGACCGATGCCCAATATCTCTCCGGTCTCTACGACGGCGAGATAAGTTACCTCGACCGAAAGATCTGGGAACTCGTCGAGGGTCTCAAAGACAGGGGAATAATGGATAACACGATACTGTTCATCACATCCGACCATGGCGAGCAATTCGGCGAACATGGGCTGATGGAGCATCGGAACTCCCTGTACCAGGAACTGATCAGTGTCCCGCTCATCCTATATTCACCTTCCCTTTATCCTCCACGGACGATTGACGGAATGGTTTCTCTCTGCGATATCCCAGTGACTATACTCGACATCCTTCGGATCCCCGCGCCCGGCAGTGTCCAGGGCAAGAGCCTTTTGCCACTGCTGAATGGCAAGACAGAAGAGGGCCCGAGGCCGATTGTCACGGAGTGGAAAGACAGCAAGGCTCTCATCCAGGGAGATTGGAAGTACATCCGGTCCGCAGGCCGAAAAAAAGAAGAACTCTACAACATCGTCGATGACCCGCACGAGGAGGTCAACATGATCGCCAGGGAGCCGGAAATCGCCCGGGGGCTCGATGGGTCCCTCCAGGCCTGGATCGATTCCTTCAAGCCCCTCGTAGCAGCCAACGAGGGCAAAAAGATGAATGAAACACTGCGTGAGCGGCTCAAGGCATTGGGCTACCTGGATTGACCGGGGGGGCAGAGAGGTCATACAGCGTGAAAAGCCCCTCCCGTTGCGCGGGATACCGGTCTTCGAGCCTCGCCAGGATCGACTTTTCCATCGCCTCTTCATATTGCCGGCCGATTATCAGGTACCGGAAATAGCCTGGTTCCTCCTGGTTCAATGATAGGAGGTCATCGTCTTTCTCCACACCCCACTGGATGAAGCGATCGGCATAGAACCTGACGACAGGAGACGGCTTGGAATAGAACTTCTCGGGAAAATACCGGAAGTGCTCCACCCCCTCCTCTTTCCCCCCTCCCCCACCCATACTGGTCAGTAGCAGCACCCTCTCATCGGGACTGGTCAGACGGTGGATATACTTGCCCACCTCCACCGCGTACCGGTTCGGCGAATGGAGGGGTATCTCTATGAAAAGGCGCCTCAGGGGGGAATAAGACAAGTATAAAAACATCGCGGTAAGGACCAGCACAACCCCCCTTGCCGCCCACCCCCCGGCCAACTTCACCCTGGATAGCCGATCAGCACCGACACCGGCGGAGAGCAACATGGCCGGCGAGAGGTAACATATCAGCCACTGGTGACCGATGGTCTCCTTCCAGAGCAAAAAGGTCGGGAACAGACCGTACAATACCAGGAGAATTATGTAAGAATCTTTAGCCAGGTCTCTCTTCAGCAGGTTGAAGGCAAAGTGGATTACCCAGAGCAGGGAGAAGAGCAGCACGACCGGCGTGAGAAGGTAATAGAACCTGAGGATCTCGGTCCTCATGAACGGCACGAGAGCAAAAGACTCACCGCTTGAGGGGCGAGTCCAGAAGAAGAAGGATTCCGCCAGGGCGTTGTGCTCGAAGAAGGATCCCTCGAGAATGGAGGTGTAGAGATAAAGGAGGCCGAAGAGGACAAGGCCCGTAAGGGGTAAGAGAAAGGCCTTCCCGATGCTCCCCCGCGCGCCCTTCCTCACGAAGAAGAGGTGGTGGATGAAGATGGCGGGCAGGATAAAGTAAGCGGTCCAATCGATCAGGCCGCCGGGGATGAACGTGAGGATCGCGTATCCAAGATGACGTCCCTCGCCCGTTTCAACCCACCGGATATAGAACCACAAGGTCCCCAGTACGAACGGCAGGACCATCATCTCGTAGACCGTAGAGCGCCCGAAGTAGGCCTCCAGGGGGCTGAAGGCATAGAACAGGGCGACAAATAGGGCGACCCGGCCGTTCCAGATCTTCTCCGCCAGGCAGTATAGGAGCACCATTCCTCCCATCGAGAGAATGACCGCCACGGCCCTTGCACCCCACTCACTCACACCGAAGGCCCTGTAAACGAGCGATACTATCAAACTGAAGAGGGGCGGATGATGCATGTAATAGTAAAACCTCAAGCCGGGGATCTCGCCCACGTTGTTGACGTAAGCGAAGTGAGTGGCGAGGTAGCCGTAACGAATGAAATTGCGGGCGAATATCGCAAACTGGGCGCTCGTGAAACTCTCGATTCCCCAGAAGGGATCGGTGATCCTGAAACACCGGACCGCGAGGGCGCCGATGAAGATCAGGATTACGAGGTATCGCTCCCGCGGGGTAATTTCTCCCTTAGTCACAGAACATCCCTTTCTCCTGTTTCCCGGGGCATTGTCGACAACAGAGGCTCCCTGGAGTTTTTAATGCAGGCTTGCTTGATCCTTCTATTCCCGGACTGGTATCTCGCGCAATAGGTAAAAGTCCTTCTATCGAGTATAGAAATATAAGAGATCGATTTGGAATTTGCGAGTCCCCCGCCGACGATCACCAGGGACGAGCACGTTCAGGTAAAAATAGGACATTTCCAAATTGACTTGACACCAAAATTCGCACAGTTGACTCCAAGGGCCAATTGTGCTATAATAAATGTATATAAGGCAGGAGATGCCTTGCACGTATCAGTCCAACTGAGCGGGATCGGCCGGTCCCAATTCACCGCCGATTCCGCTTCTGAGCCTAAAGCACAGAGGAACTTAATCCCATGAGAATTTCCAGGGTCGCCAGGGGAATCGTAAACACCAAACTCTTCAAGTACCCGTTCTACTGCCACTTCTATGTTACCCGGCGGTGCAATTTCAGGTGCAAGATGTGCAATGTCTGGACGCATGGAGACCGCAAGGGAGAGATGAACCTGGATCAGATAAAGCGAGCGGCGGACATCCTCGAGCAACTCCATGTCCCAAACATCGTCGTCTCCGGCGGAGAACCGTTCATGAGACGCGACCTCCCCGATATCATCAAGGTCTTCTCCGACCGAGGCTTCTCCATCCGTCTCCAGACAAACGGCAGTTCACAAATTGACAGGCTCGAGGAGGTCATCGAGGCGGGGATCAACGACATAAACATATCGTTTCACTCCCTGGACCCCGAGAAACACGAGTTCATCACCGGCATAAAGGGTTCCTGGGAATCGGCCTACAAGTCGCTCAAGCACGCCGTCAAGAGGATGCCCAAGAGCATGGTGGCGGCAGCCACCACGGTCTCCGACCTCAACATCGACGAATTCGAAGACATCGTCAAGTTCGTGAACGACCTCGGCGCCTTCTCCATCCCGATACCGCTGATGCAACCCACGGATTCCTCTTCCGACGAGATGTACCGCGCGAAATCCAATGATCTCCTCCCGGTGACCCACCACAAGAATGAACTCAACCGCGTATTCCGTGAGATCAAGGAATACAAGGAAAATGGATCAAGGGTCGCCATTTCTTACAACTTCCTGGATGACTTTTGCCACATCCTCCAAAACGGAGACATGAGGTGGAAGTGCGACGCGGGTCTCCTTTACTTCTTAGTGCTTCCGGACGGCTCTTTATCCCCCTGCAACGAGATCCAGCCGCGTTACAACATCCTCAACGACGACTTCCCGAGGACCTTCTGGAAGAAGAGATATAGAGACGAAATGACTGAGATCCAGGATAACTGTGTAGGGTGCATGCACGCATGCTGGAGGGACGTATCTTATCTCTTCCGATCGAACCGTATCCTCCTGGAACGTATCCACACATATCTCACGACGAACCTCAACCCACTCAAGCGTTCGTAATGCGGAACGGATCCTTCTTGAGACGATTTTGTTGAGGGGGCCTGGATCCTATATGGCAGTCCACAAGAGAAACATCCTGCAGACCGCCCTCATCCTGGGCCTTGCAATCTTCGTCGGCCTCAGCATCTACCTGAACACAAGCCACGACGATGCGTTTATCTCCTTTCGCTACGTGAAGAATTTCGTCGAGGGTCACGGCCTGGTGTACAACGTAGGGGAGCGCGTGGAGGGGTACACCAATTTCCTGTGGATACTACTGCTGTCCCTCTTCGTAAAGGTCGGCTTCGATATCGTACTGGTCTCCAAGGTGCTCGGCATCCTCTCCGGGGCGATGACGATCTACCTCGTCTATCGCTTCTCAGTTCATCTCCCGGGAGAGAGGGGATTCTACGACCTGATCGCCGTGTACCTTCTCGCCGTCAATCTCTCGTTCGTCTACTGGGACTCGAGCGGGCTCGAGACCAATTTCTTTGCCCTCCTCCTCACGTGGGGGGTCCTCCAGAAGGTCAGGGAGATGGACGATGAAAAGGCGTTCCCTGTTTCTTCCCTGATCCTCGCCATGGCAAGCATGGCCAGGCCAGAAGGTATCTTAGTCTTCGGCCTGGTCATCGTCTTCGATACCCTCTCCACTCTGATGGAAGAGAGAACCATGCGGATCGACATGAGGGCGGTGGGGCTCTTTCTAATCATATTTCTCCCCTATTATATCTGGCGATATGCCTACTATGGATATCCCCTGCCGAACACCTTTTACGCAAAGACCGGCGGCGGACTCGGCCAGGTAAGACGAGGCCTCATTTATGCGATGAGTTTCTTTCTCCTCTACAACGTGCTTCCGCTCCTGCCCGGCGGGCTTCTCCTCTTGCGAAGGGTGAGGAGCCGGGGACATCTCCTCATCCTGTTCGTCGTCACCATCTACACCTTATACATAATAGCGGTAGGCGGGGACCACATGATCCTGTACAGGTTCTTCGTCCCGATAATCCCGCTGATCTGCCTCTTGACCCAGGAGGGCCTGCGGACAATACCGAGGCTCACGGGGATGTCGCACCGACCAACACTCGCCGTAGTCCTGGGAATCATCATCCTGACGATACTCCCCTATGGTTCGCAGCACCGATCGAAGATCGAGGCAATGAGGAAGGAGATCCGGACCTGGATCGAGACGGGGAAGTGGTTCCATGCCCACGCCTACCCGGGTGAGACACTTGCCCTCGGGGCCGCCGGGGCGATCCCCTATTACTCCGGCCTGCGTGCAATCGATTTCTACGGCCTGATCGACACCCACATCGCACATACGGCTTCGCCTCATTCAGGGCACGGTATGGCCGGGCACGAAAAGGGCGATGTAGGGTATCTTCTCTCAAGGCATCCCGACTACATCATCCCCTATCCCATGCTCAGGTCGGATGAGGCCCGCACGGCTCAAGACCTCAGAAACTGCTTTCGACACGGGACGGAGATTGATATCTGGAAAGACCCAGAATTCCAGCAGAATTACGAGGTTGCAAATGCCCGCATCAGGGAGGGATTCGTGGGGTTCTTCCGTAGAAGAGAGTAAATCGAGGCGCCTATCGCTCCGCTGACGCCGACTCCCGTATCACCACCTCTTGATCGGCCGACACCTCGCCCGCCTTCTGAACAGTCCCATCAGGCCAGGTAACGTCCACGGACGCGGAGCCCTCATTGCCAAGCCCGAAGTGAAGCGATACGCTACCCTGTGAATTGAACCCGCTCCCACCCGTGACCTGGGCGGTTTGAATACCCACCGCGGTGTGAAGTTTCACAACAGCCCCAATCCCGAGGCGATTGCTTCGATCCCCCGAGAGGCGTACCCCGAGCCAGTGGTTATCCGTACCCCCATTCCTGTACAGGTGCACCTCTACCCTTCCTTCCCGCGACTTCTTGCCGCCGCTCACGTACAGGTCGAGGTCGCCGTCCTTGTCTATATCGGCCCAGGGACAGGCGTAACTCAGGGTTACGCCCCCTGCCACACCGGCAGATTCGCTGACGTCCTCGAACGTGCCGTCACCCAGGTTCTTGAATAACCTGTTCATCGCGCCCCCCTTTCCCCTCCCACCTATCCTGGCGATGTAAAGATCTGCCCATCCGTCATTGTCGAAGTCGGCCCACGAGACCCCCTCGGTCCACTCCTTGTCCTCGACGCCCGCAGCGGCGGTGACATCCTTGAACGAACCGTCCCCCTCGTTCCTATAGAGTACATTTGGGGCCTTCAGGTTGCCCACGTAGAGGTCGAGATCCCCGTCATTATCGTAATCGGCCCAGGCGATCCCTCTGCCCACTCCATTGTCCGATACACCGCTCTCTTCGGCCACGTCCGTGAAGGTGCCGTCGCCGTTGTTACGGTAAAGTCTATTCGGGCCCTCCCCGGAGACATAGATATCCAAGTCTCCGTCGTTGTCGTAATCGGCCCAGGCGGCCCCGAACGCGGCGTAAGGGTCATTGACGCCCGCCGAGGCGGAGACGTCCTCGAAGGCCGACCCATTCACGTTCCTGTAAAGTGCATTGGGCTCCCTGGCCGAGTTGACAACGAAGAGGTCGACGAAACCATCGTTGTCGAAGTCCCCCCAAGCCGCTCCGTCCGAATCCTCCCCGAGGTCGATCGCCTCCGACATATCCGTGAAGGTGCCGTCCCCATCGTTCCTGTACAAGACGTTCTTCCCAGACTGGTCCGCAACGAAGATGTCGAGGTTGCCGTCATTGTCGTAATCAGCCGCTACCGCGCACAGGGATCGCCGGTCGCCACTTATTCCAGCATCCACCGCGCCTTCCCGGAAGGCACCGCCGCCATCGTTCCAGAAGAGGAGATCCCCCCGTTGAGAAAAGCGCCCGTCCACTGCCACGAACAGGTCCTCG
>CAZNLH010000016.1:20359-49525 GCA_964573995.1 uncultured Gemmatimonadota bacterium
AATGCCTCCCTGGCATAGTGGCCCCCTCGCCGCAGGAAAGACACATCGGCAACGTTACCGTAAGAAATGACGGGGATTTTGTCAAGGGAGGCCCCGATTGCCTTGACAACCACGACCCCACAATGATATCATCTCCTCAACCACAAGGAATCTCAAAGACACGAACTCTCTCAAAATCCAATGAACAGGAGAAGCCGATGGTGAACAAGTGGCACTGGATTGTCGTCAACATGCTTACCCTGGCGTGTATCGCCCTCTATCTCCCGGCGGGACACGCGCAGGCGGAGGAACTGCGGCCCCTGCATATCGAAGTAGTCCCCACCGTAGACAGGTATCCGGCAGGCGCGAGTTACCCACTCCTGTTTCACGTGACTGTTGATGAACCCTGGCATGTGAACTCCAACCAGCCACACGATGAATTCCTCATACCCACGACCATCTCCCTTGATCCGCCCGAAGGGATGAATGTCGGGAGGTTCTCCTTTCCTGCTCCCCTGTTGAAAAAGTTCGAGTTCTCCGACACCAAACTCTCCATCTTCGAGAGAGAGTTCTACATGCTCTCTTCGATAACCATTCCACCCAGCATCCAGCCCGGTGAATTCGAGGCAAGGGGCACGATCGAGTACCAGGCGTGCAACGATTCCTCCTGCCTTCCCCCCCAGAGAGAGCCTTTCAAAATCACGATGCAAGTCGTTGCACCCGGTGAGTCCTATCACACATTGAACGAGGCTCTCGTCAGCGCCGCCCAGGTTACACCGGCTGAATCGGGAGGGGGAGGACCATCCGGCGGTGCCTTTGCATCCGGGAGCCTGCTGATCACCTTCCTGCTTGTTTACCTCGGAGGCCTGGCCCTCAACCTGACCCCATGCGTCTACCCGCTGATACCTATAACCATAGGATACTTCGGAGGACAGAGCGAGGGGAGAAAGGGAAGGCTCCTTATCCATGCCCTTCTTTACGTCCTCGGAATGTCCGTCACCTATTCCATCCTCGGGGTCTTTGCCTCGCTCACCGGGAGCATGCTCGGGCAGGCACTGCAGAATCCCGCCGTCCTGGTTTTCATCGCCCTCGTAATGGTCATCCTCGCCCTCAGTATGTTCGGCCTGTATGAGATTCGCGTCCCGCAGTTCATAGCAAGAGGGGCTGGACAGACGAAGCATGGATACTTCGGAACCACTTTCATGGGACTCACAATCGGCATAATCGCAGCGCCGTGTATCGGTCCGTTCGTGCTGGGGCTCATGACTTACGTGGGTAAAGAGGGAAGCCCCCTGCTCGGCTTCCTCATGTTCTTTATACTCGCCATCGGCCTCGGCACGCCGTTCCTCTTCCTCGCCCTCTTCTCGGGAGAGATCAACAGGCTCCCAAGATCGGGGGACTGGATGACGTGGGTAAGCAAGGTGTTCGGATTCATACTCCTCGCGATGGCCGTGTACTTCCTGAGTCCCCTCCTCTCCCGCACCCCACTCGAATTGATCATTATTGCGCTGGCAGCGGTGGCGGGCCTTTACCTGGGTTTCCTGGAAGGCTCGGGGAAGGGAAGGCCCATCTTCCCGTGGATCAAGCGTGCAGCCGGTATCTCGGTTATCCTGGCGGGAATATACTTCACCTTCATGGCCAATGAATCCGCACGGGGCCTCTCATGGATTTCGTACGATGAAAACCTGTTGAGCGACCAGAGGGCCGCGGGTGTGCCCGCGATAATAGACTTCAGCGCCGATTGGTGCATCCCATGCAAGGAACTCGAACACTACACGTTCAGTGACCCTCGCGTCGTGAGGCTGTCGAAGGGTTTGATGATGGTAAAGGCCGACCTCACGAGTTACCAATCCCCTGAATCGGTGCACCTCAGGGAAAAGTTCCATATCAAGGGAGTCCCGACGGTGATATTTCTGGATCGGAACGGCAAGGAGAGGGACGAATTGCGATTCGTGGGGTTCATCTCAGCGGATGCCTTCCTGAAAAAACTCGAAGAATTGGGTGTGGAATCGCCCCGGGGCTAACACGGCAGGCTTGAATCATAAAGCTGGCCGCGGACTCTCGAGGCACAGGCGGACGAGATCATCCACACGCGCCGTACCCGTGCACATAACGGTATCAGCGGCGCCCCAGTATAGCCGTACCGTGTCGTCGGCCTCTTCCACCGCCCCGCAACTGAACACCACATTGGGAACATACCCTGTAACCTCCCATGGATCTTGGGGTTGAAGAATCCATTCGTCCGCAACGCCGAGCACCCGTGAAGGATCTTCGAGGTCATGAAGGGCCACGCCCAGTCGATAGACCGCCCCTCCCATCGTTGAAAAGGCACCATGAAAGATATTGAGCCAACCCTTCTCCGTGCGGAGCGGGGTCGCGCCGGGACCGACCTTCATCTCGTCCCAATGGTATGGCAGCGGCCGGATCAACAGTCGAGACTCCCCCCAATGAATAAGGTCTGGAGAATAAGAGATCCAGATCGACCACGGCCAGATGCCGGAGTGCGGCCGGTCGAGCCTTGCGTAGAGCCCCTTGAACCTGGCCGGAAAGATTACGACGTTCCGGTAATCGGATTCAGTTATCAGGGCCACGCGCTCGATCGACCTGAAGTCGCGGGTCCTGGCCAGGGCCACCCGTACCCCGTACCGAGAATATGCACTATAGGTGACGAGATATTCACCCTCCAGGAAACATATCCTCGGATCTTCAACGCTGTATTCCTCGTACGGCGCGAGGGGGCCCTCACGCGAGGGGGTCAGGAAGGGTTCCGGATGGACTCGAAAGCGGATCCCGTCCTCACTATCAGCCAGCCCGATGACCGAGCGCCCGTTCCTGAGATGCGACCTGAAGAGCATGATATAACGTCCGCCGTGCCGCGTGACGCCGGCATTGTGGACGGTCGCCACCGGATAGGGGACGTCTTCAGGGGTGAGGATGGGATTTCCTCCATAGCGTCTTATAATCGGCACACGTGAGCTATCGTCGCCTCTCATCGCTCACCCTCGTCCTGATATTCCCATTCGGCCGTTCCGGCGCCACAAGGTGATTCGTCGGCCACTCGATGAACTTCCCGGACCCTTCTCCGCAATGATCTTCTCGTACACCTGCAGGTACTCCTCCACCATCCGGTCCGCGCCGAACCTGTCCTCCACCCACCTGCGGCACTTCTCTCTACTTATGGACCCGATACGCGCCACCGCCGAGACGGCCTCCTCGACAGATGACACGAGGAAGCCCGTCCCGCCGTCGTCGATTACCTCGGGCATGCTGCCCCTGTTGAAGGCGATTACCGGCGTCCCGCATGCCATCGCCTCGACCACCGACAAACCGAACGGTTCTTCGAAGTTAATTGGGTGCATAAGCGCGAGTGCGCCGCCCAGCAGGTGATCGCGCTCCTCCGGGCCGACACTTCCCAGGTAAACAACCTGTTCCCCATCGATACTCGGTCCGATCTCACGGTCGAAGTACGCCCGGTCCTGGACGATACCTGCAACGAGGATCCTCCTTCGGGTTGCCCTGGCTATTTCGATCGCCTCCCGAGTCCCCTTTTCGGGGTGAATTCTTCCGAAGAAGAGGAGGTAGTCCCCCGGCTCGGGCTGAAAATCAAACCGGTCAAGGTCGATCCCATGGTGGATCGTGGCAACATAATCGAGTTCGGCGCTCCTGTCAGCATCGCTGATCGAGACGTAATAGCACTTATTATCATATTTTTTATAGACTGGCAGGATCCGAGGCGAGGAAAATCCATGGATGGTGGTCAGGACGGGGGTATCCGTCATCGCCGTGTAGGTGAGCGGCAGGTAATCGAAGTGGTTGTGGATCAGGTCGAAGTCATCGCCTGATTCAAAGGCTTCTGAGATGTGCAGGCATTCCCATACCTTTGGATCGATCGACGGGTCCTCTTCGTATCCCCTGGGGCATACGGACCTTAGCCTCCCTGACGTGATGGAATCTCCTGTTGCGAAGAGGGTGACGTCCACTCCACGCCGGACCAGGCCCTCCGTAAGGATCGACACCACGCTCTCCCAGGGCCCATAATGTCTGGGCGGCGTCCTCCACGCGATGGGTGAAAGCATGGCCACGCGCATTATCGTCTCCGTCACTCACTCAAGAAACTGCCTGGCTCTTCAGCCAATCGATCAAGTCAGAGAGGCGGGCGGTCGCGAGCGCCAGGCATGTGTCAGCGCCCCCATAGTAGAGCCTCACCTCGTCTCCGTCGTTCAGCCAACCGCAAGGAAAGACCACCTTGTCCACGTCGCCGTTTAACTCGTACTCCTCTTCAGGAGCGAAGACCCACTCGTTCGACCTGGCGATGACCCGGACGGGATCCTCGAGATCGAGCAGGGCCAGGCCCAGCCTGTATATCGCCCCACTGGCCGTTGTCTTCACACCGTGATACAGGATGAGCCATCCATCCTCCGTCCGCAACGGAGGAGGAGAGAGGCCGATCTTGTTCGAGTCCCACCATGCCCCTTTTCTTGCCCTCATCAGGATCCGGTGATCGCCCCAGTGCTTGAGATCCGGAGAGAAGGATATCCATATATGCGCTTCCGTTGGCGGAAAGGAGGCCACGGGACGGTGAATCATGGCCCAGCGGCCGCTGAATCGATCGGGGAACAGGGCGGCATCCTTGTCTTCAGGGGGCATGACCGGTCCATGCCGGTCGAAGTGCTTGAAATCCGACGTGGTAGCCATGGATACCAAGGGCCCGCACTCCGAGAAGGACGCGTAGACAACGGCCCACAACCCCAGTTCGCCTATGTAGGTAATCCTCGGGTCTTCGATGCCCCAGACCTCCTCCGGATGTTCCACCGGGTCCGGCATCAGCGTGGGCCTATCGTCTATACGCCACCCGCCGACACCGTCGACGCTCCGGGCCACCGTAAGGTGGGATATCCCGCGCCGGTCCTCCACGCGCATAAGGAGCAGGGTGTCATCCCCGACACGAGCGACACCTGCGTTGAAGACGGAATTGGCGGTGTATGAGAAGTCATCGATCGAGATAATCGGGTTGCTCTCGTGGCGCCGAAAGAGTTCTTCGAAACCTGTATGTCCCATTTCCTATCTCCTGTATCAAAACTCGGGATCAATAACAACTGGCCTGCCGGTCCGCTTTGCCTCCCGTGCCAGTTCATAGGCCCTGTTGTACTGGCGGGCTATCACCTCCCACGATACCACCTCTTCCAGGTATCGCTTGAGGTTCTCGCCCAATTCCATTCTCAGCGCCTCGTCACATGCAAGGCGGATGACATGTTCGCGCAACCTGGCCTTCGTCGTGAACAGGAGCCCACCCTCGCTCTCAAGTGTCTGTGCGGTCAGCCCCTCCATCGGGGCCGTGGTTATATAGGGTTTGTTGAGGGCTATGATCCGGGCCAGGGTACCCGACTGTGTCTCATCCGTCGATGGTAGAACGATGAAGTCACAGACCGCCATCATCTTGTAATATATCTCCCCGCGAGGGATGAACTCGTAGTAATGGGCTATGCCCTTCTCTTCCAGCCGCAATATCTCCGACTTCCACCTCTTGTAATCATCCCTGTGGTTCGGATCCCTCATCGTACCGGCGGCAAGGAGGTCCCACTCCACACCGCTCCTCCGCTTGATTTCATCGTGAATCTCATCCCACATCGTAAGAAGGATGTCCCAGCGTTTATTGGATTGAATCCAACCTATCATCCCCACCACGTGTTCAGTTAGGTCCGTCGCGTCCAGGCCGAGGTCCCCACGGAGCGCAGGTATCTCGTGGACACCCCACCTCCTGTCAGGTCGGGAACCATGCGGCACGACCATGATGTTCCGCGGCGTATCCCACCCCTTTCCTGGAAACGTCCAGTCAAGGCGCCACTTCTGATAGTGGCACTTGAAGAAGACGATGTCGCTGCGTTTGCATAGTGCGTAAATGAAATCAGCCTCCGGGTCGCGAAGACGGCCGTGGACCGTGTGTGGCTCCACCACGATGGGGTATTCATTTATGGCCTCGAGCAACGTCAGGAAGCCCTCGTTTCCATCTCCAATACCACGATCGTCCCTGTATTCGTACAAGCCGTACTCGTGTTCCAGGTGTACCACGTACGGATCGAGTTCCGCGATCTTCTCGGCGACTGCTTTCCACCAATCCCGCTTGTTCATGTCGATTATGGGAAAGACCCCCTCTCCGCGCCCGTCCGTGTGGCTGATTACGAGGACGGAACGTTCCGGGTTCGCCTTCTGTATGAATTCGCGAGCCTCCTCGGTGAAGGTGGCGATACCGCACAAGCGAGGCGGGTAAGAACTGACCATAATGATGGGCCTTCTATCCATGGACATCGACCTGTCTTGAGACCGGTTTCTCGGCATCTTCAACGCACGTCGTTACCGCCTTGGCTGCACGGATGGCATACATGTTCAGCAATGATATCAGCCATGCCAGGGTAGACTCCGCTCCCTGATTCTGGTTTGCTCCGTCTGCCGTCAGCCCGTCACAGCATCCACCGGTCCGATAGTCGTAGAGGGGGGTGTTCAGGTCGTTCCGCCCCAGGAACCAGTCCAGGCACCTATGCGCCTCGTTTATCCACTTTTCATCCCTCGTGACGTTGTATGCCTCTTTACAGGCCTCGATCATGTTCATGGCCTCTATCGGCTGCTGATCGAAACGTGCCCTATCCCCGCCGATCTTGAGCCAGCCATGGTTGCCTACAGGCACGAAGTGGCCTTGAGAATCAATTTGTATGTCCACCAGCCAATTCAGCAGCCTCAGGCCAGCCTCGATCATTTCACCTCTCTGCAGCCACTGGCCTGACAAGAGCAGGGCCTGTGGGATCTTGGCATTGGCATAAGTCACCACTGGTTCGAGCCACGGCCACTCATCAGTCGTCTTTTCCCTGTACAGATCAAACAGGAGGTTGGCCAGTTTCTTTCGCGCTCGACGTACCCCGCTGTCTCCGCCGAACCGCCTAAGGTATGCGTGGATGCCAACGAGGCTGAAGGCCCACGCCCGTGGATCCTTGAAATCCAGCACTGCTGGAAGTGCCCTTTCGAAGAGGCTCATAGCCACGCTGGTCAGCCCATCGGATTTCGAGAAAGCAACCGCCATCCCCAAACCCCAGATGGCACGCCCGTGACTGTCCGGCGACCCCACGTCCTCGAGCCACTTGCGATCGTAACTCATGAAGTTGCGGAAACGTCCGTTCACACCGTTGAAGGCGTGGTTGACGAAACTGAGGTACCTCGCCGCGAGGTCCACCAGGTCATCACCTTCAGGTATCAAATCCTGTGCCATCAGCACGGCTATGATAGCGCGTGCATTATCATCCGTGCAGTAACCGTGGGAGCGGTCGGGGACAATGAACCTGGCGTGCTGCAACAACCCGACATCGTCGGTGAGGCGGACCAGGTGGTTCAACCGTACCTGTGGAAGTTCGAGGGTGGATTTCTCGAGCGTCCGGGTCTGAAAGGCCACCCTTGGCCGGTGCTCCCTCTCCTTCTTGACGTCGGCAAATATTTCCAGGTAACTCCGTGCCACCTCCTTCCAGATCATATTGCGGCAGAAGTTGTAGGCCTTCTTTCTCATGGCGTGGAACTCCACCTCGTCGTCCAGCAATTCGATTACCTGGGCTGCCAGCGCCTTGGAATCCTCAAACGGCACGATCCTCCCGCGGTCGCCTTTCAGCATCTCTTCAGCGTACCAGTACGGGGTGGAGATGACCGCCTTCCCCGCACCAAGCGCGTACGCGAGCGTGCCGGAGACTATCTGTTCCCGGTTGAGATATGGGGTCACGTAGATATCGGCCGCGCCGAGAAATTCGCACAATTCCTTCAACTCGACGAAACGGTTGTGAAATATGATATGGTCCTCCACCCCCAAGTCCCTCGCCATCCTCTGCAGGGAGAGGCGGTATGATTCACCTTCCGCGCGCTTTACGTTTGGATGAGTCACTCCAAGAATTATATAGGCGGTCTTGGGGTAATGATCGATGACCTCCGGAAGGGCCCTGATCATGTAATCAATCCCCTTGTTCTGCGAGAGGAGCCCGAACGTGAGTATGACCCGGTGTCCCTCGACCCCGAACTGGTCCTTGTAATAACCGGGATCCACAAAGGGAACGTCTGGTATTCCGTGCGGGATGAAGGTGATCTTCTCCGGTTGAATATCATATACCTTCTTCAGTACCTCCCCGGCCTTACGGCTCATTACGACCATCCGGTCGGAGATACGGCCTATCTCTTCGAGGATTACCTTCTGGCCCTGATCCGGCTTGAGGGCTACTGTATGGAGCGTCGTGACGACCGGCATCCTTAGGTTGCGGAGGAGTTCCAGTATGTGAGCCCCATGTTTTCCGCCGAAGATCCCGTACTCATGCTGAAGAGAGACCACATCCACCAGGTTCATGTTGAGGAAGTCCGCCGCCAGGCGATAGTCGGAAAGCGCCTTGTAGTTCAACTCGAAACGCACCTTTCCGGGGTAAGGATACCCCTTGGGCACGTCGTTCATCACGACTGCCCAGCAATCGACCTCGGGGGATTCCTCCGACAGCGATTCCACGAGATCGGTAGTGAATGTGGCAATTCCGCACTTCCTCGGGAGGAAATTCCCGATAACGGCTATGGCATGCGGGCTGACATGGTAAAAGGCATCTCTGTGCATGATCTTTCTCCTCACGCTCGTATGACCGACCTCAGTGCTCATTCCTCCAAGTCGCCCGAACAACGGGAACCTATGATACTGAGCACCAGTTTCGTGTCCCGGAAGTTATTTTGCAGATGTTCTGCGGTGAACTGCGCAGGCCCTGTCGCCGAACTCCCCCATCGGCGCCATCCACGCTAAGGGACAAGAGACTACCGGGGGGATCACCAGCCCGCTACACGCAATGGCCCGGCTCGCAACCACAATGGGGCCTCACAATCCCGATAAAGGGACACCCCAACAGCGGTCCCAGGCATTGTAAATCTCCTTGCCATGCGCCCTCAATGCAAGTTTGTTCTAACGGGATCCAGCCGACTGCATGTTCGTAGATAGGCCGTGCAAGAGCCGCCAGATGAGAATGGAGGCATTGATATTCCTGTCGAGGAGCCTCCGAATCTCGTCTACGAGGCGGATCGACTTGATGGCGCCATGGAAAGGGGGCGGGCTGCATGTCTTGAGTAGATCGTACCGCGAGATGTTGACGACTTCCGCCCTGCCGAGACCCGATCGCATGGCCATCACATCATGCAAGAGAGGGACCAGGCTGTCGAGGGCCATCTTCAGCCTCTCTCTATCCCTCCGGAGCGGGCCGTCCGCTGCGTATGCGTAACGTTCTCCATCGCTTCCACGACAGGCCAACCCGAATATCTCCCAGGCATCATCCCAGCCATCTTTTCCCTCGCGGCTGTTGATCCACATGGCCATGCCGATACTCCCCTCGGAATACCGGGACAACTGCTCCGCTCTATCGGGCGGCACCCCCAGTTCGTTTACCAACACGGACTTTACGTCCCCCTGGGCGAGTGGCGAAAAACGAATCTCTTCGCAACGCGAGCGAATAGTTGGCAGGAGCGCGAAGGGCCTCGAAGTGGTCATGATTATAATAGTGTCTTCAGGCGGTTCCTCCAAGAGTTTCAAGAAGGCGTTGGCCGCCTCAACCGTCATTTCATCGCTATCCGTCAGTATGAAGACCTTTGATCTCCCCTCGTAGGGGTGTTTACTACTCACCGAGCGGAGTTGACGAATCACATCGATCGAATGGGACGCCGTCTTTGCGAAACCAGGCCTGAAAAAATCTTCGCTCCCCTTTCGCGAGATGATCTCCTCGAACTCCCCGTCATCCAGCGAGCCAGGCCTTGGGAAGGCCCAGAAGACATCTGGATGTAGGAGTCTTTCTATCTTACGGCACGACCGGCATGTACCACATGCCCCGGACCCTGCAGAGAGACAGAGTATCGACTGAGCCAGGTAGAAGGCCATACGTTCCTTTCCCAGGCCCGGCAGGCCGTGAAATATCAATGACGACGCCAGACGACCAAGTTCCAGGTCCCTGTCCAACTTCCTCCGTACTTTATCCTGCCTGTAGATGCCAATGGCCTCCATTAAAAACTCCCCGGCTTCAAGTCCGGCATTTCATCCCACGAAGCGCTGAGAACCCTGCGGCTGCAGCTTGAGACCTCAAGCAACTACCGCCCTTTTCAAAAGAATACGGCTATTCTCATCGTTGTCAATGGGCAAGGCGCCCTTGAGGTTCACCTCCTTTTTTCCCTGCTTCTCAAGATCCTCGCTCACCTGAAAGCGAAGGGTATCGATGCCAGGGCAGGACCGTTTGCGGACAGGGCCGCGTGAGGTTTCCTACTTTTTCCCCGGCAGGTGATCAGACATACTCACCGGAGGGATCGGTGTGTCCCGCAAGGGGAATTCGGCTGTCGGGTGCTTCCCGAGAGAGCTCTCAGGAGAAAAATCGGCAGGAATTCGGCCGAAACATTACGATAATCCGGTTGACAAACTTGATGAAGTGTGGTAATCTCGTCATACCGCCGATGGGGAAATGATGGAATTTACTATACATGACAAATGCTGAGCCGTCTCATGGAGACTTGGGAGATCATGAGCACGGAGCGACGTTCTTGGAGAGTTATCGTAGCAAGCGAGCCTCAAGTCACCTCTTCCTGAGGTAGACCAGCGGATCGACCGCCTCTCTGCCCTTGCGGATCTCGAAGTGGAGATAGGCCCCGCTGAGTGATCCCGTGTCACCCACCTCACCTACGACATCGCCCTCATTGACGTCCTCCCCTACGCCTATGAGCACCCTTGAAAGGTGGGCGTAGAGGCTGTAGAATCCACCTCCATGACTGATGATAACCATCTTTCCATAAGATTGCCACCAGTCGGAAAATTCTACCTTCCCTGGGGCGATGGCGAGCACATTCTCGCCCTTATCCGCCCTTATATCGATCCCGTTAGAGACCAAGTTGGTGCCGAGGTCCGGGTTGTATTGTCTTCCGAAGCCCGTGATGACCTTGCCGGCCACCGGCCACCTGAGCATACCGATCGCCTTGTCCAGGTCGTACATCCCCTTGCGCTCCCGCTCAACCGCCATGAGCCTCTTCTTCTCAAGGCCCCCTATGAGGGATGTCAGCCGATCCGTCTCTTCCTGCAATTTCTTGATCGCCTCTTCCCTCTCCTTCTTCTTACCCTTGACGGATGCCAGTAGCCTCGCCTTCTCTTTCCGGGTGCTGAGCAGCGATTTCTTCTCACGTCTTACTTCATCCATCCTCGCCGCGATCTCCCGGAGTTTATCGCTGCGCTCCTTACGTGCATCGGCAAGGTCCTCGGCCTTGCCGAGATAGTCCGATACGCGGCGCTTGTCCTCACGGGCTATGCGGGTCAGATAATAGACCCTCTGAAAGGCTGAAGAGAACGATGACGACCCCAAGACAATCTCCAGTGGATTGACGCGCCTCATCTTGTAGAGCCCCCTCAGCCTCCGGTAAAAGGCCTCCTGCCGGCTTCCGAGGTCACTTCTCACACCCACGATCTTCTTCTCGAGTTCCGCCAGTTCCTCCTTCCGCCTCGAGACATCCGATTCGAGTTCCCTTATCAACCGGTCTGTCAAGTCGACCTTTTTCTCGAGACGATGGATCTCCGACAGGACATCAGACTCCTTTTTCGAGAGTTTCTTCTTCTCCTTCTCGTTCTGAATGATCTCCTTGCGGAGCCTCTCGAGTACTCCCTCCTCGCGCTTTATCGCCTCGAGATACTCCCCGGAACCCTTCTCTTGTGAATGAGATATGCCGGCAAGGATGGTGAGGAGGATGAGGACAATGACGCAGACTGCTCCACTTGCACTCTTCATCGGTCTATCACCAGAGTTTTCGCAACTCGGACCTAACGGACAGGTAACTACCGCAGATTCCCATAAATATGCCGATCAGGACGACCTCGCCAATGAAGAACGGAGGAAGGGGCGCAAGACCGATCAGGCGGTTATCAACTATCCGGTAAACAACGTAAGCGAGGGCGGCGGCAAGGGCGCCGCCACATGCGCCTTTGATCATTCCCTCCATCAGCAACGGCCCCTGGATTGTCCAGTACGTGCTGCCGACCATCTTCATTACGAGGAGTTCCGTTCTCCTGGAGAAGACCGTCATCCTGATGGCGCTGCCGATTACTATAACCGCCACTGTAAGCAGGATGACCGCCCCGGAGGTACCGATGACCGCAACAAGTGTCTTGACGAGTTGTAGCTCTCCGATCCACCTTCCGCCGTAATCGACCGATTCCACGCCCTTGCGATCTTCCAGTCCCCTAGCCAGCGAGGTGATCTTCTCCTCGCTGAGACGTCCCTCCTTGAAGCCGACCTCGATAGACGCCGGAAGCGGGTTGACGGATAGTGATTCGAGGAGCGTAGAATCCGCCCCAAGTTCATGCCGGAACCGGTCGATGGCCTCCTCTTTGCTAACATAGACAGCCGATTTCACCTCGTCCCTCTGGTACAGTTCCACCCTGATCCTCTCGATATCCTCCCTCGGCACGTCGTCACGGAAATAGATCACCAGTTGGACGCGCTGATCCATGTCCGTGATCACCTTGTTGAGATTTACATAGAGTATGAAGAAGAGGCCCGAGAGGAAGAGGGTGAAGGTGATGGTCAGCACCGAAAGGACCGACAGGAGCGGCGAACTGCGGAACCCGAGGAAAGTTTCTTTGAGGAGACGAAATAGCGCACCCATCCATCACTTCTCATATCGAGATATCTTCTTGATCTCACCTTCGCTCAGTTCGATGCGCTGGTGGGAGAAGTCCTCGAGAAGGTCTTCCCTGTGGCTGACCACCAGCACGGTCGTGCCCATAATGCTTATGTCGCTGAGAATCGTGAGGATCTCATCGGCTGACGCGGCGTCGAGGTTTCCCGTGGGCTCATCAGCCAGGAGGATATAAGGGTTGTTGGCGATGGCCCTGCCTATGGCCACTCTCTGTTGCTCCCCTCCCGACAATTGGGATGGATAGGCATCTTTGAGGTGATGGATCCGGAGGTCCGTCGACACCTTCATCACCCTCGATCGAATCCTGCTCCGTTTCTCCCCAGTCACCTCGAGGACAAAGGCCAAGTTCTCGTGCACGGTCCTGTCCCGGAGCAACCTGAAGTCCTGGTAAACCATCCCGATCTTTCTCCTTAGGTAAGGGACCTCTCTCCTCCGGATCGAATCTGAAGAGTACCCCGCCACTTCGACACACCCCTCATCGGGACGTTCCTCCATCATGATCATTTTGAGGATGGTGGTCTTCCCGGACCCGCTGGGGCCGATGATGATGGCAATGCCCCCCTTGGCCACTTCGAAGGTAAGGGCCCGGAGGCTGAAACGCCCCCCGGCCAGCCTCTTTGAAACATCATTGAATCTTATCAATCTCTTTCAGCCGAGGACTCTCTTTAGTCTCTCGTCCACGCTTTCCGGGGTCAAATTATAGGCTTGAAACAGGTCTTGCGACCTGCCAGATGTACCGAAGACGTCACGGATTCCTATCCTGATCACCCGCGTAGGACACTGCTCCGAGACCACCTCCGCGACGGCGCCGCCAAGACCTCCGATGATCGAATGTTCCTCGAGGGTCACAATCGCCTCGGTCTCCCGCGCCGCCTGCAGTATCACCTCATCGTCGATGGGCTTGATGGTTGATGCATTGATCACACGCGCCTCCACACCACGCCCCGCAAGGATCTCCGCCGTTTCGAGGGCGATGGCCACCATCTGTCCGCAGGCGATCAGGGATACGTCCGAGCCCTCCCGCAGCAGACACGCCCGACCAAACTTGTAGGTGTAATCCTCTGGAAGCACTACAGGGAACCTTGGCCGGCCGAGCCTCATGAAAGCGGGCCCGACGTGCTCATTCGCCAGGTAGCGAACCATGCTGCGCGTCTCAACGGCATCGGCGGGCACAAGGACGCTCATGTTTGGGATGACCCTCATCAGCGTGATGTCCTCTACGCTCTGATGAGAGGAACCGTCTTCACCGACCGATATGCCGCCGTGAGTGGGACATATACGGACCGGAAGGTTAGGGGAGGCGATGCTGTTCCGGATCTGTTCCCAGGCTCGACCAGTTGCAAAGATGGCAAAGGTGCTCACGAAGGGTATCTTCCCGCTGGCTGCCAGTCCCGCGGCAGTCCCCATCATGTCCGCCTCGGATATGCCCATCTGGAAGAAACGCTCAGGGAACTCCCTTGCGAATAGAGACGTCTTGGTAGATGTCGAGAGGTCCGCATCCAGGACCACTACATCCTTGTTGTCACGACCGACTTCGACCAGGGTCTCCCCGAAGGCGATACGGGTGTGTTCCTGGCGGCGTTCCATCAAACGTCCCCCGTAAACAAACCCGGTTCTTCGGCGGCACCCAACTCGATGAGTGCTCTCCTGGCCTCTTCAGGTGTCGGAGGCTTCCCATGAAACTCGACCTTGTTTTCCATGAACGAGACCCCTTTGCCCTTGACCGTCTTCGCTATTATTATGGTAGGTCGCCCCCCGATCCCCCGTGCCTCGTCCAGTGCAGAAAATATCTCCGTGAAAGAGTGGCCATCGATCTCTATTACATGCCAGCCAAAGGCTTCCCACTTCTCTTTCAGGGGGCTCACGTCCTTCACCTCTCGCACCGGCCCGTCGATCTGCAGGCCGTTAAAGTCAAGGATGGCGCAGAGGTTGTCAAGGGCGTAGTTGCGAGATGACAGGGCGGCCTCCCAGATCTGCCCCTCCTGCAACTCGCCATCCCCCATTATCACGTAGACCCTGTACTTCTTCCCATCCAGTCTCCCTGCGAGCGCCATCCCGTTGGCTACCGACAGACCCTGGCCCAATGAGCCGCTTGACATGTCCACTCCCGGCGTCAACCTGTAGTCCGGGTGTCCCTGCAACCTGGAATTGATCTTTCGCAAGGATAGGAGTTCCTCGGTGGGGAAGTAACCGGTCTCGGCGAGGATAGCGTATAGCGCGGGGCAGGCATGTCCCTTCGAGAGGTGGAGCCGATCCCTGTCGGGCCAGCACGGGTCATCCGGCCGGTGGTTCATCTCCCCGATATAGAGGGCCGTAATTATGTCCGCAATTGAAAGGGATCCCCCGGGATGCCCCGAGCCGGCGGCCGCCGTCATCCTTATGACGTTCCGCCGCACCTCTCCGGCAATTGCCTTCAGGAGGGATTCATCCCGACTCCGCTCGAACCTGTTCGAAGGGTGTGATGGGGAGCGCTGGAAATTCATCTTCTCGCCGATAACGCAGGGTTGACCATCTAATTCTACCATGGCCCACCAATATTGTCAAATCCGGGTCAAGAGGAAGAAGAGACCGCTTCTGGCCAGGCCGACTTGCCGGTCCGAAACATGATCTCCACCGCAAGCCTGATGGCGCGGACCATGCTCCTTTCATCCGCCAGTCCTCGCCCGGCGATGTCCCTTGCTGTTCCATGGTCGGGGGACGTCCTGACGAAGGGGAGGCCGAGTGTCATATTGACTCCCCGGCCGAATGCATGCAACTTGAACGGTCCCAGCCCCTGATCATGATACATCGCGACAACAGCGTCATATTCCCCCTCAACCGCCTTCGAGAAGATGGTATCCGCTGGATGAGGCCCCGACACATCGAGTCCGAGCCCCCTGAACCACGCAATTACCGGTGCGATAATCTCCCGGTCAGCCGTTCCGAGAATGCCCCCTTCTCCGGAGTGGGGGTTGAGCCCGCAGACCGCTATCCTGGGGGAGGGGATGCCGAAAAGACCACGCAGGGCATCGATAACCTGTTGCACAGTAGACCGTATCGCTATCGCATCAAGGCGGCCTGCGACTTCCTCGAGGGGGATATGTGTAGTTACGAGCGCCACCCGGAGCAGGCCGCCCACCATCAGCATAGTCACCTTTGAACTCCGGGTGAGGGTTCTCAACAACTCCGTGTGTCCCGGATAGGGATATCCACCCGCGATGAGGGCCTTTTTCTCTATAGGTGCCGTTACGAGCGCGTCTGCCCTGCCCTCACCTATCAACCCGACCGCCGCCACGATTGACTCCCCCGCCCACCTGCCGGCCTCCACTTCGTCTATGGAGGGGATACTTCGCTTGGTAGAGCCCGTAATTCTCGCCTCTTCCCCAACCCTCATGACCGTTGTGCCTGCCCGACCTGTTACAGGTGATTGGCGCTCCGAAACCGGTTCGAGCGCACACCCGGTGAGGAGATGCTCGATCCCCGAGGCCTGGAAGGCTGCGCCGGGCCCGATCAGCAGGTATTCCGCCCACCGCCTTACCTCGAGGTGCGAAAGGGCGGCAGCCACCACTTCCGGCCCTATCCCCCTGACGTCACCAAGAGTTATCACAAGGCGCGGAACGGGCACCTGGTGAAAGGTATGGCTGCATTGCATCATATCGGGTCCGGAAACATGATCACCCGTTAAAGCCTGATGTCGATATACGTCTTTGCCTCCAGGTCCTTGACGAAGCGCTGGTAGGACTTCTGCCCGGCAAGGTTTTCTATGAGTTGATCCTTGACTTCTTCAAAACGGTATGGTCGGGCGTCCATCTTCTTCTCCACCTTTAGGATCACGACCTTTTCCCCAGATACGAAAGGGGCGCTCACACCCCCCGCCTCCAGTTCTCCTATCGCCGTCCGGTAGGGATCCGGAAGGGACTCGATCGCCTCTTCTTCTCTCAACCCCCCATTGTCTCTCGTCTCCTCATCGGTGCTGTATTGCCTTGCCACTTCCCCGAAATCCTCCCCGTTTCCGATTCTCGCCACCAGGCTGTCCGCCAGTCCCATCGTCTCCTTTAACGGGTCGGTACCGCCCGCCGCCTTGAAGAGTATGTGTCTCAGGTGGATCTTGCTACCCCTCCTCTCCATGATCTTGAAGAGGTGAACTCCCTGTGCAGTCTCCACCGGTCCGCTCACCTCCCCAGGAAACAATGTGGCCACGGCACTGTTGATAGAGGGCAGGAGATCACTCTCATCCACGAACCCGAGGTCCCCACCCTTATCCTTCGTAGACTCATCATCCGACATATCACTCGCAACCGACTCGAACGTCTCTCCCTTGTCGATCCTGCGACGCGCCTCCACCGCGCGATCACGAGCCTTCTTGAGGTTGGCTTCTGATGGCCTGATCTCCAGTACAATTTCCCTCAACAGGACAGAGGCGGGCTTCAGTGCTTTATCGCCGTAATTTTCATCAAAGAACTTCCGGGCATCTTCGTCCGATACCCGGACATGAGGCATCTTTGCCGTCTGCATGAACTTCTGCTGAATCAGTTGCTTTTCCTTCTCTCTCTTGAGTTGCTCCCTGTAACTGTAAAGGTCAAGCCCCTGGTCCGCGAGCGCTCGCTCAAAGTCCTCCCGGCTGCCAAAACGGCTGATCACCCTGTCGAGATCCTGCTTCACGGACTCATTCAATTCCTCATCGGATACCTCGATACCATCTATCTTCGCCCGCTGAAAGATAACCTTCTCTTCGATCATGCTCTGCAGGATCTCATTCTCAAGGGCCTTGACCTGTGTACTATCCCCCGGCGACAGGTTCAACTGACGCCCCGCCATTAGAACGCTCTCCTTCAGTTCACTCAAGAGGATGATGTCGTTCCCCACGACCGCGACGATCCGGTCGATCTCCTGCTGGCAGTGGCCCCTCACCGGCAACAACAATAACAGCAACAAAGGCATGCCCCTACATGAAAATCTCTTCATTATCCCGCCCTCAATCAACTGTATCCCCGGCAATCTCTATGTCCGCCTTTTTCTTCAGTTCCTCGATCAGCATCTCCCTCGCATTCTCACCCTTCGATTGCAACAGGACGTTTCGGATCTGGTCCTCCACTTCGTCCAGTCCCTTCTCCGAACCCTTCCGCCCATATTCCACTATTAGCAAGGCATAGTAATTACCGGGCGACATCTCGGTCAACGGGCTCATGGCGCCCACCTTCAACCCGTCGGTAAAGGTCCCCTCGAGTTGATCGGTCGGGTAGAATCCAATATCAGCAGCGGTCACGCTGTGGTCGTATTGTCCCGAAGAGAGGAGGTCGTCGAGGCGTTCCGGCGCGACACTTAGTTCACCGTATACCTCCTTTGCCACCCCTTTGCCGTTAAAGGAGATCTTTTTCACGCGGTACTCGTCCTCGTTGCGCATAAAGATCGCCCTGTTCGCTCCGTAATACGCCTGTATTTCATCATCTGTTACTACGACCTCGTCATCAAGGTATTTCTTGAGGACCTCCTGCTCGAGGAGCACGTGCCGAAACCGGTCGACCTTCTTCTGTATCTCCTTGTCCTCCTGGAGCCCTTCTTCCAGTGCCTTCTGATAAAGAAGTTCACTCTCCACCCACTGTTCGATATACTCTCTCTTCTTTCCGTCGGCACTGAGCCCCCCAAAAAAATCGGCCACCGCGCTGTCTACGTCCTTCTCCAGGAGTACGGAATCGTTTACCCTTGCAGCGATCTTCTCGCCCGCTGCGGGTTTTAGACGCCTATCCTCTTCCCGACACGTCACCCCCCCTGCCAATATCACCGCGATCAAGACCGATCCGAGAAAAGCGGGGTGTGACACCCGGTTCATTCTCCCCCTCACGCTATCCTTCATCCTTTAAGCGCCCTCGGTATCAGCCTCAGGTTTTTTTCGTCAATCTTCACGGTGTACTTCTCCTTGAGCGGGGTAGTCAAGGTCTCCAGCCCTCCCTCCTGCATCTTGTCCCGGTACATGCGGAGTACCTTGTCCCTCTCCTCGTCGAAATTCCCCGGAAACTTGTCCCTGTTTTCCTCGTACAGCGGACGCAGCACATCATCCCCCGGTTGGGAGGCGAAGATCCGACGACTGATATATAACTGCACGAGGGCATCTTCCCTGGTCCGTCCCAGTTCCTTCTGAAAATCCTCTTTCTTGTCTATCCCTTTGTTGAGCGCCTCCGTGACCAGCACGGCATCCATGAGTCTCCCCACCATTGCCCGCTTGACATCATTCGGCTCTTTCGGCGGCACTCTAAGGCTCTCAGGAAGCGACATGTAAAAGTCCATGTATTCACTTCCGGTCCACTGCCCACCATCGTACACCGCCAACACCGGCGCCTTTTCCCTCACAGACGCGCCGGTCGAATCCTCCTTGAACAGGCTCAAGAGTTGCTTGATCCCCTCGTCGGCGTACTTCACGTTCGCCCTCTTCTCCACATCGTCCATATATTCCCTCGACAACTTCATTCTCTTCTGGGATTCCAGCGACTCCTTTAGTTTCTTTCTCACATCCTCGAAGGTACGCATGCGCCTTTCTTCAACCTTGGCGATGTGAAACCCGAACTTGGTCCTGAAGATATCGCTGACTTCTCCGGGTTTAAGCGAGAATATCACCTTCTCAAAGTCCGGATCGATACTCCCCTTTGGATGGAAACCCAGGTCCCCTCCGTTGTGGGCGTTGGGGCCCTCAGAATATTTTTTGGCAACCTCGGCGAATTCTTCGCCGTTCTTGAGATGGTCCATCGCCTCCTCGATCTTTTTCCTCTTTTCCGCCTCTTGTTCATCCGAGGCATTCGGCGGGACGCTGACAAGGATATTTCTTGCCCTTACTTCCTCGCGGTCTCCCCCATGGTCCTCGTAATACTGGCGTAATTCCGCATCGGTCATCGTCGCCTTATCGTAGACCTCGGCCTCCATCAATTTCCTGATGAGGAGTTGATCCTTCGCCTGACGCATCTGAAGGTCATACGCCTTGGTTGTATCAAGTCCGGTACCCTTCGCCTCCATGAGAATCAGGTGGAAATCGATCAGATAATTCAGGGCCTCCCTGGCACCCTCTTCGTTGTCTTCATACCCACCACCACTCATCACCCCCGCGACGTCACCGACGGATATCCGGTGCCTCCCCACCATTGCAACTTCCTTGTCACGGAAAGTCGTACAGGACAGGCAAACCAGGAGAACCGAAGGGAGCAGAATCGCCGATCCCGTTCCAGTCAAGGTGAGTATCCTCATGATTCCTCCCTCATCATTTTTCTAACGTTCGAGACCCGGGAAATCTCATCAAAGTAAGCAATCAAACCATGCGATGCAAGGATTTTTTAACCTCTTTGAGCCAATTTCCATCCCCTCCATACTTGATAACCATGGTAATCCCCTGATCCTGCGATATTGACGCCCGAAGTTCCCTCTCCCTGAACACCCTATCCCATTCCACGAGATTGTCAGGCTTGCCCTCCACGAAGACGAGCCTCAATTCCCCGGACTTGAGATATACGGAGCGTATCCCCAGCATCCCGGCCAGCAATTTGATGTATACCATGTCAAGCAAGTTTCTTCCCTCGCGGGGCAACTCGCCGAACCTGTCTGTAAGTTCCTCTTCTATCTCATCCAGGTCGTTAAGGTCCCTCGCCCGTGACAGCCTTCGATATATCAAGACCCGCTGTGTGGGGTCCGCAACGTACCAATCGGGCAGCAGAAGGGTGAGGTCGGTGACAAGTTCCACATCCCTCCTGACGACTTCCTCCCCCCTCAACCTCCCGACCTCCTCTTCGAGCAACCGGTTGTACATGTCGAGTCCCATTGCGTGCACGAAACCGTGCTGTTCCCGGCCGAGGATGTTTCCCACCCCCCGTATCTCCATGTCCCGGAGGGCAATCTGGTAACCTGAACCGAGTTCTGTATACTCTTCGAGCACCGTCAGCCGTTTCCTCGCCTCTTCCGACAACGTCCCCAGAGGCGGCGTCAGCATGTATGCGTACGCACGCCGGTAGGATCTGCCTACCCTTCCTCTAAGTTGGTACAATTGGGCCAATCCCAGCCTGTCCGAGCGATTCACGATCAGGGTGTTTGCGTTCGGTACATCGAGACCCGAACCTATGATCATTGTGCTTACCAGCACGTCCACTCCACCCTCCATGAAATCGAGCATGATGTCCTCGAGGTCTCTCTCCTTCATCTGTCCATGTGCGACGGCGAAGCGTATCTCCGGAAGCCACTTCCTCAACATCGTCGCAACCGCCTCTATGGACCTTACCCGGTTGTGCACAAAGAAGACCTGTCCTCCCCGATCGACCTCGCGCATGACCGCTTCCTTGATCAACTCCCTGTCGAACCGGCACACGTAGGTGACGATTGGCAACCTTTCCTGGGGAGGAGTGTTGATCAGGGAGATATCCCGAATCCCCATCAGCGCGAGGTGGAGAGTGCGTGGCAAGGGAGTGGCGGTCAATTGGAGGATATCTACTCCTTCTTTGAGTTCTTTTATCTTCTCCTTGTGGGTAACGCCGAAGCGATGCTCCTCGTCGATTATAAGCAGCCCCAGGTCGCGAAACCTTACATCACTGGATAATAGACGGTGCGTCCCGATCACTATGTCGACCTTTCCATCCGCCAGGCCTTCCACAACCTTCTTCTGCAGGGCGGGCCGCTTGAATCTACTCAGCACCTCGATAACAACGGGAAAATCAGAAAGTCGCTCGGCGAAGGTCATGAAGTGCTGTTGAGCAAGGATAGTCGTCGGCACGAGGACGGCCACCTGCTTGTTGTCCTGGACCGCCTTGAAAGCGGCCCGGACGGCCACCTCGGTCTTGCCGTATCCCACATCACCGCAGATCAGCCTGTCCATCGGTTTCCCCCTCGTCATATCCCCCTTTACCTCTTCGAGCGACTTTACCTGATCGGTGGTTTCCTCATAAGCGAACGTCGATTCCATTTCGAGTTGCCATGGGGTATCTTCGGAAAAGGCGTATCCCCCGGCGACCCTCCGCCTGGCGTAAAGGCTCAAGAGCCGCTCCGCCATCTCACGGATTCCCTCCATCGCGCCCATCTTGACCTTCTCCCATCCCACCCCGCCGATCCGATGGAGCCGCGGCGGCCCCCCCTCTCCCACCGAATACCTGTCCACGAGGTGGATCTTATCAACAGGTACATAGACCCGGTCACCATCACGGTAGGCTATCGACAGGCACTCCTCCTCGCCGTCATGGAGGTGAACCACCTTCAGTCCTTCAAATCTGCCTATGCCGTAATCCACATGAACGAGGTAGTCGCCCGGCTTGATGGAATGGACCGAGTCTAGACCTCCCCCCTTACGGTAACGCCTTTTGTATCTTAGGCGGCGGGGACGCCTGAATATCTCGTAGTCATTGTAGAGTAACAGCCGGGTCTCAGGCAAGTGGAATCCGGTCTCAAGGGCACCGATCTCCAAATCGCAATCAGCCGATCGATCTCCCAACAGTTCCCCTATTCGTTCCTTCTGGCCGTAATTGTCGCAGAGGATGACCGTCCGTCCCCCACTCGAACTCATCTTCCCGATCACCCCCTTCAATTTCTTCATGTCGCGATCGATGCGCTCCGGCTCCCTCGTCTCAAATCGGAGTGATCGATATCCCCTCGCCAATTCACCGGGCTTACACCGTGCCTGCCCACCGGGTCCTCCCCCCAGCTCAACCCGTATCTCACGAGCAAATTCAAAAACGGGGTCTCCATTCCTGCGGTGGATGTGCAATCCCTCGAGAAACACGGCCTTCATCTCGCGCATGGCCCACAGGCATTGTTCAACTATCTCCTGGGATACCCCATCTCCCGGCCTGTCGCCGACAGGGCACCCGCACAGGGCAGACAGGACCGCATCTCCCTCGATCAACACGAGGATCGTATCGGGGGCAAGGTATGAGAAGAGCGGTGATGCCTTGCCCCTCTCCTCTTTCTCCCTCATGGGCAGGATCCGCAGGGACGTAATCTCTTCACCGGACCGCTGAGTCCGGATATCGAACTTCCTCATCGAGACCAGTTCGTCTCCCGTATACTCCATCCTGACCGGCCCATCCATTCCGTACCCATATATATCGAGGATTCCGCCCCGTACGGCAAAGTGGCCCACTTCCTCCACCGTATATTCTCTGTGATATCCGAGGTCCACGAGCCTCTCGATCAACCCGTCCCGGTCCGTATCACCCTCATGGTTGACCTCCAGGGTCAGCGCCATCAGCCTGGAAGGAACCATTACCTCGTCAAGGAGGCAGCGACAAGGAATTATCGCGATCCTCGAACTGCCCGATGCAAGGCCGCCCAGCGTTTCCATCCTCCTCCCCAGGGTCTCCTTCAACGGCCACTCCCGATTTATAGCGCTCCCTGCGAGGGGGGGGAAGTAATCTATCTCCATGCCTGGTAATAAGTGGTGCAGATCGACGGTCACCCGTTCCGCAGCCCTGTTATCCGGTGTAATGACAACGAAGTTCCTGTTGCTCGAGCGGATCAAGGCAGAAAGAACAAGCGTCTTGCTCGAACCATACAGGTTCTCGAGGCCCAAGGAGACACCATCTTCCCCGAGGCCTTCCTCTACCTCGCTCCAGATCATCGTATCCCTGATGGTATCAATGAGAAACTCGAGCCCCATCGTCTCTACCCCAAACCGAAGATCCTTTATGTGATTGACCCCGTACGCCGAATAGTGGAAAACCCCCGACATGAATACCCGGCGGCATGAACTCCCCCACCAAGTGCCCGGTTTTCCAGGTTGCCTGGGTGACATGGATTTCTACAACCGAGCACTGGATGGGTTCCGACATCATGGCCCTCCCTTAGAGAGAAAAATCGCCTGCCGGGGGTCCGAAGTCAACCGGACGGAACTCATGCGTGCTTTGACTTGACGGATCGCTTTCCAAAGGGGTAGATTCTTGTGAAAATGTAGTACAATGGACGAGCAAGAGAGTTGGACAGCATGGGGAGAAAAGCGGCGATTGATTTTCACGGTCTCAGCATACCCGGCAGGACGAAACCCTACGTGATAGCCCACCGGGGAAACCGGGCGGCTTGCCCCGAGAACACCATGGCCGCCTTCAGGCGCGCCATAAATGACGGTGCGGACATGCTCGAGACAGACCTGCGCCTTACCTCGGACGGCATCCTTGTCTGCATCCACGACGAATCGGTGGACAGGACAACCGACGGAAGCGGTCAGGTGGCGCGGTTGAGCCTTGCCGAGATCAAGGCCCTGAGCGCCTCATGCGGGCGAGAAGGATTCCGCGAGGAGCGTATCCCGACACTTAAAGAGGTATCAGGCTTACTCCCGCAGGATATGTGGCTCGTTACAGAACTCAAGACGGATCAATTTCTCGAAAACGAGACGTGCATGATGCTGGTCTCCGAACTCGAACGGTCCGGGGTCCGTGACCGCACCCTCGTGATCTCTTTTTCATTTCCCAGGCTCATGGCGGTACAGGCCGTAGCCCCGGATGTGCCCACGGGATGGATCACGCTCAGGAGTGCATGGCCACGCGACGACGTGAGGTTTCTCGGCCCCCACTGGCCCCTGTTGCTGATAAACCCCCTGTACGTATTCCTTGCACACTACCGGGGCCAGTCGGTCTGCCCCCTCGACCCGAGCCCCGATCCACGCCTGTGGCTGTACCGCCTGCTCGGCTGCGACGCCGTACTGACAGACGACCCGTTGAAGACCTGCACGGCGCTAAAGCGTTCAAGGCCGGCTGTGAATATTGGATGAACCGGAAGACACCGAGATAGGAGGAAGAATACATGCGATGCCACGAAATCGATTACGAGATAATCGGCGACGATATCCAGATCGTCGAAGTCGAATTGGACCCGGGCGAGACGGTGATCGCGGAGGCCGGCGCAATGAACTACATGGAGGACGGTATCTCGTTCGAGGCGAAGATGGGTGACGGTTCCAAGCCCGGGGAGGGATTATTGGGGAAACTCCTGAGCGCCGGGACACGAGTCCTCACTGGAGAATCCATCTTCATGACCCATTTCACCAACACGAGCGTTGCAAAAAGACGGGCCGCATTCGCCGCTCCTTACCCGGGGAAGATCTATCCGATCGACATGTCCAGGATCGGTGGTGAACTCATATGCCAGAAAGATGCCTTCCTCTGCGCCGCCCTTGGTACCGAGATCGGGATCGCCTTCACTCGCCGGCTGGGGACGGGCTTTTTTGGTGGAGAAGGGTTTATCCTGCAGCGCCTCAAGGGCGAAGGGATGGCCTTCGTCCACGCCGGAGGAACGATTATCACCAAGGAACTGAACGGCGAGAGCCTTCGAGTCGATACGGGTTGTCTCGTTGCCTTCACCCCTGGGATCCGGTACGATATCCAGAGGGCCGGTGGCCTGAAATCGATGTTCTTCGGCGGTGAAGGGCTCTTCCTTGCCACCATGTCGGGAAAGGGTACCGTGTGGCTTCAGAGCCTCCCGTTCTCCAGGATGGCGGACCGTATCCTGGCCCATGCGCCGAGGGCCGGCGGGTCGAGAAAGGGGGAGGGCTCCATCCTTGGCGGACTCGGAGATCTGATCGACGGCAACTAACCCCTGGGTCCGCAATCGTACCGGTACTTAGTGGCGGGATAATGTGTGCATTGATATTGCAATTCCCGTTTTCATTCAGTATCTTAATGTTCTTTACATGACTCCATAAGGATCCGGATCCCCTTGATTAAACAGAGATCGAGGCGGAGGGACGTTCTCAATAATCCGATCGATATGTATCTTACTATCCGTGAAGCGGCAAGTTTTTTTGATGTCTCGGATGAGACCATCAGGAGGTGGATACGCCAGGGCAGGATACCCGCCAGGCGAAGCGGGGACGGGTATATCCTGTCGAGGATGGAGTTGGAGAGGTGGGCAAGGGCCCACCACATGGGGGTCAACAAACCCGGCGAACCTCACGGGGAAGAAGGCCGGTCAACCCCCCCCGACCTTGCTGCCGTCTTGCGGAGAGGAGGTGTATGCTTCGACGTACCGGGAGAGGATGTAGAGGGCGCCATCAGGTCGGCTGTCTCTCTCATGCCGATTCCCGAAGGCATCTCCAGGGAGGACATCCTGGACCGCATGCTCAAGCGCGAGGCCCTGGCCTCCACGGGTATCGGAAAGGGCGTCGCTATACCCCATCCACGATCTCCAGTCACCGGCCCCCCGTTCGATCCGCTTATTACCACCTGTTTCCTGAAAAACCCGATCGACTTTAACGCGATCGACGGCATCCCGGTGTTCGTCCTCTTCATGATCTTGAGCCACACGATCAGGCAGCACCTGGAAATATTGTCCCAGATCAGCTTCCGCCTCCAGGACGACAAGTTTATCGACTCCTTGAGGAAATGTCGTTCCGAGGAGTCCTTCTACCGACAAGTGGCTGGGCAATAGAACAGCTCGATTGCCGGGCATGAGATCATGGGTCCGGAACAAACCCGATCAGGGCAACGAGGACGGACACCTAAAATCGATCGCACCCAAGTTGGTCAATCACGACCATGAAGAAAACAATCCATTATTTTCTTTCACTGCTGAGGTCGTTTTATCACTTGGACGAGCGATTCCGCCTGATCCTGATAGGCGCGATCGTCGGGGCCTTCAGCGCATTCGCTTCACTCTTGCTGATGCGCATGCTGACATCAGGGGCCTCCCTGCTCGCTCCAATGCGTGCACATACCACCTCGTTCCTCCTTCCTGCAGCAGGAGCGGCACTATCCGTCCTCGCCCTCCGCTACCTGTTCAGGGAAACGGGAGGCCACGGTGTTCCGGAGGTGATATACAGCATCTCGAGGCGTGGCGGCCTGCTGCGCCTGAGATCCACCTTTTCGAGGTTGATCAGCAGTTTCCTTACCATTGCAAGCGGTGGATCGGCCGGACCGGAGGCGCCGGTAGTAATCAGTGGTTCGAGCATCGGGTCCAACGTCAGCAACATCTTCAACGCCAACGAGCGACAGCGGGTCGTCATAGTCGGATGCGGGGCGGCAGGCGCGATTGCTTCTATCTTCAACGCCCCAATGGCCGGGATCGCCTTTTCGCTCGAGGCGATCCTTGGCGAATGGACCCCTGTGAACCTCGTACCCATCGCGGTCGCCTCGGTAGTGGCCACGGAGGTAAGCAGGATACTGGGCGGCAACCAGATACCCTTCGAGCATCGCATTTTTCACGCCGGTCTTCTCGACCTCGGCGCCTCCCTTGGCCTTGCTTTTATCTGCGCTGCGGGGTCGGTCCTCCTGGTGAGGATGCTCAAGGTTACTGAAAGGGCCTCATCCCACCTCATACGGTCACCCCTCGTAAGGGCCGCATCGGGGGGGTTGCTCGTAGGCGCCATTGCACTTGCGCTCCCGTCTATATCGGGCGAGGGATACGAAACCGTGACGCAGGCGATAGAAGGAACGTTCAGGCAGGGAGTGTGGATCGTAGCGATCGCTGCGGTCGCCAAGATCGCGGCAACATCGCTGACCATAGGGAGTGGAGGATCGGGAGGGGTCTTCGCCCCCTGCCTGGTCATCGGGAGCCTGGCAGGAGTCTTCTTCCAGAGGGGCCTGGGATCACTGGCCCCAACGCTTCCCCTCACCGGCGAGGGATTTTTCGCCCTTCTCGGAATGGCAGGGCTCATAAGCGGCGTTCTCCAGGCCCCACTCACCGGGATCTTCCTCATCATCGAGATAACCGCCAGTTACGAGGTCGTGGCCCCCGTGGTCCTCGTCGCAGTCGTATCCGCGACCCTGAGCCACCGCTTCGAACCCTATTCCGTCTACCACCAGGAACTCATGGCCCGCGGAGAACTCCTCCGCCCGCGCACGGATGCCCGGGTACTGGCGGACCTGAGGATAAGGGAGATCCTGGACAGCCGTTGCATGACCCTGAAGCCCGGCATGAAACTAAAGGATTTAGTCGCCATCATCCCCAAGACACGCCAGAGTTGCTTCCCGGTCCTCGACCGGGAAAACGGCAGATACCTGGGGATAATAGACATAAACGAGATTCGCCCCTTCCTGTTCGACACCAACCTCCACGAAACGGTGCTGGTAGAAGAGATCATGGACGATCGAAGAAACTGGGTCTCCCCGCACGAGGAACTCTCGGGGATCATGGAAGAATTCGAATCCCGACATGTCTCCTGCCTGCCCGTCGTGGAGGGCAACCGGTTCATAGGCTTGATATCAAAGACCACCTTGCTGGAACATTACCGCAAGGAATTAATAGTACAAGAGGACCAATAGGCCATAGGAGGGATCAGCGATGAAACACCAGTTTTTCCACGTCTTTCGCAATACCCCTTTCGGTAGAGAGACCCTCATGCACTCCGCATATTTCTGCCTGCAGAATGGCCTCTCGCTGAACATATATATCCCGAGGCACCCCCAGTTCCTGATGTACTTCGAGCGAAGCGTAGTAACGGTAGACCTGGACAGGGCCTTTCTGCGTTCGCCCAAGACCGCAAGGAAGCACGCGGAGGAGGTGCTCAAGGGTTATTCCATTGATTACACCTTCTACGAACCCACTCGCTTCACCGCCTCCACACTGCCTGAAATACCCACGTCTTACGGCTACCTGTGCTGTCCCAGGTCGATCAGCGACCTCTCAACCAAGGTCGGGCTTGGCTACATCGGCCCCAGGGTCAGGAACATCATCAAGCACGCCACCTTCCCCATCTTCATACCGTCTCCGGTATACAAGGAGTGGCGCAACCTGGCGTGCTTTTTCGGCGGGTCGGTCAACTCAATCCACGCCATGACCTGTGCGCTTAGACTACGGGAGAGTTCCGGCTTCCAGATGCAGATCTTCACGCAGGGGGAAGGGAAACGCAAGGAAGATTTCCGGCAGGCAATGGTCGGCGGCGGCGTTTACGAGGTTATAGAATCGGGCGGCGTAGACTGGAACTTTTTTGAGAAGGGAGACTTCAAGGAGAACCTGTACTCCGTACCTCATGACGCACTGGTGATAGTCGGCGCGTATGGGCACGGCCTGGCAAAGGAACTCTTCTTTGGGAGCAAGATGGAGGCCATCCAGACGGTGCTCCCCAATTCGATGCTGATCGTCGGGCCTAATTACGAGACCGAGTGACCATACCACGGCCACCAGTGCTGACTTGATATCCCCGGTGTACGGGTCCAGTCAGGATACACCGAATGTCCACACCCACGATGGTCACTCACTGGTCCCAGCCTCCCGCACCTTCACGTACCAAGGTGCGAAAAGTCTCGGTAGAAGCCCTTTGTCTTCAGAACGCTTCCTCAAGGAGGTACCAAGGATCAACCCGTAGGCAAGGTGGGCGAGCGTGACGGTCACGGCGAAACCCGGACCCATCAACACGCCGAACCTCCCGATCCCAAGCGCGGTCACAGCGGGGCTCACCATGAACCCGAGCCCTATAAGGAGGCCATAGACAAGACCCGTCCACCAAGCACCTCTCCCCAATACCAGGGCGAGAATTATCCCGAAGGACGCGCCGTTTAGGAAGTGGTAACTCCAGCCGAGCACGTTAGAGAGGAGAGTAGGTCCTTT
>CAZNLH010000016.1:49625-58418 GCA_964573995.1 uncultured Gemmatimonadota bacterium
CCCTGTTGATCATCCTGTTGATTTTGATATATTAGACATGGGTCAAGACAGGAATAACACCATTACGATGCGATAGAAGGCGTAAAGGGGGGGCTCATGCAGAAGATCGTCGAATGTGTCCCTAACTTCTCCGAGGGACGCGACCCGGGAATCATCCGGCGGATTACCGACCAGATCGAGGGCGTCAACGGGGTCAGGCTGCTCAATGTCGATCCGGGGGAGAGCACCAACCGCACTGTTGTGACCTTCATAGGCCCTCCGGACGCCGTTCTCGAGGCCGCGTTCCGCGCCGTGAAGGAGGCCGCCGACCTGATAGACATGAGGTCGCACCACGGAGAGCACCCGCGAATGGGCGCGGCCGACGTAGTCCCGTTCGTCCCGGTGTCGGGGGTCACGATGGAAGATTGCGTTGAGATCGCCCGTACCCTAGGCGAACGCGTAGGCAACGAGTTGGGTATCCCGGTATATCTATATGAAAACGCAGCAACCCGCGCGGAGAGACGGAACCTGTCGACGGTCCGGGCCGGAGAGTACGAGGGGCTCCCTGAAAAACTGGCGGATCAGGACTGGAAACCGGACTTCGGGCCGTCCGAATTCAACCCGAAGAGCGGAGCCACCGCCGTGGGTGCCAGGGAGTTCCTGATCGCTTACAACATCAACCTCAATATCATGGACCGGAAGTACGCCGCGGACATCGCCTACGAACTGCGCGAACGCGGCAGGTGGAAGCGCACCGGCAACACGACCCCCTTCTACTACAAGGGGAAGGTCGTTTATTTCAAGGAAGGGGTGTACCCGTGCGGTAACTGCAAGTTCGAGGGGGAGAAGTTCGAAGAACTGGCCGAACACTACGAGAAGGTGCACGGCGGCGACCTCAACGACCGTTACAGGTCTATCGGGCTCGACCCGGAACACCTGACCGACAAGCCGGTTTACAAGGATGGAAAGTTCAAGCATGTCAAGGCGGTAGGTTGGGTCGTGGAGGACTACCGGAAGGCGCAGATCTCAATAAACCTGACAAACTACAGGGTCACGCCGCCGCACCTCGTCCTCGAGGAGGCGCGCAGGATGGCAAGTGACCGCGGGATTGTGGTAAGCGGCTCGGAAATCGTCGGCGTCGTGCCATTCGACTGCCTGCTGGAGGCCGGCAGATATTACCTGAAGAAGATGCTCAAGTCGACCGGCATCCCCACGCGCGACATCCTCGAGACCGCCGTGCAGTCGATGGGTCTCAGAGACGTCGCAGACTTCGATATCGACGAGAAGGTGATCGGCCTGCCGGAAAAGGGCGGCCCTCTCGTCTGCCTGGCCGTCGACGACTTCGTTGACGAGGTCTCACGCGACACACCGGCGCCCGGAGGGGGATCAATAGCGGCATTGGCCGGCTCGCTCGGCGCCGCGCTTGCATCCATGGTCGCCAACCTCTCGTACGGCAGTAAAGGCTCCCAGCCCATCCAGGAGGAGATCCTCAGCATCGCCGAGGGCGCACAGGAAGTGAAGGATGAGCTGGTATCCGCGATCGACGCCGACACCGAGGCCTTCAACGCAGTCCTCGAGGCGATGAGGATGCCGAAAGACACGAAGGAACAGGAGGAGGCTCGCACCGATGCCATACGCAGCGGGTACAAGGAGGCATCTCGGGTGCCGCTGCGGACGGCCGAACTATGCGGCAGGGCCCTTGATCTATGCCTGAAGGCTGCACGCACTGGGAACCGGTCGGTCTTGAGCGATGCCGGAGTCGGGGCGCTGATGGCGTTCGCCGGCGTCCAGGGCGCCGCCTACAACGTCCTCATCAACCTGCCGCACACGGGTGATGGCGAATTCAACGGCGAGGTCACCAGGAGGCTCGACTCCCTCCTCGAAGAGGCGAAGACGACCTGCGAGGCGGTTCGATCTGAAGTCGAGGCCGGCCTGAAGGGAAGTGCGTAGGGAGAGCACTGACGGATGGAACGGACCGCGCCCGGCACCGGGGCGGGGGGCGATGTCAAAAGGTCAATTGATCCCCCGGGCGCCACCTAGAGTCACGTAGGCGATTGAGGAGGTCAAACGTCTCACTCCTCTCGGCATAGACGAGCAGCAGGAGCAGGTCTCCGGGACGCGACCACCTAAGCGCCTGCCGGACCGCATCGATCTCGCAACCCGCGCGTCCTATCTGGCCGGAAGTGGCCCCCAGGCGGCGTAGTTCAGATTCAATCAGGCGCGGAACCTCTCCCTTCTTCCTGCCCCTCAGGTACGCCTCCATCTCCTTGATGATGATACGGTCGAAACCCGCCTCCCACGTCACCCTGACCTGCTCCATGATCGAGGAGTCGGAACGATCCCCGGCCTGGCCGAGTATCACAAGGCGCCGGGCGGCCGGTATCCCCTCAGCGGTCTCGAATAGCGCCCTGAAGCCGTGGGCATTGTGGGCGAAGTCCACTATCGCCGTGACGCCGTTGATCTCGAAGACATTGCCGCGGCCGGGATTCTCATCCGAAGTGCCTGAAAAACTTCTCAGCCCCCCGGCCAAGGCATCGTCCCCAAGGCCCAGGTGCCCCCCAACCAGCATCGCAGCCATTGCGTTGGCGACATTGTACCTGGCGATACCCCCTGCCGCTATGGGGATCTCTTCCACCGAAAGGATGGGCGACTTCCTTCCCTCCCGAAACCAGACGAGCACCCCTCCCTCGAGCCAGGCCGCCTCCCCCCCGGCGGTGACATGCGGGAGAATACCCGCACGATCAATATCGAGGCTGAACCACGCGACCGGAACGCCGGTATCCCGTCCCCTCTCCCTCAGGTTCGCGTCATCTGCGTTGAGCACCAGGCACCCCTTGGCGCCGACTGCGCGGCGGACCACAAGTTTCGCATCGACCATCGAGGTCAAGTCGTTGACACCGTACTCCCCGAGGTGATCTTCCGCGACGTTGGTAACAAGGACGACATCCGCCTTCCCGAGCGGGAGCCCTCGCCTCAAGATCCCCCCGCGGGCGATCTCCAGTACAGCCGCCTCCACCTGCTCATTTCTAAGTACCATCCTTGCGCCCTCAGGGCCCGAAAAGTCCCCTGACTCGGCCGTCATGCCGTCTATCACCACCCCGTCCGTCGATGAAAACCCCTCCCTTAGGCCGGCGCTGCGAAGCATGGAGGCGACAAGCCTAACCGTCGTCGACTTGCCGTTCGTTCCAGTGATCATGGCGACCGGTATGTCGTGTATACTCGTCCAATCGATGGACCCCGGATCGGGTATCCTCCCCGAGGAGAAGGTCCGCGAACCCTTGCCCAGCCCGATTGATACATAGTCGTCATCGGATAAAAACGTAACGCCATGTGCCGATGCCGCCTCCTTCATTGCCATCATGGAAGGATTTTGCTCGCGTTCGATCTCTTCCCTAAGCCTCGAAAGGGTCTCCTTGAAATCGGGCCCCTCCCTCCCCTTGACTTCGGCAAAGGCCGCATCCACGGCCCACTCGTTCACCTCGGTGGCGGCATACAGGGCGTCTACGGGAGCACTAATGGCAAGGCGGCATCCGCCCTTGAACGCCTGGCAGGCTGCGCCCTCTTGGTTCCAGCCGACCGCGTCGAGCATCTCCACCACATGGCCCCGCCACGCCACCGTTACGGCCCTTACCTCCGCCTCAGGTCCGTATATCTCAAGGGCGGCACCCAGTCGATCCCAAAGAATGTTCGGCCCGGTCAACCGCCTGGAGTCCCTAATTTCCATCAATCTTCCCCTTCCCGTGCCAGCCGAACTCCCCGTTCATCGCGGACGAGCCATTCGCCCTCCTTGAGTTCGAACCGCTCCCCCTCGTCGCCGACCGGGATTGCAGCGCCCTTCCGCGAGGGTGGCTCGGGCGGTTCCCGCGTTGTCTCGCGGTCGGAACGGAAGTTCGTGATCTGGTTCCAGCACCTGTCGATCCTGTCTCCAAAGATGAGCAAGAGGTCGTCCTTCATGCCCATCCCGAGCGCCGCGCCCACGGCCAGTCGCTCATCCGGGACCTGATCGACGCACGAGGGATCGACTCCGAAATCAAGTAGCGCGTCGTGGAGCAACCTGGGAATTTCATCGGATCCACGCCCCCTGAGGACATCGTCCCTGCGACAGATGTAGTGATCGAAATGTCCGGCCGATATCCGCGCGATTTCCCTCACGTCCTCGTCTCTACGGTCACCAGGGGCCGCCAGCACGCAGATCCGTCGTCCCTTCGGATCGAGCCTGTCTACCAGCCGGACCATCGCTTCCACCGCCGCGGGGTTGTGGCCATAGTCGAGGATCACCCTGAACGGATGCCCGTCGAAGATGTTCATGCGCCCCGGCACCTGGAAGTATGTCGCGTCGAAGGTCTGCAGGCCGTGACGTATATCCTCCAGTTTCAGGCCCAAACTGTACGCCATCGCGGCAGCGAACATGGCATTCTGCACGTTGTGCACGGCCCGCCCGTCCAGTGTCGCCGGGACCTGGTGGCTCCACAACAGCGGCATGTGGGACTCATGATCGTATATGGTGATGATCTGCCCGGTGATCCCCTCCTCGAGGACGACCGCGCTTCCGCCCGATTGAACGTGCGCCTTGACGAGTTCGTGGGCCGGGTTCATTGTCACGTAACATACATGCTCAGCCTGCGTATGATCGGCCATCCTGAGACAGTAAGGGTCATCGGCATTTAGGACGGCGGTGTCTTGCGCCACCTCGACAGGAATGCGCTTGACGAGGGCAAGTTCCTCGAGGCTGTTGACGCCACGGAGGCCGAGGTGGTCCGCCTGCACGTTGAGGCACGCCGCCACGTTGCACTTCCTGTAACCCATTCCCCTGCGCAGGAGTCCGCCACGCGCCGTCTCCAGCACCGCCATGTCGACGGAGGGATCCCGCAGGACCATCCGGGCGGCCACCGGTCCGGTCATGTCGCCGTCGACGGTCTTGTGGCCGTCGATATACACGCCGTCGGTCGTCGTGAGCCCCACGTGATATCCCGCTAATTTCCCCACGTAGGCCAGCATCCTCGAGGTCGTTGTCTTTCCGTTGGTACCGGTTATGGAGGCGATGGGGATACGTGAGGGGCTGCCCGGCGGAAATAGCATGTCCATCACAGGCCCGGCCACGTCCCGAGGCGGTCCCTCGCTCGGAGCAACGTGCATCCTGAAGCCAGGAGCCGCATTGATCTCACAGATGGCCCCTCCCACCTCCCTGTAAGACTTCGAGATATCGGACGTCAGGAAATCTACGCCGGCGACATCGAGCCCTATCGCCTTGGCGGCACGTACGGCCATATCCCGGTTGTCGGGATGGACGACGTCCGTCCGGTCTATCGCCGTGCCGCCCGTGGAGAGGTTGCCGGTTGAACGGAGGAAGACCGTCTCCCCAGTTGATGGTATGCTGTCCTTGGTGTATCCCCTCAGGGCGAGGAGCCTATGCGCCTGGTGATCCAACTCGATTCGCGTCAGGACCTTTTCGTGACCGATCCCCCTGCGCGGGTCGCGGTTCACTTCTTCTACGAGTTCCTCGATACTGTGCTCCCCGTCGCCTACCACGTGACCGGGGATGCGCTGGGCCACCGCGATCAATTCCCCACCGACCACGAGCATACGGTGATCGAACCCGGGAATGAAACCCTCCACCACTACGGAACGGCCGCATTCACGCGCCTGATGGAAGGCGCTTCTCACCTGATCGGTGTCCGTCAGGTTGATCGAGACCCCCCTCCCATGGTTGGCGTTTAGAGGCTTCACAACGACCGGCAGGTCTATCGCCACGGCGGCTGCCACCGCCTCTTCCTCGCCGTAGACCAGGTGTTGGCGGGCGACAGGGAGCCCCAGGTCGGCCAGGATCCGGTTGGTCTCCTCCTTGTCGGAGGCGATCTCGACAGCGATGTGCCTGGTCTCGCTCGTCACGGTTGCCTGAATCCTCTTCTGATACCTTCCGTGACCGAACTGGACGAGGCTGTAACGGTTGAGCCGGAGGAAGGGGATGTCTCTTTGCCTGGCAGCCATGACCAGAGATGCCGTACTCGGTCCCAAGGCGAGGCGCTGGGCGAACCTGATGAAGGCGTCACGGCGCTCCTCGAAGTCGAACTCCTCCATGAAGCCCCTGGGGCGGAGATCGATCGGCAGGAAAGAGTGAATAAGGTCCAGGGCGAGCCTGCCCGCCTCGAGCCCCACATCCTTATGCGTGTACTCGTAGACAACGTCGTACACGCCCGCCTTGCCGTCGACCGAGCGTGTCTTTCCATAGGAGACCCGGGCCCCAGCCGCGCACTGGATCTCTATGGCACAGTGTTCGAGGACGTGCCCGAGCCATGTCCCTTCCCCCTCCTTCATCCTGCGGAGGAAGCCACCGGCCTCGCCGTACGAACACGTATGATCCCCCAGGCCGGGCAACGCCCGAAGGAGGTTATCCGTGAACGCCGGCCCGAGCCTGCCGGTGGGCCACTCCTCCATCACCCCGAGGTCCACCGTCAGGCGAATGACCGGAAAGTGGGCGTAGAGGCTTGGGCCGAGGTACACGGACGTCTCGAGTATCTTCACCGTTCATTCCTCCCGGATGCCGTGTCGGCGGGTCTTGCCTCGAGGGTCTCGAGGTCGAAGGTGCCGCCATCGATAAGGACGTGGAGCCGCACACCGATCAGTGAGACCGGATAGTCCCTCTTCGCGGAGTCCATCGAGGAATACTCTACGTGCGTCGGATCGACGATGGTCACCGCGCCGCTCCCTATTACCACCGATTTATCGTCCGGCCCGATGAAGACCGCCGTGTCCTCGTCGAGACCGATACCTATCACTCGCGGATTGTAGGAGATCGCCGCAAGCAGGCGCCCCAGCCTGTCGCGTTGCCTGAAGTGCTGGTCTATAATCACCCGCCGCGTAAGGCCGAGCCCGGGCGCGAGCGTCACCATGGAGGACCTCGGAGTCGGCCCCTCGTCCCCGAAGGCTATCATGTGCTCACAGAGAAATGCCGCCCCCGCCGATGTGCCCGCCACGTGCTGGCCTTTGGCATTCCTCTCCCGGAGGATCCGGCCCACGCTGCTTCCTCCCAGGTTCGTCGATAAGCGGAGTTGGTTGCCGCCCGTAAGGAAGACTCCATCGGCCCCCCGCAGGGATTCGAGGAGGTCCCTCCTATCACAGTCCGAACGCGACTCGAACGGCAGGACGGTGGCCTCTCGCGCTCCTATTTCCCTGAAAAGGGCCTCGTAGAGGCCCCCTATATCCTCAAGGCTCGAAGCGGTCGGGATGACTGCTATCCGGGCGCGCGAGCCACCGCAGACCTCCACGAAGCGGCTCAGGATGACCCGGTCGCGGACCTTCTCCTCCCCACCGCCGACCGGCACGATAAACCCCCTCTTAGGACCCATCAGCCCCTTCCATGCGATTATCCCTCGATCAATGGAAACACGCGCCTCTCATCGCTTGACCAAAGATGATGATACCCTATGGAGGCGGAATTGTCAACCGGCGGTGATGGAAGATCTTACCCAGTCTCCGATCGAGAAGAGGCAAGGGTTTCTTCGAGCGTATGCGAAGAAAGTTCTTGTTGACATATCTGCATGACCCGCACCGTCTAAAGATAGAACTTATGCGAATGAACCGCCGGGAAAGGGAACGAAGTCACCCTTCCACTTGCCAACCGCCCTCCCTGTTTACTATCATTGAAGCGAAGGGATGGGTAGGAATCACCGTACCCGTGACGCAGAACAGAAGGGGACCGCCATGGAGCGGAAGGAGTTCGAAGAACTGGTCGGCCGCGCGATGGACGCCCTGCCGGACCGGTTCAGGCGGCATCTCGAGAACCTCGCCATCGTCGTGGAGGACGAGCCACCCCCGGAGATCCAGGAGGCGTTCGGCGACCGTTTGCTACTCGGTCTTTACAGGGGAGTGCCGCTGGTCGACCGGACCGTCTGGTCGAATTATCCCTTTCCGGACATGATCGAGATCTACAAGCGGAACATCGAGAGGCTCTGCCGGACGAGGGAGGAGATAGTCCGGCAGGTCCAGAAGACCGTCATGCACGAGGTCGGTCACTACTTCGGCATGGATGAGGAAGACCTCCGCCGGGCCGGATATTAGTGGCTCGCTGCAAGAGGCCACTTCCGGACTCCTCCTCCTCTCCACCTGGTCTAAACCACGTTCAACAGGAAGAACCGGCCCATGGGTTACGGGGACGTACCCCTGATTTCCCCGGGGAGCGCTCGGTCCTCCAAGTCGCCCCAAGTAACGGGAACTTACGCAACCGGGCAATAGGTTCCGACGGGGTGCGCAAAGAGAGGGGACAAGGCCTAAATGCCCAAATCTTGACCTGCGACTGTTGGCCCTTGACTGGCGGCCCTCTATCCGTAAGTTTCATGGGTCGATCACAAACCGCCAACCGGCATACAGGCCCAATGATCTGGATCACGGAACAGGTAGCCACGTCAGGGGCGGAGATCACCCCCGATGACTGGCTCGCAATCTTCGCCGAGTACCGCTTCTCTGCGGTGTTAAACATGCGGGCCGAGCACCAGGACCACTTCGCGCCTCCACTGCCCACGGCCTACCTGTGGCTCCCCGTCAAGGACTTCACGGACCCCACTCCGGACCAGATGCTCATAGGCTCCCTCTTCATCGACCAGGTCGTGCAGTCCGGCGGACGCGTGCTCATACACTGCAACGTGGGGATAGGGAGGTCCCCGACAATGGCCGCGGCCTACCTAGTCTGGACGGGCCTGCCAGTGAAGGAGGCCATTCAACTCGTCGAAGAGGCCGGCAAGGGACCATACGGGCCCGTGATCAGGAAGGATACGATCAAGGAATTCGCGGCGTTACTCAAGAGCAGAAGAGAGAAGA
>CAZNLH010000017.1:0-52746 GCA_964573995.1 uncultured Gemmatimonadota bacterium
GACTTAACCCAACATCTCACGACACGAGCTGACGACAGCCATGCAACACCTGTGAAGATGCCCCCGAAAGGGAAATCCTGTTTCCAGGACGATCATCAACATGTCAAACCCGGGTAAGGTTCTTCGCGTTGCTTCGAATTGAACCACATGCTCCACCGCTTGTGCGGGCCCCCGTCAATTCCTTTGAGTTTCAACCTTGCGGTCGTACTCCCCAGGCGGGGCACTTAATGCGTTAGCTTCGGCGCTGAAAACGTCGATATTCCCAGCACCTAGTGCCCATCGTTTACGGCTAGGACTACCAGGGTATCTAATCCTGTTTGCTCCCCTAGCTTTCGCGCCTCAGCGTCAGAATCAGTCCAGAGAGCCGCCTTCGCCACTGGTGTTCTTCCCAATATCTACGCATTCCACCGCTACACTGGGAATTCCGCTCTCCTCTCCTGACCTCAAGTCGAGCAGTATCAAATGCAGGTTTACCGTTGAGCGGTAACATTTCACACCTGACTTACTCGACCGCCTACGCGCCCTCTACGCCCAGTAATTCCGAACAACGTTCGCCCCCTCCGTATTACCGCGGCTGCTGGCACGGAGTTAGCCGGAGCTTCCTCTGGTGGTACTGTCAACTCAATGGGCTATTCGCCCATAGAGGATTCTTCCCACCTGACAGAGCGTTACGACCCGAAGGCCTTCATCGCTCACGCGGCGTTGCTGCGTCAGGCTTCCGCCCATTGCGCAATATTCCCTACTGCTGCCTCCCGTAGGAGTTTGGGCCGTATCTCAGTCCCAATGTGGCCGTACACCCTCTCAGGCCGGCTACCCATCGCTGCCTTGGTGGGCCATTACCCCGCCAACAAGCTAATAGGTCGCGAGTCCATCTCTAAGCGATTGCTTCCAGGGAGAGGCAATCTTTAATCCGGTGACCATGCGATCTCCGGACCACATTCGGTATTAGCCCCAATTTCTCAGGGTTATCCCCAACTTAAAGGCAGGTTGCTCACGCGTTACTCACCAGTTCGCCACTTTACTCGCCTCCCGAAGGAGACTTTCTCGTTCGACTTGCATGTATGAAGCACGCCGCTAACGTTTGTTCTGAGCCAGGATCAAACTCTCCGTAAAATAACTTCTACTATCCCCCGAGGGATAGTATCTTTCACGGTTGGCCTACGGTCCCCCGCAGACCCATGTCAAGGGCTCATGAATCGGCATGGCACACAAATTTTCAAAGAACGAATCCTCGGTTTCACCAAGGCATTGAAATAATATAAAAGTCAATAGGCTTTGTCAAGTATTCCGAAGCCACATCATGAGATTTCTAAAATGATCTCCGCATAGCCTGTTCGAAGGAAAGAGGCTAATTGACAGGCCAGCCCTCTTCTCTTCCAACCTCCACGCTACTCCACTCGTTTCATGCCGATCCGTATCGTCTCAGGCCCCCCCACTCCGATGAAAATATCACGATGTGTCTCAGCGAATCCCTCGGCAGCCACCGAAAGTTGGTGGTAGCCGCCGTCAACAAGGGAGAGACTGAAACCACCCCCCTTACCCGTTCTAAGCGTCAGTCCTCCATCGAGGCTCACCAGTGCCCCCCCGATGGTCGTTCCTTCCTCATCCTCCACTATCCCATGAAGGCTGAATCTCTCTTCTTCTCGAACCCCGAAAAACCTCAACAGTCCATTGTATATTGAATACGCCTCGATGCGAACGAGGGCATCGATAGAATCTTCCGCTGCGTTGTCCATCATGACGTTCACGGCAACCACGGGGCTGGGTGTGTGGCGCATCACAGTCGACGCCTCTTCCATCAGCCTCGTATCGAATCCGCCGATACCGGCAATTTCTTCGCCAATCAGGCCCGCAAGCCTCTCTCCGTCCGGAGATCCAGGATAGTGCGATAGTTGCACCAGCCGCCTTCCTGCAGCCGGGGAATGGCGAAGTACCAGGTGGACATCGGCTCCCTCGGACGTCGACACCTCAACCCTTTCGATCGGTGTCAGCGGAATGTCTCTATCGCGGGGCAAGACAGCCATTGCACCTGACGCGTCCAACATCCTCCGCAGTCGGTCGGCCACCATGAGGTTCAAATCCGACACACGGTAGCCAGATACCATGGGATCCCGGCGGAGATCCTCCTCCGCATCGAGCACCACGACCCTACCAATCATCACCCCATCTTGAACGGGGTTGAGTCCAAGGTCGACCCTCACCACCTCTCCACGTTTCAACTCGACCTCTTCCGAGTCACGATGGTAACCCCTCTTACGGATGTCCAGGGTATACCTCCCCTCAAAGGGGATACTGAAGACTCCATAACCCTCAGGCGATGTCAATTCCCTGTACGATCCACTCCCACCGGTCAACGTCAACACGGCGCCTCCAATCGGCTCGTCCGATCTTCCGTCTTTTAAGATGACGATGACCTGCGAGGAGGAGGACCGCTCAATCACCAACCTCCTCGCGGCCGTCGCCCCGTCGCATTTCAGTGTAAAGTCAACGGTCCCCCTACGGGAGGCGGAAAAGAGAATAGCGGCCCTGCCGCCTCTCGTTGACCTGGTCCACGTTTCAGCGCCCGTCCCATCCGCTCGGAACATCACCTCCTTGCCGTCGCACACCGGTGCTCCATTGCCGTCCCTGATGAAGGCCTCGACGAGGACCAGATTTTTTTTGCCCACGGGGACCAACTCCGGCCTTACCTTCAGATCCATTGAGACGGCCGGGAGTTTTGCAACTACTGTAAAGTACAGCGGGATTGCGGCGTTCCCATCCAGGTTTCTTGCTGTAAGTATTAATCTGTGGGGACCGCTCGACAGGGGGGACGACGGGATATATCTCAAAGTGTCTCCATCCAGCCTGTAGTCCTCAGGATCGACCATTTTACCTTCTCGGGTGATGACGATCGAGGAGATGTCTACAGGAGACCCGTCGGCTCCCGGGACAACGAGCGCCTTTAACAGGGGTTCGGGCGAAAAGACCGTGTCAACCTTGGCGAACAGCGGCCTGATCACCGGCCTTCCCTTCGAAAAGTAATCGAGGATACCCAGCAGGTAAGCCTGTGCCTCCAGATATAGTTTCCCTTTCTTTCTCAATACCTTCGCCATCACCGGGTTTGAAATGTAAGATGCTTCTCCAAGGACTGCGGGCCGCTCGCTGTGACGAAGGAGATAATAATTGCCTGGCAGTAGTTCATTTTCCACGATCCGCAGGTTCTTTACAAGGTGGGCGTGAATGGCTCGGGCCGCATCGAGCGAAGGGCCCTCGTCTCCCATCTTGTAATAGGTCTCCACCGCGTTATAGCGTTCACCCTTATCCAGAGAGGAGTTGTGATGAATCGACAGAAAGAGGTCGGCCTGAAGAAAATTCGCCAGGTCTATCCTCTTTGCGAGGTCTCCCCTGATGACGTCGATATTCTCCGGAACCGGCCCACCCTCGCTTGCCCGCGTCAGAATCACCTTGGCCCCGTAATCACGCAGGGATCCCGCCAGGTACAGGGCGACCCACATGTTCACATCGGCCTCCCTGAGCCCTCCCCGGCCGATCGCCCCTGACACCCCGTTGCCATGCCCCGGATCGAGGACTATGGTACGCCCAGCGAGGAGGCCCTGGTCAGCGGGCGGGACCGACTCTGCAAGCGATGAGTACGGCGAATTCCGTTGAACCGGATAGTGAAAAGAGGCGCAACTCAAGAGGACGGGCAGAATGAACACGAGAAAAATAACTTTGTGAAAATCGCGCCCAAGGCGTCTCATGATATACCGAGTCACCTTCTTATAACAATCACGGGGAAATCCTTCGAGTTCAATAAATCCTGCGGCATCTTAAAGAATGGAACAAGAAATGTCAAGTGGGTTATTATCGTATTCAGCGAGATAAAAAATAGATATAAAATTTCTATTGATTTTTTGATTTATATTGCTATTATTAATTGTAACAATTGTTTCAAATTTACAGAAGGGGATGAGTAGACAGGCTCTTCCCAGGACCTAAACTTCATCGGAGGTCAGCACCATGAGTGAATCCTTTAAAAAGGAAGTCGCTGAGCGGCTGAAGGAGGCGAGAGGGAATCTTTCCCAGAATCGCCTGGCAAAGGAGATCGGCTACGCCCAGCAACACATCAACCGTTACGAGAGGGGATTCGTTCCGAAGTCCTATACTTTGCTGGACAAACTCGCGCGAATCAAGAACATCAGCATCAACTGGCTACTCACCGGCGAGGGAGACAAGTACATCCACGCACATCGAAACGAGAACATGAGGCCGGAAGAGATCCTCGAGCGGATCGAGCCGCAGGAAGTCCTGAAGAAGTTGGAAGGCATAATAGGTATGATGATCGATCAGAGGCTCGTTGAACTCGGCGTTGACGTCAACCCTGTCAACAGGAAAAAGAGGGCCATCTGAGCCGGCCTGTTCCGACCAACAGCAAAACTACAAGGTGGAGGGTTTCTTCTTCATGGAGGGAACCCTCTTCTTTATTTACCCGCCTTCTCGATTTCCTGTGCATCCACCACGGCGATGGCGGTCATATTGACGATGTCATTCACGTCACAACCCCTCTGGAGGACATGTACAGACTTCTTCATCCCCATCAGGATCGGGCCTATGGCCTCAGCGCCCCCAAGGCGCATCAACAACTTGTAGGCGATATTTCCTGACTGGAGGTCGGGAAATATCAGGACATTGGCTCCCTCCTTGAGAGAACAGAACGGATAGGTCTCGCGTACGATCTCGGGCACGACCGCCGTGTCCGCCTGCATCTCACCATCGATCACGAGGTCGGGGCGCCGCTCCTTCGCGATCTCAGTGGCACGCCTCACCTTCTCCGAGAACTCGTGCCGAGTGCTCCCAAAATTGGAGAAAGAGAGCATTGCGATTCGCGGCTCTATGTCCAGGCGCCTGGCCATTTCCGCGCAGCAGATCGCTATTTCGGCCAGTTCCTCGGCATTTGGATTGATATTGACCGTGGCATCGGCAAAGAAATAGACGTCCTTCTTTACGACCATCATGTACATGCCGGAAACACGCGTCAACTCGTCACGTATTCCCACTACCTGTAATGCCGGCCGGATCGTGTCCGGGTAATGATGGGTCAGGCCCGATATAAGGCCGTCCGCGTCTCCAAGCCTTACCATCATGGACCCGAAGATATTCCCGTCCAGCATCAAATCACATGCCTCCTGCCTGGTGATACCCTTCCGCCTCCTCAGTTGATAGAAGGCGTCAACATAATCCTCGAACTTGGGGTAAGTCCGCGGTTGAATCACCCGTACCTCGGGAAGATCAAGGCCAAGATCATCGATCCTCTCCTTAATCTCCTTTTCGTCACCCAGGAGGATAGGCACGGCAATACCTTCATCGACGACGACCTTGCAGGTCTTGAGGATCCTGGCCTGATCTCCCTCCGGAAAGACGATCTTCTTTGGCGATTTGGTTGCCTTGTTGATTACCTTCCGCATCACCTCGCGCGACCTATCGAGGCGCCCCTCCAATTCTCTCCGGTACTCATCTATATCGATCTCGACCCCCGCAACCCCACTCTCCATGGCCGCCTTGGCGACGGCCGAGGCCTCCCAGATCAAGACCCTGGGATCAAAGGGTTTTGGAATTATGTAATCCGGCCCGAAGTGAAAGTCCTTGCCACCGTAAGCATGCGAGACCGTTTCAGGTACATCCTCCTTCGCAAGGTCGGCGAGAGCGTGCACGGCGGCGACCTTCATCTCCTCGTTGATCGCACTGGCGCGGACATCCAGGGCGCCCCTGAAGATGAAGGGGAAACCGAGGACATTGTTTACCTGGTTTGGATAATCGGAACGGCCGGTCGCCATGATTACGTCATCGCGGGCGGCCTTGGCGTCTTCATAAGTGATCTCCGGGTCCGGGTTGGCCATTGCGAAGACGATCGGCCGATCGTTCATGGACCGGACCATCTCCTTGGTTACCAGGTCCGCGGTCGATACCCCTACAAAGACATCCGCCCCCTCCATTGCCTCGGCCAGTGTCCTCTTGCTCGTCTCGACCGCGTATTTCTCCTTGTAGGGGTTCATGCGTTCCCTGCGCCCCTTGTAGATAACACCGAGACTATCACATAGAATGACATTCTCCTGCCTGACACCGAGTTTGATGTAGAGCGTGACACAAGCGATCCCGGCAGCGCCGGCCCCGCTGTATACGACCTTGATCTTATCGATGTCTTTGCCAGTCAGTTCGAGCGCATTCAAAAAGGCCGCACCCGAGATGATGGCTGTGCCGTGCTGATCGTCATGGAAAACGGGGATGTTCATCTCCTCGATCAGTCGCTCTTCAATGGCGAAACAGTCGGGGGCCGCAATGTCTTCCAGGTTGATCCCTCCGAAGGTCGGCTCGAGGGCCTTGACAATGTTTATGAACTCACCGGTGTCGGTGGTATTCACCTCGAGGTCGAAGACGTCTATATCGGCAAAGCGCTTGAAGAGGACGCCCTTTCCCTCCATGACCGGCTTCCCGGCAACAGGACCGATCCTTCCAAGCCCGAGTACAGCGGTCCCGTTGGACACGACGGCCACGAGGTTTCCCTTGGCCGTGTAGGTATAGACCTTGTCCGGATCCGCCTCGATCTTGCGGCACGGCTCCGCCACGCCCGGCGTATAGGCCATCGACAGGTCCCACTGCGTCCGGCACGGTTTCGTGGCTACTACCTCTATCTTACCCCTTCTCCCCGAGGAGTGATATCGTAAGGCATCTTCTTTCATCGTCATTGCGGTTCACTACCTTTCCGTTGGTCGTGGATTAGGATTATGAGATTCTCCGGAAACTAAATTTCAAGGGGATCAGGACGTGATCGTATCGAACACGAGCCTGGTTCGGGTCAAGTCTTTGAACAGATGATCGGGTCTCTCGGCCGCCAGGTCTTCTTGAGACGTCGACCCGGTAGCAACGGCGATTGTCTTCGCACCTATTCCCCCGGCACACCTTATATCGTAGACACTATCCCCAATGATCACTACATCTTCCCCCCGGTAGGAACGGTCTGTCATCTCGCGGGCCCGCTCCAGGAGGATCCCCGGGAGCCGATTGCGGTCCACCGAGTCACTGCCATAGGCCCCTATCCTGAAGTAGCCTTCAAGACCGAATCGCCCGAGTTTTATCCTTGCCCCTTCCTCTATGTTGCCGGTGAGGAGACCGAGGATCACTCGCTCCTCCGCCTTTAACATCCTTAGAAGCCGGAGGACACCGGGGTAGAGGTAGGCATCATCGCCGTCCGTGAGCAACGATCTCAAATAGAATACATACCTCTCGAAGACATCGCCGAGCCTCTCCTCGATATCACCGGCGTCATACCCCATTCGGAGCAGGATGTCGATCACTATTTCCGGATCGGTCTTCCCGGCGAATGAATACCCCTCCATTGAAGACATTACGTGCCTAACTCCGAAGACCTCTTCAATGGCCCTCAGGATGGATCGCGCCGGAATTCTTCCACCGTACAGTATCGTCCCGTCTATATCGAACAGGACTAGCCTTTCAAGTCTCTCTCTCTTCACGCCACAAGCATCTCTCCCCGCCCCCGGGACGGATCCCTCCATGATACCTGTTGGAGGACAGCAGGGGGGCTTCCGACTGGCACAACCGAAAACATATACCATCAGAGAGGGCTTGTCAATCAAAGTTGACAACGGCATTCTCCCTGATCTTTCTGTTCCTTTCATCTAAGTCGGAGGGATTCTGAAAGAAATAGACAGTATCATAAAAATAATTTCACATCGGGAAACTCCTTATATCCCTGCAACTTAGTCTCTAATACACTGTTTATGCCCCGACCTTCCCCTTACCTTTTTTCTAAATTCCATACAGTAAGAATCGACTGATCCCAATCGACTTTTCCACGAAAGAATGCACCGTCTCACTCTTTTCAAGCCTCTCTCTGCAAGATAGCCCCCATCTTAGATTAAAATGGCACACGATTTGCCCAAGAAGTCACCCGGAACGTCCTGCTGTTGAAAAAGGCAAACCCCGGGAAACCGGGAGACGCAAAGTCACGAGGCTAAGGTTCCCACGTGGAACTATGCCGGTCGGGCCGCCAATAGTGCTCTAACATTGGTGGCTTTTTTTCTGGCCATCGGAGTCCCTCAACCTGACGCCATGGAGGTAAGAGATGGCTCGCTACACCAGGACAGTCTGCTTCTCGCTAAGCGCTCTGATCACCGTCACCCTCTTGATATTGACCGGTTGTTCAGACAACTTCAATTCTCCGCTCTCCCTGGATAACAGTGCGCTGGACCCCGGAACACCAGGTGGGAAAGGTCCTGCCTCTGGGAACAATCTCTACGGTGAAAACGCGAACGCCAGAGACTCCAGGATCCTGCAAACGCGGCAGGGAGAATCTCTGTCCCCGGCGGACATCACCTTGAGGTTCGACAGCGACGCCATTCCGGCCGACATCAAGCCGCGCGTGGAACTAATTTACCCTAATCTCTTCGAGTTCAACATTGAACCCCTGGGAACCACCCTGAATCAGCCGATCGACGTTATCATCGACTACTCGAAGGCCGACCTTGAAGGAGTGAACGAAGCCGAACTCCAGGTATACGAGATCTCCGGCGGCGGCCTGGTACCGGTCATCACGCAGGTCAATATCTCTGAGAACCGCGCATATTTCCAGGCAGAGGAGTTTGCGAGATACGCCCTGGCGAGAGACTAAGAACAGGACCACATGCCTCTCTGGAGGGGATAGAGCCATTATCCCCTCCAGAGAGGCCTTGACTCCGGACCTTTTAAATGACAGAACTTGCCGAAGCAGTCTTAACAGAATATCAAATGTCTTCCGCCGATCTCCTCCGTAAGGGGATCGCCTTCGACACCGCGGGTGAATGGGAGAAGGCACTCCTGTGCTACGAACAGGCGCTCAGGGGATGCCGCTCCGACGTCAATCCTCAACCGGTCGGTGAAATCCTCCGCCGGATGGGACACATCTGGTCGAAAAGGGGAGAGTGGGATGACGCTCTCACTCTGTATGAAGAAAGCCTCCGCGCCTGCGAGGAAGAGGAAGACCTGCATGGCAAGGCTTCGGCCCTCTGTGGCATTGGTACCGTCTATCTGGAGCAAGGCGCCTGGAAAAAGGTCAGGCACTATTACGCAGCGGCCCTCCGCGCGATTCGCAGGACGGGCGACAGGAAATTCGTCGCACAGATCTATAACAACCTCGGGGCGATGAACAACATCCTCGGCAACTGGGAGGAGGCGATTCGCTATTACCGAAAGTGCTTACCCATCCTCGAGAAGGCCGGAAACGAGAAGGGACTCGCGGAGACCTACCACAACCTGGGGATCACCTGCGTGGACAAAGGCGATCGCAGGGGTGGTGACCACTACTTCCTCGAGAGCATAGAGATCTCCTCGAAGACGGGCGACATCCGCCTGTGGGCCTATTCCAACCTAAACCGGGCGGAGATCGCCCGCCGGGACCGTAACTTCACCGCGGCGCAAGACCTCGGCATGAAGGCATTCTCCGTCTTGAAGGACCTGGACGACAAACTCGGCATGGCCGAGGCATACCGTATAATCGGATCCATCGACCGGGATCGCCGAAATTACGTAAAGGCGGAAGAGGATATCCTGCGGTCGATCGACATCAACCGCAGGTACGACAACCCGCTCGGCATAGCGGAGAGTTACCGTGAACTCGGACTCACCTACCAGCGCCAGGAACGGAGCAAGGACGCCCTGGAGGCGCTGAGCGAATCCTTCAGGGTATTTCGTATGATCCGGGCGAAGAAGTCCCTCGAAGAGGTCGACCGCAAGATATTCGACCTTGAAGATCTCTACTTCAGGATAGCCAAATCCATGGGCGAAGGGGTCGAATCGAAGGACACTTACACCTTCGGCCACTCTCAGCGGGTAGCCAATTACTCGCTCGCCCTGGCGAAGGCCCTCGACCTTCGAGTCGGGGAGAGGAAGGCGATCCTCGTCGCCTCCTTTCTCCACGACCTCGGCAAGATAGATGTCGATGACCACATCCTCTCGAAACCGGGGAAATTAACGGCATCAGAGTTCGAAGTAATCAAGGACCACCCAAGGTGGGGGGTCGAGAAACTGGCATCGGTAAACTTTCCATGGGTGGTGAAGCCCTTGATCCTCCATCACCAGGAGAGGTGGGACGGCTCAGGCTACCCGCTGGGGCTCGCAGGGGAAGAGATTCCACTCGGCGCCAGGATCATCGCCGTAGCCGACTTCTTCGACGCCCTGACGACCGATCGACCGTACCGCGAGGCACTGAGCCTTGAAGTGACACTGAAGATTATCTGGGAGGAGACCGGCAAGATACTCGATCCGGAGATCACGCCGATATTCGTCGAACTGATCGTGGACAAGGCGAGCGATTGCCCTTCCACCTCAGACGGCCACCTCGAGTTCCTGCAACTCTGGAACTCCCAGGCCTCATTGAGGCCCTGATGAACATGGCCTGTTAATATAGCCCTCAACCTGCAACCTGCGACTGCATCGGAACCCGTCCCACTTCCAATCAATGCCCAATCTGCAGGAGACCGGTATCGCAGTTGATATCCCGCCGGGGTCGGCCCGATTTGCCAACCATGTGCCGGCTGAGACCTGCTTCGATGTAACGGGGCACATACGAACCTTGCCCGCGCGGGTCGTTGCCTCGCCATTGATACCCTCTGTTGGTTTACCTCGTGGCCAACGTTCATCGTTTTGGTTGCAACACCTTGATATCCCATGCCTTGTTGTTATTGTTTATCACGGTCGTGGAATCAACCGTAGTAAATCCGGCCTTCAGGCTCTTCCATATGGAACCCGCATTGCCTTTACTGAACATGGAAACGATGACTACACCATCCTTGTTCAAGCAACTTGAATAGGATGCTAAAACGTCGGCAGGCTTTCTTGCATAATAGAGCGACTCGTTGAAAATAATGGTATTGAACTTACCTGACATAGGCCGCCGCTCGAAATCCGCGGCAACAAATCGCGCATTCTCGATATGCAATGACTTCGCCCTGTCAATCGCCTCGGTAGAGAGGTCAATTCCCACGTAACCATTGAATCCATGTGGCGCCAGCATCTTCAACAGTCGCCCGTGACCACACCCGACGTCCAGTATGGACGGAGACTCGAACCTCTGGGTTGCATAAGCAGCGATCACCGCATAATGAGCCACCTCATCAATATCATAGAGATATTCCCAATATCCATTCTTATATTGAGTCTCCCACGATTTCTTATCTACCGGTCTCCCATAGCCGCGCGGTGCCAAGAATACCTTGTGATAGAGTCTCTTGCCGATCCCGAGCAATCCACTGGCCAATGCCCGATGGCCGAACGCAACTCGACCGGCCTGGCGTGGTACTTCATGACTTGAGAAATTAGGCATAACTTGATCGATTCTTTGCACTGGATGACATCTTATAATTATTAATGCAAATTACGTTCCAAAGAAAATTCTTGAAAAATAATATCGCATGTGCATCTTGACCTCCCCGATATGGGTATAGATTAGGTCAACCTGACGACTCCCGGTAACTCTAACTTGTTGCAGGCACCTTGAATTATCACTGCAGGTGTCATCCCGACGATACCAAGGCCCTGAGATACGATGCGACGATTCCCACGAGGATCCGGGGCCTGAGGCAAGACCTCACTATGTTTTTATAGGTGTCACGCCCCGAGACGCTGTTGAAGAGGGCCTGGCGAAGGGTTGCATCACTGCGGGCATAGTCGATGATCGGGTCGAGCGAGAGGCTCGTCGAGAGGAAGACGACCAGGAACCGGACGAGCCTGCCGTACCAGAGGTCACCGATCAGGTCGCTGCATCGATCCTGGAACTTCTGGAACGCCCCGATAGAAATCCCATCCCTGACTATCGTCTCGCCGGCGATCTTTCCTGTGATGACCGCCGAGTTAATCCCCTTCCCCTTGAATGGACGAATCAGTCCGGCGCTGTCACCGACCAGGACGAAGCGGTCACCGAAAAAACCGCGGGCCGGGCCGTTTGGAAAGGCCCCCTTGTAGACCTCGGTGACTTGGTAAAAGGACGGCAACATGTCCTTCACGGCAGGGAGTTCAAGGAATCGCTTCAGGATCTTGATATCGACCCTCCGGCCAGCCACCACGATGGTGATGTGGTTCCCCTTAGGGACGAGGGCCCCGAACTCGATCCCCCTGATGGGCGGGAGGTGCGCGTAGATATTCCCCTCGAACCTCTCGAGGAATGCAGGGTCTTCGGGGTGGATCCGTGTGACGACGGTCTCGAGGTATGAGGGGGGGACGTAACTCGTCCGCCGTCTCAGAGCGGACCTGAGAGTGCTGTCAAGGCCGAATGCGCCCACAACGACATCCGCGGAATAACATCCACTCTCGCTGTAGATAACGATGTCTTCAGGGTGAAACTCTATGTATGTGACCCGGCTCTTCTCGATCCTTGCCCCCCTCTTTCGGGCTTCATCAAGGAGAAGGCGGTCCAGTTCGACCCTCCTCAGGGCGTATGATTTCTCCATACGCCCCTCGTCTTCAAGGAGGAGGCTCTTCTTCTTCGAATGGAGGACGTAGCCCGTGATTTCCCTGAGGAGCATCTCCTCGGGGAGCACTATATCGAAGTCCTCACGCAGGATCTCCAGTAGGGGGGGCGAAATTACGCCGAAGCACTGGTTGTAGTGGTGGCCGAAGTACTTGGGCTCAAAGAGAAGGACCTCAACCTCGATGGAACGCCGCCTCGCCTCTTTGAGGATCGTCATTGCACAACTCGTCCCTCCCGGTCCCCCACCGACGACCGCCACACGCCCGCCGTCCCTCAGCGGACCAAGTGAATACCTGTTATCTTCCGGCATCGTTACAAGAATTACTCATGAGATATAGTGGGCTCATCAGGTGTCACCGGCGGATGGATAGGGCCTGCTTTATGATGTCACGGTACTGGAGTTCCCCGGTGAAGAGGGACCAGAGCATCCGCTCGATCACTCCACCCTCTTTGAACCCACGCCTTTCAGATCCCCTCGCAAACCGTACCTGAAGGGGGGCGAGATAACCGTTTTTCGAGACGAAGTCATTTACTTTGAACAACAACCTGCCGACCTTGTTGTCTCCATAATAAAACTCCCGGCACCTGCGGTAATAGTAGCGTCGAAAATCCGACTCCCTGATGCCGTGAAGGAGGATATTTTCAGCCGCCCAGGAGGCGGTATTGAATGCCGAGCCTATACCGTTCTTGTAGAATCGCGATACGTGTGCGTCTCCGATGATGACCAGCCGGTCGGTAAATGGCCTCTCGGCATGGCTGTATGGTAGCCCTGGGAAACACCTGCAGCAACGCCCCGGCAATTCCCATCCCGCAGGGAAGTGGGTAAGTATCCTGGGATCGCGGAAGACCTGGTCTATGTCACCGGGCGTAATTCCATTACCGATCAGGGTCGCCGTTACATACCCCCGCTTCGGTGTCAGGGCGACAAATTTCACTCGCTCCGCTCCAGGGAACCGGAGGCAGAAGACCTTGATCCGGCTACCGTAAGACCCATCAAGGAATTGCTCCGATAGAGGGAATTCAGCCTGCCCGACACGTATCAATTTCGGGGCCCGGTAGCCAAACCCGAGGCCCTCGACCTTCTTCGCCAGTGCGCTGTTGACACCAAAGGCGCCCACAACCATGTCGGCAGCGTACTCTTCAGCGTTTCCGTATTGAACGACGACCGGGCCTGAGCCCACTTTGCCGCGCACGTTGGCTATATCACTTACAGTGCCCTCGATATATTTCGCCCCCAGTTCGCGCGCGTGCTTCAATATAAAGTAATCGAAACTCCCGTCGCTCGGCCGGAGGGAATCGAGCGGCCCGCCACCCCGGAACACACTGAAAAACTCCTCCTCTACTCCCCCCCGAACCTCCAACTCACCCCCTTCCGATATGAAAAGAAACCCATCTATGCGGCGTTGGACCACTTCCGGGGCGATGGGGACGTCCATCGCCTTGAGATTGTCTATCATCGACCGGGTGATGACGCCGGCACAGAGGTTACAGCCGGCAGGGCCGGGGTGGCTGAAGAACTTGTGATCGAAGATGACGACTTCGACATGCCTGGCGAGCCTTTCAGCCCCTTTGAGGAGATGGATGGCACAGAATGAACCGGCCGGTCCTCCCCCGATTATCGCGACCTTCACCGGAGGGCCTCCAGGAGATTGAGCCGTAGGAAAAGGAGATGCAATGATGACCCATCCTGAAAACTATTTAGGAGTGGTGATAAAGTCAAGCGGTCGTGAGAATCGTAATCCTGCCGCCTGCACGGTTCATCCCCGGCAAGTCAACAGGGATCGGCCACGGAGGCCGACACTCAACCGTGGTGTGAGGTAGGATCAATAGTCCCCACCTACTGATAAGAATTCGCGGAATCTGCCAACGCTGCCTACCAGGTCTGTCCGCCGAGCCGCGTCGAAGCGCAGTATGAAATAACCGAGGCCAAGGCGGACGCCGGCCCCATAGGCCCCTTGAAGGTCCCTCAATCGCACGAAACCGCTGCCCCTGGTGGTGAACGGCTGAAAGGCCTTCTCCCAGGCGCCGGCCATGTCCCAGAAGATTGCCCCCTTCAAGAAGTCATACGTGGGAGGGAGCCAGAAGAGGACGGGGAACCGGAGTTCGATATCCTGGAGAACGACCCGTGTCCCCGCCAGTCCCCCGTAGTCCGCGCCCCGGAAGGTATACGGACCGCCGATTCTGAAGATCTGTGCGTTTTCGCCGAAACTGCCTGCCCCTACGAGCCAGTACGCGAGTGTATAACGCCTGGCAAGATTGAAGTAACGACGGTAGTCGCCCGTCAGGGTGGTGAAACGGATCTGTCCAAGGCCACTCTCGACCTGCAACCTGTACCGGTGCCCCGCGATAGGGCCTGTGGAGCCGAAGATTGCATTATCCTGGACGACGGCGGCCATCGGGTTTACGAAGAAGTTGACCGCCGAACTGTCCACCGTGACCTGTTGTGTTACGAAACTCTGGCTGAAGACATCCTCCTGCAGGAATATCGCGTAGGCACCGTACTCTACCCGTGTGAACACATCGAACGGTCGAGAGAGTATGATCCCTCCTCCCCTGTAAATCTGGCTTATGAATTCCGCCGAGTCCGGCGCGGTGAAGAGGCCGAAATCGTTACGGTACTGGAAGCCGGTCAGCGCGTAATTCGTCCTGTGGGCGAGGTTGATATAGGAAAAGAGGAGGTTCGACCGACTGAGACTCCCATAGATGTCCGTCGAGATGAGGAAGTTTCGGTTCCCGAGCATGTCACTGATCTGGAGGTACGATTGACCCGCTACGCCAACGTTGTTGGAGTAACCAACCCCGCCGACCAGTATGTCCGGAGCGAACCGGGCTTGATATTCCTCTTCGGTCGCTTCACCGCTGTCGGGAAGCGCGTATGCGCCGTAATCGGGATGTGACCACTCCTCTTCCGTCTCCATCTCCTCCGGAAGAGTGTCCCCTTCAGCATTGTCGAGGATGAATAGGTCCCATCCACCACGTGAGAAGGCTGAAAATGCAATAGAGCCCCCTTCTCTGGACCATGATATCGCCGGACTGGTCGGAGTGATACCCCCGACACCCATTGCAAGGTCTGTTATCCTCTTCAGTCGGCCATCACCCAAGATATCTATCGAAAATATGTTTGGTGCCCCCCCCATCGAAGAGATGAAGGCGATACTGCTTCCGTCCGGTGACCAGACCGGGTTGTGGCAATCTTCCGCTCCTTTCGTCAAGACCCGCACAAGGCCGCTGGAGAGATCATACAGCGCCACCTCCAGGTGGCCGAACAAGAGGCGGCCTACATCCGTCTCTTCACCCCTGTCGGTGGCAAAAGCGATGAACTCGCCATCAGGGGACCACCGGGGCTGCAAGTCGGAATAAATGTCGTCGGTGAGTTGACGGAGGCCAGTTCCATCCACGTTGATGACATAGAGATCGGATTGACCCTCCCGGATGCCTGTAAAGACGATCCGTTTCCCATCCGGGGACCATGCCGGAGAGATGATCCCGTCCATGCCGGGTGAGAACCTTCGAACGATGTCCCCGTTCTCGGCGTCCATGATGTAAACGGCGTCTCTACCCTTGCGCTCGCCTACCATGGCGATGTATTTCCCATCGAAGGACCAGGAGAGTTGCGTGTCGAGGAATCGCAGCGATTCAAAACTTCCACTACGGCCTCCGTGGACTATGACACGCCCCTTCCCATCCCCGTCGAGGTCCTGCAGGAATATATCGTTGTAGAGGTTCCGGTTCGAGAGGTATACGACCTTGTCACCTTGTGGCGACACCGCCGGCATGACGTTGAGATTGTACCAGTAGCCGGTATGGTGCGTAAGCCGCCTGGCTATCTCGTCCGGCTCGCAGCCACTCTGAGACAACCGGAAATTTTCACTGATCCATCGGTGCCAGCCATCGGTCAATTCCTTTTCCTTCAATCCCAGGACCTCTGTAAGGGCCTTCTCCGCGTCCCCGTAATAATATGACTTCTGCAGGATCACGCCGATCTTATCCTCGCCGTAAGTCTCAGCGATATAGTACCAGAGGGCCTGGCCGAACCTGTACACCCGGATATCGACCAGTTGGTTTAACTTCGATACCGACACGAGTTTGTCGTTCTTCAGGGCATCTCTTATCCAGACCTCGGTCCCATCGTCCATGCCTACAGAGAGATACTCCGCCATCCCCTCCGTGAACCACAGCGGGATGGCCTTCTGAATGGGATTCTTGCCCCGCTCCATGCTGCTCATCACGTCGAACTGGAAGGCATGGACGAGTTCGTGTGTCAGGACGTGGTTGAAGTCGGCGTAGGAGCCGGTGAAGGGGAGTATGACGCGGTGCTTTAGTGACTCGGTAATCCCTTCTACCCCCTCCGGGATCAGTCCTCCCACCGCGTTTGTCTGCTGGAAGTCATTGTGTGAGGCATAGAGGATAAGGGGGATTCGGGCCTCGATTTCGTGGTCCAAGACATCGCTGAGCATGGCATAGGAACGCTCGGCCATTCGAGCAGCGCGATGGGCGAGGGACCTCTCCTCCGTGTAGTAGTAGATATCAAAGTGCTCGGTCCGCAGCGTGGACCAGTCGAAGTCCCGGTACTGTACCTTGTTCCGGCCGAAGCTGTTCCCGACCTGCGCGAATACGAACGACGGGATAGACAGGATAACCAGCGCGAGGATCGCGAGTGAGGCTCTCTCCTTGATATTACTCATCGACAGGCGTTATATTCCTTTCAATCTATTGGTGAATGGATGTCCGTTTATTGATATCACCCGATAAACGCTATTCATTTCGGCTTCAATAGTCAACGGTCAGGCATGGATAATATGAACCTGAAGCGGAAATCCCACCATGATATACAACAAAATTGGCCAATTGTTCTGTGCCCCCCTCTCGTGGGCAGATTTTTCAGGCGATAAGGATCTCCTGTCATACCTCGACCAGGCCCTCGAGAGGGGACTGGGGGGGCTCATCCTGTACGGCGGCGACCTGCAGGACACGCCCCGCTTGCTAAGGAAGGTACAGGAGAGGGCGGAGACACCGCTCTTCATAATGGCGGACGTAGAACGCGGAGTCTCGCAGCAGATCGCGGGCGGGACCGAGTTCCCCGGCGCGATGGCACTGGGGGCCACAGGCTCAACGGAACTATCCCGCCGGGTGGGGAGAGCCACCGGCGAGGAGGCCATGGAACTGGGCATCAACGTCGTTCTGGCCCCAGTCCTCGACGTGAACTCGAATCCATTCAACCCCATCATCAACGTGAGGTCCTTCGGTGATGACCCCCGCCTGGTCGCCGACCTGGGCGCGGCATACATGAGGGGCTGCCTCGATAGCGGTGTCATGCCGGTAGCCAAGCACTTTCCGGGACACGGCGATACCGATTGCGACTCGCATGTGACTCTTCCGGTCATCCTCAGGGGCCCCGGAAGCCTGAAATCACTGGAGTTCGTCCCATTCCAGAGGGCGATATCCGAGGGAGCCCCAGCCGTCATGGTTGGCCACATCGCGCTGCCCTCTCTCACCGGCCGGGAAGACTTGCCTGCCTCGTTGTCCTGCGAGGTCGTCACTGGCCTCCTTAGGGACGAACTCGGCTTCAGCGGCCTCGTCATGACGGACGCCATGGTCATGGAAGGCGCAGGCGATAGTTCCGCGGAGAAGGATCGGGTGATCAAGGCACTACGGGCTGGCGTGGATATATTCATATACCTCGAAGATACGGAGGCGGCCATGGAGGCGGCCGCATCCGCTCTCGAAGACGGCAGGATTTCACCCGCCATCGTAGACAACGCACTCGCAAGGATATCCCGGGCCAAGAGGAACCTCTTCTCCCATATCGCCCCTAACCGGGAAGGTGCGCGGGCGACAGGGAGCACTGATCACCTCAACCTGGCGAGGGAGGTGGCCGAGGCGTCCCTTACGCTGGTAAGAAACAGAAACGGCTTTTTCCCCCTTGCCGACGGAGACGGGGGCCTTTTCGTAACCTACGAAGATGGTGAAATACCGGTCGATACGGGGATGCTTTATGGGCACCTGAGGAGAGATTTTCCCGCGTGGGGGATATTACGTGTGAATGGATCACGCGATGTATCCGAGGAGGAGATAGGCGGGATCGAAGGGGTCTCCAAGGTTGTGATCATAGCCTACTCCACCGTCCGCGCAAGGAAGGGGTACGCAGGCATATCCCCCGGTGGCAGGAAGACCCTATCCCGGGTTATGGCATCGGCCGGGCGGATAGGCGTGATCTCCATGGGTAGCCCCTACATCATGAGATTCTTCCCCGACATCGACGCCTACGTCTGTCTCTACAGCCCCTCAAAGGCATCCCTGGACGCGGCACTCCGCTTTCTCAGGGGTGAACTGCGCCCGAGGGGGAAACTCCCGGTCGGCATCCCGGGGCTCTACCCACGCAACTGGCACATATCTCTCGAACCTCACAGGGGTTAGACCTTGACATTATCCGTCCTCGACTGGACCATAATCACGGGATACTGCCTCTTCGCGGTGGCCGTCGGGCTGATATTTTCAGGGAGGGCCAGCAAGGATACCAAGAGTTACTTCCTCTCCGGAAGAGCCCTGCCATGGTGGCTGGCCGGGACCTCCATGGTGGCCACGTCTTTCGCCTCCGATACGCCGCTTGCCGTGACGGGCCTCGTCGCAAAGTATGGTATCGCCGGGAACTGGCTGTGGTGGAGTTTCGCGATGAGTTCGCTGATGACCGTTTTCTTCTTCTCGCGCCTGTGGCGCAGGGCAAGGGTGCTTACGGACGTGGAACTCACGGAATTGAGGTATGGTGGAAGGCCTGCTGCCACGCTAAGGGGGTTCAAGGCGTTGTACATGGCGATCCCCATCAACTGCATCACGATGGGCTGGGTCATCCTGGCCATGGCGAAGATATTCGACGTCGTACTTGGGTGGCCGAGGTTCCAGTCGGTCGCGCTCTGCGTGATCATTGCGCTCGCCTACTCGGTGATGTCGGGACTGTGGGGAGTGGTCGCGACCGATCTGTTCCAGTTCATACTGGCGATGGCAGGCTCGGTGATCCTCGCCTTCTTCAGCCTCGACGCGGTCGGCGGAATCGGAGGGCTCGTAGAGGGGCTTAAGGCCTCGGGGCGGGTGGAGGGGGGCGTGATGAACGTATATCCGGCAGCGGGGCCCCTTGCGCTGCCCCTCACGACCTTCCTGATCTACCTGGGAGTGCAGTGGTGGTCCTCTCTCAACGCGGACGGGGGAGGGATCATAATACAGAGGATGTCAGCCACCAGGGACGAGAAGAATTCGTTCCTCTCCACCCTCTGGTTCTCCGTCGCGCACTACGCCCTGAGGCCATGGCCATGGATCATAGTGGCCCTCGCCTCGCTCCTGGTATATCCCAACCTCTCGGACCCGGAAATGGGTTACCCGAAGATGATGATGGACTACCTCCCGTCGGGCCTGAGGGGGATCATGGTCGTGTCCTTCCTTGCCGCCTTCATGTCTACCATCGATACCCATCTCAACTGGGGCGCATCATACCTTGTCAACGACTTCTACCGCAGATTCCTGGCAGCCGGGCGGAGCGAAAGGCATTACGTCCTCGTGTCCCGTCTCTGTGTCGTTGCGATGGTGATCCTGGCAGCAGGGACGAGTTACATGATGAACAGCATTTCAGGGGCATGGAAGTTCCTCTGGTCCATCGGCGCCGGGGCCGGACTCGTCCTGATCCTCAGGTGGTTCTGGTGGCGGATCAACGCGTGGTCGGAGATCTCCGCCATGATCGCCTCCCTGGTAATATCGATCCTCCTGACTACCCTTACCTCCCTCGACTATGGCCCGCGCCTCGTCATCGTCGTCATAGCCTCCATAGCCGTCTGGCTGCCCGTGACCTTCCTGACAGCCCCGGTCGACGGCGAAACCCTGCGCGAATTCCATCGCCGAGTCAACCCCCCAGGCCGCTGGGGGTCCTTCGCCGGGATGGTCCCAGGTGGGAGAGCCGTGCCCGTCGGCTCGCTCCTCATCGACTGGGTGCTCGGAACGGTCTTTCTTTTCAGTCTCCTGTTCGGCATAGGGGAGGCCATCCTCGGGCCGACGCCTAACGGCCTGGCCCTCCTTGGCCTCTCGATGGTCCTTCTCGGGATCATCTGGAAGAGAATGAGTTTCGACACGTGGTGAAAGGGACCGGACACACGCTGGAGCAAAAGAGGGACCTCATCGTCGAGGGCAGCCTGAGGGGGGCGATCTTCTCGCTGGCGGGACCGGCGATGCTCTCCATGTTGCTGCAGGCCACCTTCAACATCGTCGACATGATGTGGGTGGGAAGGCTGGGGCCTCCTTCGCTGGCCGCACTGAGCACCGGCGGGTTCCTCATCTGGAGCGTCTTCGCTATCACGCACATGATCTCGGTCGGGATCAATTCGATGACTGCCCGGTATGTCGGGGCCGGCTCTTACGGTGAGGCCAGGTACGTAGCGGGAGAGGGGATGCTCCTGAGCGTGATGATATCATGCATCGTCATGGTCCTCGGCCTCGAGGGGAGCGAGTCGGTCTTCAGAATAATGCAGACCGCCCCGGATGTGACGTCTCTGGGCCTCTCCTACCTGCGAATAATCTTCTACGGCATCCCGACGATATTCCTCTTCTTCGCCATGAACGCCATCTACCGTGGCTTCGGCGACACACGGACACCAATGCTGATCCTCCTCGTATCGGTCGTTAGCAACCTCATTCTCGATCCGTTCCTGATCTTCGGCCTTGGGCCCTTCCCCAGGATGGGAATCGAGGGCGCAGCGCTGGCCACGGTCGCCTGCCGCGGGCTGGGGCTGGTGTTCGGGATCTCACTCCTGGTCCGCAGGGCGATGATCTCACTGCGACTCAGGAAGACGGTACCGGAGGGTGGAACGGGAGAGAGGCAGAGTCGCGAGGGGGGAATCGCCATGGAACTCCGCGGCGGACTACTCGACTGGGGGCTCTTACGTCGACTGATGGCCATCGGCGCCCCGACTTCCATCAGCGGATTCCTCTTCTGCGTCGTCTATATCCTCCTGACCAGGATCACGACCGATTTCGGGACCGAGTCGGTGGCCGCCCTGGGAATAGGGCACAAGGCCGAGTCGATCTCGTACATGTCCGCCGTTGGGTTTGCGATGGCGGCCGCCACAATCGTGGGCCAGAACCTCGGGGCCGGCCGGCCGAAGAGGGCAGAAAAGGGGGCATGGCTCGCACTATTCTACCTTAGTTTTATCACGCTCTCCTGCGGGCTCATCTTCTTCCTTCTGCCTGGCTCGATCATCGGGGTCTTCACCAAGGACCCGGCTGTCCTGGAGGCCGGGGGAAATTACCTCCTCATCCTGTCCTTCTCCCAGGTCTTCATGGGCTCCGAGATCATCCTTGAAGGCGCCTTCAGCGGGGCGGGAGACACCGTTCCCCCCATGATCATAGCGGCCCCCCTCTCGTTCGCCAGGATTCCCCTGGCCTACTGGTTGGCATTCCCGGCGGGCCTCGGGGTAAACGGCGTCTGGTGGAGCATCAGCCTGACCTCCATCATCAAGGGGATCCTGATGGCCGCCTGGTTCCTCAGGGGGAGGTGGAAGTCCAAGATCATTTAGACAAACCGTGAAATCCCTCATTGCGTTTGATCACGTCCGTAGTATAAATTAGACTTTATAGCCCCTTTCACTGCTATAACCACTACAAAGGAAGCAGACCATGTCGATAAAACTTGACGGATCATCATTGACCATTGACAAACTGGAACGGATCGCCCGTCACGATGAAAAGGTCGAACTCCACGGGGAGGCCCTGGAAAGGATACGCGCCTGCCGCGCCATGCTCGAGGAGAAGATCGAGGCCCGCGAGATCATGTACGGCGTCAACACCGGCATAGGGGAACTCTCCGAGGTCGTACTCACTGACGAGCAGGTCAGGGAGTTCCAGAGATACCTGATCTACAACCACGCCGCGGGGATCGGGGAGCCGGCCCCTATAGAATACGTCCGCGCGGCCATGGCGGGCCGAATCAACGTCCACGCTCACGGCAATTCCGGTTGCCGGCCGGAGATCACGCTGGCCCTTGTCGAGATGCTCAACCAGGGCGTTACGCCGGTCGTCTGCCAGAAGGGCTCCGTCGGCGCCTGCGGCGACCTTGCGCCCATGTCGCAGATCGCGCTACTCTTGATGGGAGAGGGAGAGGCCTGGTACCATGGAGAGCGCATGCCCGGAAGGAAGGCGATGGAGCGGGCCGGTATCCCCCTGCCAGGGCTCCAGGCGCGCGACGGCCTTGCCGTCATCAACGGATCGAACCTCCTGACCGCCATGAGTGCACTCCAACTCTTCGACATCGAACGGTGGCTCAGGCATGCTGAGATTGCCTGCGCGATGGGCCTCGAGGCCCTGTATGCCAACATGAAACCATACGACGCGCGGCTCCACGAGAAGCGGGGCTTCTCCGGTGCAATCAGGAGTGCCAAGGCGATCATGCGATGCATCGAGGGGAGCGACCTCCTGACGGGGAAGATCAAGACGAAGGTCCAGGACGCCTATTCTATGAGATCCTCCCCACAGGTGATCGGCGCGGCGCACGATGCGGTCGCCTGGGCGAGAAGACAGGTCGAGATCGAACTCAACGGCGTGGGAGACAACCCGATCTTTTTGCCGGAAGAGAGACTCACCCTTACAGGCGCCAACTTCCAGGGGACCCCCATCTCGCTACCGATGGAAATGGTGGGGGCGGCCGTGACGATGGTCTGTGTCCTCAGCGAGCGGCGCCTCAACCGGCTGACCAATCCGGCGTTGAGCCGGGGGCTGCCGGCCTTCCTGACGAAGGGTGCGGGGATGTTCTCGGGGCTGATGCTGAGCCAGTACACCGCAGACAGCCTGATCACGGAGCAGCGGATCCTGTCTGCCCCCGCCTCGATCCTCTCGATCCCCGCCGCAGCCGACCAGGAGGACTTCGTCTCGATGGGGATGAACACGGCGATCAAGAACGCCCAGATATTGGATAACGCCTGCGGTGTCCTCGGGATAGAGTTCATGGCCGCCGCCCAGGCACTGGACTTCCGCGACCTCCGGCCCGGAAGGGGGGTCCGCACGGCACACGCGGTCGTCCGCCGCCATGTCGCGCACCTCGACGAGGACAGGCCCCTCCACGCCGACCACGACGCGATGAAGGAACTTGTCAGGTCCTGCGAGATACTGGAAGCGGTGGAAAGGGTGGTGGGAACGCTGGGGGGATAAGAACGAGGGAAGGCTGGAGAGTCATCATCCCGGCCTGTCCAGAATCAGCCGAATAATACCCATGTGCTTCAATCGGCACGGTTATAAGAAACAGGGGCCATGGCCTGACCCCTGTTTCCAAGACGCGACTCCTGCTTTATTGATACTATTTCAACAAGAGCATCTTCCGGGTTGAGACATGCCTTCCTGAGACGAGACGATAAATGTAGACACCGGAAGGCATGCCGATTCCGCGGTCGTCCTTTCCGTCCCAACTCAACTGATAGTGGCCGGGACCGACAACTCCCTCCTTCAGAGTCTTTACCTTCCTACCCCGGAGGTCATAAATGCATAATTGCACCAAACTCCTCTCGGCCATATCGAACGAAACCATGGTGGATGGGTTGAATGGGTTGGGATAGTTCTGCGAGAGGGCGAAGGAGTGCGGCAATCCTGCAGATCCCTCCTCTATCCCCGTTCCCCCGCTGAACACCAGGGAATACATCTGCGAAGTTCTATGCTGGTAGCCATGCCGCGAGTTGTCGAACACCGCGACTCCGAAGAGATACGTGCTCTGCTCGTCAAACTGGACGTCATCATCGTTGCCGCTATGAAGTACACGCCCGATCTCGGCGGTCCAGGTTCCATTGCTCCATACCGATCCGAAATTAAGATCCGCCCGGCTATCTGTCGGCATCCTGAGGATCCGCTCCGGTACGACAGCGTCCAGGGCCTCGTAAGCGGGCCAATATGTGGCCGCGTCCGCATCACTGACTCCAGTGGTCGCATTCCCAACGCACTCTGCACCATCTATTTCATCCTGAGTCAAGAACATCGCATCCGCGAAGTCAATGGGATTGGTCTCCATATACTTGGGCCTTGAATGGTCGCTGATCCTGTTGTGTGAATACGCACTTGTTCCGGCGTCACCGTACCGCCCGCCATCTTCGCCATTGATGGAATCCGGCGCCCATACATCGACGTACTTGTCATCAGCAAACCCGAGCATAGAAAATGTCCCACCGATTACCTGGTGCGTCACGGGGTCGATCGTAAGATTGGAACCGGAAGCCCCGAGGTATGCCCCGCCACGTGCCGCCTTGCTGTGCCACATATCGGCCCTTCCACTCTCCAGCCATGCATCGTCCACTATTCCATGATCGCTGACGTGTGGATCATTATCCGTCGGCCAATATGTATGGCACTTTGCCATACAGCCGCCGGTATTGTAAGGATCACCGACAATCGTCCCCATTGGCCATAAAAAGGATATGCGGTCCTCCGACTGGTCGGAGTTGGGCTTCTCCCAGGAACCGCCGGCAAACGACCATGAGCCCCCACGGGTGAAACTCGCCGTAGAATCAGGCCAGGTCGCCAGGAAATAGACGTGGTCGGTCGTATAGACCGCCTTCAAGGTGACGGTGATGTTGCTGTTGAAACTGTGACAGCCGGCGCAGTCCATGATACTCGCCGGGTCATTGACGTCATAGGTCTCGCCGAGCATGACCGTTAATCCCTGCGCATCATTCCAGACATCATCCACGACACCGTCAACAACGGGTGGGCTTGTTACCTTCATTACCGTCAATGTATCGACTCCCTGGGCAAATGCCGGAACAGTCATCAAGAAGCCCACGGAGAAGATAAGAATCAACTTTCTAATCATTTGCTAAGCCTCCTTGGTGAATTACAACATATTGACAAATTAGAACTCGAGTGAAAACAAGCGATGAAATACAGGGAAAATTCGATAGCACCCCCTTGTTTATGTTGGCAAGGGATATTTTGGGGAAAGTATGGGTCAATTAAAAGTGGTACTGGGTCAATAGGGGGGGCTGAAAACGGGGATTATATGGAATCAACCACCATTTAATTTAAAATGAATCCTCTTGATTGTCAAGCAAAACACTTCCTAAGTCACCCTTGTTTTTTTATCACGACATAAGTATCTCGTATAATTGCAAGCGGTGCCCTGATACACCTCTATGCATGCTCGAAGAAACCCCTTGCCTGTTGTAAGGCAGTGACACAACCCCCATCACCGTCGCTCGCCCCAGTCGAGGACCTCCGGGGCCCTGTGGTTCATGACGGATCTTACGCGGTTCCCCCCCTCCCCCTTCGAGAGGTACATCGCCCGGTCCGCCTGTTGGAGCAACCTTGCGATGCTCGGAGTGTCCGTAGGATAGGTTGCAACACCGACACTCACGGAGAGGAACCCTGTCGTCTCGAATGGGTTTTCCGTTATCGACCGCCGAAAACGGTTGGCCACCTTGACGGCATCTTCAAGGTCCGTGTCGCAGAGGAGCCATACGAACTCATCGCCCCCGTAACGCGCAACCACGTCCCCCTCCCTGGAGTTTGCTCTCAACTTGTCAGCGACGAAGCAAATGGCCCTGTCCCCTACGGCGTGCCCGTAATAGTCGTTTATCCACTTGAAGTTGTCTATATCGATCATGAGTACGGAGAGTGGTCTCCCCGTCCTCTTGGTCCTCTCGGCCTGGACCCGGAATTGCTCCTGGAAGAAGCGGTGATTGTACATCTCCGTCATCCCGTCGGTGATCGCTTGGCGCTTTAGTTTCTGGAACAGTTCCGCATTCTTCAGGGCGTTGGCCGATGTGTTGGCCACGATCTGGCAGAATTTGATCTCCCATTCACTGAATCCATCTCTCGCCCTCGCCGCCCTCAGCAAAAGGGTCCCGAAGGCCTCATCGCCGTGCGCCATCGGCACCACCAGGAGTGACTTGAAACCAGCCTTCTGGATCTCCTCCCCGAATTCCCTAACCAGCGGATCCTTGAGTGCATCCCTGATCACCACCGTGTTCCCAGTCTCCATCGCCCTCTGGACCTCGGGGTATTTATTGAGATCTATCTCGAGTCGACTTATCTCGGGATCGTCATGGGAGGCCATCACGTAGCCCACCCGGGTATCCCCCTCCTTTATGAATATCACAGAGCAACGATCGGCCCTCAGGACGCCTTCCACCTTGCGAACCAGCAGTTTCAATACCTCCTCGGCCTCCAGCGTTGAGGCCACGAGCCGGGATATATCAATCAGTGCCTCGAGGTCCCGGTTCTCCTTCTCCAGTTTCTCGACCCTTCCCACCCTGTTCCTCTCGCGCTCCAGGATGTAGCCGTAAAAGAGAGAGAGGCTGACGATAAAGGGGATGCGAATCATGATCGTGGGCTCGCTCACGAACTCTCTCGGCCCGGTGGACGCAAGGAGGGCGGTATAGGCCACGACAACAAAGAGGGCATTGAGGATCACCCTGCGCATGTTTCCTCCCAGAGAGGCCAGGAGGATCACCAGGAAATAGACGATGTAAAAGTCTGAACTTGCACTTCGGCTGAGGTAGATTCCGATCGATACGGTGACAGTGTCTACTATAAGGAGGGTCCCTCCCATTGCGCGGCTTCCGAAAAACCTCTTCGGCAGGATAGAGAGAAACCCGTTTGACACGACAAGGAAGGCGACGAGAACGAACTCCTCGGTCCAGTACCCCGGGAAGGGCACGCCGAAGATGACCATGTAAGAGATGGTGATGACCAGGAGCCACCTCAGCGTAAGGATCATCTTCTTTCGAGACCAGGTGTCGACATCCATGGCTCAGTACCCCAGGGTATCCGTGATAATCAAGGCGGTAATGGCAGTGCACACAACTTCAAGGTCAAGGATAGCAAAATATATGCCATATAAGGCCCGCTCACTCCCCAAGCCCCACCCATGGATTCCGTCCTCCGCCTCAATGACGCTGAGGCCGAATAAGACCTTGTAGAAAGGCCGATCACCCCCCCATAGCCTCTATGGCACCGGAATCCCTGCCGACCACCAACTTCTGGAACGGAGCCACTTGGTTGTCGTTTTCGCCCGGCGGGATATCCCCGTTGAAAGTGAGTTTTGTCCCCGTACTTTCAACAAGGCGATCGTATGCCTCCTTGCGCGCCTGAGCGGCATCGGCATTGTCCATGACGTCAACGAGGAGTCGCAGGCCGCGATGGTCCCCCAGATCTATTATCAAGCCTGCGAGTTCGATCTTGAGATATGGGTCCTCTTCCACTCTTCCCCTTTCGACGAGGTCTTCCAAGACACGAACGTCTCCGATCTTTTTCAGGCACCCGATCGCCGCCTCACGGACCCCGTCGTCAGAATCGCTCAACGCCCCGACGACCTGTTCCGAGAGATCAGAATTTCCATACTTTGCGATGATCGAGAGGGTCAGGGCCCTCACATCAGGCTCTGGGTCGCGTAGGAGGTGAGGGATCTCCGGCCGCATGGAAGGCCACTCCGATGCCTCTCCCTCAACCGCATTCAGCCCCATCAACTTCTCGTTCGTGGCCTGGCTGGTAAGCAAATGGTGGATATCGACCCCTTGTTCTTTCCTGAGTGACTTGCCCAGGGAAAGGAAGAGAAAGACCGCCGCAACTCCTGCGGCAACACGGACCAGGCTCTTAGACCGGGACCTGGATGTGATGACATACCTGGCCAGTGCTGCCATTAGGAGAAAACCGGCGAAGCAGACGACTATGGTGGGACCTGAAGGGAGATCCTGGGTGTAAGAGAGAATCACGCCGATGATGCTGACGATGGTCCCCACGGCCCAGCCGATGACCAGCCGAACGCTCACTCCGTCCGCGAACAGGACCGCCACCACGGACGGGATCACCAGGTACGAGAAGACGAGGAGGACCCCCCCGATCGCCACGGAATTGGTGATTACCAGGGCGAAAGAGAAGTAGAAGAGGAAGTCCCACCACTGTAGGTTGACTCCACTCGCCTCAGCCGAGTCGGGGTCCAGTGAAATCTGCAAAAACCTGTGTCGATAGTGGTAATGGAACCAGCCGATCCCAGCGTAGAGGATGGCCAGGTAGAGAATTGTGTCTCCCCTCACCCAGAGGATGCTACCCGCCAGCAACGCGCTCACCTCATCCGCCCCGTGCGCCAGGTGGACACTCCCGAGGATGGTGGCCGCCAGGGCCACGGCATAGGTGATACCGATTACCGCCTCGTGGGGAACCTTCTCGCGCCGCATCCTCGTAAGCGAGAAGATGAGGGCTCCCACAAAGGCGAAGAGGAGTGAGAAGCCCTTTATCGCCCACACGTCTTCATGGAGGTCGTAGCCGAGGATCACGCCGTAAATAGCACCGAACGCGGCGATCTGCGCAAGTGCGAGATCTACGAAGATCACCTTACGGGATATGACGTGAAGACCCAGGTAGACATGGATACCCGCTATCAGGAGGCAGGCAAGGAAAGGATAGGTCATGAGGTGGAAGAACTCGGCCATGGATCACACCCCCTTTTCGGCCTCGAGCATATTATCAATCAGGTAATCGATGAGTTCAAAGTAGGTATCCACCCCTTTTACGGCATGGAGATCGATCGGGACCGAGAGGACCGTCGCACCTGTCTCACGAGCGATGTAATCTGCCGCCGACCTGTCGTAGAAGGAAGAAAGCATGATCAGTCTTACTCCTTCCGAACGCATGAGGCGGACTACCTGGTCCCTATGTCTCGCGGACGGGGTGATTCCGGGCTTTTCTTCTATCTCGACCGGAATTCTCATCCCGAAGCGGTGGGCGAAGTATATCCATGTCTTGTGATAGGTCACGAAGGCGGTCCCCTTGAGCGGCCTGGCCTTCAGCAGCCATCCTCCAAGTTTATCCTCGAGTCCCCTGGCATCGAGATATTCATCGAGCCTCCCGGCGGATTCGAGCCTGATCAGTTTACGGCTGCCCACTTCATCGACCAGTTCCTTCCCGAAGAGGGACTCGTTCATCTTGCGGATGAAGGCCGCCAGGTTTTCCCGGTACTCTTCCTTGTGCGCGGGATCCACGGCTTCTAAGCCTGCCGCGATGTTCTCAGCCATCTTCTCCACGTTCAGCGGATCGAGCCATATGTGTGGGTTGCCGTAGGGATGGATATCCCCCCACTCCCGCGAGAGGACCTGCGGCAACTCGAGGGTGGAAATACCCTTGGAAGCGATCACCCTCCCCGGCTGCCCGATCTGGATGGCGGAATTGGCCGATCCATCCACCACCTTCTGGGCCCACAACTCCAGTTGCAGCCCCACCTCCACGAACAGGTCCGCGTCCCTTGCCAGTTTCATGAGCGTGGGCCGCGGTTGCACGTAGTGGGGGTCCTGGTTGGGATTGCTCAGGCTGTTTACCACGACACGGTCACCTCCGACCTGTTCCGTCAAGTACTTGAGTACCGTGAGTGTCGTCACAACCCGGACGCGAGCATGGCCCGCTGCCATGGAACATCGTGGCATAAGGCCCAGCAGGAAGAAGAGAAGCGTGACGCCCAACGATAGTCTGATCTTCATAATATGCTCCTTATCGTTTCTTGGCTACCGGTTGACCCAGTATGGTTCAACGGGGTGCGATCCGAACACGAAATTCATCTCCAGGTATACCGTGTCCCTCCCGACCTGGTCGATATCCCTCTCCAGTACGTGTTCGTAACCCAACCGAAGGCGAAGGAATTCAGTCGTATAATAACTGAGGTATGAACTGATCGCCCGGCTCACGAGGTCATCTTCCAGGTCGTCCGTACGGTCGTAACGCACCCCAAGGTAGGTCTGCCGGTTGAACTGATACTGGGACCAGACATAATAACCGAACGGGTCGCCCCCCCGCCTGCCACTGCCATCGATATTCGCCCTGAAGAGTTCTCCACCTAAGAGGAACGACCTCCACTCCCCTCCAGCGTAAGGCTTCCACTTGTACGTGAAGTCGAGGCCGTATAGTCTGGTCTCCCGTGTTCCCGCACGATCGTACTTCCCAAGGTAAGAGGACGCCCCAATCTCCACGTCATGTCCCGGTGCAAGGTCCGAGAACCACTTTAGATGGCCCAGAAAGGCAGGATTCTCGCCCCCGTTCTCCGCCGCCACGGGGAGACCCCCGCCGTTCAACACCTCGAGATTCGCCTCGACAACGTCCCGCTGCCACGGAACCGGAAGAAAGAACTGGCCGGAAACACCGTTTCCTATCAGGCCCTCCTCCCCGAGAAACGTCTGCAGGGCGAGCGGCAGGACCGTCTGCGGAAGGTCGTGCGTGTGGATGATATTGAAGCGGCCGAAATCGGGGCGGAAATGACCGGCCTTTACCTTGAGCCCCCAGGGAGAGGAATTGAGCCCCGGCAGTTTCTTCAGGATAACGTACCCCTCTTCTATGCCCGCAACGAACTCTCCCGGGGTCTCGGAATCGAACGTGGTAATCACGACACCGTCCGCCCAGGGATCGATGACCGTCCTGAAATCCGCCTCCACTTCCCTGAGGTTGAAACGGTTGTCTATGGCCATTCCCCGGTCGTTGAGAACGGTCCGTGAGTCCTTTCGAGCAACGAAATTACCGAAGACGGTGATCTGGGGATTGAAGACATTGAGCCGCTGCCCGGACGGCGCGGATACCGGCGCGGACTGGGACAGCACCTCGTCCTCGAGAAAATCTATGCGTTCTTCGAGTCTCTTCATCGTCTCCCGGTTGGTCCGCTCCAGTTCCTCGACCCTGGCCTTCAGTGCATCGATCGTCTCGGCGGGAGGTTCTCCTTCCTCACCGATGGACCACAAGTCGCGGGCCTGGAACACGGCAACCAGGAGGAGGAAAAACAGAGTTCCGGTAATTTTCATACCTCCCCCTTCACCAGTAATATGGGTATAATATGGCCCATGAAATCAAATTTGGGCCATTTCATTACTAACAGCGATCGGATGATATAAGGCCGGCGTTCAGCAGGAGGGTGGAGCGCGGATGGCAACCGCGAGGTCGAAATCGATCGCCATCGGATCTGAGGGCAGGATTGGGATGAGATAGGAGAGGAAGGCCGCCTGGAAGTCCAGGTTCTCTTCCACCACCTCCCCGCCCATGTGAGAGGCACTGATGCAAAGCGGGCAGTCTTGTCGAGAGGCCAAATCCCGGTGATGGTGCACCTCTGCCCCGTAGAGACCGGCCACGAGCACCAGTATCAACAATAAAGGGGCGACGGCCGGCATCGTTACACCGGAGTGCCTCGTACGGTTGGGTGAAAGTCCGATGAGCACCGATTGCTTCCAGGGTTCTCAGAAAGTACCCGCGTAATCCGGGGCTGGTGTAAAAAACATGATCTTTCCTTCGCACCATGTCAAGGGAGACGCGATCCCCTTACACGGCGAAGGGCGCTGGATTCTTGCCATCCGCGCACCAAGTTATTATCTATACCCGAGACGATGGGAAAAGTTCAGGTCCTGCCGCTTGAGTCCATTCGCCTCGCACAGGGATGGAAAAGAATCGGTGGACGTTCAAACAGTCAACACGAGGAGAAATGATGGGATTGTTCAGCAGATTCAAGAGAGGGAAGAAGGTGGTCGTCATCGGTCTCGACGGCACCCCGTTCTCACTGGTAACGAAGTTCATGGATGAAGGCATCATGCCCAACTTCAAGGAACTGGCCCTGCAAGGATCGCTCAGCCCCCTTCTATCCGTGCTTCCCACCGTCTCGTGCGTGGCATGGTCATCCTTCATGACCGGTAAGAACCCTGCAAAGCACAACATCTTCGGCTTTCTCGACCGGAGCAAGGGGAGTTATGTCCCGTTCGTCCCCAACGCCAGCCATATGACCTCAGATACGCTGTGGGATGTCCTTGGAGCCGAAGGTAAGCGCGTAGTCGTCATGGGCGTCCCAGTCACCTACCCGCCGAGGGAGGTAAACGGCATCCTGATATCCGGCTTTCTCGCCCCGGACGTGGAGAAGGCGACGTACCCGCCTGGACTTGGCAGAGAACTAAAGGACAGGCACGGATACCTCCTCGACATCGATCCATGGAAGGCGAGGAAGGATGTCGACAGTGTATCCCCGCAGGTCACCGAGGTCTTCAGGCGCCGGCGTGATACCATGCGGCACTTCATGAGAGAAGAAGAGTGGGATTTCTTCATAACCCACTTCATGGAGACCGACCGGCTGCATCACTTCCTATGGGAACACATGGAGGAGGGGAAGGAACCCTACAATCGTCAATTCCGGGACTTCTACCACGATGTCGACCAATTCATCGGGGAACTTCACCGGGTACTCTCCGGCAGGGCGACGCTCGTCATCCTCTCCGACCATGGATTTTGCACACTCAAGGAAGAGGTCTACGTCAACCACTGGCTCGTCGAGGGGGGCTACCTCCGCTTCAAGACTGATGAGCCCAAGGGGATCCAGGACATCGACGCCAAGGGCACCAGGGCCTACAGCCTTGACCCGGGCAGGATCTATATCAACCTCGTTGGGCGTGAGCCGGGCGGGACGGTGAGCCCCGGTGGGGAATACCAGGCCCTGCGGGAGGAAATAGCGGGCAATATAAGCGACCTCGAGGACCCCGAGACCGGCGAGAAGATGGTCGATTCCGTCAAGTTCAGGGAAGACCTCTATTCCGGACCGAACTTCGATGCCGCCCCAGACATCATCATGGTCCCGAGGAGGGGATACGACCTCAAGGGCTCCGTCAACAAGAAAAGCCTCACGGGCAAGGGTCCAATCACCGGAATGCACACCTTCGACGACGCGATGTTATACATCCAGGGCCACGAGATCAAGCGGACCGACATCGGCATCATCGACGTCATGCCGACCATCCTGCATCTCATGGGATATCCGGCCCCGGCCGACCTGGATGGACGGAGTGTCTTATCCTAAGGATGAAAAGGGCATAGGGAGTCGGCCATGGGTGAGGAGGCGTTTGTAATGTCCTACTTCAGGACGAAGAGAGAGGCCCTCCACCTCGCCGTCAGCCGTAACGGCTACAACTGGCGGCCCCTCAACCGAAACAGGCCGATCCTTACAAGCCCTCTCGGTACAAAGACTATGAGGGATCCCTCCCTTTTCCGTGACAGGGAGGGTTACTTCCACTTATTAACCACCGACGGTTGGAGGAGCACCTCCATTATCCACGCTCGATCGGACGATCTCATCCACTGGCGGGATATGCGGGCCCTGCCGGTCATGGCGGGCGTCCCCGGTGCACGCAACAGTTGGGCGCCAGAGGCATTCTATGATGAGGAGAAAAGAGTATACCGTATCATCTGGTCCTCTACCGTCTCCCCCAAAGGACCCCGGGACCTGAGAGACCACCGTATCTGGTCAGCCACTACGGAGGATTTCCGTGAATACGGTCACCCGCATCCATTCTTCGACCCGGGCTACAGCGTCATCGACGCCACCATCAGGCGAAGAGGTGACAATTACGTGATGGCCTTTAAGGATGAAAGGGGCAAGAATCATCCCGATGCCCCCTTCAAGGCCATCCGGACGGTTATATCCCGGGGAGACTGCCGTTCATTCGGGGAGATCTCCGACATCGTCACTCCCCCACTCAGCGAGGGACCGATCCTCTTCCTCCTCTACGACCGGTGGATCCTCCTCTATGACCGGTATTCGGAGGGGAGATGGGGAGCCTCCATCAGCGTGGACCTACGTAACTGGGTCACCATCAGCCGAATCACCACCTTCCCCAAGGGCGCAAGACACGGGTCGGTACTCGCCGTGGAGCCGGAGGTACTCAATCGCCTCGAGGACCGCCTCTGATAAGGGGCGCAAGCACACAACTATTGTTCACTATTTCAGCAGCAGCATCTTTCTGACCTTCACGTAGTCGCCCGCCTGAATCTTGTACAAATAAACCCCTGAGCCTACACTCCTACCGAATTGATCCCGCCCGTTCCACTCCACCGATTTGTGGCCGGCAGATTGTCTTTCGCTGACCAGCGATCGCACTTCTTGGCCAAGGATATTGTATATCTTCAACTCAACCTTGGAAAGTTTCGGCAGGTCATAGTGTATCACGGTCACGGGATTGAACGGGTTTGGATAATTCTGATAAAGCATGTATGCCTTGACGATGGGGACTGAATTGCCGGAAAAGTCATCACCAATTCCATTTGCCCAATTGATAATGACCTCTGCATTGCTGATTGCATTATTCAATAATGATGTTGTATAGATATGGTTATGCGCACCACGGCTTTCATCCCCCTCTGCATAAGCCAGGTTAAATTGCGCTTCTTGTAGGAGATGAATTTGCGTGGAATCCGTACTCCCGCTCAGGATGCTATCGGCCATGTTTACTTCAAGGGTTGCGATTGAATCCAGTTCCGCAAATTCATCCTGCCATCCTTCAACAACCAGTGATGCCGTGTTGGCATTCAGGGAACCATGGCAGACCGTACACGAGGCCGTCTCACTGCCATCCTCTTCCTGGATAAAGACAGACCATGAGTGGCCGCCATACATCAAAGCGTTTGTATCATCGGTCTCCCCCACATGCATGTGACAATCCACACATTGAACACCCGGCATGGTTACCTGGTCCGGTACCCCTTGTCCTCCCGTGCCCTGTTCGATATTGTAACTAAGGTGATCGGTATCGGGAAAGCGCAGGTTCCCATGGCACTGCCCGCATAATTCCTGGGCGGAAGACATTACCTCGTATTCCTTGGTCTCGGAATTGAAGTAAGATATTTCATCAGGATTGTGCTGGTTGTGACAGGATGTACATGAAACTTCGGGCCACGATTCCCTGTTTTGCGGGGCGGTGGAATCGGTAAACGCCCCCCCCGTCGTCGTAAAGAACATGTCCAATGCATCCACTTCAGATATGCCGCCGTTGAGCAACACTGAAGTAGAGGCATGACACGCGATACAATCTTCTTCATTTATTACTTCCTGGGGCGTACTGCCCACCCACTCCGCGGCCAATTCGGACCCCACGTCGTCCTGCCCGCCGTGCCCGTGTCTGCTCATCAGCCAGGCATCCATTCTCCGGTGATCCGTATCCGGGAATCTCAATGTTCCATGACACTGACCGCACAACTCGGTGGCGTTGGAAACCGAGTCATATTCTGCGGTGGGCGAATTGAAAATCGCCAACCGGGGCATCGATACCGGGTGATCGTCCGGGACGTCATGACAAGCAACACAGGCATTGTGAGGCCATTCATCGGTATGAAGGGTATGCGTCGAATCTGTATAGAGTCCACCAGTCGTCGAGAAGAAGTAGCCCATCGTCTCAACTTCAGTCATGCCCCCGTTGGCATTTATTGAAGTCGGGCCGTGGCAAGCGACGCAATCTTCTGCGTTCTGACCGAGAATTACAGAGTCGGGCGGCAATCCCACCCATTCCACGGACAACTCGTCCGCCACATCGTTCTGGGTGTTTGCATGATGACTCAGTAGCCACTGGCTGTTCTCCGTTGAGTGGCACAGGCTGCAATCCAGAGGCGATCGAGCAATGGACTGTGAATAAAAGAGCAGAAGAAGAGGAAGAACGAAGAGCAGTTGCATAGAAAATCCGTAACGTTTACACATGTTGCACCTCCTCCAAGTTACAAGGGGATATCACAATAGTTATCAAGTGGCATGGTGTCTTATAAACAGACGCCTCTCCCGGGGTTAATGGGGAATTGTACCCACCTCACCCCCTTTTCCTCCGAGTTCGGCTCGTAGGTGGGTCTGCCGGTCCTCTCCGTATCGGGGGAACGATGTATTTCAGCCACCTTTACAATCATGGGCCAAATAGGGGCTAATGGGATACCTGGAGCAATGCTTATTCCTGCAATCACCAGGCTTACCGGGGGTCTTGAGTTGAGCCGCCCTGATATTCTACCTGCAAGAGGGGAGACACTCAATAATTTTCAACGGAGATAATCAAGCCGTTCGACGAGAGGATGGATAGAAAGGGTGATGTAATCAGCCCGAGATCTTTAGGGTCAAGAGATCTCATCCTCGATCAATACTATTATATAATATCAGGGGGGACACGTCAAGCGTTATTCCACACCCAAAATCCCCCCTTGTTGTTTTCTACTGGATCATCACTCCATTTATCCAAAGCCAATAGGCGGGTTAACGACCGTAAACAAGGCCAATGGTCATTCCACGTAGCCAAGTCCCTTGAGCCTCTCCATGATCTTCTCTTCGTCTTCTTCGGAGTAAGCCCCCCCCTGGACCGGAATGTATTTGAGTTCTTCCAGTTTCTCGATCACCTTCCGGGCACACTCCTCCACCGTGAGATCCTTGGTCTCGAGTATCAACTCTGGCTTCAGGGGCTCCTCGTAAGGCTGGTGCAGGCCAGCGATATCAGAGACCTCACCACGAGCCGCCCTGGCGTATAAACCCTTTGGATCACGAACCTGGCACTCATCAACCGGGCACTTTACCCATACCTCTACAAACTGGTCCACCCAATCCCTGGCGCGATCACGGAACCTCCTCAGGGAGGAGACGGCCGCCACGATGGTGGAGACGCCGTTCCTCGCCATCATCTTGCCCATGAAGGCCAACCGCTTAGTGTTTATGTCCCTGGCCTCCGCCGTGTAACCGAGGTCGGGGCTCAGGTTGGCCCTAATCTCGTCGGCATCGAGGTTCTCTACCTTGATCCCCCGGCGCCTCAACTCCTTCTCGACCTCCCCCGCGATGGTCGATTTCCCCGAGGCGGGTATTCCTGTAAACCAGATCAATGTTCCTTTTTCGACTCCCATCATACGCCTCCTTTGATCTTTTCCACGATTGAACGGCCTTCCATCTCCGCGGGGACGGGGACCCCGAGCAGGGAGAGGATGGTCGGGGCGCAATCCATTATCTGTAGCCCTTCGAGCCTCTCTCCTCCATCGATACCGGGCGCCTTCATTATAAAGATTCCGTACTGTGCATGTACCGCATCGTCGGGCCCGATCTCCGTCTCAAAAGAGTAGAGGGAGTCGTGCCCTATCGATCCCGTCGACCGCCAGAACAAGTCACCGAAATAGACAATGAGGTCAGGTGCTTCATCGACATACTTCCCGGTGTATATCTCCTGGGGCTTGAATACGCGAGTCCCTATTTCTTCCCCGTTCGGCCCCTTGATCGATTCCAACCCCTCCTTGATCTCATCTCTCACCTCCTCGTACTCCGCCGGATCGACCACTCCGCTCCGCTCCCGTCCCTTTACGTTCATGAACAACCGGCAGTAATACCCCCCGAGTCCCCATGCCGTTGTGCGTTCCCAGTCGATCTTCGCGTCCGCGAAACGGACGACCCCTTCCGGCTCCTCCCTCAACACGAGATAACCCTTCCGGATCAACCAATCGTTCACGTTGATGGCGCCGTCCATCTTCTTTGCTCCATGGTCCGAGACCACGATCACCGCTGTCTCATCATCGATAAGGCCGAGGACATCGCCTATCTGGCGATCGAGGTAACGATAGTAATCGACCAGCGCGGTCTTGAACTCGTTGCCCGGCTTATACTTGAAGTGCTCCTTATCACAGAACTTCCAGAACCCGTGCTGGATCCGATCCGGCCCCATCTCGACCATCATGAAGAAGTCCCACGGCTTTTCCCTGATAAATGCCTTGACGACCTTGAAGCGCTTCTCCGTCATCTCGTAAATCTCTTCGAGGAGTTCCTTCTTGTTTTCCGTTCGGAAGTTCTCGCAGTCTATGAGATACTTGCCCACGAGAGACGCTATCTCTCCCTTGAGTTCCTCGGGGTAAGTATACCTGCTCTCGATGCTCGGAGTCAGGAAACTTGTAACCATGAACCCGTTTACCGGCTTGGGCGGATAGGTCTGGGGCACACCTACAAGGCCTACTTTCTTACCATGACGGGAGAGTATATCCCACACAGTATCCTCCCGAACGGATCTCGCATTGGCGATCCAGTAGTCTTCATAGGAGAATCCCTTCCGGTTCCTGAACCCGAAGAAACCGAGTTGTCCAGGGTTTCTGCTCGTCATCATGCTCATCCAAGCCGGGCAGGTGATGGCCGGAATCGTGCTCTCGAGTTCGCCGTACACTCCTCGATTCATCAGGTTCCTGATGTTCGGCAGATCATCAATCCACTCTTCAAAGACCTGCTTCGGCGGTGCGCAGTCAAGACCTATGACAAGTACTCTCTTTGCTTTCAACCTGCATTCCTCCTAAGTGGCTAAACTGCTGATCCGTTACCGGCCATCAACTCACAAAGGGCTCACTGAATTCCCTTTGTGCCTTGTACACCTCGGGGCGGATCAGTTCGGGCGGTGGGACCACACCATCTACCAGCATCTTGCGTATTGCCGTACCGTTGAATTTCAAGTGGTAACCCTCATCGTGACAACAGGTCCGGTCGCTTGCCAGTTGACCGCATCGCCTGCAGTAAAAGAAGTCGCCTCGGATGGTAATCGGCTTTATATCCAGTTCAGGGTAATTGTCGAAGATCTCGATTGCGGCCTCTTCAGGGTAAAACTTGCCCACACCGGCATGATCGCGCCCCACGATCATGTGGGTGCAACCGTGGTTCTTCCTGATGATCGCGTGGTGAATGGCCTCCTTGGGCCCGGCGTACCTCATTTCCATCGGAAGGATCGACAGGAGGACCCGTTCCTTGGGAAAGTAGTTGTCGATCAGGACATCGTAGGACTTGAGGATAACCTCGTCCCTGAAATCCCCCTTCTTCTTACGCCCGATGACCGGATGGATCAGGAGACCGTCCACCAGTGCAAGGACGGTCTTCTGCATGTTCTCGTGCCCCATGTGCGGAGCGTTACGTGTCTGAAAGCCCGCTACCGTCTTCCAACCTCTATCCTCGAAGATCTTTCTCGTCTCGGCGGGTGTAAGGTTATATTTCGGAAAGGGTTCCCGGGTATCATCGAGCAGGTCTATCGTCCCTCCGAGAAGGACGTCATTCATCGAGAAGACGCGGGCAACCCCCGGATGGGTCGTATCGTCCGTCCCGAAGACCGACATGGCGTGGACCCCCTTATCGTAGGTGTATATGCTCTCGAGGTGCAGGATGGCTGCCGGTGAGCCTCCCTCATCCGACAGCAGGACGTCCTCTCCCTCCTTCATAGAAGAGGCTGTATCGGCATCGACATCCAGTACGATCGGTATGGTCCACACGGTGCCGTCCTTCAGCCGATTTTCCGCGATGATCCGGCGGTAATCATCTTCTGTGTTGAATCCCCTCAATGGACTATATCTCCCATGCCCGATATTCTTGAGATCGACCACGTAATCCCTGGCCAGCCTGAGGGCCTTCAGTTCCCTGGCCTTCTTCAGTGCCTCTTCACGCTCTTCTCCCCTTATCAAGCGGTCAACAAGCGTCCCACCATGTGGTGCTATCATTATGATTCCCTCCCTGTTGTGACGTTGTAAGGAATTCAGAGATTCCATCTGGATCAGCCGGCAGTCTACACCGATCCTGAATCAAATGCATGATACTCCTCAAAGGACTCCCGGTCTTGGTGAAAAAATATCCCACATATCCAGCAATTCCGGCCGGTTCTGGGGAAATATGAAATCATCTAATTTAAATCATCTTGTCTATAAAATCAAGGCTCACGGCGAGAATGGGAATATCTCCGCTTTTCAATCTGCAGTATTGCAAGGTGGTATCTCCTTGCTCCCGATATCACGGGCCACCCTTACGAGCATCTCCGAGAATCGCTTCGCGTAATCGGAATCGGGCATTACCGAACAAAGGACTTGCGCGGCAAGTTCGGCGCCATCATCCGGTGGAAGGGTATATCTCATCTCCCGGAATCTCTTTCGATACCCCATCACCTCTTTTTTCGTGTTCTTCCTTTGCATAATGACATCAGCGATGATCTCCGCCAGACCACCGAAGTCCTCCTCCACCATGCCGAACCGGGTCATCTCTTGAACGCCGATCCTGATCCCGCTCGGGGTCAGGAAACTTTCGTCTCCCGGGAGCGCCTGGTAGTTGGTGATGATGTTGTTGTCTTCCAGCCATTGAGCAATCTCTGTACCACTACCGAACCTATCCACCCGCAGCAGAACCTGATGTGTCTCGGTGAAGTCCCGGGCCGGGTCCCCCTCCACCTGAAGGCCCGAATCGGAAAGGGCGTGGGCAAAGGCCCTGGCGTTTCGGATCACTTGTGATTGGTAGGCATCCTTGAAGGTATTCATCTCATAAGCGGCGACAAGAAGCGCCAGCAGCGAGCCGAGGTGGTGGTTGCTGGTGGAGCCCGGGAATGCCCGGTTGACTATGTTCTTCCAGAGGGATCCTCCCTTGGACTCTTGGCTCGAGGCGCTAACGACCACCCCTCGCTGAGGGCCGTAGAAGGTCTTGTGCGTGCTGCCCGTTACGACATCGGCCCCCTCGGTGATAGGGGCCTGAAACGCCCCGTAGAGACCGAGGACATGTGCCATGTCATACATTATCACCGGCCTCGGTTCAAGGCCCCGGGCGGCTTCCACCGCTTCACGCACGGGCTCGTGGTAGAGAAACATGCTCTTCCCGAAGACAATCAGGTCCGGCTCCTCCTGCCGGATCAGTCTGGCCATTTCGTTTGTATCGATTGCATAGGGATCCTCCGGTCGCACCGGGAAATTGATCACCCGTTCCCTTCCCGTAGAGGAATCGAGATCCACGAAATTGAACAACGACCCCATCGGCTGGGCACTCAGATGGCCCCCAAGGGAGAGATGGTTGTTCATGACGCCGGCCATCCGCCGGAACTGCTCATCGCGGCCACGACCCTCGTTCACACACTTCACCATCGCCTTGAATACGACCTCGTTGGCCATCTGCCCACTTATGGGACGAACCTCGATGTGCGGCGCCCCGAAGAAGCGTGACAACTCCTCCTTCAACTCGCTCTCCACATCGCGGATAAAACCGGTCCCCTGGTAGAAATAGACCTCCTCTCCCCTCATGCTCCTGTGCTCGGCGTAACGGCCTGCCGGATCAGAAATCTCGCATACCTTGACCAGAATGCTCGGCGTTGTCTCGGATGGTATCAGGTTGAAACACTCCCGCTGACGCCAGAGATTGTTCCGGACTACCCGGGAGGCCAGTTCACGGGCCTTCTTCTTTAGATCTTCCATTGTCTGTCAATATCCTCCTTCTTCAGGCGAACCGGATAATATGCCACACCCCGGCTCTCCAAACAAGGCGAAAGTTTGGAGGCTTCCCCACTACTCGCTCTCCTCGATCTTCTTGGCCATAATGATACGATTATAGGCATTGATCAGGTCCTCGTGGTTGAGCATGCACAAGACACGTTCGGGTGCCTTTTCAGATACCACGGGCATCTGGCCGTAATCGCTCTTTATGAACTTCTTCAGCGCACTGTAAAGGGTTTCTTCGAGTGTCACCACCTCAAAGTCGGTCATGAGGTCCTCCGCAACCAACAGGTCCTTTACCATATCCTCGAAAAGGACCGCCCGGATATTCTTCATTGACAGTATGCCCGTGAGCAGCCCGTTGGCGTTGGATACGGGAAAATACGAGTCTTTCTGCTTTGAAATGAGAGGGATGATCTCGCGCAGGGGCATGTTCTCCGGGATTACCAGGACATCCCTTTCCTCGCTGCAGATGTCTCTTACCTTTACCTCTTCCAGGACATTGACGGTAAGATCTCCCAGGTGGGCAGGCGACTCGGTCATGTTCATGACCTGTTTCTCATATATGCTCCACCTCTTTGCAAAGAGGTACGCAATGGCTGAGACGAGCATCATCGGGGCGAGCAGCTGGTAATTGCTCGCCATTTCACTGACGAGGATCAAGGCGGCGATCGGCACGTTCGCAGCCCCGGCGAAGAAGGCGCCCATTCCAACGAGCACGAAGGATGTCGGCTGTGTGATGAGGTCCGGAAAGTAACCGTGCAAGACCTGTCCAAACACTCCGCCTATCATTGCACCAATGTATAGGGAGGGGGCGAATACGCCGCCGCTGCCGCCCGAACTGATGGTAAATGAGGTCCCGAGGATCTTGACGAAGCAGAGGACCAACATCAGGCCGACGGCCAGCCTCCCGTTCAGGGCCATCTGGATCCAGCCGTAACCGCCGCCGAGGACCTGGGGGAAGAAGAACGCCAGCGCCCCGAGCATCAAACCGCCGATAGCGGGCTTGAAGTGCGCGGGTATCGGAATCTTATGAAAGAAATGATCCCTCAGCCCGTAGAAGCACTTGATGTATAGGGCGCCGAGAAAGGCGCAAGCGAAGCCGAGCAGAGCATAAAAGAACAGGGTAATCGGGTTGTCGAACCCATACTGTGGCGTGGTGAAGAGTGGTCCCCAGCCTGTATAACTGCAGAATATGGAATACGCCGTAATCGAAGAAATAATGGCCGGGATCAAGGCCCCTGACTCAAAATCGTCCTTATACAATACCTCTACCGCAAAGATCGCCCCTCCCAGAGGAGACTTGAATATACTGCCGATGCCGCCGGCCGCTCCCGCCATAAGCATGACACGCCTGTCATAACTCCTGAGCCTCAGGCGCCTTGCAAGAAAAGATCCGAATCCGGCGCCTATCTGTGCGACCGGCCCTTCACGGCCCGCACTCCCCCCGCTGCCGATGGTCAGGATGGAGGCCACGGTCTTGATGAATGGGACCCTGCCCCGAATCTGCCCTTTGAAGCGGTGAAAGGCATCCACAACCGCGTCGGTCCCGTGTCCTTCCGCCTCCGGAGCCCAGGTGAAGATGATCACTCCGGCAAGAAGACCCCCTATGGCCGGGATGAGGAAGAGGAGCCACCTCACGGGTTCCACACCGGCCGGCCTGACCACTCCACCCTCACCCCCCTCTACAGGAGGAAAGAACCCTGCCAGATCGCGAAGCAAGAGGTGTGAGGTCTGGTTTAGCATCACGTAGAAGATGATGGCGCCAATGCCGGTGACGGCGCCGATTATGACCGAGTAGACCATCCATCTCCCGGTATCTCTGAGATTCCATATCCTGAGCAGTTTATTGATATGCACTTCGCGTTACCTCTCCGGGCACACCCCATTCCCATCCATCACAAAAGGGGGGGACATCAAGTCCCCCCCCTCAATTCTTTTCTAACCTACGGCACCTCACCCCTTTACTCAAATCGCACCAGGGCAGACAAGACCCACGAGGCCAAGACATGGCCCGTCAGTTCAGATAGGCCTCCAACTTTCTCCTTCGAGAGACATGCCTCAAGCGCTCCAAGGCCTTCTCTTTGATCTGGCGGACACGCTCCCTCGTGATTCCCAGGACGCTGCCGATCTCTTCCAGCGTCATCGGATCGCGGTCGCCCAGGCCGAAATACAAGGTGAGGATAATCGTTTCTCTTTCTTTCAATGTACCGAGGATGTTTTCGATGACCTCTGTACGTATATTATCATAGGCGACATCATCCGGGTGCGGGCTGTCCTCATCTGATACACACTCGAGGAGTTTCCTGTCATCTTCTCCAAAAAAAATCGGATTGTCAAGCGAGAAGGGTGACTTGACGACCGACAGGAGTTGGCCTATCTCCTCCATACCCATATCCATTCCCTCTGATATCTCCCAACTCGTGGGCTCACGGCCCAACTCCTGCCTCAAGTCATTTGACCGCTTTTTCAACTTGTGTATGGTATCAGCCCGGTTGATAGGTATCCGGAAAACCCGGGTCTGATCGGCCAATGCCTGCAGTATTGATTGCCTTACCCACCAGACGGCGTAGGAGATAAACCGTATGCCCTTTGTCTCATCGAACCGCTGAGCCGCTTTTATCAGGCCGAGATTCCCCTCGGCAATCAAATCGGTCAGGGAGAGGCCCCGATTTTGATATCTCTTGGCAACCGTGATGACGAATCGCAGGTTCGAGCGAACTAACTTATCAAGTGCCTCATCGCTTCCCGCCTTGATCTCCTTGGCAAGCCTGTATTCTTCCTCCCTGCTAATCAGTGAATAGGTATCTATTTCCCTGAGGTAGATATCGAGTGACTCATCTTTGTAATTTAGGCTCCTCTTGCTCCCTTTTTTTCGATTTGCCTTGGCGGCAACCTGGCTCATCAGAGAACCTCACTTTCTTCAAAGCGATTCAGGGAGGGATTACGATTTAGACGAGTTCATCCGCTTGGCCAATTCCTTGTTGATTTTCTCTTTTCCCTTTGCCAATGAGATGTTCTTGGCAATGGCTATCTCGCTTGAAAGAAGATTCCTGACCTTCTCGAAGATCCTCCTCTCCGTCATCGAGAGCGTTCCTTCAGCATACTTGGTGTAAAGGTCTCTCATGATAGCGGCACAGTCCTCGGAACGTCCGCTCTTCAGTTTTTCTTCGAGTTGTTGAATTCTCGTGCGATGCCGTTTCGGCAACACCTCTCTTGGCGAGTGGAGGACCTCCATGATCCTCTTCACCTTGTTTTTCGCTATCGGCCTGCGAAGCCCCGCAATTCCAATGCTCTCCAGGGGGACATACACCTTGGTGCTCTTGAACAAGGTGTCGATCTCAATACACTTTATCTTTTTCCCATCCACTACCTTGTAACCCTCACACCGTACATACCCTGCCCCATAGTGAGGATGCATTACCTTGTCATTTACTGCAAAATGCTCTGCCATCTCCACCTTCCCTCACCGGCTGTGATTAAGAAAAAATGAGCCTGTCTCTGCTTAACTTCAATACCATCACGGCTCCAAAGGGTCCATCGGGCCTACTATCTGAAAAATCATGATGCGATCTAAGGAAAACAGGTGTTGAATACAAGTCATAGTAGATGGTTAGATATAAAACCTCATATATAGTATAGGGAATAATTAATCGCTTGTCAATAAAAAAATACTTTGTCTCTTTGCCGCACCGATGCACTAATGTTACTACTCTACGATCCGTCAGGAATCGATCCGGGCGCTCTTCAGGATCTCCAGGACAAGATCGTTGTAACTCATGCCGGCCGCTTCCGCTTCGGCCGGGAGGTCCGACACCCTCGTCATTCCGGGGATGGTGTTCACCTCGAGGACAAACGGTTGTCCCTTGAGATCCACCTGGATATCAACCCTTGAGAACCCCCGGCAGCCGAGAGAGTAATGAGACACCAGTGCATAATGCTGCACCAGGTGATAGACGCCTTCATCAAGCCGGGCGGGGCATATGAAATTGGTCATCCCGGGCGTATACTTGGCATCGTAGTCGTAAAATTTTCCCTCCGGCCGTAACTCGAGGACGGGAAGCGCCTTCACCTCTCCGTCAAGACCGATGATCCCTACTGTGACAGACGTCCCCTCAATAAACCTTTCGACGAGGAGATGAGTGTGTGTCTCGAGGCCCCGGCGTATGGCTTCATTCAAAGACTTTCCGTTGTCGGCAACTTCTATTCCAAGGCTTGAGCCCTCATCGATAGGCTTTATTATGACCGGGAAGGGGAGCCTGTCGCTGATCATGGAAACGACCTCTTCCACATCATCCCCTGCAGACACGTCTACGTATTCAGGTGTGGGGACACCTTCCGTGAAGAAGATCTTCTTGGAGATCAACTTATTCATGGAGAGGGCGGACGCCAAAACACCCGATCCCGTATAGGGGATCCCCATGTGTTCCAACAGCCCCTGGATAGTCCCATCTTCGCCATAACGCCCGTGGAGCATGATAAAGGCGACGTCGATCCCCTCTTCAATCAATCTCGCAGCGGTCCCCCGGTCCACATCGATCCCTACTGCACGGAATCCCTGGTCCAATAAGGACTGCAGGACCCTCTTTCCTGATTCTAGTGATATCTCTCGTTCCCCCGACATGCCCCCCATCAGGACGCCGATCCTCTTGTCGCTGTATATCTCGCGCAAATCGGTCACCAGGTCCTCCATCATGAATAGTTCGGCGCTTCCTTGGTGATCTGAATGCTGTGAGGATGGCTCTCCCTGACACCATGGCTTGTTACCTGAATGAATCGCGCCTTCTCCCTGAGTTCCTTGATGTCCTTCGCACCGCAGTATCCCATGCCCGATTTCAACCCGCCTATGAGTTGATAGATGGTCTCGGCGGTCATTCCCTTAAAGGGTACACGGCCTTCCAGGCCTTCGGGGACGAGTTTATCGACTCCAGCCTCTCCATCCTGGAAATACCTGTCACCGCTCCCGGCCTTCATAGCCCCGAGAGACCCCATACCACGGTATACCTTGTAACTCCTTCCCTCGTAGAGGACCGTTTCGCCCGGGCTTTCCTCGGTGCCGGCCAGGAGGTTCCCTATCATCACGGTATCTGCACCGACTGCGAGCGCCTTGACGAGGTCACCGGAGTAACGGATTCCGCCGTCTGCGATTACCGGTACGCCCCTCTCCCTCGCCACCCTGGAGCACATGAGAATGGCCGTAAACTGGGGGATGCCTATGCCTGTAACGACCCTCGTTGTACAGATCGAACCAGGCCCTATCCCGACCTTTATCGCGTCTACTCCACAGTCTATCAGATCACTGGTCGCCTCGGACGTGGCAACGTTACCCCCTACAAGTTGAACATCTGGAAGGTTGGCCTTCAGTTTTTCCGCAGCCTTGAGGACCCTCTCGGAATGCCCGTGGGCCGAGTCGAGGACGAGGACGTCAACGCCGACTTCAACGAGGGCCTGAGATCGCTCAAAGAGATCATCCGAAACCCCTACGGCGGCCCCCACCATCAGCCGCCCCATCTTGTCCTTGCAGGCAAGGGGGTATTTCTTCTTCTTGTTGATGTCTTTTACGGTAATCAATCCCCTGAGTATCCCCTTCTCGTCCACAACTGGCAGTTTCTCGATCTTGTTCCTGTGGAGTGTATCCACGGCGCCCTCGAGCGTGGTCCCCACCGGGGCCGTGATCAACCCCTCACGGGTCATGACCTCCCCGATTGGTCGATCGAGGTCGGTTTCAAAGAGGAGATCCCTGTTGGTGATAATCCCCACTAATTTTCCCGCCTCGTCGGTGATCGGCACGCCGGATATCTTGAATCGCCGCATCAAGGTACGGGCCTCGCGGATATCCTTGTCTGGTGTAAGCGTGATAGGATTCAATATCATGCCGCTCTCCGACCGTTTTACCCGATCGACTTCCTCGACCTGTCGATCGATAGACAGGTTCTTGTGAATTATCCCGATACCACCTTCCCTGGCCATGGCTATCGCCATTGACGATTCTGTCACAGTATCCATCGCTGCACTCAGGAGGGGAATCATGAGGCGGAGTTTTCGCGTTAGCCTCGTCCCGACATCGACCTGCCTCGGCAACACTGAAGAACGTTGCGGAACGAGCAGCACATCATCGAAGGTCAGGCCCAGATCCATCTCCATATTTACCTCCATGAAAGCGATACCTGCCACTCGGAAATTTCGGCGGGCAAATCGATGGTCGATGAGTTATCATAAAGGTTTAAACAAGGCTTAAACTATGTAAGTTAAGATAATAATTCGAATTGTCAAGAAACGGGGCGAGCCTCGACATACCAAGGGCCCTCTTTATCGATAGGGATGTCTGCCCCTGGGAGATAGTGTGTTCTGTCGGGGGGGATTTTCGAGCATAAGAGTTCCGGGTCGAGACCATCCTGGCCCGGGATACCAATCAGGGCCGAAACATGTCCCATGGAAAGCCCTGCATGCACGTCCGCCTTTTCATAACACAATGGGGCATCGAGTTCCACATTGCGGAATCCATAACCATCCAAATTCCTCAATATCTTCAGGGCGGCGTTGAACTTTACCACGTGGTATCGAGTCTCCGAAGTGAAATATCCCCTTCTTGCCAGGCTCCAGAAGTCCCGGCAACCTGTTCGATAGATTGCCCGGCTTACTCGACCTTCACCTGCGTTGTAAGCGGCTATCACGAGATCCCACGAGCCGTACCTGTTATATAGATCGCGGAGGAAAACTGACGCCGCCACGGTCGACCTCCCGGGATCGAGCCGCTCATCAACCCACCCATCGACTCGCAGTCCGTAACGCCTTGCAGTCTCAGGCATGAATTGCCACAACCCCACGGCCCCAGCCTTCGATACCGCCCGGGGATCGAAACCCGATTCCACCATCGCCAGGCAGGTAAGTTCTCCCGGGAGCCCGTTTTCGATCAATATTCGACGTACAAAAGGCAGATACCTCCCCGCCCGCCTCAACCAGATTGTAAAATCCCTGCGCCGTGTGGTCTGAAACTCCCGGATATATCGCCGCACGAGCCGGTTCTCGGCGACGGGGACTCCGGGCGCGGCCACTTCCTGCCACTGCCCACGCCCTGCATAATACTCGGAATACCTTGAATATTCGCCCGGGTACCTCTCCCGAGCCATTTCAAACGCGCTTGCCCGTTCCCCATAGACGGGCTCAATACCCGAAGGCGCCGCCGGTTCTCTACCCATTGCAGCACTCCTAACCTGCCCCGGCACATCTCCAGCAACATACTGGCCCCCAGTTCCGGCCGTGGCCATAACTACAATAAGAACTAAGATGGACATGCAGAGGTCCCGCCTCATTCTCTTCTCACCTCCAACTGCTGCTCTTCATAAACAATATTCCCGTTATCCATCTCCTTGGGCACTAACTCGGACAGGGATAGCGGGAGAATAAGATCTTCTTAATTTTCCTTAATTATACGATTTAATGGTCCAAAAGTCAAGGTCACTCGGCGACAAGGCCGCGGATGGCCACAGTCCCACTCTTTCGGCCCCGTGCTTTCGAGGTCGATCAATGCCGCCTGCCACGATACCGCCGACAACATGAAACCGAACCGGCACGCGGAAGACCCCATAAATAAGGACGACAACGTTCAGATCGAGCACAAGAACCGGACCCATGTAAGAAAACTCCTGGGTCTGGACCGATAGGATGCCCTCTCAAGACAGATGCAATCAAAGAGACAATCGGTTGTCATCACAACGACAAAGCCCCCTTGGGGATCTCAAGCGATCACCATGAAACACCGATAGGCCTCCAGGATTACACTTCCAATGTCTCGACAACACCAGGCACCAGAACCAAGGTCACCTTCTCAAATGTCTTGACAGGTCCTTGACAATTGCCATAAGATTCGATAACTTGGCCTCGTCAGGCACAACATCCAATCACTGGCTCCCTCGCACCCTGCGAAGGGCCGACCAGAAATCATGACCCATAGCGCCGAGAAACACGGATCGAACAGGGTCCAGGAAAGCCTGTTGGCGCCGTACGAAAAGGTCCTACTGATCAAACTGGCCTCCTGGATGCCCCGATGTGTCAACCCCGACCACCTGACCCTGCTCGGCTTCGTGTCCATGTTCCTTGCGGGCCTTTCCTATTGGCTCTCCGACCGCGATCCCGCCTTCCTCTTCGCCGCCTCCTCATTCATCGTCCTGAACTGGTTCGGCGACAGCCTCGACGGCACCCTCGCCAGATACAGGCAGAGACTACGTCCTCGCTACGGCTACTACGTCGACCATATGATCGATGCCTTCGGAACCTTTTTTCTGGTTGTCGGGATTGGGCTTTCAGGTTTCATGAACCTGACCCTCTCCCTCCTCCTTCTGGCCGTATATCTCATGTTGTCGATCCAGACCTACCTGGCGACGAACGTATTCGAGGTGTTCCGTATATCCTTCTGGAAATTGAGCCCTACAGAGGTCAGGATCCTGCTGATAACAGGGAACACGTTCGCCTATTACCATCCGGACGTCTACCTCTTCGGCTCCGCAGTTGGTATATTCGACCTTGGGGCGGTCGTGGCCGTCTCCGGGATGGGGGCGATGCTGATCGCCGAAACAGTGCGGAACACGGCCCGACTGTACAGGGAGGAGAGGCCGCCGGAGGAGTAGGTAGGAAACGCCGCCTTTGCCCAGATACTCGCCTCAATGAAGGGCCGCCGCCTCGTTCGATAAGATGAGTCGAACGCCCTCCACATTCGGATGCCGCTTTGACCAGGTGTATTGAGAATGAAAAGTTCCGTTGGCCGGGCTCTTCCGAGCCAGCCGGAATGGGCCCTGGGGCTTGGATCCTCTCGCGGGCCTTCAGGATGGGTGCCTTCCCCTGCCGATGTCTCTATTTGAGCAGCCCAAACTGCCAAAGGAGAAAAGACCACTCGTCGGCCTTTTCTCCTAAATGCTGGTCCCGTGTGGAACCAATGCCATGGCCGGCGTCGTATTCCACCCGAAGTAGAACGGGCTTGCCGCTGGCGGAAGCGGCCTGCAGCCGTGCGGTCATCTTGGCCGACATCCAGGGCTTGACCCTGGGGTCGTTGATGCCGTGCGTCAACAGCACAGCCGGATATCTCACGCCGTCCTTCACGTGGTGATAGGCGCTCATCTCATACAATCCCTTGAAACCATCTTCGGTCTTTACCGACCCGAATTCCGGGATGTTTGGTACGCCGTTGGTAGTGGTCTCAAAGCGGATTGCGTCCAGTGCGCCCACGTTGATCAAGGCCGCCGCGAACAGGTCGGGACACTCAGTAATTGCCCTGCCGATCAAAATGCCGCCGGCGCTGCCCCCCTGTCCGGCAATCCGTTTCCTGGATGTGTAACCTTCTTTGATCAGGTATTCGGCGCAGGCGATGAAGTCCTTCCAGGTATTGGGCTTGTTCAGTTTTTGTCCGGCCAGGTGCCAGGCCTTGCCGTACTCTCCCCCGCCGCGAACATGGGCAACGGCAAGTACGCCGCCGCGCTCCATCCAGGCGATATTCAACGGGCTGAAATTGACGCCGATCGATATGCCGTAAGAGCCGTAACCCATCAGCAATGTGGGATTGCTGCCGTCAAGTTTGATGCCCTCTTTATAGATGATGGACAGGGGAACCATGGTGCCGTCGTAACTTTTTACCTTGACTTCTCTTGATGTAAAACCGGCCACGTCGTCGTATTTCCCCCTGGGCATCAAGCCCGAGTCGGTAAACGAATTGCTCGCTGGGTCGTACCGGTAGATCAGGCCTCCCTTGGTCCAGGAAGTGGCGTAAACAAGGATGCCGTCTATCTGAGGGCAGGCCGATTCGATATAACCCACCTCATCCTTTGGCAAATTGAGAAGGCCGGCCTTTGCCCCTTTCTCGAACACCAGACGCAGGATGCGATTGAAGCCGCCGTCTATTATTTCGGCGTACAGTCCGTCTTTGGCCACCGTTAGGCGATCCACCACCTTATCGCTCATTCTAATGACGGTCTTGGCATGGGCGAAATCGGGATCGTCAAGCGAGGTGGAGACCACCTTGAACCGGGGGGCGTCCTTGGCGGTCCTGAGATAGATGGTATCTCCGTGTACGGCATATCCGCTCACCTCGTCATCAAAGCCGCAGACCTTCTTCCACGGAATGTTCTCTCCCAGGAGCGATTTGACCGGCGCGCTGTACAGCGAGATTTCCGTTGCATCGCCGTGCTTGATCTTGGCCACGGCATAGTCGGAACCGCTGGAAATGTGCAGGCTGGGGAAATCGATTGCTTCGAGGGGGACCCGCTCGGAAAGGCCGATCCCCATGATCAGTCGGTCGTTCTTGACGTCGGTGTTTAGTTTGTGAAAATAGACCTTGGTTTTCTTGTAAATTTCGGTTTGCGGCGCGTCGGCCGGTAGATCACGCCGCCTGCAATAAAAGAAGCCGCTGCCGTCTGGGAGCCATTGTGGAACGTTGTAAGCGGTTTCGATATGGTCGATGGTTTCCGCCAAGTCCTTGCCGGTATTGACATTCTTGATGTGCAGAACGGTTTGCTCCGAGCCACCCTTGGCCAAACCATACACCACGAACCTCCCGTCCGCAGAGGGGCTGTAAGAATTTATTGAAAAATGTTGTCTATCGGCGGATTCAATCGCCTCTGGGTCCACCAGAAGCCTTTCCCTGCCATCGGCGGTACGTACGTATAGTTTGGGAATGTTCTGACCCGAAGCCAACTTTTCGTAAAAGAGTGTGCCGTCGGGGAATCTCCGAATACGGAAGATGCGAAAAGGCTTGCCGGTATCCAACTCTTTCAATCTTTCATACAAAGCGTCTCTTCCTGGGATCTCACTCAAAACCTCAGCCGCATAATCGGCCTGTCCCTTTATCCAATCTTGTACGTAAGGATCTTTGAGATTTTCCATGTAGCGATAAGGATCGTCTACTCTAACGCCGTAATACGTATCGACCACATTCTCCACCTTTGCAACGGGCGGTTGCTTGGCCCGCGATTGCTTACAACCAAAAAGTTGAAAAGAAATGACGACCGGAATTAATAATAGTAGTTGATGTTTCATAGCGAATCCTAAAAAGTTATTGGTTTAACAGGGTTCAGAAGATCAGTGATAATTGCCACAATTCTCGAATCTGATTATACCCGATGGGTGGTGAGTTGTCAATTGCCGGCGGGCTCGAATCCGGCTATTTTTCATCGGATCGTGGCCGGTCATCGGCTAGCGGGTGTAGTCAACGGGATGGAATTGTCGGATTTTTGTGCTTTGAGCCGTACGGGTCCCTGGGG
>CAZNLH010000018.1:0-51819 GCA_964573995.1 uncultured Gemmatimonadota bacterium
GACACGGTGATGGTGTGGCCATAAACCTTGCCCGCCATTAAGAAAGGGGGCCTCATGGTATGGTCACATCCCGGCACGGTCCTCCTCGCGGTCCTCTTCCTCTTCTTCCTCTACAGGAGGCGATGGGGGCTTGCGCTGGCCGTTCCTGCATTTATCTTATTGACCTGGGGCTTCGCCGCGTACCTGCAAGGCCGGCCTTCGGGGGACCCCGTGGCCGCCGGGAGGGCCCTTTCGATCTTCCTGACCGCGGGGGGGATCTGGTTCGCGGTGGCGGCGGTCGTCGACCTTCTCGCAGGTCGAAAGGCGTGAGCGGAACGGTGTCTGAAGGGGAGCAAGGTTTCACATGGAGATGAGAACGAATCGGAGGTCATCCGAAGGAGACGAGGCGGGATATCAAAGACTCCTCGGGATCCTCTCCGGGATGGGTTCCGTGGTGGTCGGCTTCTCCGGTGGGGTGGACAGCAGTTTCCTCCTCGGTTGCAGCGTCAGGGCCCTCGGCAGGGAGAAGGTCCTCGCCGCCACGGCGATCTCTGAGACCTATCCCACGTCGCAGCTCGAGGACGCGAAGCGGATCGCGCGTGATCTCGGCGTGGAGCACCACCTCTTCCACACCCTGGAACTCGAGATCGACGGGTTCCGGGAGAACCCCCCCGAGCGATGCTACTACTGCAAGAGGGAACTGTACTCCTATCTCAAGGCCCTGGCCGATGAGCGGGGATACCGGTTCGTCGTCGATGGAACGAACCGCGACGATATGGGGGATCACCGGCCGGGGATGAAGGCCCTCGAGGAACTCGGCGTGCGTAGCCCGCTCCGGGAGGCCGGGATGGGGAAGGAGGCGATCCGCCGGTTCGCCCGGGAGATGTCCCTTCCCACCTGGGACAAGCCCTCCTTCGCGTGCCTCTCTTCCAGGTTTCCATACGGGGAGGAGATTACCCCGGAGAAACTGGGGATGGTGGGGGAGGCGGAGGAGTTCATGCACGGGCTCGGCTTCCGCCAGGTCCGCGTCCGCCACCATGGTCACACGGCCAGGATCGAGGTCGAGCCGGGCGATATCTCCAGGTTGGCCGATCCCGGAATCAGGAGCAGGGTCGTCGAACACCTGAAGGCCCTCGGGTATCGATATGTCACTATCGACCTCCAGGGCTACCGGACGGGGAGCATGAACGAGGTCCTTTGATCTCGCGCACCGTCACGAAAGTCTCCGGCATTTTCCCGCGTTGGGCAACGGTGACCATTGTAGTGCGCTAAATCTCCACGGGAAGGGGTGGGGTAATCGGTGACGGGTTCCCCAAATCCATCCAGCGGAATATCCGCATGAGTCTTCCGGGATACTGCTATGGCGGGGTCCTGCGCGGTATTCCCACCCCCAGGCATCCCTGATGGAACAGGGATGGTATTACCGCACGAGACGTGTTCACCTTTGAAGAAAATCTTGCGGTTGGCCTTATTACACGTTATTTTTGCCCATGGCCCGGTCGGTGCAAATCCGTCGAGTGGCCCGTGAATGATGGAAGTAAATGATGAGAGGGCCTGTCACGAGCACGAACGAAAATGCCGATCGCATGGAGTGTGAACTCACCTGGCGGGTCCACCCGGCAGGGGAACGGTTGTCTTCCGCCGTTTTCGGAACGCTTGCGATTCTTATTATAGTCGGATTGGTGTATATATCCTCCGAGAGCCTTCCCTGGAGCCTTATGGCGATGTTGGTCCTGGTCCTTTCTTTGAACCGCTTCTATTTCCCGAGCCGGTTCACGATCGACCATGAGGGAATCAGCGCAAGGTATCCATTGCGAAGACAGCGTTATTCATGGCGGGACGTAAGGCGGTTTCTGCATGACGAGAGGGGCGGCTACCTTTCGAGTCACGGTCGGGCGTCCAGGCTTGATGCCTATCGTGGGATGCACATTCTCTTCGGCCGGCACAGGGAGGACGTCCTGCGTGAGATTCGTAATCATCTGGGGAGCGGGCAAGGATGAGGAGTTGGTTTAGGCACGCCTTCGCGGTGGATCCCACCGGCCCCGCCACGCCGACGGAGGCCCAGCGCGTTGTAGTGGAACGCGTGTGCAGGGAGATCGTCCGACGCCACCTGTCCACGCCGGCCTTGATTTTCCTGGAGACCTTCAGGCCCCTCAATTACCTTGGCGCCCAGGCGATGCACTTCTTCCAGCCCATTGTATCTGTCATACTGAGGGGAGAGGGGTATCGTCACTTCACGGACTTCCTGGAACAAAGGGGTAGCATAGACTATCTTTGCAAGATGTTGGATACCCTCGAGTCCCAATGTTCAGAGAGAGGGGCATAACAAGGGCCCGGCAGGAAGGCGGCCACGTAGCCGGATTGACCTCCATTGGTATTTTGCGGGTGGGATCGCTCCCGGTTGCTGTCTGGCTGTACTCTGTTTGACCGGGAAGTGAATGGGGAAGACTTCTTCAGGGTAAGGACGCACGAGAGAGAAGGCACAGACGGGATATGAAGACGATAGATCCCAATAGAATCAATGTCATACTCGCGACCGATTGCGGAAGCACGACGACCAAGGCCATCTTGATCCAGAAGGTCGACGGGCATTACCGCCAGACACACCGCGGAGAGGCTCCTTCGACGGTGGAAGAGCCCTTCGCCGACGTGACGGTGGGGGTGATCAACGCAGTCACGGAGGTCGCTGAACTCGCCGGCCGGAGACTGGTAGATGACAATGGCCGGATCATCCAGCCCGCGCTGGGGGATGAGGGATGCGATGTCTACATCTCCACTTCATCCGCCGGTGGCGGGTTGCAGATGATGGTGGCGGGCGTGATCCGGGAGATGACGGCTGCGAGCGCAAAGCGGGCGGCGCTTGGAGCAGGGGCGATAGTCATGGATGTGATCGCATCGAACGACAGGCGCAAGCCTCACGAGCAGATACAGCGAATCCGGGAATTGCGCCCGGACATGATGCTGATTTCAGGAGGCACCGATGGAGGGACCAAGACTCACGTTGTAAGGATCGCCGAACTCGTTGCGCCCGCCAAGCCACAGCCCCGATTCGGTGCACAGTACCGGTTGCCCATCATTTACGCTGGCAACAAGGAGGCCGTTCCCGAGATCGAGCGCCTGTTCAGGGAAGAATTCGAATTGACGGTCGTAGACAACCTTCGGCCGGTCCTCGAACGGGAGAACCTGGGACCCGCTCGGGACGCCATCCACGACCTCTTCCTCGAACATGTCATGGCTCATGCGCCTGGTTACAGCACCCTGATGGAATGGACTGACGCCCCCATCATGCCGACGCCGGGGGCGGTGGGAAATATTCTCCAGACCATCGCGAAGCGCCAGGGGATCAATGTCGTGGGAGTCGATATAGGGGGGGCCACGACGGACATCTTCAGTGTCTTTGACGGGATGTTCAACCGAACGGTGAGCGCCAACCTCGGGATGAGTTACTCGATATCGAACGTGTGTGCCGAGGCGGGCATGAGCAATGTCCTGCGCTGGGTCTACCTTGGAATGGATGAACGCGAGGTGCGCAATCGTGTCAAGAACAAGATGATCCGCCCCACAACGATTCCCCAGTCGATGGAGGCCCTGGTCTTCGAGCAGGCGGTTGCCAGGGAGGCCTTGCGATTGGCATTCGAGCAGCACAAGGAGTTCGCGACCACCCTCAAGGGAGTACAACAGCAACGCACGGTCGGTGATACGTTCAGCCAGAAGGCGGGCGGCCAGACAATAGTAGACCCGATGAAACTCGATCTCCTGGTAGGCTCAGGCGGTGTCCTCTCTCACGCGCCCCGGATGCACCAGACCGCCATGATGCTCATAGATGCCTTTCAGCCCGAAGGGGTAACGGTGCTCGCAAAGGACAGCATATTCATGATGCCCCACCTTGGTGTCCTGGCGCAAGTCCACCCGCAGGCGTCGATGGAGGTCTTTGAGAAGGACTGCCTCATATACCTGGGGACGGTTGTGGCTCCGGCCGGCCGGCCGAGGCCGGGTAAGCGGTGTTTCACCTATTCTGTAAGCGGAAAGGCCCTGAACGATTCCGGGGAGATCACCTGTGGGGAAGTAAGGCTGCTCCAGTTGGGTATCGCAGATAGTGCCGAGATGGTCATCGACCCGGCAAAGGGGATTGATGCTGGTGCGGGGCCCGGCAAGAGGATGACGTGCGAGGTGCGGGGTGGGATGGTCGGCCTGATCCTTGACGGGAGGGGTCGCCCGCTGGAATTGCCGTCCGAGGTGCCGGACTGCAGAGGCCTGGTGAGTGGTTGGGTCGAGGCCCTCGATCTCTACCCGGACCGGGTGCGGGAGGCGAGCCGCCCAGGTGCCACAGTGTCGCCAGGCAAGGGTGGCCATGCGACCGGACCTGAGAAGGGTGGTTCAGAGAGCGGGCATGCCTATACACCTGGGCTGAAGGTCAGCCGCAGGACAACCATCAGGCGTAGGCGTGTACTGCCCATTGCCGGTGATGTCCTCGTCAAGGAGGACGACGTGGTGACCGCAAGGCAGGTAGTGGCTGAGACATTCATGCCCGGCGACGTGATCCCGGTAAACCTGGCGAACCTCCTCTCCTTGCCGCCTGCGGACGTGCCTGAGTGCTGTGTTGTCAAGGAGGGTGACCACCTGGAAAAAGGTGACCTGCTGGCTCGGACCAGGGGAATCTTCGGGATGTTCAAGAAGGAGTGCAGGAGCAGCGAGAGCGGTATCGTGGAGACGATCTCAGGTGTCACCGGACAATTGATACTCCGTGGGCCTGAACACCCGGTGAACGTCCTGGCATTCATCCCGGGCACGGTCGTGGAGGTGATCAAGGATCAGGGGGTCGTGATAGAGTCGGATGTGTCATTCGTACAGGGAATCTTCGGTGTGGGGGGTGAGACCTTCGGTAAGGTGAGGATTGCCTGCGGATCGGCCGGCGAAGCACTGACCGTGGACCATATCCGACAGGACATGAAGGAGTGCATCATAGTAGGTGGGTCGAGGATGACTGCAGAGGCTATCAAGAAGGCCATAGACCTTGGTGTGGTGGGAATAGTCTCGGGGGGTATCGATGACCAGGATCTCAGGGGCCTGCTTGGATATGACCTTGGAGTTGCGATTACGGGCTCTGAGAGGTTGGGAATCACGCTTATCATAACCGAGGGATTTGGAGACATCGCCATGGCCGACCGAACATTCGAACTCCTTAAATCCCGCGAGGGCGCGGAGGCCTCGATCAACGGTGCCACACAGATTCGTGCGGGTGTCATCAGACCGGAGGTGATTGTACCGGTGGACGAGAATGTCCCTGGCGCAGGAAAGGAAGATCGTCTCTCTGGCCTGCTGGAGACCGGTTGCCCGGTAAGGATAATACGCGATCCCCATTTCGGGCGCATAGGCCGGGTGCATCGCCTGCCTCCGGAGCCTCAGGTACTCGATTCGGGTTCGAGGGCGCGTGTTCTCGAGGTAATTTTTGATTCAGGTGAGGTCGTGATTGTCCCGCGTGCGAACGTGGAACTCATCGAGTGAAAGGACGGGCGATGAAGTATTTCATCTTGGTTCTCGTGGCGATGATCGTGGCGGGTCTCGTCCATCAAGTGTGCGCCCAGGCGCCGTCCCCGCCGGGTCACCTTATAGGCGCGGATCATCCCTGGGATCACGGTAACAGGGTCGACCTGGCGTGGGATCTCTCGCCCGATGATCCCGTCTTGGCTATCGGGTATCGCATATACAGGTCTGATACCGCGAGCGGACCATATAAACTGGTCGGTCACGTTGATGCCGGGGTGAAGCAATTCACTGTTGAGAAACTCAACAAGGATCACCCTTATTATTTTCGGGTCACGGCCGTGGGAAGAGACGGTTCTGAATCGGGACCTGCCGGCACAATGGGTTCGGTTGTACCGACGCGGCAGTGGTTCGATGGAAGCCGTTTCTGGCTGAGCATCATCACGCTCGTCTTCTGTGGCTCGGTGATGTTCTGGATCAACCGTGCTCGAAGGGGGATACCGCTCAAGGTCCGGAAGATCGCCGGTCTTGAGGCGGTCGATGAGGCGGTCGGCCGGGCCACGGAGATGGGGCGGTCGTGTCTCTTCATACCCGGCATCCAGGACATGAACGATATTCAGACCATTGCCGGCATCACGGTTCTCTCCCGTGTCGCCAGGATCGCCGCGGAATTTGATGCAAAGGTAGAGGTGCCCACTACGCGTTCCCTGGTGATGACCGCCGCGCGCGAGACCGTTCAGGCGTCTTACCTGGCGGCCGGCAGGCCTGAAGCATACAACCAGGACCTGATTTATTACGTGACCGACGAACAGTTCGGTTACGTTGCCTATCTCCAGGGGATGATGGTTCGCGAGAGACCTGCGGCCTGTTTTTACATGGGGGCGTTCTTCGCCGAATCGCTAATCCTTGCCGAAATGGGGAACACGATCGGAGCAATACAGGTGGCTGGCACCGCAATGCCGGCGCAGTTGCCGTTTTTCGTGGCCGCCTGTGATTATACCCTGATCGGAGAGGAGTTTTTTGCCGCTTCCGCCTACCTCTCGGGGGAACCGGATCAATTGGGGAGTCTCAAGGGGCAAGATGTGGGGAAGGCGATAGTAGCCGTTGGGATCATCATTGGGGTCCTGATGTCAACAGTCGCTTCCATAGTCGGCGCGAGCACGCCGCTCGGCGCCTGGCTCACTCATGCCGTCTACTACATCCGTGAAGTAATCCTCATGTAAGGAGCCGTTGCAGATGAAACGCACAATACCGTTGTTGATCACCGCTGCAGGAGGCTTCGTTCTTATAATCGCCTATTTCATACCAGCTACACAGGGGTGGGGAGAAGTGGCTGCGATCTGGTTTGACATCCTTGCCGCCATTGCCTTCGTCCTCGGCGGGGGTAATCTCCTCAAGATTCACCTGCAAAAGATCTCGGACCGAGCGCCAGGATGGGGCTATTCCGCCATAACGATCGCAGCCTTCCTGGTTACCCTCACGGTGGGATTGGGAAAGGTGGGGGTGCATCCCAACCCCGAATACCCCGGTTTTTCACTATCGGGCGATTACCGGGAACTGGGGAGCCCGTTCTGGTGGCTCTATGAATACGCGTTCAAGCCGCTTACGGCCACGATGTTCGCCATGCTGGCCTTTTACATCGCCTCGGCCGCCTTTCGGGCCTTCCGCGCAAAAAACATCGAGGCGATACTCCTCCTCGGCACGGCCTTCATCATCCTCCTCGGCCGGACCTTTGCCGGTGTTTATCTGACGCGATGGCTGCCGGATTCATTGAGCGGCCTCCGGATAGAAAACCTGACGATCACCATTATGGGTGTGTTCAATACCGCGGGGAACCGTGCGATCATGATCGGGATAGCCCTCGGTATCGCCTCCACCTCTTTGAAGGTATTGCTCGGTGTAGACCGGTCTTATCTCGGTACAGGGGAGGAGTAAGAAGTGTATGAATTCCTGATACATCTCGACAAGCGCTGGATATTCCTGCTGATGCTCCTGTCCGTGGCGATTCCCATATACATTATAGGAAAGACGGGGAAGACATTCCCAGAGGTCCCCACCATACTGTCGGAAAGGGCCTTTGATGCCATAGAGTCGCTCGACGAGGGGGCTCCTGTGCTCCTGTCCTTCGACTTTGATCCTGCGAGCGAGGGTGAACTCGGCCCAATGGCCACCGCGTTTGTTCGTCACTGTTGCGAAAAACGCGTGAGGATGTATTTCATGGCCCTCTGGCCGGTGGGGCCACAGATGATAGATGATGCCATCTCCAAGGTAATCAAGAGCGATTTTCCATACCTGAAATATGGAACCGATTACGTCAACCTCGGGTTCAAGCCGGGCAGTGAAGGGGTGATCAAGGTGATCGTGACCGACCTCAGGGAACTTTACACCACAGATGATCGAGGGACCACGATCGATGAGATTCCCATGATGGCTGGTATTCACAGCCTGCAGGACTTCGATCTCGTGATCAACGTCAGCGCCGGCTACCCCGGGACAAAGGAATGGGTCCAGTATGCCGTTACGCCGTACCCTGATAAGATCAAACTTATCGCCGGCTGTACCGGCGTACAGGCCCCCCTCCTGTATCCCTACATTCCACAACAGTTGCCTGGCCTCCTCGGCGCGATCAAGGGGGCCGCCGAGTACGAAAAACTCGTGATGGACAAGTACGGCGGACCCCATCCGGATCCTAAATACCTGGAGGCGAAACGCAGGATGGGTCCCCAACTCGTGGCGCACATCCTGATCATCCTACTTATCATAGTCGCCAACATGATCTATTTCGTTGAAAGGAGACGGGAGGGCCGGTCATGAAGAGGGAGACCCTGGTCTGGATCATTCTGATCTCAATTGGAATCGTTTTCCTCGCCGGCAGGTCCCTGTTCACTGAACAGGGAATGGGCAAGGTATACGTGCGGGCGGTGCAGGTGAATCCGCAGGATCCCAACCCCGCGCATCGGTGGATTAGTTATGAGAAGGCACTCCCCAGGGATTACTATAAGGCCGTTGCGGAGAATCCTGCCCAGAGCGAATACAAGTTGGACGTCTGGCGAACGATCGGCCTCTGGGTGGCTGCCTTCTTCACCCTCTTCATTATGTCCTTCCTTTACAAGGACAACCCCTTTTACAAGATTGCCGAGGCCGTTGTGGTGGGGGTCTCCGCCGGGTACTGGATGGTCGTGGGCTTTTGGACCACGATAGTACCCAACCTCCTTGGCAAACTCTTTCCGGCATGGGTAAAGGGGTGGGCGATGCCGGGGCTCAATGCACAGGCGGAATTGTCCTATTTCATACCTCTGATTCTCGGAGTGATGCTCCTCTGGCGTCTCTCTCCCAAGGGCTCCTGGATCAGCCGGTGGCCCCTCGCATTTATCATAGGCACTACCGCCGGCATACGGTTAATGGGTTTCATTCACGCGGATTTTCTCAGCCAGATCAGGAATACGATCATGACCGTATGGGTCGTGGATCCAGGGGGATCATTCCTGTTCTGGGATTCTCTCAAGAGCCTTGTCTTGATAATCGGGATCCTCTCCTCGATAGTGTACTTTTTCTTCTCCGTTGAGCACAAGGGCTTCATGGGGAAGACCGCCAACCTCGGCATCTGGTTCTTGATGGTAACCTTCGGCGCGGCGTTCGGATACACGGTGATGGGACGTATTGCGCTGCTGGCCATCCGCCTCGAGTTCCTTCTGGATGACTGGCTCTGGCTGATCGATCCGTCCATGAAGCGAATGGGAATGTGATTGCCCCGAGGCGTGCCCAGTCCTGCAGGTCGCCCGAGAAACGGGAACTTATGCAACTGAGCACTAATTCCGGGTGATCGACCCCGAGGGTATCAGTTCCCTGTTATATGGGTCGAGTTGGTAGGCCCAGTCGAAGACCATGTAAACGTCGATGAGGTTCGTCACCCTGACCTGGGCGTAGTTCCCGTCCTCTGTCTGGAGGACGTAGGTGTGGTTCAGGACGAGTGATACCGGCCCGTTCAATACCCAACCCGGGTCGCTGGAATCTGGGGCATAGTCGACATCGCTGAAACCGCTCGTAGTCCCCATATCGATGATCCGGGTGTTCCGAGATTGCGTGTTGCCACCGTAAAGCCACCTTTGTCCCGAATCGGAGTCATACTGGAAGTAGAAGTCGGCCTTGGGGTCGCTGCTTGCGGTCACTCCGCTCATGATGGTGGTCGCGAGTTGGAAGGAGAAGGCGCTGGTTGAGGGGTCGGTAGAGTTGCTTGTCAATTGCACGTCGTATCCGGTAGGTCTCGGGGTGTCGAAGACCGATTCCTTGGAAAGGGCGCTCTCGTTACCGAGGGTATCGAACGCCGAGACGGCATAGTAGTAAGTGCCGCCGTTCCTGACGTCCATGTCTATGTAATTTGTATCGGCAGTCGTGGCGGTCAGGTAAAAATTCACGTCGTCGAAACTGTAGTATATGTTGTACGCCTCGAGGTCCGGCTCACGGTTGGAGTCCCACGTGAGGCTGACGAATCCATCCCCCGTAACGCTGTGGAGCCCTGAAGGAGGAGATGGGGGAGTGGTATCGTAGATCGGCCCGGATGGATTGCTCCCTCCTCCGCAACCAGCCGGCAGTATGAGTAGTATGAAAAAGAGGAGCAATCCGACCGTCAACAAGGTATTCCTGTAACTCATTTTCCGATCCTCCTTCTTGCACTCACGTACCAAGGAAAGGGCTGGTATCGATTATCGGTTCAATGGGTCGGCTCGTGTGAGGATTATTATCCTCTGGGCCGCTGACCGGAGATTCGTCTTATATGAAAAGCAACCTCCGTGCCATATCGGACAGAGTCATGGAGCCATTTCTAATGAAGGCTATAACTATTTACCATACATTATATTAAGCACGATATATTAAGTATTACTATAAGACCATATAAAGGAGTGTCTTTCTCGTTGCTACAATTCTCCTTTGAATATGTCCTCATTTATAGACATCAGGACGAACCCTGGTATCCATTGATTATCCTTGATTTTTCCCACAGAGCATATTAGAATAACACCTTGATCGGTCGGAGAAGATGCGGCTAATCCGACCGATAATTTCTACTTGTGGATGACGACTGATGTCATTGACCGGTAGCGGAACAGTCCTGAATTTCGGGAGAGGAGATCCCACCATGTCGGAGCACCCGAAGAGGAAGAGAGAGCGGGATCGTCGTATCAAGTTCCTCAAGTTGAGGATCCGCGAACTGGAAAGGCATGCACTCAGCATGGAATGGTCGTTCTATCGACTGGGTTTTTTCATGTTGGGCCTGGCGGAGGAATATCCTTATCTCGGGCAAAAGATGGTCGCCAGCCTCAAGAGTGTGCTCCTCGAGGAAGCGGAAATGGTCAACGAGATATACCGTCGCCAGATTCGCCGTCTCGAGGCCATCAATGCCCCGGATGATCTATTGCGGATGTTGCATGAGAAAAAGAAGCATGCCGAGGCGAGGGTCGACGACATCTTTGATCTCTCGCCGGAGAATGCCTTGAGAGACATGGAGGGTAAGCTCCGAGAGCACTTCAGGAAATATCTCGAAGACAAGGCCAACTCGTTTATCTTGCATGAACTGTCTATGCTGGGAGAAGCGGACGAAGAGGAAGAACTGAACCGGGAATTGGAATTCCTGGAGGAACTGGAGGATGAAGAGAACTGGGGTAATTTTTACTCCGGTTTCGACGATTGGGAGAAGCCGCTGGATATTTAGATGATCAGGTGGTCGCTTCGCGGCGCCCGTTCAAGGCATTGATGCTGAGGATCCCTCCTTCAAACCGTCCCTGAGGCTTGAGTCGCATCGGTCGTAATTAGTAGACTTCCTGCCGGTGCTGAACCTTGTTCGTTATCCATTACTTGGTCGATTGCCCCGTTGATCTGTCAGCAGGGCAATCGAAGTATGGGCCGGCCCTCTCCCGCCTAACAGGTTGATCTCTAGTGGAGGACATTTCACTCCTTCATTGTTATATTGAAACAATAGGTCCTGTTGGTTGGACGAAGCGTTCCTTTGTGTATCCGGCAACGGGCAATTCCCGAGGGCTTGATTTTCATCAATCGGTCGCGATGACCTTAGTGGAAAGAGACAGGCCATGAAAATCTTGTTATACAACCCCGACAACGGTGTAACGCGCAATTTCATGCCGCACCTCTGGATGTTCCTGTTGAAGGCGATAACACCGGCCGGTCATGAGGTCTTGCTGGTAGACGGCAACGCTCAGGCAATGAATGAGGCAGAACTCGTGCAATTCGTGCGGCGACATGGGGTCGGGCTCGTGGGAATCGGTGCGATGACACGCATGATAGCAAAGGCGTATCGTATGGCCGATGCAATCCGGGCCTCGGGTGTCCCTGTCGTGATGGGGGGACCACACGTCACTGAACTCCCGGATGAAGCCCTCGGTCGTCAAGACGGCGGTCAACGCCATGCCGATGCAGTGGCCCTCGGTGAAGCGGATGAGACATGGCCCAGGATAGTAGAGGATGCCGCCCGTGGGCAATTAAAGGAACGGTATAAACCTGTCGATGCAATGGGTAGGGAGCAAAAGCCAAGCCTGCAGCCCTATCCGGTCATTCCATGGGAGAGCCTTGAACTCGATCAGTTCGATCTCGTTCCCGGGATATTGCGGCCGATATTCGGACACCTGGGCAGTGGTTGGGGGAAATTTTACATGATCCCGATGGAGACCGGGAGGGGTTGCCCATACGGCTGCGAGTTTTGCACCGTCACCGGCTTTTTCGGTGATTCCATTCGATTCCGCACCAACCGGAGTGTCGTCGACGAACTGCTGCGGTTGAAGGCGCGTGAACGAAGAGAGGGGGGCAAGATCGCGGTATTTTTCGTGGATGACAACTTTGCCATCAACGTCAAGCGCACGAAGGCACTCCTGCGAGATATCATTACCGCTGATGCACGACTGCCATGGGTGGCCCAGATCAGCGTGAATCTCCTGAAGGATGAGGAACTCATCAGCCTGATAGCCGAATCGGGCGGGAAATGGATATTCGTGGGCATGGAGTCGATCGACTCCGTCAACCTTGCCGACATGAAAAAAGGGCAGAACAAGCCTGGTGACTATGGCGCCGCACTGGCTCGCCTTGCGGACCATAACATATTTGCCATTACCTCCTTCATATTCGGCATGGACAACGATACACCCGGCGTGGCGGATCGCACCTTGCGGGAGATTCGCAAGTGGCCACCCGGCCTGCCTGTATTTGGACAGTTGACCCCATACCCCTCAACGCCGCTGTATGCAAGACTGGAGGCCTCGGGGAGATTGGACCGACCGAGGCATTGGATGGACTTTACCCCTTTTCTAATGGCTCATCGGCCACTAAAGATGACGATCTCGGAGGTACAGGCAGAGATTGAACATGCATGGTCGGTCTCATACAGTCCTGAGAGGAACGCAGAGGTCATAGAATCTATCAGTGACAAGCATGTCGCTTATCGTATCCTGCACCTCGTTGTGCGTCTCTTTTTTCGAGGGATTTATTTCCCGCAATTGGGCAAGTGGGCATGGATCAAGGTGATCGGTCAGAATCGGCGGACGATTTTCAAACTTATCTGGGCTTGCCTGAGGGGCTTCATCCCGACACGGCGAAAACGGGTGGAGGAGCAATCGATACTATCGACCAAAACACCTTGATTTTCGGCCGGGGCTTTTGTAATTTTCAACCACCGAATTTGCCGGGGTAGCTCAGTCGGTAGAGCAGGGGACTGAAAATCCCTGTGTCCGTGGTTCGATTCCGCGCCCCGGCATTTTTTAATAATCACTGTGTCCTGCACACAAGCGGCAAGTTAACGGTTCCATCCGGAGGCCCGTTCACCCCAAGGTTGACTTGCAATCCACCCTGTTATCAAAAGATAGAGTTGAGTGGCATGCGCCTCAACAGAGCAGGCTATCCCCTGTCTGGCGCTCGATGAAGGAGGGGTTTCGCTCCAGGAGGGTGACGTAGATCTCGAGGCATTTGTGAAACCATAGCCTGAGCCATTCGCACTTGGGAGTGTAAGTGCGCGTGTGGTCGTTGTAATGAAGGACGGATTGATAATAGCAGCCCCCGCTGCAGATATAGCGGATCCAGCAATCCCGGCAGGGCGACTTGTTGAATACGCTGACCGAGCGCAGAAATTCGACCTGCTTCTCGGTGTCGATGCCTGTTTCCAGGTCTCCGATTGAATAGGCCGATCTCCCAACGAGCCGGTGACACATATAAAGTTGACCGTCGGGATCACCGGCGTACAGGCGCATCCCCGCTCCACACGGGTAGGCCTTGCTTATTCCTTCATGGAGTTGCTTCAGCAGGTTGGTGACGTTGGTGAAGCCATAATATTCCCCGCGGATCGCCATGTCGAGATAGTTGTCTGCCGCTCTTGCGAATTCGGCACTGAGGGTCGCCATCTCCTCGTCTCTCAACCCGAGATCATCCTCCTCTGTCACGTCCACCGGGGATATACCTACCTCAAAAAATCCAATCCCGAGGAGATGGTCAATGATCTCCTTGACCTTCAAACTCTTGCGGGTAAGGGTCACGCGCGCGGGGACGGGCCTGCTCTTCAGGAAGGGAAGAACGTTTCGAATGACCGTCTCGTAAGTACCAGTTCCGTCCGCCCTGATTCGGGTGTAATCGTGGACCTCGCGGGGGCCATCGATGCTTACCGTGACCAGGATCCGGTTGTCGTTGAGGAACCGGATCTTCTTATCGTCGAGGAGAGTGGCATTGGTAGTAAGATCGAAAGCGATCGTCTTCCCGCACTCGCTCGCCCGTCTTAGGCCATAGTTCACGGTCGATTCGATGACGGGAAAGTTGAGCAGCGGCTCACCTCCGAAGAAAGTCATAAATACCCTGTCGGATTTCCCCGACTTTTCGAGGAGGAAATCGACGTATCGCCTGGCGGTTTCCTCGTCGATGAAGGTGGCATCTCCCCCATAGCGTCCGTTGTCGGCATAACAGTACCTGCAGGTCAGGTTGCAGGAATGGGAGACGTTGCAGATCAGGTGTGTGACGCTACCCGGCTCCACGGGGATTGTACTCAAGAAATCGTGGCCCGATCCTCCCCCACTGGGCAGCAGTATCTGGGAGGATTTCAGGCCGTCGATCACATCGGTGAGCGAGTCCGGGGTTATGTGTTTTTGCAGGATGGTTGCGAGTTCATCTTCCGATACACCGGTCCTCCCCTTCAATTCTTCCATGGCACTCATTGTCGGCGCGTCACCGCGCCAGATAGAACAACTCGGCAATGCCATGAAATAGACAGAACCGTTCATGCGAAATGGATAGAATTCCCCGATATCGAAGTACAATTGATCGGCCTCCTTTTAAGTTCATGATAGTTTATACCGCCTCGGAAGTCAAGGGGAGGTTGTAGGCGACTTGACACGAGAGGGTCATTATTACTAATATCCTGGTGAATCTACACCGGGGATTCGATGGCGTACCTACTCGATGAAATCTTGGATATCCGGAGCGGCATGCTGCGATGAGCACTAAACTGAAGGCGCGGATGAAACGGGCAAGCCTTGTACAAAGGCTTTCTGTGGGGTCGGAGGACCTCGGAATCTTTACTTTCAGGCCGCATGAACCCCTCTTTTCTTTCCGTGCAGGTCAGTTCGCCTATCTCGGGCTCGATCTGGACGGCGAATTCGTCCACCGCCTGTACTCCATTACCTCCTCTCCGTACGAGCGGAAGATCATGGAGTTTTTTATCCTGCGCATACCGGGGGGGCAATTGACGCCGCATCTCTTCGCATTGAAGGAGGGAGACGAGGTCTTTTACATGGGACCGGGCGGGAAATTCGTCCTCGAGAAGGCGGAACACAATCACCTATTGATGGTCTCCACTGGAACCGGCCTGGCGCCATTTATAAGCATGGTAAGGAAGATCCATGCCGATTGTCGGAGCGGGGAAAAACCGTTTCGGGATGTTACTATATTACAGGGCGTTAGTTACTCCAGGGACCTTGGATATCACGACGAATTGATGAACTTGAGCAAGGATCGATCGTCGGGATTCCACTACGTAGCAACGGTCAGCAGGCCTGATGAAGACGAGGGGATCAGCACAGATCTCTGCAGGGGGAGAGTGAACGATATGGTCCGCCACCTCCTCGGCGAGGAGATGAGCGGCCATGTAGAGCCGGTCCTTGGGGGGGGCCTCCACTGGGATCAGGTCATGGGGTGGATACCGCCGGAGGACACAACGGTATACGTGTGCGGCCATCCCGGGATGGCCTGTGACGTTGAAGGAGTCGTGGGGAGGCATGGTTACGCCCAATTCATAAAGGAAGACTACTGGTAATCGCCCGCCTGACCTTCCCGCCTCACGTTCACCACAACCGGTATCCCGTTTTTCACGCTCTCGGTAACGACACAGTAGTCCTTGAAGAGGTTGATACAACGAGTGAGTCTGCCCTCATCCTTCTCCGGAGTATGGACCTCGATCTCCACGCCTATCCCGCCTATCCGCAGCCTCCCCTTCTCGTTCCTGGCCATATTGACCTCCACATGGGCGTGCATGCCGCTCGATTGCACCCTCGCCTTCTGGAGGCAGAACTGGAGGCTGGCACTGAGACAGGTACCGACCGCGGCGGCGAGTGCCCGCGATGGATTCGGCCCGCGAGATCCCCCCAAGGGCTCCGGTTCGTCGAGGAGAAGATCAGGCACCCCTTCAATGCCGAAGTCCACCTTGAAGGCGTAATTGTCCGTCTGACGGATATCGATTGCGAATCTCTCTTCTGACAAGGGCTGGATCCTCCTTTCTTCTTCGGTGAGGTCTTGGTCGATTCTCCATGGTAGTGCTTACGGCCATTGGCTGCGGATTGACAACCTCTCATCTTACCCGGAGGTTACCTTTATAGACCTTAACCTATACCCGATTGGCCTCAAATTCCAGGAGTTTTCCAAATCCTCGATTTTTTATCCCGGAATTGACTGGGGACCGATATTTTCGTAATATTGGGGCGAAATGATGAGCATGGCGCGAAGGAAGAAGGAAATTATCTTGATGGCGGTGATCCTCCTTGGGTCACTCGCCCTTCAATTATACGAGATCGGCGAGCCCTGGGTGGGGCTCAAGGATTACAACGGGGCGATCTACGGGATCCTCTCCCGCAATTTCATCAAGTACGGCTACCTAGCCACCAGGTTCGGACCGGCTGCAAATACCGGCCCTGTCCCCGATGGGGGTTTTACCTACTACCTGCATCACCCGCCGCTGTTCTACCTGATCATTTCATTGAGTTATCACATCTTTGGCGTCAACGAGTGGAGTGCCAGGCTGGTCCCGATCATATTCTCCGTCTTCTCGCTCTTCTTCTTCTTTCGGTTCGTACGAGCGGTCTGGTGCAAGGAGACGGCCCTTTTTTCCACCCTCTTCCTGGCCTTTCTTCCGATCAATCTCTATTTCAGCCGGGTCGTCATCCAGGAATCGTCGATTACGCTTGGGGTGGTCCTGATGCTATGGTACTACCACAGGTGGAGGCTTGGGCGCCGGCCGACGGAGTACTGGAAGATTGTCCTCTGCTTCGTCCTGTTCGGCCTGATCGACTGGCCGGCCTATTATCTCTTACCGCTCCTCGCCTTGCACACGCTGACTGTGGACCGCGGTAAGAGGTCGCCAGGGAGGCGCAGGATGGTGCTCCTCCCCCTCTTCGGCGTTCTCCTGTTCCTGGCCGATCTCGGCTATACCGCATGGCTCTCTTCATACCAGTCGGGAGGCGGACTCTTGAACGCGTTCTTCTTTCGTTCCAATGCGAAGACACCCTTCCTTGTTTATTCACTGGTCGATTTTCTAAAGGTTGAGGCGCAGCGGGGATATCATCTCTTTACGCCCCTGGTCCTCGTTTTTTCTCTCTTCTGGCTCTTCAAACGGCTTGCCGGGAGGAGAGACCTGTTGGAGAGGGACCTCTACGTTGTCCTTCTCCTTCTATTCGGCCTCATCCACGTGGTTCTCTTCAAGAACGCCTCATACGTCCATGAGTTCTGGCTGTACCACCTGTGCATGGGTACCGCCCTGTCGGCCGGGATCGCCGTCTCCGAACTCCTAGGGAGTCGGTTCTTTTCGAAGAGCAGGGCCATAGGGCGGGTAGCTTACTTGATCATTGTGGCGCTCTTCATATACCTGTCCGTGCCGGAACTCGTTCGCCTTCACCGGGTCGATGAGGATCGCGACCTGACGATAGCGGGCATGAGGATAGGAGACATGAGCGATGAATCGGAGAGGGTTATCGTGTACTGGGAAAAGCCGTTGCCACCTATCGTGGGCAAGTATTTCCGATATTACGGCTCTCCTATCTATACGAAGCCGATCCCAAACGTGGCCTACTACGCCGACCGCAACATAAGGTGGGGCGTAAGTGGCCTGAAGGACTTTGAAGCGCTCGTCGATGACACCAACGGCAGGTATGACTTCTTCCTGACACGGATCGGTTTCTTGAGGGATGGGATGAGCACGGATATCAAACGGTATCTCCTCGAGAATTTCGATCCCGTATTCATGCTGGATCAAAAGGGGAATGCGGTGGACGCAAGTCTCATGTCCTCATTTCTCAAAGGGGAGGCCGTCCCGGTACAGGAGGGGGTCATCGTCTTTGAGAAGAAAGGTCGATGCATACAGGCCGACACTGAGTGAGAAGACCGCCTCCCGATACAATCCCGAACAGAGATTAAAGGCATATCAGGCGGTCCCTTGATCGTCGGCGGTATCGCTTTTCGAGATCTTGTGATAAATGAGGCTCCCCACGCCGATTGCGAGTGGGATTAGGCCCCACGCGGCATCTTCGAGACCCTCGTTGATGTAGAGGGCGATGATGAGGGAGAGGCCGAGCGCCGTCCAGAAGACCCCGCGCCATAGTGGATTTGAGCGATGGGCGCGTAATTCTTCGCCCCTCAAGAGGTCTTCCGGGAGGTCGATCCCCTTTTCCAGGGCGAGCCTGATCGTCTCCTGCGCCTCCTTGTACCGCTTGGCCCTGAAGTAGACCGCAACGGTGGCGACGAGGCAACCCATCACAATTGCGACGACCGGGATCGAGACACCGATGATGTCGGAGAAGTTCATTCTTACCTCCTTGACCGGTTTGGGATTTAGGGTCCTGTTCCATTCCATTAGACCGTACCGGTTGACGGATTGTTTCACGGCGGTGTCTCTTGCCCCGCCTTTTGCCAGAACCGCGCGGGGCCGCATGCCTGCCGGGTGAAACAAAATCGCGATTGATCCGGTCAGAAGTATTGAGGGGAGGTATACTGAATGGTCCTTTGTGAGTCCTCGGGATCGGGCGAACGGTTTGAGTAGGGGAGAGACACCACCTAATGGGTCCCGCTCCGGGGAACGAGAGGTGTTCAGCGATATCCTCTCGCGCAATGAAGAGATGGTCTATAACTTGATCCTGCGAATGGTCCGAAATCCCGAACTCGCCGAGGACCTGACACAGGAGGTCTTCGTCAGGGTTTATCGGTCTCTGAGATCGTTCGAGGGGAGGGCGAGCCTGTCCACGTGGATCTACCGGGTGGCCTACAACGTGGCCATGTCTGAACTGGCCAAGGCGAGGTACAGGCATGAGATGGGTAGCCTTGATGATATTGGACAGCGTGGGATAATAGATGATCGTTGGGAGAGCGAGGCGAAGATGCTCGATAAGATAGACCAGGCTCGTGCCATCCGGTTGATCTCGAGGATGATCGATGAACTGAGGCCGGAACAGAGGGGGGCGATCGCGTTGTATTACCAGGGTGGAAAGTCATATCGAGAGATCTCGGAGATAATGGGTATACCGATTGGTACAGTTAAAACCATCCTGTTCCGCGCCAAGACCGAACTGAGAAGGAGATTCAAGGCCGAAGAGGGACGATGAACTGCAGGGATTTCGAGGATCTGATTACAAGATACGCCGCGGGTGAGATACCCGGGTCATCGGCGAAGGAGTTGGAGAGACACCTGCGCGAGTGTCCCTCTTGCAGGGATGAACTCACCATCGCGGAGACCCTGGAGGGGCTCCTGAGGAGACAGGTACCGTTTCCAGTGCCTGCAGGCCTGAGGGAGAGGGTCATGGCCGAGATCGACACGATGGGACGTGAGGAGCAGTCTCTCCGGCAAAGGGTCCTTGCGCTGGCGAGGGAGCGTCAAAAAGCGGTGTCCCGGGCGGACCTCGTGTCACTGGGCGCTTTTTCTGTCGCTGTCTTTCTGGCCTCCATGGGCCTTGCCTCATGGCTGCCCCACGTGCCGGATCTATTCGGCAGGCCTGAGATCTATCGTGCCTGGGCCGGATGGGTGAGGCCCCTGGCCTTTCCGGATGGGGAGTCGCTACTACCAGGCCTGAACCTGCTGATTGTCCTGTTTGCCCTCCTGCTCGGTTTCCTCATGGTATCAGTGAACGGGTTGGCATCGCCCATAAAGCGGTGGGCATCGATTCTGCCTGTCAAGCGGTAGCGAGGTGCCGGCCTGAGTGAGCATTTTCTTCCTTGCCCTCCTCTTGGTGAGAAAGGGGAAGATCGAATTCAGAGCGATGATTGAAAGGTTATCCACGGTGAAGACCTTCCTGCTCGACTTGGATCATAATGAACTGACGGATCTCCTCCGGAGATGGGGGGAGCCCGTGTACCGTGCGGCCCAGTTGGAACACTGGCTCTACGGCAGGCTGGCCTCATCGTATGAGGAGATGACGGCTCTCCCCGCGGGGCTTAGAAGGAGACTGTCCGCCGAGACGTCCCTCACGCGGCTTCGCTCCCTTTCCTGCCTCCGTTCATCCGATGGGCTCACCAGGAAGTGGCTCTTCTCGCTGGGGGACAGGGAAAGGATCGAGACGGTCCTGATGCGATACGATAAGAGATGGACCGCCTGTGTCTCGACGCAGGCAGGTTGCGGGATGGGATGCGAATTTTGCGCCACCGGCAAGATGGGTTTAAAACGGAACCTGTCTGCCGGGGAGATCATCGAGCAGGTCCTTCATGTGGCGCGGGTAATGGGTTCTTCCGGTGGGGGCCGGCACCTGACCAACCTGGTCCTCATGGGAATGGGAGAGCCCCTTGCCAACTACGATAACGTTATGAAGGCGATCAGGGGGCTTATAGACCCCGGGAGGTTCGGTATTGGAGCGAGGCGAATTACGCTCTCCACGGTAGGGATCATACCAGGGATAGACAAGTTTGCCCTGGAGGGGATACAGGTCAATCTCTCAGTGTCACTTCATGCCGCTACTGATGAATTGAGGGACAAACTCGTCCCCGCCAACCGGCGATATCCGCTCAGGTCCCTGATCCACAGCATAGAGCGCTACACAGAGAAGACTCACCGTCGCGTGACGTTCGAGTGGGCGTTGATCGGGGGTAAAAACGACACGCACGCCCAGGCGAAGGCATTGGTGGACCTGGTCGGGGGTATGCTATGCCACGTAAACCTGATCCCTCTCAACAGGATAGAAGGATGCAGCCTAAAGGCATCCGGTCACGAGGCCACGGTCACCTTCCAACGAGAACTTGATAGGGCTGGAATTCCGAATACTCTCAGGTTGAGGCGTGGGACCGACATCCACGCAGGGTGCGGACAATTGTGTGACTATTCTGAAACCTGACGAAGATCTCCAGGCCTTTGATCCAGGGTATGACCAGCCGAAAAGGAGCCTGAATCGTGTTATATCCGGATATCTATCTTGGCCTTGCTCCTGAGGTCGTTGATCAATGACTCTATCTTCTGGTTGATCTTCGGCCTCTTCAAGGCGTCATCTATAGAGGCCTCGACCTCGTCGAAGGTAGCGGTTCCTGCAGGCTTGGTATCATATACCTGGATAATGTGGAGACCGAATTTCGTCTGGATCACCGGGCTTATCTCACCGGGCTTCAACTTGAACGCGGCATCCTCGAAGGGCTTTACCATCTGGCCGCGCGAGAAGTACCCGAGTTCTCCTCCCTTGGACGCTGATGGGCCTTCGGAGTATTGCTTCGCGAGGGCTGAAAAATCTTCACCATTGACGGCCCGTTCCCGTATTGCTTCCAGCCGCTGTCTCTTGGTCTGAAGCGATTCAGGCGGATCGTTCTCGCTTGCCTTCAGGATTATGTGTCGGGCTGCGACTTGTTCTTTGTGTTTGTACTGGTCCTTATGATCTTCATAGAATTTGAGTTTATCTTCGCGGGGAATAACAATATTTTTCGTAACCTCCTCGTCTATATATTTCCTTATGGAAATGTTCTGCGATATCTGCCGCCTGATCATCTCGTCGGTAAGTCCCCTCTCGCTCAAGGTCTTTCGGAATGTCTCCTCATCGGGATACCTCTTCATGATCGATTGTATCTCACCGGAGACTTCCTCGTCGGATGCCTCGTAGCCAGCCTTCTTGCTCTCTTGGTACAGGAGTTCGGTCCCGATCATCGAATCGAGGATTTTCTGGCGGAGGGAGTCGACTTTAGTAGAGTCGAGAGACTTGCCTGCCGATTTGTACTGGTTGAGAAAGTTGTTGAGAGAGAGTTGGAGGTCCTTCATCGGTATGACGTCGTCGTTCACCACCGCTGCCGCCTTCTGGCTTGGGGTGTCCTTGGCGGTGGAGCAGCCGACCATGGGGAAGATGAGCAGAAAGAAAAGAAAGAGTTGAAGGAATGAGGTTCGAGGCCTTGAACGCATCGTTCGTCTCCTTATAAGAGTAATGGGAGCCCTCATGATCGGTATGTCTGCGGGGCCCCCTGATCTGAATGAAGGTTTAACCGGTACGTCGTAATTACCAGCGCTATCTTTCAGTTTAATGTATAATCGATGGAGATAAAAGTCAACAGGATGCAATCTGGTGTGTCCCTTTTCATTATCGAATAGAGTAGGGTTCTTTCGAGGGCACGCATAGGTTCGGGTACCGACGAATCATGCTGGTAGCATGTTGAAGGCAATTCAGTTCAATTGATTGACAATGACTGCGGTTTGTGATATAGAATAGGTCCATGCTTGGGATTATCTCCTATCCGATCACTTTGGAGGGCCTTAGTATCTCTCTACGGGGATCGCCCGACCAAGAGAACAGTTTGTTGGAGGTGTCTGCCGATGGTAAGTCAAAATGAATCGCGGACGGAAGTCGCCATCGAGCGGGTCGATGAGGGGAATTTCGACGAATTCCTCGGCCTGGTCGATGAACTGGCGGCTTACGAGCGCCTCGATCGACCCGATGAGGCCGCGAGATACCGATTGAGGGCCGACGGTCTATCGGACCATCCGAAATACGAGGCCTACTTGGGACTCGTGGACGGCAAGCCCGTGGCCTATCTAATTTATTTCCTTACTTATTCCAGTTTCCTCGCGATGCCTACGCTGTATCTGGAGGACATATTCGTGCTCGAGGCGTATCGCAGGAGAGGGATAGGGCGGGAGATGTTCGGGTTTTGCATGGAGCGGGCCCTGGAGAAGGGATGCGGGCGGATGGAGTGGTGCGTCCTCGACTGGAACGAGCCGGCGATCAAATTCTACGAGAAGAACGGCGCTCAGCGCCTCGAATGGACGTTCTTTCGCATGGATCGGCATCTTATGGAGGGGAGAAGGACATGACCGCGGCCGATGTCTTCGTGCGTTGCCTCGAGGACGAGGGCGTACGGCGAACCTTCAGCGTGCGTGTCGCCCGGCAGGTCGACTATCAACTTGTGCAGGAACTGAACCGGTCTGAGAGGAGGAAAACATGATCATTGAATCCCTCAACCCGGCGACGGGGCGGATAAATCGGACATACGAGGAGACAAAGCCCGAGGACGTGGAGCGGATCGTCCATTCGTCGCATGAGGCCTTCCTCGCGTGGCGCAGGAGAGACATAGGGGAGCGGGCTGAACTCGTGAGGGCCGCCGGTCGCGTTCTGAGAGACCGCATCGAGGAGTATGCACGATTGATGGCCGAGGAAATGGGGAAACCCGTCCGGGAAGGGCGATCCGAGGTGGAGAAATGCGCCTGGTGCTGCGACTACTATGCCGATAATGGGGGAGGATTTCTCGCGCCTGAGTTCGTGGATACGGATGCATACAGGAGTTTCGTGACGTTCCAGCCGCTCGGGATCATCCTGGCCGTCATGCCGTGGAACTTCCCCTTCTGGCAGGTCTTCCGGTTTGCCGCGCCCGCGCTGATGGCGGGAAACTCCTGTCTACTGAAACATGCATCGAATGTCCCCGGATGCGCTCTGGTGATCGAGGAGATATTCCGCCGTGCGGGTTTCCCGGAGAATGTCTTCCGGACCCTTCTCATCGGAAGTGCCGGCGTTGATGCGGTCATCGCCAATCCCCTCGTCCGTGCGGTAACCCTTACGGGGAGCACTCCAGCGGGCCGGGCGGTCGCAGGCAGGGCGGGCGGGATGCTGAAAAAAACGGTCCTGGAGTTGGGCGGCAGCGATCCTTATGTCATCCTCGAGGATGCAGACCTCGATCGTGCCGTGGAGACCTGTGTCAAGAGCCGGCTCATCAATTCCGGCCAGAGTTGCATCGCGGCCAAGCGGTTCGTGGTGGTCGAGCCGGTCCGGCGGGCCTTCGAGGAGGGCCTCGTCGAGGCGATGAGGTCACGCCGGATGGGGGATCCCCTGCGGGAGGACACAGACGTCGGGCCGCTGGCGAGGCACGACCTTCGGGATGAATTGCACCGGCAGGTAAGGGAGAGCGTAAAAGGGGGGGCGCGTTGCCTCCTCGGCGGCGAGATCCCGGAGGGCCCCGGCGCCTTCTATCCACCCACCGTCCTGACCGAGGTCCACAGGGGGATGCCGGCCTACGAGGAGGAACTGTTCGGACCCGTGGCGGCCATCATCCCCGTCCGGAACGAGGAGGAGGCGATCCGAACGGCGAACGACAGCGTCTTCGGCCTGGGTGCGGCCGTCTTCACCCGTGACCTGGATAGGGGGGAACGGATCGCGGTGGAAGAGATCGAGGCGGGATCCTGCTTCGTCAACTCATTCGTCAAGTCCGACCCGCGCCTTCCGTTCGGTGGAATCAAGGAGAGCGGTTACGGGCGGGAACTCTCTCACTTTGGGATCAGGGAGTTCGTCAATATCAAGACGGTGTACGTATCGTAGAGGTGACCGGGTTGCTCCCGTTCTCGAACTGGACGGCCTGGAACCATACCTCCATGCCCGCACCGTGCAGGGGAACCTGGATATCCCAACTTGCGCTCCCGTCTGGCCCTGCGATCTGGGAGTCCCCGATGGTGAAGGGATCCTTCAGATTCAGCGTAATGTCCAGGTGGGGGATGAATGTGCTCCCCTCGCCGGCCAGGCTCGCGGCCAGCCAGATCCTCTCCTCAGGGGTCGCACCCTCAACGGTGAAGGTTGCCGTCTCTCCGGCGATCAGCGGCCCGACCTTCAGGATCATCGGTTCCGCCCGAAGATAATAGATGTCCTGTCCGCCGTTGAAGGTCGCGGCGTAGACGATGTTCACCCCGCCGCTGTCCGAGACGATCTGGTTATAGTCCCCGATCTTGTCCTGCGAGGGGTACCCTATAGTGGTATCGAAGGAGTCCGATATCCTGCGGTTGGGTGACCAGTGTGTCCCTCCATCGAGGGAGAAACTGTAATAGAGTTCCGAGCGCGGGAAGGGGCTGTTAGGGTCGTGGCGCGTATCGTACCAGGTGGCGTCGATCCTCCCGTTGGGAGCGACCGACATCGCGGCCATCCACTGGTACGCCCCGCTTCCCACGGGGTCGTCGTTTACCCGGATGCCCGTCTCCCAGGTGAACCCCCCGTAGGTGCTCCGGGCGAAGTAGATGTCGCAGGCATCGTTCCTGGCATCGGCCCACAGGGCGTATACCCAGCCGCGGCGCGGTCCGTTCGAGCGGTCGACGTCGATCCAGACCTGGTGGAACCCGGCCGGGTTTATCGGCAGGAAACCGGGATCGTTGCCATCGTCGACCCGGATATCCAGGCCGTCGACCCCGCCCGGACCGAAGGCGTCGAATGTAGGGACCACCGCAGGATCCCGGGCGTTTATGGACTTCGTCACGTATATGGCGTTATCGCCGTAATGGCGCCAGGTGGCGTAGACCTCTCCATCCGGACCGACCGCGTACTGAAGCATCCACTGAGATCCCCCCAGGTCCGCGATCCGCACGGCCGGGGAGAAGGTCGCCCCGCCGTCGGTCGATCGGACGAAGCATACGCCGTCCAGGTCGAAGTTCGTCCACCCGCCGTAGATGTTCCCCTCCCCGATACCACCCGTGCGATCGATCGCGATCCAGGGCTTGTCCCCACTCGTAACCGGGTCCTCCACCGGGTAGGGGACATCCCAAGTCGTCCCACCGTCGAACGAAGGATAGACGTACTGGCCGAAGAGGGGGTCGAACACCTCGCTCCAGAAGTAGAAGATGCCCTGTGAATCGACAGAGAGGACGGGGTCGGTCTGCTGGGTATTCTGCGGCAGGCCGGGCGGCCTATCCAGCGTCCCACCGTTGACCCACTCGAGCCCACCGTCATGGGAGTAGGCGAAGCCGGCCTTCCGGAAACTCGAATTGATCGTGTCGAACTGCCGCCAGCCGCAGACCAGGATGGAGGAATCCGTGGGATCTATGGACAGGGTCGGCTCGTTTGCAGCATCGCCGACTATGTCTTCGCCGGTGGAGGGGTCAGTGTTGACCTGGATGCCGCGCTGTGGTAAGGCCGATACCGGAATGAGGATCATTATCGCGGACAGGCAGTAGAGGATGGGATTGGCGTTACCTGGATGGCGTCTTGCGATGTGTTTCATGGTCGATCCGAGCGAGATGGTTGAATGAAGAACGTGAAGGAAACCATTTTCCATCATGGACCGGGAATCCCGGCCCCTAAAATAGCACAATCGGAAGGCAATATCAACCATCAGAATTGGGCGATGTTGAAAAGAGGGTGGATGGGAGTTCCAGGATATGCAGCGACATCGTATCGGGTTCCTTCATGCTCGAATGGCCGGTTGACAAAATATATTGCCTGTGATATAATGTTTGTCGCGTCGATGGTGGGATTTATACTTCCCACAGGAGGTCTTTAACCCGAGGAGGTCAAGATGCTTCATCACTTCCAGTTCCGAGCGAGTGGATCCTTTGAAAGGATGGGCAGGTCCCTCCTTGCCCTGCTCTCCATTCCGCTCTTACTCTCACTTTTTCTGATTTCGCCCCTTAGGGCGACCCAGAGGATGGTCCTGGGTGAGGAATTCACGAACACCGGCTGTCCGCCATGTCCAAACGCCAGCAATGTACTGGATAATATCTACTCCACTGAATCGGACAATTTCTCCATTGTCTCCTACCATGCATGGTGGCCAAATCCAAATGATCCTTACTACCAGTACAATACATCGGAGAATGGCGGACGAATCAACTACTACGGAGCGGATTACACTCCTCACCTGTGGATTGATGGAGACGTAGACGCGGGATCTGCCACGTACCAGTGGCAGAATAGAGTGACGAGCGAAGAGTCCGTCTCCAGCCCGATCGCGATCGATCTCAAAGTTACTTACGACAACACGAGCCTTTCCGGAACGATCAACGCGGTGATCTCTGCCACGGAGGCAATTACTCACACCAACCTTTACGTCCGCTTCGCGATCATCGAGTCCGATCTGCCGCCTGTGGGCTATTACAGTAATCCGATCAACTTCGCTCTGCGTGACATGGTGACCAACATCACCGGCCAGAGCTTGACGATCTCGCAGGGTGATGTGGTGACGAAGTCGACGAACTACACACTCGATCCGATCTTTGTCTTCGACAACGTCGACATCGTAGTCTTCGTGCAGAGCGATACGGACCACCATGTCCTACAGGCAGCCCGTTATACCCTTTCGGGCCCTGGAGTCACGATCTCTCCGAGCGATGCCACCATACAAGTACCCAGAGGGGGGACTCTGAACTTCGATACGTTCGTGGAAAATAATTCAAACAACGAGGCCAGTGGCGATTTCTGGCTCTCCGTCAGGCTTCCAAATGGTAACGAGGTCGTTGTACCGGAGGCGAATCTCAATTATCCAAACCCACAGACGGGGACGATCCCTTCTTGGGGCTCATTTGATTTTCCCTATCAAATCTATATCCCTTCATCTGGTATTCCGACGGGTATCTACACCTTGATAGGTCATATCGGCATTTACCCGAATACGGTACTTCGTGAATCTTCATTCGATTTCGAGATCACGCCGTAAGAAACAACTTGGATACGGGGGGGGCGAGATCCGTCCTCCCCCTTTTTATCTCGACAGGCACCTTCTATGGCCGCTCATTCCCATGGCCTGGACGCGCCGGCCCGGGCTGAGAAAGGCAGATGATTACTAATGGCCTGTGTGGTGAGGCCCTCGGTCTAAGGTCGTATGGTAATTCAATGGAAGCGGCCGTCTGTTTGATGTTTGATAAATGTCTGTATGGCCTGTTCGGCCCTACCAACTTGACAGTCGAACATCATCCCCTTACTATTTTACTCCTGCCGAAGCGGTCAGAAGAGAGGGGGCCACCCTAGCTCAGAGGTAGAGCAACGCATTCGTAATGCGTCGGTCGTCGGTTCGACTCCGACGGGTGGCTCCAATTTTTTCGTGATTGTCTCGTACCATCTGAACTATTATGGTGCCTTTCAATTCACTTAATATCAGTGATATTAGCGCAATAAGTGAGGGGAGGTGTATCACTCGAGATCTCAAATTCACCTTCGTTTCTATCGTGTCGGGAATATGATGCGCATTAATTAGTATTATTGTTATATTATAGAGTAAATTGTCCTCGTCCGGTATTGACAGCCGGGAAGATCCTCTTATATTATTCTGAAAGTCGTCTCTCTCCATTGCGATCATTAATCGGGGGCTTGGTGGTCTACAATTTCGGAGTTTCTTCACTCCTGTCTCTATTTTCGTTCCTGGTCGTGTTCTACGTCTTCCTCGACCATCTCATCCGGAGCCGGAAGACGGAGGTCAATACCAATTTCTCCCTCCTCCTCCTTGCCATGCTGGCCTGGAACTTCGGATCGATCTTCGAGACCTCCGCGTCCAACGATACCGCTCTCTCTTTCTGGAAGGAATTCGGTTACATTGGATTTACCTTCGTCGGCGTCTTGTGGCTGACCTTCGCCCTGAAGATGACAACTGGAGTGGATCATATCAGGCTATTCCACGCAACCTTTTTCATTCTCCTTGGCCCAAGCCTCGTGTCCCTGGCGGCCCTTTTCACCAATGGAACCCATCACCTCTTCTTTCGCGAAATCGGCTTAAAGTCCCTCACCTTCGGCCCGTTCTTCTACCTGGACGCATTTTTCTTCTTTCTGTACATGATAGTAGGGGCCATGCTCCATCTAATTCATTTCCTGCAACACCGGCAATGGTACTACCGGAGGCAGTCTGTTTACATGATAGCCGGGTCGTTTTTTCCGGTCATAGCCTATGCCCTGTATACCCTCCGGGCCTATGGCCCCACTTATGACATCACCCCCATAACCTTTTCCATCTCTGCGATGACCTTTTTCCTCCTCATTCATCGATACGGTCCCTTTGACATCATACCGATAGCCCACAGTCAGATGGTAAAGAGTATGGGGGACGGCGTTATCGTCCTGGACCGGGGAGGAACAATCATCGAGATTAATCAGACAGCGCTGCAGGTCCTCGGCATCGGGGAAGTTTCACCGATAGGCAAGTCGTACAAGGTGCTTTTGGGGCCCGACGCGAATGAGAAGGTCAGGAGGATACTGGGGATCATCAGGAAGGCCCCGGCAACGTTTCTGGATGTGTTCGACACGCTTGAATCCTTTTCCAATGTCACACTTAACGTCTCCGTGTCGAGCATACGTGGCGACAACAATCAAATTATCGGGCGCCTTGCCACCATCAGGGACGTGACGGAGAGGGTCAACGTGGAACGGCAACTGCATGAACTCTCGATTCGCGACGACCTTACGAATCTTTATAACCAGAGATATTTCTACCGGCTTCTGAACCGGGAAGTGCATCGGGCGGACCGCCAGGGTTACGCACTGTCACTCCTCGTCCTCGACATAGATAACTTCAAGGAGTACAACGATCGATTCGGTCACATAGAGGGGAACAGGGCCCTTGCCAGGGTGGGGGAACTAATCCTGGAAAACATCCGTTATGGAGTAGACTCGGCATTCCGTTTCGGAGGAGATGAGTTTATCGCGGTCCTGCCCGAGGTCGATGTCGAGCAGGCCTCGCAGGTGGGGGAGCGAATAAGGAGTTCATTCGAGATATGCGGCATAGGGAACCTGACGCTGAGCCTCGGCATCGCGGAGTATAAGCAGCAGTGTAACATAGACAACTTGTTCGAGATGGCCGACCAGGCGATGTATCATGCCAAGCGGAATGGACGTAACCGATTGCACGTCGTAAGGGCAGCCACGCCCGAGTGATCTCGAGGGACCTCGTTCCGCCCCATTGTTTCTCATCCATCCTGATATCTATTGTATCCATCCGATCAGCCTTTGTCGTCGCCCTGCGGCGGGTTTTACTTGACACGGGAGAGTGGCGGTTGTATAATCCGGCCATTATTCTGTGCCTTTATCGTACCAACTGCAATGGAACAAAGCGGCCAGCTTCCTTTTAGTATGTTGAAGGGGATAATGATCGGCGTCTCCGGGATTAGGGGACGCATGGACGGGACCTTTACCCCAAGCCTGATCGCCGCCTTCGGCCACGCCTTCGGGCATTATATGAATGGCGGCAGGATCATCATTGGCAGAGACACAAGGCCTACTGGTGAGACGTGCCGTCTGGCACTGTTGTCAGGACTCCTTTACAACGGCTGCCATGTGATGGATCTCGGGATATGCCCAACTCCTACGGTGTTATTCATGGTCACGGAGATGAATGGTGCGGGTGGAGTGGCCATAACTGCCAGTCATAACCCGATCGAGTGGAACGCCCTCAAGTTCGTGGGCAGGGATGGCCTCTTCTTAGACGCTGGAGCGATGAAGGAGTTGATCGAGAGGGTCCATGTTATCCAGAAGGGTGGCGGGTCCGGGCTCAAACAGGGCTTGATCGAGCGCTACGGCGAGGGTGTCCGTCGGCATATCGATGCAATCCTGGGGCTCTCGATCCTTGATGTCGAAAAGGTCCGCAGGCGAAGGTTCCGGGTCGCTCTCGATTGTTGCAACGGCGCCGGGTCGGCGATGACACCCATGTTATTGAAGCGCCTTGGTTGCGAAGTAGTACCACTTTTTTGCGGACTTGAGGGGGGCTTTCCAAGGGGTCCCGAGCCCCTGGCTCGGAACCTGGAGAAACTTGCGGACCTTGTTCGAGACAGTGGAGTGGACCTGGGGATGGCACACGACCCCGACGCCGACCGGTTATCCCTCGTGGACGAGTCTGGGAAACCGCTCGGTGAAGAATCGACGCTGGCCCTGGCCATTCAATTTACACTTGGAAAGCACAAGGGGCCGGTCGTGACGAATGAATCAACCTCGATGATGATCGACGACATCGCCCGGACTTTCGATGTGGAAGTCCACCGTACCCGCGTAGGCGAGGTAAACGTAGCCCGGCGCCTGATGGAGGTGGGGGGAGTCATTGGAGGAGAGGGTAACGGTGGAGTCATCCTGCCGGAACTCCACTATACAAGGGATGCGCCGATGGCGGCGGCATTGATATTGCAGTATCTGGCGGAGTCCGGCGATACGCTTGGCGCATTGGCCTCGCAGTTGCCCAAGTACGTTATAATAAAGGGGCGGGTGGAACTCCGGGGTCGGCAGGACCTGGATCTGGATATTATCCGGGATATGCATCCAGAGGCGTCGATCGGTGGGCTGGACGGGTTGAAGATGAGTTGGGAGGGGGAGTGGGTCCATATCAGGAAGTCCGGGACTGAACCGATCGTGCGGATCATTGTAGAGGCAGAGAATAGTGAACGAGCGGGCAGGCTCTATCATGAATTCGAGGGGGTAATCCTCGGCATGCGCTGAATTCGCAACCTACGGCGGTTTTAATTTTTTATTATAGTCGTGTATTGAAGAAGGGATTGAAACGATGTGCGGGATCGTAGGATATATCGGGTCGAGCGAGGCAAAGGGAATTCTCCTCGAGGGACTGAAACGTCTGGAGTATCGCGGCTATGACTCGGCGGGGATGTCGATTCAGGGCCCGGAAGGGATTGTTACGTTCAAGAGACCGGGCAAGATAGCGGATCTCGAAAGGGACCTTAGCAACCGGGACATGGCCGGCACGGCAGGTATCGCTCATACCCGGTGGGCGACCCATGGCTACCCGAGTGAGGAGAACGCTCACCCGCATTCCGATTGCACAGGTGATATTTCCATTGTCCACAACGGAATAATAGAGAACTTCAATGCCTTGAAGGCAAGACTCGTGCGGCGGGGGCATCTTTTCAAGACGGAGACCGATACAGAGGTGCTCGCGCACCTCATCGAGGAGTATTTCGAGGGAAACCTGGAATCCGCGGTCCAGAAGGCCCTCCATAACGTTGAAGGGACATACGGAATCGCCGTGATGTCGAACCGCGATCCGGACAAGATAGTGGCGGCACGCCTCGGCAGTCCCCTGGTGATTGGACTCGCAAACGGGGATCTCATCCTGGCTTCCGATTGTTCGGCAATAGTCCTGCACACCCGCCAGGTCATCTACCTCGACGACGGGGAGATGGCCGTTCTGAAGAGGGGGGGGTACAGCACCACTGACCTGGACAATACGGCCATCATCAAGGAGGTCGAGGAGATTTCCTGGGATATCAAGGAGATAGAGAAGGGTGGGTTCAACCACTTTATGATGAAGGAGATCTTCGAACAGCCGGAGTCCATCGAGAATGCCATGAGGGGCAGGTTGCTCCCGGAAGAGGGTAACGTGAAGGTAGGAGGCTTGAACCTGAGCGATGAGGAACTGCAGGGGATCAACCGGATAATCATCACGGCATGTGGGACATCGTGGCACGCCGCCTTAATCGGCGAATACATGCTCGAGGAGATCGCGAGGGTCCCTGTTGAGGTGGAATATGCCTCGGAGTTCCGTTACAGGAACCCGATCGTCGATGAACACACCCTGGTGGTGGTGGTCAGCCAGTCGGGAGAGACGGCCGATACTTTGGCCGCAATGCGTGAGGCTCAGGCAAGGGGCGCAAAGATCATAGGGATCGTCAACGTGGTTGGGAGTACCATTGCACGGGAAGCCAATGGCGGGATTTACCTCCATGCGGGTCCGGAGATAGGGGTGGCATCTACAAAGGCCTTTTCCTGCCAGATCGTGGCATTGTTGATCTTGACACTCCTCTTTGGCAGATTACGGGAGTTGCCCACGGGGGAGGCGAAGAAGATCATTCGAGCCCTTCAGGGGATACCGCTGCTGGTAAAGGAGATCCTGGACCAGAAAAACGAGGCGATTCGTGAACTAGCCGGCCAGTATTACCAGTCGTCGAACTTCCTCTACCTCGGCCGGGGATACAACTTCCCGGTCGCGCTGGAAGGGGCATTGAAACTAAAGGAGATCTCTTATATTCATGCCGAGGGTTACCCCGCGGCGGAGATGAAACACGGCCCGATAGCACTGATAGACGAGAACATGCCCGTCGTGGTTATTGCCACCAGGGATTCGGTCTACAACAAGGTCCTCAGCAACATAGAGGAGGTAAGGGTGCGCAGGGGGAGAGTCATAGCAGTGGCCAACGAGGAAGACCAGGAGATAGGAAAACTCGTCGATCACGTGATCACGGTCCCCAAGACGCTGGACATCCTCTCGCCGATCATAACCATCGCACCGCTTCAACTCCTGGCCTATCATATCGCGGTCCTGAGGGGGTGCGATGTCGATAAGCCCCGCAATCTTGCCAAGAGCGTTACCGTTGAATAATCCCGTGTCGCTCGTTTCGCTTCAATCACATCATCGTCTCGAGGAATGAGAATAGTCCTGCAAAGGGTATCGAGGGCCTCCGTGGTGGTTGACGGGGACGTGGCGGGTGAGATCGGGCCTGGCCTTCTCCTGCTGATCGGCTTGAACGGGAAGGAGAGTGGGCCGGTCTTGGAATGGATGGCCGATAAGTGCGTGAATCTCCGGGTATTCCCCGATGATGAAAACAGGATGAATCGCTCTCTGCTCGAGGCGGGTGGAGAGATACTGGCGGTCTCTCAGTTCACCCTGTACGGGGATTGTCGAAGGGGCAGGCGCCCAAGTTTCGTCGATGCGGCCCCATCCAGCGTGGCGAAGGGTATCTTTGATTCCTTCTTAAGGGCCCTTCGGTCGAGGGGGATCAACGTTCAGTCGGGTATCTTCGGAGAAATGATGGAGGTCCACCTGGTCAACGATGGCCCCGTCACCCTCATTCTCGAGCGTTAGTACCCGTCTGGCCCCGCTGTCCCGCGGAGATTCCACCTGATGCCCGAGGAGTCCTCAAGATCGATCAGTGCATTGTAGATAGGGGAATGCGCAGGTGGGACCGGTCGTCCTTGCCTCGGGGTCTCCACGAAGGAGCCTGATCCTGCGGATGCTTGGGATCGAACACGTCGTCTTTCGACCGGAGATCCGGGAAGAAGCGCCCGGGGACGATCCCCGCCGAATGGTCTGTTACCTCTCGAGACTCAAGGCCGAGGCGGCGCTGGGGCACGTAGAGGGAGGGCTCGTCCTTGCGGCCGATACCATCGTTGTCCAGGGCGGGCTTATTATCGGAAAGCCTGCTTCGGGGGAGGAGGCTCGTGAGGCGCTCCGAAGGTTATCGGGACGATGGCACGAGGTGCACACGGGTGTCGTCCTGATGCAGGAGGAGACGGGCCGAACGCTCGAGGGGGTGGAGACGACGAGAGTCAAGTTCCGGGAACTTTTCGATGGGGAGATAGATAGATACATTGGCTCCGGTGAACCCTTGGACAAGGCCGGGGCTTACGGAATCCAGGGTATGGGATCGGCACTGGTGGAACGGATAGATGGTTGTTATTATAATGTGGTCGGGATGCCGCTGAATATGCTGTTGGGCATGTTCAGGGAATTCGGTTACTCGTACGGGTTTCCAGGCTTGTATCGAAGTTCAGGCAAGGCGGGACACCTGTAAGATGGTCTTCCACGGAGGTATGTGAATGGCAGTCAAGACCATCGAGTGGGCGGGAGACCGGGTCCGGATGATTGACCAGACCCTCCTGCCTCTTGAAGTAAATTATCTGGAACTGGGTACCTTGGATGAGATGGCCCACGCCATACGTACGCTGCAGGTACGGGGGGCGCCGGCCATAGGAGTAGCGGCGGGGATGGGCATGGTGTTGGGGATGATGCCACACGCCGGACTGGGCAGGGACGAGTTCTTCGAGAAACTGGCGGAGGCGAAGGAATTACTCGCATCGACAAGGCCCACCGCGGTGAACCTCTTCTGGGCGCTCGACCGCATGGAAAGGCTCGCCCTGGCCAACGGTGATAAAGAGCCCGGGGAGATCATACGTGCGATGCGTGAAGAATCCGTTGCCATCCTCGAGGAGGACAGGCTCATGTGCCGCCGCATAGGTGAGTACACCGAACCACTCATCGCCGATGGTGCCACCCTTATGACCTATTGCAACGCCGGGGGCCTGGCCGCCAGCGAGTTGGGAACTGCGCTCGCGGGCATTTACGTCGCGGCGGAGAGGGGAAAGACGGTGCACGTATTTGCCTGCGAGACCCGGCCGTTATTGCAGGGTAGCAGGCTCACTTCCTGGGAGTTGATGGAAGCTGGCATAGATGTCACCCTGATCTGCGACAACACCGCTGGCCACGTGATGAGGACCAAGGGAGTGGATATGATCATCGTGGGGGCCGATCGCGTGGTGAGAAACGGTGATGTGGCGAACAAGATAGGCACTTATCCCCTGGCGATCCTGGCGGAGAAGCACGGAGTCCCCTTCTTCGTGGCGGCTCCCCTGTCTACGATCGATCCGGATATCGAGAGGGGTCGTGATATCCCGATCGAGGAGCGTGATCCGAGGGAGGTGACCGAGGGGCTCGGCCGTCGGATGGCCCCACGCGGGATCAAGGTCTTCAGCCCGGCATTCGACGTGACCCCGAACAAGTACATCAGGGGGATAATCACCGACAGGGGGATCCTGGGCCCCCCATTCGAGGAATCGATTACCCGGGTCCTTGGAGGCTCAGGGACGGGATGAATGTTCGAACCTGGATCAGGCGTCCGGCATGGATCGCCTTGGCGATCGTAATCATTACCTTCCTCCACTACGCAACCCCCACGAACCTGCCTGTCTATCACGAGGTCTATAACCGGCTCTATTATCTGCCGATAATCCTCGGGGCATTCTTTTACGGGCTCAGGGGTGGGATCACCGTTTCTGTGGTTGTCAGCCTGATCTTCATTCCCCACATATTCCTCGATTGGGGGGGATTTAAGACCAGCAACGTCAATATGCTGACCGAGGTCGTCATCTATAACGTCGTGGGGGCAATCACCGGCATCCTCATCTCCGGGGAGGAGAGATACAGGCGGCGGCTCGAGGAGACGAGCGAGAGGCTGCGTGAATCGCTCAGGCAATTAGAGGAGAAGACCAACCTGCTGATTCAGAGGGAAGAAGAGCTCCGTCAATCGGAACGGCTTTCCATACTGGGGGAGATGTCCGCAATGATGGCACACGAGATCCGCAATCCCCTCGGATCGATAAAGGGGGCGTCCGAGATCCTGTCGGACAGGTTCAAGGAGGATGATGATGGATACCGCTACGCCTCCATCCTGGTCAAGGAGGTCGATCGGCTCAACGACGTGATCGATCACTTTGTCAGGGCTGGGAGCATGCGGAGGGATCGGGCCGAGCCCGTCGAGGTTGCGTCGCTCCTGGAAGACGTACTGTTCTTCTTCGAGCGGAGCGCCGATCAGAAAGGGATAGAGATCGAGACCAGGTTCGATCCCGACCGCGCCGTGATCCAGGCCAATCCGAACCAGATCCGGCAGGTATTTATGAACCTGATATTGAACGCAGTCCATGCGCTCGAGGACGGCGGGAGGTTGACCCTTACCACGGGCAAGGTCCGCGACGGGGTGGAGATCGTTTGCTCGGATAGCGGCAGGGGAATAGAGCCGGAGGCGATGTCGCAAATATTCAAACCATTTTACACCACCAGGGAGTCGGGGATGGGGCTGGGCCTGGCGATCACCAAGAGGATCGTTGAGGCACACGGGGGGAGCATCGGGATAGACTCCGAGGTCGGCAAGGGGACGACTGTACGGGTATGGCTGCCAAGCCACGCATCCTCCTCGTAGACGACGACGAGAGCCTGAGGACGATCCTGGGGTCCCACCTGGAGAGGGGGGGCTACGAGGTAGTTCCGGTGGGTGACCCGTTCAATGCCCTTGAGGGGCTCCGGAAAGAGGAATTCGACCTCCTTATCACCGATATCAAGATGGAGGGATTGGACGGGGTTGGGCTCTTGCAGGCGGCTAAGAAGGCGCACCCGGGACTTCCCGTGATAATGCTCACCGGGCACGGAACGATCGAAACGGCCGTCAAGTCTATGAAACTCGGTGCCTATGACTACCTGACGAAGCCCGTGGGGCGGGATGAGTTCCTGCACGTGGTGGCGAATGCCCTCCGCCTGCACCAACTGGAAGACGAGAACCTAAGGCTCCGGGATGAACTCAAGGAGAGATTCAAGTTCGACCGGATTGTCGCCAAGGGCGGATCGATGGCCCGTGTCTTCTCGATCATGGAGAGGGTGATCGATTCCGACACCACGGTCCTGATCCTCGGTGAGAGCGGAACCGGGAAGGAACTCGTCGCCCGAGCCTTGCATTACAACGGGCCGAGGGCCAGGGCGCCGTTCGTGGTCGTTAATTGCGCATCTATCCCGGACAACCTGATGGAGAGCGAACTGTTCGGCCATGTCAGGGGGGCGTTTACCGGTGCCAACCGCGACAGGAATGGCAAGTTTCAACGGGCACACGGTGGCACCATCTTCCTCGACGAGATAGGCGACTTGAAGGTCGACCTCCAGGGGAAATTGTTGAGGGTATTGCAGGAGGGGGAAGTGGAACGGTTGGGGGAGGGGATCCCCCGCCGGGTGGACGTGCGGGTAATCGCCGCTACCCACCGCGATATCGAGGAAATGAGGGAAAGGGGCGAATTTCGGGAGGACCTCTATTATCGTCTCTCCATCTATCCGATTCGACTTCCACCATTGAGGGAGAGGAGAGGCGACATCCCGCTCCTGGTCAAGCACTTTATAGAGAAACACTCTGGCGGCAAGGACCTACGCTTCTCCCCTGAGAGCATGGAGTTGTTGAAGGCTTATTCCTGGCCGGGGAACGTCAGGGAACTCGAAAACGTGGTGGAGCGCGCCCTTATATTGAAGGATGATGGGGAGTTGGGACCTGATATCCTGCCGCCGAGGATCCTGGATGCGAAGACGAGCGCCTTTCGGGGAGAGATACCTGACGAGGGGATCGATCTCGAGGAATTCGAGAAGGAACTTATCCGGAAGGCCCTGGACAAGGCGGGCGGCAACCAGACGAAGGCGGCCCGGTACCTTGGCCTTACACGACCCACGCTGATCTACCGGATGGAGAAGTACGGGCTTAAGTGAGATAACGGGCGATCGCTCGTGAAATCATACGATGCCACATTAGAATCGTCACGAACCGGGCTGGAATTTTTTATTTGCACGTTTTTCTCCCTTTAGATCATGTATCACATCGAATCGCCGAAGCATCCGTGACCTCGGACGTCCAAAGGGAGGTAGAGGGACCTCTTCTGGGTCCGGGCTCGTGATCCCACAGGGCCCGCCGGAATTCTCTGGCCTCGACACCTTCGTCATTCCTTACGATCACTTCATCGATACCGATCCTGGAAATTCAACCTAACCCTCACTGGATCAAGGGAAAACAACGTTCTCATTGCATCAGGGCGGTATGGTATCCCTCTTGCCTGTATAATTGCTCGAATCCAATCTCAAAAGGATGAAGGAACCCATGAGGACAAGGAGGCGAAGATGCGTACTTCGTGCCAACTTGGTGGGGTTTTTCTTCTCCTCTCCCTTTTCGTTCTTCTCACGGTCTCTCTCCCGCTCGCCCTCCGGGGTGCCGATTTAGACAGGGACGGCATCGAGGATGGCTTCGAGGAGACACTGGCCCGGGACTTCCTGCCGATGATATGGTACAATTCCGAAGAGGCCTGTCCCGAGCCGGGTGTAATCCTGTTCCACGTGAGGCCGTTCAACCCCGGTGGATCGGTCGACACGCTGGCGGTCACATACAGCGTGCCGTATTACGAGGATTGTGGACCGAACGGTCATTCTTTCGATCTCGAGTCCTTTGCGATCACGCTCTATCCTCTCCCAGGGAGTCCGCTGGGATACGGGGTCTATTCGATCAGGACGTGGGCGCATCGAGGTAGCCTGTTCTGCGAGCAAACCGGGGAAAGGACGTACGATCCCTTGAGACCCAACGTGGCGACGGAGGGCGACACGTTGTATGCATCCTGGGAAGACATCGTGGTCTCCAGGGATAAGCACGGGTTCTTCTTAGACAAGCAGAGGTGTGATGGCAGTTGTTTTGGTGTGGATTCTTGTGGTTATGACCTGTTGATGAACGCAGGCAGGCTGGTCCCCTCGGACCAGGGCCAATACTTTGATCTTTACAACATCGGAGAGATCAACGATCACCTGATAGACAACTTCACGGAGATCAATGACCAGGGGGGATACAACTTTGGTTCTATGTCTGTTTGGAACTCGACGTGGATGGTAGATAACTACTATTCGGTGGCACCTGGTCCTCCGCTGCCTGCGGATATCATCATCCATTCGACCTATGACGACCCGCTTGCCGTGTGCGAGGAGCAGAGCGTTTCGTTCGGCCTTTCATACAGGAGCCTGGTGAGGTGCTCGATCTATGATATCGCGGGAAACCTTGTGAGCGCGCAGTACCTGGGTGAGTTCTGTCCAGGCGATAACATAATGGCAAGATCATGGGACGGCCTCGACTCCGACGGGTATTGCGCGTCGATGGGGAGCTACTACATGGTCCTCGAGGCCTACCGGGGTGATGGAGGCGCATCGGATGATCATAGGTTCGGCGTGGCTCTCCTGCCTGGTTACAAGCCAAACGCCCCCACTGACCTGCAGGCATCACTCGCGGGTGACCAAGTCGTGCTGACCTGGACTGACAACTCCTCCATAGAAAGCGGATTCATAGTGGAGAGGAGGATCGGGAGTTGCGCCTTCAGCCGGCTGGACCAGGTAGATGCCAGCGAGGGTACCGGCCAGGTGACTTATACGGATTACGACGTGGGAGAGGGGGAGGAGGTGGGATACCGTGTCTTTGCGTACGTAACCTTTGCCGGTTACTCCGCCTTTTCCAACGAGTCGTGGGTAAATATTCCCGCTTGCGCCACGGATCCTTACGTCATCCTGAGCGCGCCTTCGTTGGGCGTGGATTCTGTTTATACCTCAGAGACCTATACCGTCACGGTCGGTGTAACAGATCCGGACTGCCCGTTTGTCCACTACGATTGGAACGTTCGTGGCAACGAAGTCACCGATCCGGGGACGATCTACGGGTCCGGGAACCAGGTCACATACGTAGCACCCAGGGTAGACTGCGATGGCCTGGACTATGCCTCCTACGAGAACGAGATCGACGTGACCCTCACCTATGAGGGATACGCGGACTCCGCGTCGACAGGCTGGTTCACGGTCTATTGCCCGCCCTCGGGCTGTCCCTTCCTATATACGTGGGATGGAGGCGGGTTCGTGGCGGAGAACAACCTGCTGCCGATGTCGGAGATCAGCGACGGCAATGTAACCGACTATTACCAACTCCGCACCAAGCCGATTCCGAGGGATGGAGACTACCTCCTCGAGATCCGGGAAGACGAATCGGAGCATTCCTTCATCGATGCCGTCAGCCTCATGTATGTCGATCATGCGCCCGGCATCAATAGTGGTGTGACAGGTGATGGAAGGATCTTCGGTTATCGGGCGGTGGAGCCGATCGACTATGCCCGGGATATGGAAGGCGCTGACCTGACCGGCGCCCTGGCGGAACTGGATGGCAAGATGTTCTGGGGGAATGCAGGGGACGGAGTCTCAGTTCAATTCAGTCAATCCGGGCCCCACACGCTGGTAATGGTCACTCAGCCTGGACCCAGGCAGAAATCGATCGGTCCGATCATCATTCCCGGTGGTGGAAGGGGTGGTGGCGGTGGTGGAGTTGGTATCGGCGTTCCACGTGAGATGGGCGGGCTTCAGTTCATCGATCCCTTTCCAATAGGCGCGCCTGAGGGTGGCGGGGCCTTTGATCTCATCTGGACTGGCAGGACAGGGCTGGACTTCGTGGGTCGAGCGACCGGTATCTCGCCCGGTGATGATGTGAAGGCCTGCAGCCTTGAAGGAGCGACCCACTCGAAATACGGGGACGTCATCGATAGGCTGCAAGGAGAAGATCGGAACTATGCCGAACTTGAACACGGCGAGTCTATCCGTTTGCGATTCCATGCCGACGGCCCCGCCGACGGCATGGAGCGGGACTTCGTGCTTGTCACCACGGGCTATTACAGGTAATGGGGATCATGATCCTCGGAGCGATCGTATATCCTCTTTCGCCTCCTGAATTCGCGCCCCCCCGTTAGCGATTTATCAATCCGCCGGGGGGGACATCGCCCGGCTCGTCATCGTTTCCGAGCGGCCCTGGTCCATAGGTTGACTGGCCCAGTGAGCGATCGATTCCGATGGCGGGCCGGGAGTGTGATTTTGACCGGCCTGTTGCAGTGAGTGCCATGGGTGCCACATTGTAGAATTTCCTGCACTTCTTCGCGCCACCTGTAGCCTTTCCTACAGATAAAGCCACTCGGTGATCTCATCTAATTTATCACCATAACGCCATAACAACCATCTTAGCAATTTGTTATAAATCATAGTAACTATCGAATCTCCCTGGCACGATTGTTGTGTTCCTCTCCTTCGTTGAACGTTCCGAGGTAGAGTGGGTCTTGGTGTGGATTGTTCGATTGGCGGGTAATCCGCCTCCGAGCAGGGCGAAAGAGAAGAGCGAGATATGAAGACGATCATGCTGGTTGAAGACGATCTTCCTTACCTGAAGGTGTTGACCTTCATGATGAGGGACTGGGGGTGCAGGGTCATCGCCTGCAGGGACGGATTGGAGGCCCTTGGGGCCCTGGAAGATGTCCGGCCGGACCTTATCATAAGTGACCTGGACATGCCTCTCCTGGATGGGATCGGCCTCTTCAAGAGGTACCGAGAAATGTCCAGGGATCCCGCACCGTTCGTGATTATCTCGGGGATTGCCGACGCCGAGGCGAGGCTGGCAAGAATAAGGGAGGACCTTCTCGGATTTTACCCCAAGCCGGTTTCTGTAAAGGACCTGAAAGGGATGATCGGAGAGTGAAGTGTGGCAAATGATTCAGTCCTTCGTGACAAGACGTCTCATTTCCTTCAGCCGGATCTTCAGGCGTCACGCGTAGGGGTCGGACGAGAAAGCCGTAATGTTTGATTTGTCATGGAGTTGGAACTTATTTGCGGTCATGAATCGTCCCTGGCATCCCCCTTGCCACTGGGAGCGGCGATTCCAGTACGGGAGTGGTGAGTATTGGGGCTACTTGAGGTACGTGTCATTCAATTCATCAGGAGGTTGACCGTTGTTCAATGATCGATGTTTTGAATCGTTCAACTCATATCTGATCAGCCTATTATTCCTCTTCATGTCTCTCCACCCCGCGTGGGCCGGAGATCCGATGGATGCGAGCGGACGCATCGACTTGAAGGCGCTGATCGAGGAGGCCCGGGAACAGAATCCCGAGATCCGGGCCGCGGAGGAAAGATGGAAGGCGGCAAGCAGTGTGCCGTCCCAGGCCGGGAGCCTCCCGGACCCGGCCCTCATGCTCGGGATGAAAAACGTGGGTTTCAATGGGATCACGCGCGGGGAGGAGATGATGAGCACTGCCACCGTGTCGGTAGGTCAGTCTATTCCCTTCCCGGGGAAACTCGGCCTGAAAAAACGGATTGCCGAAAAGGACGCGGAGAGAATAAAGGAGGATTACGTTGCCACCGAACTCTCGGTGATTGCCCGCCTGAAGGTCGCTTACTTCGATTACTATTTCGTGGAGAAGGCGATTGAGATACTGAATAAGGACAAGGGACTTCTCGAGGACTTCGAGAAGACGGCAGAGGCCAAGTACAAGGTTGGGTCTGGCATTCAACAGGATGTCCTCAAGGCGCAGGTAGAGATTTCGAGGTTCGTTGAACGGCTCAAGATCAAGGAGCAAGAGCGCCAGGAGGTGGTGGCGCGGATCAACGGGTTACTCAATCGACCACCCTCCAATCCCCTTCCTCCGCCCGCCGAATTCGATCGATCGGAGTTCTCTTTGCGGCTGGAAGAGTTGAACCGAATGGCGATGCAGCACTCACCGAGGCTAAAGGCCCAGAGCAAGGCGGTTGAGCGTGATCGGACCGCGCTATCGCTGGCGAGGAGACAATATTACCCGGACTTCGCCCTGAGCGCCGGTATCTCCGACCGGGGCCGCCTTGATGATATCTGGGAGGTCCGGCTTGGAGTCGAGGTCCCATTCTATTTCTGGAAAAAACAGAGGTACGGGGTCCGGGAGGCGGCGGATCGACTGGAGGCCTCCAATGAGAGTCATCAAGCGGCGGCAGAGTCGATCCTATACCATGTCAAGGACCTGTACGAGATGGCGGAGACGGCGGACGACCTTGTCGACCTGTATGAGAAGGGGATCATTCCCCAGGCCACCCTCTCGCTCGAGTCCGCGGTGTCTGGATACAGTGTCGGCCACGTCGATTTTCTGACGCTACTCGACAACCTCATCACCCTGCTCGAAGATGAACTCAGGTATGACAGGGAATTGACGCACTTTGAAAAGGCGCTGGCCAGGCTGGAAGAAGCGGTGGGAGTGCGTTTTACGGGTCTATAGGAGGTAGTGAAATGAAACGGAGTTTATTCTGGACTATCGGAATACTCGCGGCGGGTCTTATCATAGGCTATGCACTGGGCGGCTTGGGTCGTCATGCCGGTCCCGCAGAGAATGTCTCCGGTGAGCACGCCGGCATGACCGGGATGGCCGTGGGAGAAGAAGGACAAGGAGGTGCCCATCAGAAGAAGGTCCTCTATCGCTGTCCAATGCACCCGAACTATATCTCTGATAAGCCAGGTAAATGCCCGATCTGCGGGGCGACGCTCGTCCCTGTTGAAGAGGGTGAGGAGACGGCCTCCGGGGCAGTCGAGGGCTATGGTTCACTCAAGGTCACTCCTGAGCGGCAGCAGTGGATAGGAGTCAAGACTGGGATCGTGCGGCGGCGCCAGATTCAGAAGATCATCCGGACGGTCGGCCTGGTCGATTACGACGAGAAAAGGATTGCTAAAATCCACACCAGGATCAGCGGTTGGATCGAGGACCTCTTCGTCGATTACACGGGGAAACTGGTCAAGAAGGGAGAGCCCCTGCTGACGATATACAGTCCCGAACTCGTCTCGACGCAGGAGGAATACCTCCTCGCACTAAAGGGTCGGGCGGAACTTGTTAGTAGCCCGTTCTCGAACGTTTCCCTGGGGGCGAAGACGCTCCTTGACGCGACCAGGCAGCGCCTCCTTCTCTGGGATATCTCCGAGGATCAAATTCAGGCACTGCAGAGGACGGGAAAACCACAGACCACGATGACCCTCCATTCGCCCATCGAGGGGTTCGTCCTGGACAAGAAGGCCTTCGAGGGAAAGTACGTGAAACCTGCAACGGATCTCTACGTGATAGCCGATCTCTCGGTCGTGTGGGTCTACGCCGACATCTACGAGTACGAGATTCCCTTCGTCCACGTCGGCCAGGAGGCGAGGGTGAGCCTGTCCTATATGCCGGGCGAGGAGTTCGTCGGGAAGGTGGACTATATCTATCCATACATGGAGGAGAAGACGCGTACGGTGAAGGTACGTCTCGTGTTCGACAACCCTGGCTGGAAACTCAAGCCGAAGATGTATGGGAATGTCCGGATCCAGGCCGATCTCGGGGAACAATTGGCGGTACCGGACGACGCCGTCCTGGACACCGGGACCCGGCAGATAGTCTTCCTCTACCACGAGGACGGCACATTTGAGCCGAGGGAAGTGAAACTCGGTTATGAGTTAGAGGATTCTTACATAGTATTGGATGGTCTTGCGGAAGGGGACCGGATCATGACGAGCGCCAACTTCCTGATAGACTCGGAGAGCAAACTCCGTGCGGCTACGCAGGCGATGGCCAGCGGCCATCAACATCATTAACGGCAGGAGCATGGAAAGATGATCGAACGAACGATTGCATGGTGCAGTAAGAACCGATTCTTCGTCTTCCTCGGGACACTCCTTGCCGTGGTGTGGGGCTTGTACTCACTGAAAAACATCCCCCTCGATGCGATCCCGGACCTCTCGGATGTCCAGGTGATAGTCTTCACGGAATGGTCTGGCCGCTCGCCGGACCTCGTGGAGGACCAGATCACCTATCCCATCGTTACCGCCATGATCGCCGCGCCGAAGGTCAAGGTGGTCCGCGGTTACTCCTTTTTCGGACTGTCTTTCGTCTATATCATCTTCGAGGACGGCACGGACATGTACTGGGCGCGAAGCCGGACGCTCGAATACCTGAGTAAGATCACCGGTGATCTTCCAAAGGGCGTCAACCCGAGCCTTGGCCCGGATGCCACGGGGGTGGGCTGGGTCTTCGAGTATGCCCTTGTCGACACCACCGGCCAGAACAGCCTGGCCGACCTGCGAACGTTCCAGGACTGGTACCTGAGGTACTGGCTGGAGGCGGTGCCGGGTGTGGCGGAGGTGGCATCGGTGGGAGGATTCGTCCGACAGTACCAGGTGGAGATCGATCCCGACGCCTTACTGGCCTATAATATCCCCCTCCACCACGTAATAATGGCGATCCAGCGCTCCAACAATGACGTGGGGGGTAGGGTCCTGGAGATGTCCGGTACGGAGTACTTCGTGCGTGGTCGCGGCTATATAAAATCGCTTGAGGACGTTGAGAACGTGGTAGTGGGGGTGGATGGGAATGGGGTCCCGATCCTGGTGAAAAACGTCGCAAGCGTCCATTACGGGCCGGATATGCGCAGGGGGGCCGCGGAACTGAATGGGAAAGGGGAGGTGGTCGGTGGGATCGTGGTGATGAGGTATGGGGAGAACGCCCTTAGGGTGATCGACCGGGTGAAGGAGAAGATAGAGGAGGTAAAACCCGCCCTTCCCCCGGGGGTCCAGATAGTGACTACCTATGACCGCTCTGGGCTGATATATCGCTCCATAGACACCCTGAAGCACAAACTCTTAGAGGAGATGCTGATCGTCAGCCTCGTGATAATCATCTTCCTATGGCACTTCCGCAGCGCCCTGGTGCCGATCCTGAGCCTCCCGATCGCCGCCCTTTTTTCTTTCATTCCGATGTATTACATAGGCCTGAGTTCCAATATCATGTCGCTCGGGGGGATCGCGATCGCAATCGGGGCCATGGTCGACGCCGCGGTGATCATGGTGGAAAATGCGAACAAGCGGCTTGAGGAGTGGGAGAGGAATGGGAGAAAGGTGGCGCTCAACAGGGTACTCTTGAGGGCGACCCAGGAAGTTGGAAGGCCCATATTCTTCTCTCTCCTGATCATCGCAGTCGCCTTCATGCCGGTTTTTACCTTGCAGGCGCAGGAGGGGAGGCTGTTCAAGCCGCTCGCCTTTACACAGAACTTTTCCATGTTCTTCGCCGCCCTCGTAGCGGTGTCACTGGTACCCGTACTGATGCAGATCTTCCTACGGCCTGCGAAGGGGATCCGGGGTGGGCCTAAGTGGTTCAGGAAACCGGTGAATTTCTTCATTGCAGGTACGATCTACAGCGAGGAGAAGCACCCGATCAGCAGGTTCCTCTTCAGGATTTACGAGCCCATCCTTACCTTCCTGTTACGGTGGAGAAGGGCGACCCTCGTTGTCGCCGGGCTCATTATCCTGACGACGATCCCGATCTTTCAGCGTATCGGCTCCGAGTTCATGCCTCCGCTCAACGAGGGGGATATCCTTTACATGCCGACCACGCTCCCCGGCATTTCGATTGAGCAGGCTGGGCGGTGGCTCCAGATGCAGGATAAAATCCTGGGAACTTTCCCGGAGGTCGAGTCGGTGTTTGGGAAGATAGGCAGGTCGCAGACGCCTACCGACCCTGCGCCCCTATCCATGGTGGAGACCGTCATACGGCTCAAGCCGATGGATGACTGGCCCGCGATCCATCACGAAAGGTGGTATTCTGGCTGGGCGCCTGGCTGGCTAAAGTCCGTCCTGGGAATCCTGTGGCCGGAACAGAAGCGAAGGAGTTGGGAGGAGTTGATAAAGGCCATGGATCGGACCATGCGGATCCCGGGGACGACCAACGCGTGGACGATGCCGATCAAGACGCGGATCGACATGCTCACGACCGGTATCCGGACCCCGATCGGGATCAAGGTCTACGGGCCCGACCTCGGGACCATCCAGGGGATCGGCGAGCACATCGAGGCTATTCTGCCGCAGATTTCAGGGACCCGGAGCGTTTACGCCGAGCGGGTGACAGGCGGGTACTTCCTCGACTTCGACATCAAGCGGGAGGAGATCGCCCGTTACGGACTGACTGTAGGCGATGTCGAGGATATCATCGAGACGGCGGTCGGCGGCAAGAACGTCACAATGACGGTAGAGGGGCGGGAGCGATACCCCGTAAACGTCCGGTATGCCAGGGAACTCCGTGACGACCCCGAGAAACTCAAGAGGGTCTTGGTAGCCACCCCAACCGGTGCGCAGGTGCCAATCGGCCAACTCGCGGATATCAAACTGACCACGGGTCCACCTTCGATCAAGGATGAGAACGGGATGCTGACCGGCTGGATCTACGTCGACATCACGAGCGACCGGGACATAGGGAGTTACGTACAGGAGGCAAAGGCGCTCATCGCCCGGGAAGTGGACATACCGTCCGGCTACTATCTCCAGTGGAGCGGCCAGTTCGAGTACATGCAGCGGGCGAGAGAGCGGCTGAGGTTGGTACTGCCCCTGACGCTTCTTATCATTTTCATCCTACTCTATATGAACACGCGGTCGGTGGTGGAGACGGGGATCATCTTCCTTACCGTCCCGTTCTCCCTCGTGGGTGCCGTCTGGCTCCTGTATATCCTGGGTTACAACATGAGCATCGCGGTCTGGGTGGGGGTCATCGCCCTGGCGGGGGTAGATGCAGAAGCGGGGGTCGTCATGCTCCTCTACCTCGATCTCGCCTACCGGGAGTGGATCCGGAAGGGAAAGATGCGGACGCTCGAAGACCTGGAGGAGGCCGTCATGCATGGGGCCGTGATGAGGGTGAGGCCCAAGATGATGACGGTGGGCGCGCTCCTGATGGGGCTGTTGCCGATCATGTGGTCAGGGGCTGAACAGGCCGGGGCCGACCTGATGAAGCGAATCGCCGCCCCGATGGTGGGCGGGATCATCACCTCGTTTGCCATCGGGTTCCTGGTGATCCCGGTGATCTATACTATCTGGAAGTGGCGGTTCGAGATGAAGCGGGGGGAAAGGCCGCCCGGGACGGTGGAAACGGCGCCCGAGGAGCAGGGATGATGCTGTCTTCCCTTGAGGGAATCTCGAGAATGGTTATCTTTAATGGGCCTATCGGACCGTACGGGCCGATGGCACAATCTTCGATCCTCCCCTCATCACAACGTGCCAAGGCAGGAGAGTTGGGGGGAGGGAGAACCTTTCTAATACTCCACGCCTTTTTGGTCGGCGGAGGAGAATCTTGCATGGGACTTCATTACCACAAGGAGGAATCATGAAGTCAAGGGTTTCAATCGCTGCCCTAGCCGGGATACTCGGCCTCTCTCTGGTGGGATTCATTGGCCCCCTTTCAGCCGCGGGATCGGGTTCCAAGGGATGCCCGATGGGTGGAATGATGGGGGAGAAGGGAAACAACGAGATGTGCCAGAAGATGAAGGAGCACCAGGCGGCCGTTCGCTCGGCTGTGGAGCAGATGGGCCAGCACCTCGACGCAATGAAGGAGGTCAGGGACGAGAAGGAGTGGAGGCAGGAGATGGAAAAGCACATGGCAATGCTCCAGGGATTGTTGGAGGAGATGGCCAACTGCCCGATGCACAAGATGATGGGATCTATGATGGAGGGGAAGATGGGACACGGGGAGGGTATGGAGAACGGGAGCGAGGGTATGACGCACTGAAGACATCGAGCCATTAGCCTGGAGGCCTCCGGCCCGGAGGCTTCCAGGCTCGATCCAAGGGCCGGGACCATTTACCCGGGGTATCGGCTTACCGGGACCCTGTACCGGCAGTCATAATCCAGCATGATGGCCTGCTTTTGTCGCGTGGTGGATGGACCTTTCGAGAGGAATGAAAGGGGTGAGTTCTCAACATGAAAGAAATAAAGGCCTATATTAGGCCGGCGCTTCTTGACAGTGTTATAGACCATCTCGAAGGCGCTGGGGCCAAGGACTTGACGGTAATCAGGGTCGATGCGATCGGCGCCGTGGCGGATTCGGAGATGGATCGTCTGCACATGTTCAAGAAATACAATCAGAAGTATTCCAATGTCTCGAAACTGGAGATAGTCTGCACGGATGAGGAAGCCGGTAGATACGTAGAGACACTGAGGCAATATGCCCACACCGGGGGGAGGGGTGATGGCAGGATATTCATCTCGGAGGTTGAAAATGCCGTCAACATCCGCACTGGTGAGGAGGGCAAGGGGGCACTTTGAATAGGCCGGCCAGTAAGGGGTAGTCGAGTCAGATGATAGGCCCGGGAGTTCCAGGTGCGAAGTTTCTCCCGGGCAGGGAACAATACCCTTGAAAAGTAGCACCAAGGAGGTGGCAAGATGGCGATCGATCCGATCTGTGGCATGACGGTCGATGAGAAGACCGGGATTAGTGTGGAGCGGGACGGGCAAACGTATTACTTCTGCTCCGAGCATTGCCGTAAAAAGTTCCTGGAAGAGGGATCTTCCGGCACCGGGTCATCGGAGGAGGCCGAGGAGGAAGACGAACCGTCTTCCATACCCCTGGGCCGCCATCCTCCACCGGGCGGCTGGTTCTGCTCCATGTGCGAGGGAGTCACGAGCGACGGGCCCGGCGAGTGTCCCAGGTGTGGTATGGCCTTGGAGCCCACCGCCCCCGGGGAGCCTTCTACAAGGGTGATTTATACCTGCCCCATGCACCCTGAGATCGAGCAGGAGGGCCCGGGGAATTGCCCCAAGTGCGGGATGGCCCTGGAGCCTAAGACAATAACGATGGAAGTGGATGAGGACCATGAACTCAGAGAGATGTCGAGGCGCTTCTGGGTTGGGTTGGTCCTCAGTGCACCTCTCTTCCTGATAGCGATGGGAGGGATCGTCCCCGGCGACCCCATCCGTCACCTGATTCCTCCTTCCGTCTCCAAGTGGATAGAACTCGTTCTCGCGACGCCGGTTGTGTTGTGGGCGGGCCTTCCCTTCTTCCGGCGCGGCTGGCGCTCGATCGTTACATGGAACCTGAACATGTTCACCCTGATTGCCCTTGGTACCGGCACCGCATACCTGTACAGCCTCATAGCCGTCTTCTTCCCGGGTATCTTTCCCGAATCCTTTCGTATCGGGGGGGAAGTCGCCGTTTACTTCGAGGCCGCCGCCGTGATCACGGTCCTCGTCCTGCTTGGCCAGATGCTGGAACTCCGCGCACGGAGAAGGACCAGCAGCGCCATCAGGGAACTCCTGGAACTCGCACCAAAGAAGGCGACCATACTCCGGGACGGCGAGGAGGTTGAAGTCCCGCTGGAGACGGTTCGGGAAGGTGATGTACTCCGGGTGAGGCCGGGAGAAAAGGTACCTGTGGACGGTATCATCCGTGATGGGCGGAGTACACTGGACGAATCGATGTTGACCGGCGAGCCCATCCCGGTCGACAAGGGTCCGGGCGATCCCGTTACCGGTGCCACGATCAATCAGACGGGATCTTTCCTGATGGAGGCCCAGAGGGTGGGCGGCGATACAGTGCTCGCCCGTATCGTGGCGATGGTGGCGGAGGCGCAGCGGAGCCGGGCACCGATCCAGCGGCTTGCAGACCTGGCCGCATCATACTTCGTGCCGGCGGTCGTTGGGGCTGCCGTCCTGACGTTCATCCTCTGGGCGTGGATCGGGCCCGAACCCAGGATGGCCTTTGCAATTGTAAATGCCGTGGCCGTGTTGATAATCGCCTGTCCCTGCGCGCTTGGCCTCGCCACGCCGATGTCGATCATGGTTGGTGTAGGGAGGGGGGCGAAGGATGGTATACTGATAAAGAACGCAGAGGTCCTCGAAGTAATGGAGAAGGTGGACACCGTTGTGGTGGACAAGACCGGCACCCTGACCGAGGGAAGGCCGGCACTGACTAAGATACGGCCGGTTAGTGGGTTTACGGAAGAGGAGTTGTTGGGGCTTGCCGCTTCGATAGAACAGGCCAGCGAACATCCACTCGGCGCAGCGGTCGTGCGTGGCGCGAGGGATCACGGCTTGAGCCTTCTCGGAGTGGAGGAGTTTTATTCGACGACGGGTGGTGGTGTGTCCGGCGTGATACCTGGTCATGGAGAGGTGCTCGTGGGAAAACAGGCATTCTTGAGAGGGCATGGGGTCGAGGGGGTCGAAGAGCTTAGCCGGGATGCCGATCGCCTGCGTGATTCGGGGCAGACGGTCATCTTCGTCGCGGTGAACGGCAAGGCAGCGGGTATCATCGCAGTCGCCGATCCTATCAAGCCCTCCACCCCGGAGGCGATCGAGTCCCTTCATCGCCTGGGGATCAGGATCATCATGGTCACGGGGGACAACGAGAAGACGGCGAGGGGCGTGGCCAGGGAACTGGAGATCGACGAGGTACAGGCGGGCGTGGCGCCGGGTGACAAGCACGAGCGCGTAAAGGCCTTGCGGTCCGGCGACCGCGTGGTTGCCATGGCCGGGGACGGGATCAACGACGCGCCTGCGCTCGCGGCCGCGAACGTTGGTATCGCCATGGGGACGGGGACGGATGTCGCCATAGAGAGCGCCGGCGTGACCCTGGTCAAGGGGGACCTGCGGGGGATCGCGAAGGCGTTCCACCTGAGCCGCGCCGTAATGAGGAACATCCGGCAGAATCTCTTCTGGGCCTTCATCTACAACACACTCGGCGTGCCTGTTGCGGCCGGAGCACTGTATCCCGTATTCGGCCTCCTTCTAAGCCCGGTCATCGCCGCGGCGGCGATGAGTTTCAGTTCCGTCTCCGTGGTATCGAACGCCCTCAGGCTGCGAAGGATCAAGATATGAAGACGAGATCCCCTTAACACGGCTTTCCATCGTCCGGCTGATTTCGCTTAGTCGATACTGACTTTGATACGCTGGATCGTATTCTACTGTTTCCATGTTGCAATAGAAACTCAGGGATCTCTTATCAAAATTGGTATAGGCCCTTATAATATTTACTTTCGGTTGAACCTTGCATGTAATAC
>CAZNLH010000019.1:0-1319 GCA_964573995.1 uncultured Gemmatimonadota bacterium
GCCAGGGTAACGGACGATGTCTTGATTCTCATCTTGCCGGCTCCTTTCTCCTGCCGTGTCGTGAGGTGAAGGTTATCTCCGGATCCAGTTGCAAGTATTGTCGATCAGATCAAGTTGCCGCTCTCAGAAATTCAAGGAGACTGAAAACCTCTGTATCGAATCGAGGACGCCCAGGTTTGCGTAGGCGTAGTCAAGGCCTATTCCGAAGGAACTGGTAGTGATCTTGAGGCCCCCTCCCCAGGTCAACGACTCTGTATCGTGGTTGGCCTTGTATCCGCTGCGTATGAACAGGAGTTCCTTCCAGGAATATTCAGCGCCGATGCCCAACCTCTCGACGTTGTCGTTTGGATGTATGCCGTCGACTTCGAGGCTGAGGCGGTGTTGAGGGTTGAGATACAGACCGGATTCCTGTCCCAGGATGTTGATTACCGTTCCGACGCGAAAGGTCATGGGCAGCGACCAGCCACGGGTGGAGAGGGTTGTCTCGGTCTCGTTGATCCCATCGCCGTTGAGGTCTTCTCCGTAGGTAAGATCTCTTCCTGACAACTTCATCCTGCCCCCGAAATTGGAGATACTCATCCCGATCCTCAGTCCCTTGTACCCGATGTCGAGCAGGGTACCGAGGTCGACGGCGAAGTTGGAGGCGCTTTCGTTGAATGCGTGTTCCGTGATGTACTTCCCTGTAATTCCCACGGAGAAGCGGTCGGTCATGGGTCTCGAGAAGGTAAGGCCGAAGGCGAAGTCCGAGAAGTCGAAGAAGATGCCGTTTCCATCGGGCTGGTCCACGGTTGTCTGTTCCATTTCGGAGGTGTTGAGAGCAATTGCGCTGATGCCGATGGCGCCCTGAGACCAGGGGATGACAAGGCCGAAATAGTCGTGCGAGATATCCGTGGAGAACCACCTGGTGTGCCCGAGGGTCATCATTCGGTCCGTGATGATGGCTGCCCCGGCCGGGTTCCAGAATAGGGAGGTGGCATCGTTGGCGAGGGCGACGAAGTTCCCCCCCATCGCGACGGCCCGGGGGCCGACTTCTATCTTGAGAAACTGCGCGGCGGTTGTCCCTACGTTGGTCTGGGAAACGAGGTCCTGCGGTGACAGGAAAATCCACAACGCCAACACGGGCAATGAGAGTGCGCGGATCACTCGGTTCATGCCGTTGCCGGCGCGTCGGCGCCCCCCTGTACCATCCATTCTTATTATCTTCTCCTTCATGGCCATCTTGGGCTATTTTATGATCAGGAACTTCCCGATCTTTTTCCTTCCTTCCAGCGTCTTGACGGCGTAAATATAGAGTCCATAGGCTACGTTCTGGCCGTTCC
>CAZNLH010000019.1:1419-14009 GCA_964573995.1 uncultured Gemmatimonadota bacterium
CCGTTGTAACCCCTTCCTCCCGGCTCCAGGTCCCATCCCTCCGGGCCGTAAAAGGTACTGTCCGGAAAGAGGTCGCTGTATTCGTAGTCCAGGAGTCGTGTCCACGGGCTGACATCAATCGGAGATTGAGGGTCGGTCACGACATATACCTTGATCGGGATCTTTATCGGGCCGTAGACGCCGCCGAAGCCGTCGTCCACCATTACCGATGTGCTCTCCTCGTGGCTGACTTCTATCATGAAGTCGTCGAATCCTGACACGAATGCGTCGCCGACGTTCGGGTCGCCCCGGTCCCGGAACCAGTCGAATGTGCACGTGTCTCCATGCACGAGTGTCCATCCCATCGTACTGACGCCTTCACCCTCGATGTCCCTGGCGTACACGCGGAATCCGTCCACGGTGGGCAGGTTGTCGCCGTCCGGTTTGAAATTGATGAACGTGAAGGGGGTGCCGGTATCGAGATCGGTGAAGGTGTATGTGCCCTTGGTCAGGTCATACAGGTTCAGCGTGGTCTCTGTCACGTGGATGGAATCTCCGTCGACTACTATGATGTCGCCCGAGTCGTTGAAGGTGATCTCGTATTCGTGGTCCGTCAGGGAGGCCGGATCGATCAACTGGACCTGTACCGTCCCCTGGCACGGCCCTCCGATCGGTTCGAGGTCGCCCTCCTGAACGCTCCCCGCCGCCAGGTCCGCGGCATCGACGCGTGGAGTAACGCTGACGACGTGCCCCTCGATCGTGCTTCGACCAAGCCCATTCTCATAGGACGGTTCATTTTCGCCCGGCACGCCCCTGTCGTAGGCTGTCACACAGTACCAGTATTCAATGCCGTTGACGAGGTTTGTATCCTTATATGAGTGGCTGAGCCCGGTATCATCTCCCAGGTACCTCCCGCCGATGGGATCGATCCCTGTGACCGAGTCGGCCAGGTCGAACTGGGCTATTGGCACGTATCCGACGACATCTCCAAGGGCGTCCGTTACGGGGTCTCCCCATGTCCTGCCGCGGTCGGTGCTTCGGTAGACGCGGTATCCTTCAAAGTCCTCGTCCCCGGTCCTTATGTCCCGGCTGCTCTCGGATGGTTCCGCGTTCCAGAAGATGGTCGCCTTTCGGTCACCGGGGACACCAGATAGGTGCGGTGTCGCCGGGGGATTGGACCCCTGGAAGTAGAGATCCTGCGCCATCCGGGCCGCTTCCTCCGCGTTGTCGAAGAGGTCTGTGGAGTCTTCACCCATGACCACGACGATCGCGAAGTTGACGGAATCCCCGACGTTGAGATCGAACGGGCCAGTGGAAAAGATATAGGTGATGTCCGCACCGTTGCGGTCGTCGGTGGGGTCCGGGTCGAGGAACGCGCCGTTCAGGGAGTCGTGATCAACATGGACGTTGAGGGGATGGAAGTAAAGGGATGGGTCGATGTTGGGGTCGGTGGGATCGCTCGTCAGGATGGGCCAGATTTCTTCATCCTGGATTGGTGAAAAAGAGTCGTCGAAGTAGTGGAAGTTTGTGATGCCCATGTTGTCAGGGCTCTTCAGGAGCCCGACTCCCGTGTAACCGACGGGGCCGACCCAGTCGGTCATCTCGCCGCCCGTGGTGTTCTCTGGAATACCGTTCGAGTCCCACTCATAGATGAAGTTGATGCCCTGTTGTCCGGTCTCCCGTCCGATTCGAGCAGTGCCTATCAGGTCGTCGTTGTTGAAGTCGTTTTTTATATCGGCCATCAGGCCGGCGTAGACCCCCGAGTAATTGGTGGGGGTTGTCCCCGACACGCTTCCGCTCTCGTTCTTTATCCAGAAGTTGAGGAAGAAGAAGTCCTCTGCGTAGGGCCTGTTGTATGAATAGGTGGTCTGCGAGACGACGATCCCCAGCGCTCCCCGGCTGTTGTCCTCGTCGTTGTATATACAGTAGATGTCCCGGTCAGAGGTGAATTCCCCATCGACCTGCTGCCCGAAGGTCGCTGAGGTCGAATCGACGTTGATCCGGAAGCGTCCGGGCCAGAAGGGACTTGTCCTGTAGCCCGGCCAGGTCTCGCCTATGTCGCTGAAGGCCAGGAATGGAGTGCCGTCCGATGCCGTGTTGTTGTCGGTGCGTACAGATGAGAAGAGTTCTCCCCTCGAATTGTCTTGTGCTTCCCAGTCGAAGGATTCGACCTGCGTGGTGGGATCGGAAAAGGAGCCTATTACGTTTCCGTCGACGGCCACGAGGAAATTCACTCCGAAGCCGTACTGCTGGAAGTCCGAACCGTTGGCCGGCCAGTGCAGGGCCGGGGCGAAGTAGTGAAAGTCAGAGAGGAGGCCGAAGTTGCCATGGACGTTTGAGACTTGCCCCTTGTCGACGATTCCCACCCCCCTGTCGCCCTTGCTCATCAGTGATATCCTTCCGGGCTGCTGCATCCTGAGGCGGGTTCCCTCCAGTACGCCGTGACAGGCCACGCAATCGACTCCAGGGCCGGCGGGCGAGGAATAGGCGGCCTTTATGAGGCAGAAGAGTGCGATGAGGCATAACGATAGTGATGATGTTGTGGTCATTCCGCTCTTCATGCGTCCCATTAGAATGCAGTCCTAAAACCGAACCTGATGATTCGCGGCGCCCCTACATCGCTCGGGTCGAATGCCGAGTCCCTCCCTTCGGAGGTTGCATTTTCACCGCCCGTCGTCTGCCACAGTTCTCCGGTTAGCGGATTTACGTATAGTACGTTGCGGCGGTTGAAGATATTGCTGACCTCGAGGAATAGGGTCTGACGCAGGCCTCCTGTCCGTATATCCTTGTGAATATTGAGGTCTACTGTACCGTTCCAGGGAAGGCGGGCCGAGTTCTTCTCCAGTATGAGGCCCGGGACCCCCGAAGAAGGCGTGTATGGAAGCCCGCTGGTATATTGAACGACGGTGCTGATCCCGGAGTGAGCGAACGGGTGAAATCCCAGGAACTCCGGCCCCTCCCAGGAGCCGCTGTTTAGTGTGACGTCGCCTGAGATGGAGTGGCGCCGGTCAAAGTCGAGGAAGAAGTCCTGGTTCTCTTCTTGTTGCTCGTAGTAGACGTTGTAGTATCCTTCCAGTGGGAAGGAACGATTCCCCTTCGCGATCGAGTAGGTGTAATTCAAGTCCCAGGCCAGGTGATTGTTGTACCTGCGGTCGAGGCTCAGTTCTATCCCCTTGACGTTGGCGTAGTCGATGTTCGTAAAGTAGGTGTAATGATAACTGCTGTTTTCAGTCGTCACCCTTACTTCTTCGGTCCCGATCAGGTTCGAGATGTCCTTGAAGAATGCGGTCACGCTGAGTCCGAGGTCATCTGTGACCTCTTGCTTGACGCCGACCTCGTAGGCAACCGTCTTCTGGGGCTTGATGTCCCTGTTCCCGACGTTGCCGAAGGACAGGTCGTCGAGGTTATCGGGATTGAGGTTCCTGGTGTTGGAGAAGAAGAGGTCGTACTCCGGGTTCTGGAAGAAGTGCCCATAGGAGAAATAAATGAGACTCTTGTCAGTGATCGGGTGCGACATGCTTATTCGGGGAGAGAACTGGGTCTTGATGGGCACTTTTACCATGGGTGACTCGGGATTCTCGAGGTCGCTCCACATCGTGGCGCGGGGGTCTACGAAGTCGAACCGCAGGCCGGCGTTCAGGACGAAGAACTCGTATTCGATCTTGTCCTGCAGGTAGGCAGAACCCTCGATCGGGTGCTGGGAGTATCGATCTTCGAGGTTGAACCAGGGGTCCTGGAACTGCCTGAAGGAGATCTCGTGGTACCTGATCTCTCCGCCAGCCTTGATTTCGTGCCTTTCTCCCTGCTGGTGGATGAGGTCCACCTTGCCGAGTGTGGTTGTGATACGGCTCCTCTGAAAGATGTTGTCGTCGCCCTGGACATAGAAGTTGAGGGAAGGATCCGTCTCTCCCCTCGTATATTCTTGCGGCAGTTTGTCTCCAACCGAGATGTCGTAAAACTGGCGGTCACGCGAGCCCATGGCGGAGAGGTAATAGGATCTCCCAATATTCTCGCTCCAGATCAGGCCGATTCGGTCGCTCGACTTGAGGTTGGTCACCCGGTTGTCCGGCAGGTACTTCCAGGCGTGACTATAGTCCTGGTACTCGTTCCGGCTGTTCTGCCCCAACAACGTAATCTTCCCCCCCTTTCCGGCCTCGTAGTTTACCTTCCAGTTCAGGTCCTCTTCAAGGTGATATCCGAAGGGGAGGTAACTGTCCTCCTTGTTGCTCCTGGTGGAGACGTAGAAGGAGACGTCGTCGAGGCCCACTACGGGTCCACTGAACGATGCCGATATGATGCCGGGGAGAGGAAGCCTTACTTTTCGATCGAAGACATCGGGTGCGGCATAGAGGGATTCGCCGGTTTGTGGATCTCTCTGGCTGTCTATCCCTTCACCCGCCCAGTCTTTCTTCCGATAGGGGCTGTTGTTGATCATGACGCTCTTGTATTCCACCTGACCGTGAAAGTCCTCTCCACCCTCTTTCGTTACCACGTTGATGACTCCCGAGAGGGCGTTACCGTATTCCGCGTTGAAGGTCCCGGTCAGGATGACCAATTGATCAATGGAATCATCGTTCAGGAGGCTGTTGATCCCACCGAAGAGGGAGTTCTCTACCGGTAATCCATCGATGAAGTAGGCCAACTCTCCAGTCCTGCCGCCTCGTATGTGGAGGTTGTTGTTGGCATCGGTGACGAAGCCGGGCTGGTACTTCAGGATTTCGTCCAGGCGGTTGACGGGAAGGTTCTCGATCTTCTTGTTGGAGACGACCTTGATCGACGAAGTGATATCTCTCCGCAAGAGGGGCCGCTCCGCTGTGATGGTCATCGCCGGCATCTCGAGTACCCTGGTGCCGAGCCTGAAATCTATTCGTGTCGTCCCGTCGACAATCACCTCGGCGCTATCCTTCGTGACATCCTGGTGGCCGATCAAGGAGGCTGTTATAGAGTATGTCCCCGGGGGGACGTTGAGAAGGAAGTAACGGCCCGAGCGATCGGTAAGTGTGCCGATTCGTGTGCCGTCAATGCGGACCTGGGCCCCCGCGAGCGGTTCCTTCGTGTCGAGGTCTGATACCTGGCCTACTATCTTTCCGGTTGTACCGGCATGAGATGCTGTAGTGTATAAAAGTATCGATACCGCTGCTGTCATGAACAGCCGTTTCATGTATCCCTTTCGTTGATATACCGGGCACTTATCCACGAGGTGGTCACCCTGCCGAACGGCTTGTAAAAACGATTCAACATTATAGCGCCTTCTGTTGGTGCTGTCAATAATATTTACTACTTGAGAATTGACATGGCGCGTGGATTCATTAGATTATTATCGACCTGCCCCGTTTATTGGAAAAACGATCTCCTCTATTTGAGATTTTCCTAACAATCAGAGTACATCGTCATCGAGTGCTCGCTGGTTTCCGGAGGTTTAAACCCATAACAATCTTGCCAGGAGGATGGTCACATGGCTACCGTACTGAAGCAGAAACTCGCCTCCCAGATCCCCGCGCTTCGTGATGAGATCCGTGGGATAATAAAGGGACATGGCGATCATGTCATCTCCGAGGTCACCGTTACCCAGGCTTACGGCGGAATGCGAGGCGTAAAGGCGATGGTCTGCGACACCTCACTCGTCGAACCGGAAAAGGGGCTGATCATCCGTGGAATTCCGCTCCTCGAGGGGCTGACGGATAAATGGCCGGAAGAGATCTTCTGGCTACTCCTGACAGGTGATCTCCCCACCCGAGAAGAGAGGGACAGCCTCAGCCGGGCATACGCCGACAGGTCGGAGGTGCCGGGGTATGTATGGGACGTGCTCCGAACCATGCCGGAAGACTCCCATCCAATGGCCATGCTCAGCACAGGCATCCTCGTGATGGAGAGGGAATCGCGTTTCAGGGCTGCATATGATCGGGGAGTGAAGAAGGAAGATTACTGGGACCCCATGTTTGAGGAGGCCCTGGATCTCCTCGGGAAACTTCCATCCCTGGCCGCCGGTGTCTACCGGATCAGGTACAAGAAGGGCGACCTCATTCCCTACGACAGGGGCCTGGACTGGGGGGCCAACTACGCGCACATGATCGGCATCGACAACCCGGAATTCTATGACTACATGCGCCTCTACCTGACGCTTCACTGTGATCACGAGGGTGGCAATGTCAGCGCAAACACCTGCCACACGGTGGGAAGCGCGCTATCCGATGCATACTACGCCGTATCGGCGGGTCTCAACGGCCTGGCCGGGCCATTGCACGGGCTGGCGAACCAGGAATGTCTGAAGTGGGTGCTCGGCGTGATCGAACGCTTCAACGGTCCACCCACCAGCGAACAACTGAGGGATTATGCCTGGGAGACCCTGAACAGTGGAAAGGTGATCCCGGGGTATGGTCACGCAGTACTCCGCGTTCCTGATCCCCGTTTCATCGCCTTTCTCGACTTCGGCAAGAAGCACCTGAGCGATGATCCGGTCTTCAAGACCGTCGATACGATCTTCCAGGTGGTGCCCGATGTCTTGAAGGAGCACGGGAAGGCCAAGAACCCGTGGCCGAACGTAGATGCTGGCTCCGGGTCGATCCTCTATCATTATGGGCTCAGGGAGTTTGCCTACTACACGGTACTGTTCAGCGTATCCAGGGCACAGGGGATGTTGGCCCAACTCATAATCAACCGTGCGATGGGTACCTCGATCACACGCCCCAAGTCGGTCGGGACGAAGTGGATCGAGGAGCAGGTGGGTATGTAAAGATCGAAGGCGGAAGGATAAAGGAAGGGACCCATCAGGGCCCCCTTCCTCGCAAGAGGGTATTGGGGGGATTGTCCGTTTAAAGGACTTGTTCCACTGCGCCCTCCGGTGATATAGAGCGAAGGGACCATCTGTCGGATGAGCGACCTTGTTTCAGCCCCTTGCTACTGATCCCAGAGTGGCAGGATATCCGTCCCCCGTGCGGGATATCCCCCCTTGTCAGGCTTTCCGATTTATACCGCGTCGGCCGCATCACCTCCACGGCGGATCACTCTTATTCACTATAACATTCATGAAGAATTAGTCAAGGGGATTGTCCCTCAGGAAGTTCCACTAATTTTTGTCAATCCCCGCGCCCTCGTCGTAACCTGTAATCGGACGGACTCTATTGGCATATCCAGGTCTGAGGGCTTCCGATCCCTGAAAAGAGTTGCGTCCCGCTGTGTTATATCGTAGGATTACAGGTGTCCTTCCGGTGGTGGGCCGTCCGAACGGGCGTGCCTTGGCCCTGAATGAGGGATAGAGAGTGAGACCCCTGAAATTTGCAATCGCAATCCATGACCATCAACCGGTGGGCAACCTTGACGAGGTGATCGAGGCGCTGACGAGGAGGTGTTACAGGCCGTTTCTCGAGGCAATGAAGGGATATCCATCCATCCACTTCACCTTCCATGCCAGCGGCCCCCTGTTGAGGTGGTGGGAGGAGAAGGATCCCGCAATGATCGACCTCGTGGGGGGACTGGCCGATTCCGGACAGGTCGAGATCCTCGCGGGCGGGTTCTTCGAGCCCGTCCTGGTGGCACTATCGCCCGAGGACCGGCGGGGACAGATTTCACGGATGAGGGAGTACCTTGAGCACCGTTTCGGACAGGAACCAGTAGGGCTGTGGCTGGCGGAGAGAGTATGGGATCAGGAGATCATCGAAGACCTCATCGCCGAGGGGATCAAGTATGTCCTCGTGGATGATCGGCACTTCGAGGTGAGCGGTTTTTCACCTGAGGACTTGCACGGCTATTACCTGACAGAGTCGGCGGGAGATCCGCTTGCCGTGTTCCCCATAGATGAACGCCTGAGGTACCTGATACCGTTCCGGCCGGTTGAAGAGGTGACATCCTATCTGCGTGGGATACATTCAGGCGGCGGTACCATGGTGATTTACGGTGACGATGGAGAGAAGTTGGGGGGATGGCCGGGGACGGCGAGGTGGGTCTACAGCGAGGGATGGCTGCGTCGTTTCCTTGATGGCCTGCTGGCCTTGGCCGATGAATACCTGGAGATCGTCACCTGCTCTCAGGTCCTCGAGGCAGAGAGGCCACTTGGTCTCTGTTACCTCCCGACATCATCCTATACGGAGATGGAAGGATGGGCGCTACCTGCGGCCAAACTGGTCGAAAAGGAGGCTCTGGACCGGTCACTGGGGCAGGAGTTCGATCGTTTCAAACCATTTATCCGGGGCGGCCACTGGAGAAATTTCCTTGTGAAGTACCCCGAGTCGAACCTCCTTCACAAGAAGGTCCTATACCTGAGCGGTATGCTACATCACAGGAAGTTGGTCCCGAAGGGGGTACTTGAGGATCTCTATGCCTCCCAGTGCAACGACGCGTACTGGCACGGTATATTCGGAGGCCTCTACCTTCCCCACCTGCGGGGTGCCGTATGGAGGCACATATCGCGGGTCGAACGATACCTGAGGGTGGGAGAGGACCTTGACTTCGAGGTCCTGGACATCGACCTCGACGGCCGGGATGAGATATGGGCTCATTCTTCGGCCTTTTCCGCTACCATCCGTTCGGCGGTCGGCGGCAGCCTTTTGGAGTATACCTCCTTCCCGCTTGAAAACAATTACTGTAACGTCCTCGGCAGGAGATTCGAGGCTTACCATCCCAGCCTCACCCGTGAATCCTCTGGTGCCGTTGAGGAAGATGGCGCGGTCGAGCGGTCGAGCATTCATGACCTTTCAAAGGGTATTTCGCCCGAAGTGAAGAAGGGGATTCAATACGACGCGTCGAGGCGGGGCATATTCGTTGACCGGTTCTTTGACGCCGGGGAAGTGGTGGAAAAATATCAGGGAGAGGGCCTGTCGGAGTTGGGGTGTTTCGCCCGTGGTGAATACCGGGCGTGTCTGATTGACGATGGAGTAGTACTGGAGAGGATGGAAGGAATTCATGTCGGCCGGCAGAATGTCGACCTCGGGGTGAGGAAGGAACTCACATTTTCTCAAGACGGCGAGATGGTACTGAAGGCTACCGTAATGTACAGGGCGTTGCCCAGTGAGGCGCGGTACGGGATAGAAATGAGTCTCTTCCCCCCGTTCTTATACCGCGGCAACGGGAAGACGCAGGTTGACGGCCTGCAAGCCGATCTTGGAATCGCCGCTCGATCTTTTGCAAAGGCCGGATGCCTTGAGTTCAACGAAGGGGATCAGAAACAATCCCTAAGGGTGGAATGGACGCCGCCTGCCTCTCTATGGTGCTACCCGATATTCACCCTATCCCAGTCCGAGTCCGGCTTTGACCGGACCCTCCAGGGATTCTCGATCATGCCGAATTGGTCCCTGCAGCCGGGGGGGGAGGGGGAGTTCTCCGTTACACTGACCTGGCGGTTTGTCTCTGCCCGGGAACCGGATACGCCCGAGGAGTAGAAAAAGAAGGAGATGCGAGCGGTGAAGAAGGCACTGGCAGTCTCCGCGGTTTCCATCATAGCAGTGGTTGTCGGTCTCTCCGTGCGCATTCACAACTTCCCTGAGGGAGGACGGTACAGCGCTACAGGGAGGGGCTACTACGCCGCGGACAGCGCCATGCGGTACCGGTATGCGCGGATGATAGGAGAGGGTGAAGAGATCCCCCGGATCGACCGCTCCATCCAGTACCCGGAGGGCCTCGAGGTGAGATCGGTCCTCTTCCTCCTCTGCGATCGATTTGCGGGTTACACCTACCGTATCCTCCGCCTTGTCGATCCCGGCGTTGATTTCGGCGCCTACCTGAGGTGGCTGATCTGCATCTTCGGGGGCTTTGCCGCAATACCCGTCTACCTCATCGCCCGCCGCCTGTGGGATGACCACATGAGCGGCCTCGCTGCCGCCTTCTTCTATGTCCTCTCCATGCCCTCGTTCGGCCGGAGCGTAGGGAGTTACCTGCGGGAGGAATTCGTTATTCCCGTGATCTTCACCGGCATCTACTTCTTCATCAGGGCGAATGAGACCAGGCGAGATGACCGGAGTGCCATCCTCGCGGGGGTCCTATTCCTGGTTGGCCTATCCATGTGGCACATGACCCAGTTCTTCTTCCTGGTAATGGTTGTCTTCCCGGCCAGCTTCTCCCTCTTCTTCTCAGACCACTGCCTCGCGCGTTCCCTGATGTTTCTATCCATCTTTGCGGCAATCGCGGGGCTGGTTGATGCTCCCCTCAGGACCCACTACTGGCTCATCGGCCCTTCCATGGTGCTCCTTTACGCGTTCGTCTCTACCTGGATCTTTACATGGAAAAAGAAGGTCAGCGGTGTCAATCGGGTCTTTCTTTTCGTGGTCCTGTCGGCAGGGTGCCTCGGCCTGATAGGTGTCGTCCGGGGGGCGCCGGGATATTCCCACGTCTTTGCCCTACTCCTCGCCAAGGCGCGCTTCTTGGGTCGCGTGCCGGCGGATCCTTCCCGGCTTGTCTTCGACGTCAGGGCCCTCTGGACCGGGCCCTTCCGTAGCCCGAATCTTGCCACCTTCTGCATCGCCTTCACGGTCCCCCTCTTCCTGTCCCTTTACCCCGCTGGGCGGCTGATCGCCACCTCCTTCCGAAAGGGATGGATAGAGAGGGCCCGGGTCTCGGACCAGGAGCGGGTTGCCATCTTCAAGCGCTCGTACATCCTTTCCTCCGCCCTCCTGTTCCTTCCCCTCTACCTCCTGATCGCAAGGCTCGAGGTCTTCCTGGTCGTCTTCCTCTGCATCCTCGCCGGAGGCCTATGGAAGGTGGGGCCAAGGGCGGTCCGTATTGCCATCCCCCTAATGGTCCTCTTCATGGCAAGAGAGGCCTGGCAGTACAGTGACGGCAACTGGGAACAGGAATGGTGGGGGAGTGTTCTGCCTGAGGATGAGGGAAGTGTAGCCACCAGCCGGGACGAGAGCATCTCGAGCCTCTTCAGGATGATCGAGGAGCGGACGGAACCGGGGTCTGTAATCCTCGCGAGGTACCCGATAGGTCCCATGATACTCGCCTACACCGGGCGAAAGGTCGTCGTCCATCCCATCTTCGAATCGGAGGAGAATCGGAGGAAGATAGAGGCCGTCACGATGGCCGCGTTCGATACCGAGGAGGGGTACTTCACACTCTGCCGGCGACTCGGCGTGCAGTATCTCCTCTACGAGGCGAATACCCTTTTCGATGTCTCGCCGGGCTCCGATCGTTACATGGCGGCCCGGATGGAGGTAAGCCCGAAATGGGCCGTCTACGGGCTCCACTTCTTTCCGGAACGCCTCCGGCACTTCCGCCTGGTTGGCCAGACCCGGTACTTCCGGCTTTATCAGGTACTGGGAGTGGAGGATAAACACACGCGGCCGGAGGCCGTCTCCGGCCTGCCCGGCGCCCACGGGACGGGGCCGGACGGCAACTACTCCCCTCAGTTCGATCCCGATCTATTCAGCGTGCTTCCGGCTCGAGCGGTCGACGACGTTGCCATGCGGGAGGGGCTCTCATCTATCGCGGGCCTGGAGAAGGATTACAACCGGGCGGTCGCCGAATACCGGGCCGGGCGATACCGGGAGGCCGCCAGGGGATTGTGGGGTGTCTACCATCGGCTGCCCAGGGACCGCGATGCCCGGACGTTGCTGTATGACAGCCTGATCCAGGTCGGGAACCGTGCGTTCGCCGGGAACTGGTTCTCGGAGGCTGTAACCTACTTCTCGGAGGCCGAGAAACTCGAGCCCGAGTCCCCGCTCCCCCACCTGTTGGCCGGGGCGGGTTACGCCTCCCAGGGAAAGTTGCGGCAGGCCGAGGCTGAGTTCCTGGCAGCCTACTCACTGGATCCCGAGAACCCGGAGACCTGCGAGAAACTCGGCATGGTCTACCTGGAGACCGGGCAGATGGAGAAGGCCCGCCGCTACCTCGAGCGATCGCTCGAGATCGAGCCGGATCAACCGCACGTGCAAGACCTCCTGGAGTCCCTTCGCTCCGAATAGGCCCCACCTTCTCTATCGGATTGCCTCGAGGATGACCTTATCGGGTGGCATCCCCCGCCTGGCGTTGGATATCTTTCCCTTCCGGTCGACCACGTAGACCGTCCGCAGGATCCCCTTCCCGTCATCCTTGAGGGCGTGGTATCGCCGGCAGACCTCCCGGTCGGGATCGCTCAGGAGGAGGAAATTGAAGCCCTTCTTCTCCGCGTAGTTCCGGTGGGAGTCGGGGCCGGCCGGGTTCAAGCCGTAAACCGAGGCGCCCCTTGATCGGAACCGATCGATGTCGTCTCTCAAACTTGAGAGTTGCCGGTTTCAGCCGGGGGTATTGTTCCTCGGGTAGAAGACCAGTACGACGTTCTCCCTGTTCCTGTGCTTGGAGAGGTGCACCTCCTCGCCGGTGTGGGCCGTCAGGCGAAAGTCCGGTGCCTCGGAGCCTACCGCCAGCAGATCATCCGACATTGCTCCTCCTTTGATGTTTGACTATCGTGAGCCGTTTCCTCCTATCAAATCTAAAAAGTCAATCCTCACATGCAAACCCCGCCTCCCGCGTTGCCGTCATCCCGACTCCTTGCCGTTCACGCGGCTTGTTCGCACCACCTGAACGCCATTCCCGCCGGCGGAGAGCATCGCGAAGGCGACGCCGTTGCGATCGTCCACAAGCCCTGCCGATTGCTGTCAATCCGGGTGGACACCATGCGTGCCATACGGCTCAGTATCATG
>CAZNLH010000019.1:14109-18922 GCA_964573995.1 uncultured Gemmatimonadota bacterium
CCGATTGCTGTCAATCCGGGTGGACACCATGCGTGCCATACGGCTCAGTATCATGGAGAGCGCTGTTGTTTCAGAAGAGCGGATGGGGTGCAATTCAGACTTGATGAAGTGGCCCGGTGGTTTATATTAATATTGTATGAGCAAGCCGGCCGGCGGCGAAATGCCCAGGCCGGGAACATCTTTACTTGGATTGGAGGTTTATGATGTCTGAGAAGGTCGTGATCTTCGGTAAGGATACCTGACCCTACACGTCTCGGGCCCGTGAGGACTACAAGAGCCGTGGATTCAACGTGGAATACATCAACGTGAAGGACGACGAGGCGGGGTTGAAGAGGATGCTTGAGCACTCTGGCGGGAGCCGGAAGGTCCCGGTGATCGTCGAGGACGGGAGGGTGAGGATCGGCTTCGGCGGAACCTGAGGAGTCTGATGGTACCGGCGGTTCGCCGGTCTTGTTATTTCAAGGGGAGGCCCGCTTCCCTCTGCTGTGGGCGAAGGGAGGGGGCCTCTTCGTTTCAGTCCCGCGGCCCCTTGGCCTCATCGGTCGGCACATCCCCAGTCAGGTGTTCCTCGATGATGCGATCGAGGTCCTTCAACTCGACCCTCCTGTACCAGACATTTCCGGGGAAGACTGCCATCACCGGTCCCTCCTCGCAGGAACCGAGGCAAGTCGTGCCTATCACCCGGACATCGTGCGAGAGGCCCCGCTCCCATATCCGTTCCTTTAGTTCTCGCCTTATATCCTCCGATCCCGAGGCCGCGCAGGAGCCCTTCGGGTTGCCATCCGGCCGACGGTTCTGGCATACGAAGACGTAATGCCTGTATTGCCTCATTTCTCCCCTTCCTCTTTCCTCCGGAACCTTCCGACATAGTCCCTTGTGATCTTCGCAGTCAGGCCCGACAGGGCGATCACGGCTATCAGGTTGGGAAAGGCCATGAAGCCCATGGCGATGTCGGCCAGTGTCCAGACCATGTTGAGCGTCAGGACGGCACCGAGGAAGATAAATCCCACGTACAGGATCCTGTAAGGAAGGATCCCCCTGCGGCCGAGCAGGTACTCGACGCTCCGGTCCCCGTAATAACTCCAGGCCAGGGCGGTGGAGTATGCGAAGAGAATGACCCCTATAGTCACAATGTAGTTCCCCCACCTTCCGGGCAGGCCGTGGCGAAACCCCTGGGCGGTCAACTCCGCGCCCGTGAGGAGCATCTCTCCCTCGAGCCTCAGTTGTCCTCCGCCGGCCGAGTGGCCCGTGATCTTCCCATCCTCGGATACGTAGATATTACCGGATAGTGGTCGGCTGTGTCCCTCGTTCTCCTCGACGATGAAGATCGGGGACTCTATCGTGCCCCTTTCGTGAAACAGCGTCACCTCTGCCGCGGGTCGCCCCGCCTCTACTTTGAGGGGTCCTCTATAGAAATCCGAGGGAGAGATGGTCTTCGGATCAAAGGTCCCGGGATCGGTGCGGTAGATCGTCACCTCCGAAATGGCGCCGCCGCTAAGGGTCTCATTGTACTTATCGTGCCAGACACCGGTCGTGACGATGACGAGGCCCGTCATGGTGCAGATCAGGATCGTGTCGACGAAGGGACCGAGCATGGCCACTACACCCTCTCTGACCGACTCCCTGGTCTTTGCGGCGGCGTGCGCTATCGGGGCGGAGCCGAGGCCGGCCTCGTTGGAGAAGAGGCCCCTCTTGACTCCCCAGGTGAGCGTCGTCATCCAGGCCGTTCCAAGGAAGCCACCCATCCCCGCGGTCGGGGTAAATGCCCTGGAGAAGATGAGGCGGAAGGCCTCGGGGATGCCATGGATGTTTATAAGGAGGATCGTTATCGCGCCGGCAACGTAGACAACGCACATGAAGGGGACGAGCCGGCTCGCGACGCGCCCGATCCGGCGGATCCCCCCGATGATGACGAGCCCCACCAGCAGGGCGAGAGCGACCCCCGTGAGGTAGGGAGAGACGCCGAAATCCCGCTGGAGGGAGACGGCCACCGTGTTGGACTGGACCATGTTTGGGGTATTGAAAGAAGTAAAGGCGGCGCATGCCGCGAAGAAGAGGGCCATCGGCCTCCAGTTCCTGCCCAGCCCCTTCTCGATATAGTACATCGGCCCCCCGCTCACGGAGCCGTCTTCGTGGATAGTCCTGAAGCGGTGGCTCAGGGTGCAGGTTGTGAACTTGGTGGCCATCCCGAAGAAGCCGGTGACCCACATCCAGAATAGCGCCCCCGGTCCGCCCCAATGAACGGCCGTGGCGACGCCGGCAATGTTGCCTATGCCGATCGTGGCCGAAAGGGCGGCACTCAGGGCCTGGAAGTGGTTGATGTCCCCCTCGTCGTCGGGGTCGTCGTACCTTCCGGTGATGACCGCCAGTCCGTGCCGGAACATACGGAGTTGTACCAGGCCCATCCTGAATGTCAGGTATATGCCGGTCCCGACGAGGAGGATGATCATCGTCCATCCCCAGACAAAGTCATTGACGGCCTGAAACAATGATTGCAGCGTATCCATGGTCTCCCGGGTGTCTACGAATTTCCCCCGGAAGGCGGGGGATTATTCGGTCAATTCTACAAGATGCCCCCATGTTTGTCAAATGGAAAGGTAAGCCTGTCAATTGAAATGAAAGGTGAACCTGTCTTGCTTCAATTGCAGGATGTGGTAACAACGGAGGGCGCGGTTGAAAGTAGGGAAGAGGGGGTGGGAACCATCCACCCCCTCTTATTTTGACTCTCGATTCCTATCGGCTGGCCGCCGTTTAACGAGGCCGTTACTTCAATACGACCATCTTTCGTGTCGCCTGTATACCACGGTCGGTCTCCAGGGTGTACAGATAGATGCCGCTTGAGACCTTCCTTCCCATGTTGTCCCTTCCGTTCCAGTGGATGGTGTACGTGCCGGCCTCTTTCCGGTCGTCCACCAGTTTGCGGACCACCTGTCCGCGTACGTTGTGGATCCGGATCGCGACATGGGCCTGTTCCGGGATCCGGTACGTGATGCTCGTGGAGGGGTTGAAGGGATTGGGATAGTTCTGGCCGAGGGCAAAGGACTTCGGGATGGCCGTACCACTGCCGTTCCCCTTACCGTCCGTGATCCCCGTTGTGGAGATGTTGTCGAAGTCGACAGGCGCCACGAGGAGCATATCCCAGTTGGGGGAAGGCTCATCTCCCCGCATAAAGGTCCCCGCCACGTCGTCGTTCTGGTAGACCATTACGAAGTCGTTGACGCCGTCGGCGTTCCCCACACTGAAACCGGGGAGTTCCTGGACCAAGCCCTGTGGGTTGATGTGGGCGATGGAGGGGTAGAGGTCGTCGGAGCCGGGAGAGTTGGTGATGTTGACCCGGTCCTTCCAGGTTGCCCCGCCGTCTGTGGATACCGAGACGTAGATGTCGCCGAAGTAGAAGCCGTTGGTCATGTCCTGGTCGCTGTCGACGAAACCCTCATAGACCGCGTAAACGATCTGCCCCGTTTCATCGAACCCGATGGCGGGGTGACCTACGTTGTAGGAAAAGGCCGTCCCTGTCGCGTGGTCGGAGAGCCCGACGGGATGCTGGTAGACGGTCGTAACGCCGTGGATCGGGTCCCAGTGCTTCATCTTAGTCCGGTATTGGTATACAGGGTCGGTGCCAGGGGTGTAAGTGGAGTCTGGGAGTGTGCCCTCTGCCTGGTAGGCAGTCCAGATGACGTGGGGCACGCCATCCGGGGAGAACGAAATCGCGCTGTTCTGGAGCGGCCGGTACTCGGTAGAACTCGTATCCGGCACTATCTTCTGCGGGCCGATCGGGTACCCGGTGATATTCTGCCTGTCCCCCCAGGTGACGCCGCCGTCTGTAGATTCCCAGTAGTATACGTTTGTACCGAAGTCGGTCGTCACAACCCCCATATGGCCGTTATCGGCCCCGGCTAGCGAGGGAATGTTCGGCCCTGATGCCCAGGCACTCGCGTCATCGAGGGTGTTGAGCAGGACCGGAGGATCCCAAGTGGCATCCATGATCGTCTTGTGCGTCACCTTGATGTCGTCGAACCCGCCACCGCAGGATGTGTTGAAGGTGAATCCTGCCATGGCCATGTCGCCCGTCGGGGTATTTGTCACGTAGATGCTGGGCCACAGGAAGGCGTCACAGACGTTTGATCCATCACCGTATGGGCCCTCGTATGGCGAGAGGGCGCCTATTCCCTGGTAGGCGTCCTGGAAGGCGTACCAGTGCATCCCGAATGCGCGGCTGGCGAGATTGGTGTGGGTCGAGGTGACGGCTATGTTGCCGAGACCGCTTGTCGGTTCGTAGTAACTCACGATCGAGCCGTAACCCGCGCGTTGATCCCCCAGTCCGTTCCCCTCCACGTAACCGAAGTTGGTGAAGAGCCCGTTGTAATAATAGACGTAGATCATGCCCCTTTCCGTAAAGGCCTCATCTGGGGATACCATGGCGGTTATATGCAGCGCACTGTCGCCCACGGTCGCAATCCGCTGGTGGATGGTTCCGTTGCACTGGTGATCCATTATTGTGCTGTCGATTACACTCCCCACGGCGAACATCTTCGTAGGTGAGGGTATCTTCTGCAGGGTGCCTCCGTCCGGCAGGTTGGGGGGAGACTCGTTGCCGGCCAGCGGCGTCTCGGGGTAGACCTTTCTGACTCCTGCCGCATTTAGCAGGGAAATGCAGATCAGGGGAACGATTAGTACGATCAAGGTAACGCACCACATCTTTCGCATGGTATACTCCTTGGTGGCATGATGGATCTGAACAGGGTGAACTCGAAGGAATATCCCCGGCTGATGCCGGGCAATAACAATGATATGACCACCACCTCCTTTTTTA
>CAZNLH010000019.1:19022-49464 GCA_964573995.1 uncultured Gemmatimonadota bacterium
TCAGTTGAGTAAGTTCCCGTCTCTTGGGCGACTTGAAGGACTTGAGCGCCACGTAGGGGAATAATGGGGCCTAAGAGTGCCCCTAAAGGGGTGATGGGGAGGGAAATTACTGTGAAAATCCCCGGCCACCAGAAGGGCTGAGGGCCCTATGGTAGTGTATCTCCCATGGGAGAAATAAAACCTCGTACCTCTGGAGCAAGATGATATTAAGGGGCATTGACCGATGATTAGGTAGATATGGATACACAGACAGTATGGGGGAGTGGATGATAATCAAAAAAATCGGCCGAAAGGGCATGAACCAGGTGCAATTCAGCGCCGGCGTCACCCTTGTCGTCGTCCTTATGGGAGCGGTGCTCTTCTTACTCTCTTACACCATCTTCCAGAGGGCGAGGAGCATCGTGTTGGAGGACTTCGGCAATCAGGGGGAGGAGATAGTGCGGGGGGCATCAAGGAGGGTGGAGCACCTCTTCTCTGGTGTTGCCTCCGAGTTGCAGGAATTGGCCCAACTCGGTGAGATCCAGGTTCCCGGCAAGAAGCCACGTTCGGAGATCATGGAGGTCACCTATAATAACATGAAAAACTACATATCCTGCCTGCGCCGCCTGGACAGCAATGGCAACCTTATCATCGGCTACCACAGGGATTGTGAACCGATTGGAAGGGCCCCGAGTGAGTTCGGGTGGACATATTTTCAAGCGGCCTCACGTAAGAGGCAGGCCGTTGTGTCGGAGCCGTTCCTCAATGATTCCGGCCAGGTACGGGTACGGTTGGCCTATCCAATCTTTAAGGGTACAAGAGGGAATAAGGAGGTATTCGACGGTGTGGTCGCAGCGGGAGTGAAGATCGATCGGGTATATACCCTCATGGCTTCTCCCTTTGGGGAGGCGAAGAGGGGATGGATGAGTTTCGTCTTGTTCGACTCGCAGGGGCAACCGATCATCGTACCCGGTCGCCGTGAGATCAAGACGAATATCATATTCAACGGCCGGGCCGATTGCGCCAGGTGTCACGGGGAGAACGGACGGTTCTTCGAATCAGGTGCAAAGGGGAAGGCTTGGGAGATCATCAATGACTTGCATGGTAAGAAGGTCGTCGCCATTTACAGGGAGATACCCATCTTTGGAACCAAGTGGACAATCGGGTTATATGCCGATTACAACCATGTCGTTCATGAGGCCAGGGAGATATCCAAGTATGCCGGCCTGATTGCCCTGATCGCGGTGCTTATACTGACAGTCGGCCTGTCGATCGTCCTGTCGCTGGTGAAGGCCAGGAAGGAGGCGGAGAGGAAGGAGAAGATCATCGAACGGGAGAGGGAATTGCTCAGGAAGGTAAGGGAGTCGGAAGAACGATACCGCGCCCTCTTCGATGGGGTTGAGAACGGGGTCTACGTGTCGACACCAGAGGGCCATTTCCGGAAGGTCAACGAAGCGATGGTCAAGATGCTGGGATACGCCGGCGAGGAGGATCTCCTCCGGTTGGACATCGCGACCGAACTATATGTCGATCCGAGGGACAGGGAGAGATTCATACAGGAGATGGAAGAGAAGGGGACCGTCAGGGACTTCGAGAGCCGGCTGCTCCACAAGGATGGCAGCACGGTGGTATGCCTGGAGTCCTCCTATGGTCGGAGGGACGAATCAGGCCGTATCGTCGAGTACCTTGGCGTGATGGTCGATATCACCCATCGAGAAGAGGTAGAGGCGGAACTGAGAGAATCTCGGAAACGGCTCAGGGAACTCTTTGACGGTGCCGGAGAGGCGATTTTTGTAGAGGACCTCGATGGGAACATCCTCGACGTGAACCGGAAGGCGATAGAGTTGTTCGGCTACGATAGGGAGGAGTTCCTGGGCTTGAACGCCATGGAGTTGATACCCCCGGAGGATGTACAAACTTTCAGGGTAGTCCGGGAAGTCTTGCAAAAGGAGGGGCATTTCAGAGGGGAGGCCAGAAACAAGCTGAAGGATAACGAGATAATCGACGTGGCGGTCGTTGCCCACGTTATAGAGATAGGTGAAGATAGGCTCATCCAAGTGTTTATCCAGGACATAACGGAGGAGAAGCGTAAGGAGAGAGAAATCCTCGAAAAGAACAGTGAACTGGGCATACTGCACGATATTTCGAAGGTGGTGAACAGGTCTCTCGTACTCGATGAGATCCTGAACCTTTCGCTCCAGAAGACCCTGGAAGTCACAGAATTCGATGTGGGAGGCGTATATATCCTCGACGATGTGAACCAGTTGTTGAACTTGAAGTCGGTGATCGGGATCCCTGAGGCGGTTGTAGGGAAGATCAAGGCGATTCGTGTGGGGGAGAGCCTGACCGGGGAAGTGGCGAGGGACAGGAAGGCAATGAGAGTCGATTCACTGGTTGAGGATGATCGATCGCTCACGGCGAGGGAGGGGATGCAATACCATTCCTTCATAGGACTGCCGTTGCTGTACGGCGAACGGCTCGTCGGCGTAATGGACTTGGCCTCGACGAGAAGGATACCGGAAGATGCATATCGTATGGAACTCCTGAAGGGGGTCAGCGAATTGGTTGGTATCGCCATTGGTAATGCCCGCCTTTATCAGGGGTCGCAGGAGAGGGCCGTAAGGATGCAGATCCTTTACGAGGCTGGGAAGTCCTTCATGGCGATCACCGACATGGATCGCCTGGCGGAGAAGGTGGTGGACGTGGCGAGTTCGGCGCTCGGCTATGACGCGTGCTCCATTTTCAAGGTCGGGGATAGGGGAAAAGTGACCATGCTGCGGTCTTCCAGGCCGATGAGGCCTGAACGGAGCGGTAAGAGATCAGAGGGGAGTTCGAAAAGGGGGGTGGTTCGCTGGGTGGCCGCGAAGAAGGAGACCCGATACCTGCCGGATGTCTCCAAGGATCCCACTTACCTGCCGGGATGGCTCGACGAGGGTTCTGAACTTGCTATTCCGCTGATGGTTGGAGATGACGTGCTTGGAGTGATCGACTTCGAAAAGGGTGAGAAGGAGGGCTTCGATGAGGAATCTATCCGTTTTCTGTCTCTCTACGCGAACCAGGTAGCGTGGGCCCTGTATAACGTCGGGCTGTTCGAAGAGATCCAAAAGGCCAATGAGGACCTCAACAGGGTCTCGGAACTCAAGTCTCAATTCGTCTCCCTCGTTTCCCACGAGTTGAGGACACCTATGACGGCCATAAAGGGTTCACTGGATATCATTCACAGCGGTGCAACCGGTCCCCTGTCAGAAAAACAGCGGACCTTCCTGGCCATGGCGAGGCGGAACATCGATCGCCTCAGCGAGATGATAAACAACATACTGGACCTCTCCCGCATCGAGGCCGGCAAGATCAGGTATGATTTCGGGGAAGTAGACATCCAGCAGCCCGCGCACAATGTCATGATGACCCTCTCGGCTTCGGCCGAGGAGAGGGGAATAACGCTGGAGAGCCGGCTGCCTGACTCACTTCCAACCATCTACGCGGATGAATCCAAGGTGGAACAGGTCCTTACAAACCTCATCGCCAATGCCTTGAAATCCACCCCGGATGGGGGAAAGGTCGCGATACTTGCTGGGCTGGCTGCTGGCAGAGACCTCGAGAGAATACCGGATCCGAAGGTTCGTAGGAAGAAAAAGTATGTCAAGGTCTCAGTGGTCGATACCGGTCCCGGGGTCCCCGGTGACAAACTTGAGGCGATCTTCGACCGTTTTGAGCAGTTGAAAGGGGAGAAGGGGAAACGGGGGACGGGGCTTGGCCTGGCGATTTGCCGCTATCTTGTCGAGGGGCACGGCGGCACGATATGGGCCGAGGAGGGGAAGGAGGCGGGTGGGGTCTTCTCCTTTCTGCTCCCTGTCTACGGGAAAGAGCCTCCCGCCAAAGAGTCCTGAGCAACAGCCGATCGGTGTTCGTGCCGGGGACCGTTATGGCCCATGGCCGTGAGGAGTTTGGGGGGGACCACAGAATGTTGGCAGTCCCCTTCACGTATACTCGAAGACCCCCCTTGCCCGTTATAGATTAAAACCTGGGAAGGGCCGGGATCCTTGTTGACATCCCTGCCGATCTTCATATTATTAAGGCCGTAATTTAGTGTCGTACAGGAAACAAATATGGATGGAGGAACATACTTATGAATGAAGGGGCCAGGAAGGTGGTGATCCTCGGTTCCGGGTGCGCCGGCCTGACCGCGGCCATCTATGCCGCACGGGCATCGCTGAGGCCGCTCATAGTAGAGGGGCCTCAATCGGGCGGGCAGTTGACGATGACATCGCGGGTGGAGAACTATCCAGGATTCCGCGAGGGTATACAGGGACCGGAACTGGTCGAGGAGATGAGAGCGCAGGCGGAAAGGTTCGGTGCCGAGATCATCAAGGGGGCTATAGAACGCGCGGACCTCGGCGTCGATCCCTTCATGTTGTCGATCGATGGCAGAGAGATACCCGCGCTTTCCGTAATAGTGGCGACCGGTGCTTCTGCCAGGCTCCTGGGCCTCGAATCGGAGAAGAGATTGCTGGGGCACGGGGTCTCGACATGCGCGACATGTGACGGGTTTTTTTACAGGGATCAGGAGGTCGTTGTGATCGGGGGTGGGGACTCGGCGCTGGAGGAGGCGATTTTCCTGACTAAGTTCGCGACCAAGGTCACAATAGTCCACCGCAGGGACCAACTCAGGGGCTCCAAGATTCTACAGGAACGCTCCGCAATGAATGACAGGATCGCCTTCAGGTGGAACGCGGTCGCTCACGAGGTGATCGGCGATGAGTCCGCGGGGGTGACCGGATTGGACGTGAGGGATATCAAGACGGGAGAGGTGTCTCGAATTCCCTGCCAGGGTGTCTTTGTGGCGATCGGCCATGTCCCCAACACCGAGGTGTTCAGGGACCAGATCGAACTTGACAAGATGGGCTATATCGTCACCGAGAGGGGAGTCTTCACGAGCAGGGAAGGTGTATTCGCTGCCGGTGACGTGGCGGATCATATTTACCGACAGGCGATAACAGCGGCCGGATCGGGGTGTATGGCGGCGATCGAGGTGGAGAGATACCTGTCGGAAAGGGGGGGTGAGTAAAGGCAGTGGCTGCGAGCCGGGAGAGCATCGAAGTCGATGTCCTCTTTGTCGGTGCGGGACCTGCATCTCTGAGCGGCGCCTATCACCTGGCGAGGATGCTGAAGGAGGAGGGTGAAGGAGAGCACTCGGCCAAAGTGGGCCCCGGTGAATTGTCCATAATGGTGATTGAAAAGGGCAGGGAGGTCGGAGCCCATGGCATATCGGGTGCGGTGCTCAACCCCAGGGGGCTCGATGAACTCATGCCCGGATGGCGGGACAAGGACCCACCATTGCCGGGTGTGCCGGTCCACGAGGACAGCCTCTGCTTCCTTGCGGGCGGCGGCAAGTGGAAACTCCCCGTTCTCCCCTCCTTCCTGAACAATCATGGTAATACCGTCGTATCGTTGTCAAGATTCCTCAGGTGGCTCCTTCCGCAGGTGGAAGGGGTGGGGGTGGATGTCTTCCCGGAGTTCCCGGCGGTTGAACTCCTGTACCAGGATGGTGGAGTGATCGGTGTAAGGACGGGGGACAAGGGGGTGGGAAAGGATGGAGAGCCTAAGGCCAATTATGAGCCTGGAATCGACATCCGTGCCAGGGTGACAATCCTGGGTGAAGGCCCCCGCGGTACGCTGGCCAAGGAGTTGATCAAGAGGGAGGGGCTCGAAGAGGGCAAGAATCCGCAGTCTTACTCGCTCGGCGTCAAGGAAGTCTGGGAGGTCCCCGGCACCCCCCTTCAGCCCGGGGATATCATTCACACGCTCCTGTGGCCGCTGGAAAAGGATGACTTCGGCGGTGGATTCATATACTCAATGGGAGACGGCCTGCTCAGCGTGGGCATGGTCGTGGGCCTCGGGAGCAGGGATCCCTACATGAACGTCCATGCCAGGCTACAGGACTTCAAGACCCACCCGTTCATCTCTTCCATCCTGAAAGGGGGCCAGATCGTCGAGTACGGTGCCAAGACGATCCCTGAGGGCGGTTACTACGCAATCCCGCGCCCTTATGCGGATGGTGTCCTCCTTGTCGGTGATTCGGCTGGATTTCTCAATTCGAGGGCGCTTAAGGGGATACACCTCGCCGTGAAGAGCGGAATGCTCGCGGCCGAGACCGCTTACGAGGCCCTAAAGCGTAACGACTCGTCGGCGGAGGTGCTCAAGGGGTATGAGAGGCGAATTCAGGAGAGTTGGATCCGCGACGAACTCTACCCGGTGAGGAACTTTCACCAGGGCTTTGCGGATGGCCTGTGGAAGGGTTTGATGAGGATGGGGGTGCAGATGGCTACCGGCGGCCGGGGATTCAGGGACCCGTTTCCTTCGTTGCCCGATTTTTCCAGGATGGAGAAGGTCCGGGATTATTACGGCGGCCATTGGAGGGAGAGGGAAAAGAGGGTGTACGACAACAGGTTCACCTTTGACAAGGTCACCGATGTATACTATTCGGGGACGCGTCACGAGGAGGATCAACCTCCACACCTGCGGATCGCTGATTACGACATATGCAATAACAGGTGTATCGAGGAGTACGGTAACCCATGCGAGTCTTTCTGCCCTGCGAACGTCTACGAGATGGAAGAGGGGGAGGACGGTGCAAGGCGCCTCAATCTCAATCCCGCCAATTGCGTCCACTGCAAGACCTGTGACGTCATGGATCCTTATCAGATAATAACCTGGGTGCCGCCGGAGGGTGGTGGGGGGCCAAACCATCAGAGGACATGAGTCGAGCCTTGTGCCGGACGTCCTCCCGTCGCCGTGGCTGCCTTCCTGGAGCAAAATGCCCGCATGAATGTCTCGGGCGACATCTCCTTCCTGGTCGTCGCCGGTCCGGACGACCTGAACAGGTCTCGCTGGATCGGATCGGTCGATCGCGCCCTCAGGGAATACCGACGGGTCCATCTCTACCTGGTGGACCGGGGGGTCCTTCACCTCTTGGAGGGCGAGGTCGCCGATCTGTCGGGGCGTGGAGTGAGGTTGTACGCCTGCGCGTATGGATGCGGGAGATACGGGGTGCCGCTCGAGGGGCCCGCCACGTTCTCGGGACTGATGACCCTTTGCAACCTGCTGATGGGGTGCGAACGTTTCGTCTCCGTGGCCGTTACGCTTGGCGGTGAGGAGACGATCTTTGAGAGGGAGGGACCCGCGGGACGGAGCCTTGGAAGCGATGGTGCGAACGTCGTGGTCTATCTGCGGGGAGACCCCGGGGAGAGCCATCTGCCCGTTGAGGGGCTGAGGATAGCGGCCGGTCTTGCCATTGGGTCCTTCCCCCTGGCGGTCGTTCTTAGTGCGGAGTCGACCCCGTTGCTCTATCTCGGGGTGGACGAGGTGGTAGATGGTGACAGGCGGGATGGGTATCTCGATATCATGCGGGGCAGGGTGAGCATCTTTCACAAGGGAAGGGAACCGGGAGGGGGGAAGGAGATCGATTCACGGAGGATTTCCGGTGAAGAAGAGGGCCGAATACTCGAAGAGGCGGGCCCCTTGATCGTGATCTGACGGGCGCTCCGGCCGCAAGAGTGGATTGCTCACCGGTCTTCAACCTCGCCCTTGCCCGGGACACCCGGCCTGGTCATCGCGCGGACATTTAGGATCTTTTCGATCTCCGCCCTGTCCATGGCGCCCGTTTCCATCATGATATCCCTGATCGGCTTCCCCGTCTCCAATGACTTCCTGGCAACCTCCGAGGCCTTGAGATAGCCGATATGGGGGCTGAGGGCGGTGACGAGAGAGGGATTCAGGTCGATGTACCGCATGCATCGTTCACGATCTGCCGCGATACCGTGTGCGCACTTCTCGGTGAATGCCCTCAATGCGTTGGTCAGTATCTCGATGGAAAAGATGAGATTGTGGGAGATGACCGGCATCATGACGTTCAGTTCGAGTTGTCCTGCCTGGGCGGCGATCGTGATTGTAAGATCGTTTCCTATTACCTGGCAGCAGACCATGTTGAGCATTTCGGCCATCACAGGGTTGATCTTGCCAGGCATGATCGATGATCCCGGCTGGACCGCGGGCAGGATGATCTCCCGGAGGCCCGAGGTTGGGCCGGAGGCCAGCAGCCTTATGTCGTTGGCGATGCGCATCAGGTCGACCGAGAGATCCCTCAGTGCGGAGGAGATCGCCGTGAAGGGGCGCATGCTCTGCATCGATTCGAAGTAGTCGGGGCTGGGGACGAGGTCGAGTCCCGTCTCCTCCGAAAGGTGCGCAATGACCCGGTCACGGTACATGGGATGGGAATTGAGTCCGGTCCCGACGGCGGTTCCGCCGATGCCAAGTTCCCGTAACGAATCGACCGCCGCGGTTATTGACCGCGCGTGCCGCTCCAGGCATTCGCCGTAGGCGTGAAACTCCTGGCCCAGTGTCACGGGCGTGGCATCCTGCAGGTGAGTCCTGCCGGACTTGATCACTTCATCGAATTCGGCCCCCTTGCCCATCATGGTCGAGGAGAGTCTCCTGATACCTGAGAGCAGGCCATCGGAGAGGAGAAGGACGGCGATCCTCATGGCAGTGGGGTAGACGTCGTTGGTCGATTGGGACATGTTTACATGGTCGTTCGGGTGACAGATGGAGTAGTCCCCCTTACAGCCGCCGAGGAGCTCGATCGCCCGGTTGGCGAGGACTTCGTTCATGTTCATGTTGTGCGAGGTTCCGGCACCCGCCTGGTAGATGTCCACGACGAACTGGTCGTCGAAACGGCCCGAGATAACCTCGTCCGAGGCCTCGACGATCTTCAGGCCTATCTCTGCGGGGAGCAGCCCAAGTTCCATGTTCGTCAGGGCACCTGCCTTCTTGATGATCGCGGTTGCACGGACGAACACCTCCCTGGCCTTCAAGCCGCTTATGGGGAAGTTCTCTACTGCCCTGACGGTCTGGATACCATAATATGCAGGGGATGGGACCTCCTTTTCCCCGAGACTGTCCTGCTCGATCCGTTTCTTCTTCATTGTCTCCTCCGGCTCTCGACTGGCGGCCCCCATTTCGGGACAAGCGTTTGGGACGCATCTCAAAGATAGACAAGGAGTTTGACTTTGTCAACAGTCGGCCCCCAGGGAGTCTCCCCGTTATCGACCTGCAGGTGGCGGGAGAATTTCTTCGAGCATGAATGAGATTGCGGGACGCCGTCTTTGCCCTCACCCCTTGTGCTTCGCGTGGGTATGTCTATTATTAAGGCAAGTCACGATATCATTACACCATTGGCGTGGGGGGTGACACCCCGATTGGGGATAAACGGGTGTGGAGGGAAACGGTGGGAGGACGGTTATATGAACAGGTTGAATGCGATGGAGGAGGGCGCCGGCGCCTTTCTACAGTCGGTCATCGACGGGATTGAGGACAGCATAGCGATAGTGAACCGCGACTTCCACATCCTCTTTGCAAATAGGGCGGCGCGGGAAAGGGCCTCGGGGAATGGGGAGAGGACACTCATCGGGGAGACCTGTTACAGGGTGTTTCACGGCCAGGATAGACCCTGCAAGTTCTGCCTGACGGCGAGGACCTTTGAGAGCGGCGAGGCTGGGATGACCACTTATACCCATGAGGGTAAAGATGGAGAGGAGCGATTTCTCGAACTCCATACCTATCCTATAAAGGGGGTCGACGGACAGGTGGTGCGCGTCATCGAGATAAATCGCGACGTAACAGAGAGGAAGAACCTCGAGATGCAACTCGTGCAAGCGAGCAAGATGGCGGCCCTCGGCGAGTTGGCGGGGGGACTGGCCCACCAGTTGAACAACCCCCTTGTGGGGGTGCAAAACTTCGTACAACTCTTGCTGAGCCGCATGGAACCGGGCGATCCTAACAGGAAACTTGCGGAGACCATTGAGAGGGCGGGGAGGGAATGTACGAAGATCGTCAAGAACCTTCTGAAATTTTCCAGGGAGTCCCGGCGAGACTTCACCGAGGTCGACGTCAACCAGGTTATCAACGATGTACTGTCCCTCCTTGAGAATCAGGTGAACCTCAAGGGCGTGAAGGTCGAGAAGATGCTCCAGGAAGATCCCATGATTGTCCTGGGAAATGAGACACAGATGGCCCAGGTAATAATGAATCTCATTCAGAACAGCGCACAGTCCATCGAAGGCAGGGGGAAGATCTCCATCTCCACGAGGCTCTTTGACGGTGAGAAGGTGGTGGTGGAGGTCCGCGATACCGGTCGCGGCATACCGGAATCCATCTTGAACAGGATCTTCGAACCATTTTTCACTACCAAGGAGGAAGGGACCGGTCTCGGTCTCAGTGTGGCGTACGGGATAGTCAAGAGTCATCATGGGAGAATAGATGTTGATAGTGAGGAGGGAAGGGGGACCACGTTCACGCTGACTTTCCCCGTTCACTGGACGGGTGGGACGAAGGGGGTGGATGGAGATGCGTAAGAGCAGGGTCCTGGTTGTGGACGACGAGGCGTTTACTCGCGACTTTTTCGCGAGCCTCCTCGATAGCAGCGAATACGACGTCGCGGAGGCGTCGGGGGGCGAGGAGGCGATCAACGCCTGTAGATCAAGCCGGTTTGACCTGGTTCTCCTCGACCTCAAGATGCCCGGGCTGTCCGGCTTGGAGGTCCTGAGGAGGCTCAGGGGGATCGACGAGGAGGTGGCCGTGCTTATCATGACAGGCCATGGTACCATCGACACGGCTGTTGAAGCGATGAAACTGGGGGCGGAGGATTACCTGACCAAGCCGTTCGACAACCTCGAGGAACTGAAATTGATCATCCGGAGGGCGATCCGTTATAAGAGGCTCCGTGAAGAGAACAAGCTCCTCAAGTCCCGCTTGAGTCCTGCAGAAATCATAGGAAAAAGCCCCGCAATGCAGGACGTTTACAGGGTGATAGACAAGGTTGCTCCCCTGAACAGCACGATACTCATCACCGGCGAGAGCGGGACCGGCAAGGAACTCGTGGCGAGGGTGATCCACAAGTCGAGTCCAAGAGGTGACATGAACTTCGTGGCGGTAAATTGCGGTGGACTGGTGGAGACCCTCTTGGAGAGCACCCTCTTCGGGCACGAAAGGGGAGCCTTCACAGGTGCCGTCAAGATGTCTCGAGGATACTTTGAAGAGGCCGATGGGGGGACCCTTTTCCTCGACGAGATCGGTGAGATGAGCCAATCCCTGCAGATCAGGCTCCTGAGGGTCTTGCAGGAGAGGTCCTTCGAGAGGGTAGGGGGGACGAGGCCCATCAAGGCGGACATCCGGCTGATCACCGCCACAAACACCGATCTGTCCCGTCTCGTTCATGAAAAGAAGTTCAGGGAAGACCTCTACTACCGCATCAATGTTATCAACATCGCCTTGCCTCCCTTGAGGGAGCGGAGGGATGATATATCCATGCTCGCTTATCACTTCTTGAGGAAGTATAACATGGAGTTTGGGAAGAAGATCGGCCACTTCTCGCGGGGGGCGATCGAGATGATGGTGTCCTACGCCTGGCCCGGAAACGTCCGGGAATTGGAAAACGCGGTGGAACGTGCGGTTGCGCTGGAGGAGGGGGACGAAATCCAGGTCTCGAGCCTGCCCCCCCAACTCCGTGCCGGAGGAGGGCCGCCAAGACATCATTCGATCGATTACCGGGAGGCGAAGTGTGACTTTGAGCGCCAGTTTGTCATCGATGCCCTGAGGCGGGCGGGCGGGAACATCTCGATGGCTGCCAAGCAGAGCGGACTGGCGCGCCAGAATATCCACAAGAAGATAGTGAAATACGGCTTGGATGTAGATGAGATACTGAAGCAACGGTGAGTAATTGTCCCGGTTGACGGATGTCACGACGCGGGTTATCATACGGGCTCGGGCATTCCGGCGGATGAACCGGCTACGGCTGTGCGGATAAGAGGCAGAGCGGTAGTAGCGACTAGAGAGGTCTTCAAGGTGAAGGAAGTGGAAAGAAAAAGATTGGAGGAACGTTCGAGGACGATCCGCATGCACGTCGTTCGGATGATCGGAGCAGCAGGTTCGGGGCATCCGGGTGGATCACTCTCGTCGGTGGACATTCTCGCAGTATTGTTCTTCCACGAGATGCGCCACAGGCCGGCCGAGGCGAACTGGAGGGACAGGGACCGTTTCATCCTGAGCAAGGGACACGCAGCGCCGGCACTCTACGCCACGCTGGCGGAGGCGGGTTACTTCTCCACAGAAGGCCTCACCACGCTAAGGAAACTTGGGAGTCCGTTTCAGGGACATCCCGATAAGCGCATGCTCCCCGTCCTCGAGGCATCCACCGGGTCTCTCGGACAGGGACTTTCGATCGGTATCGGTATGGCGCTCGCGGGCCGTATAGACGGGGAGCCGTTCAGGGTGTACGTCCTGATGGGAGACGGCGAGATCCAGGAGGGACAGGTATGGGAAGTGGCCATGTTTGCTGCCCATCACGGCATAGGCAGGCTGACGGCGATAATCGATTACAACAAACATCAACTCGACGGACCGGTCGAGGAGATCGTCGATGTCAGTCCCCTGGCGGCCAAGTGGGAAAAGTTCGGCTGGCACGTCCAGGAGATCGATGGGCATGATTGTTCAGGTATCGTTCACGCCCTGAACGCGGCGAGGGAAGTCGATGACAGGCCCTCCGTCATCGTCGCTCATACGGTAAAGGGCAAAGGTGTTGGGTTCATGGAGAACAACAACGATTACCACGGGAGCGCCCCCACTGCCGAGGATACCTTGAGGGCGCTCGAGGAACTTGGAAGAGGGGATGGAAATGCCTAATATATCGCCCGAACGATTTTCCACACGCGTGGCGTACGGGAGGGCGCTGGTCGAATTGGGGAGGGAGAACGAAGACATCGTAGTCCTTGATGCCGACCTCTCGAAGTCCACCCAGACGGCCCTGTTCGGCAGGGAATTCCCCGACCGTTTCTTCAATGTCGGTATCGCGGAGGCAAACATGGTCTCGATCGCAGCCGGACTTTCCAGTTGCGGGAAGATACCCTTTATAAGCAGTTTCGCCGTCTTCCTGATCTGCAAGGGCTATGATCAGTTGAGGATGTCTGTTGCGTATCCAGGCTGCAATGTGAAGGTGGTGGCGACCCACGGAGGGATCTCAGTCGGCGAGGATGGGCCCTCGCAGCAGAGCGTCGAGGATCTCGCCCTCGTGCTGTCTCTCCCGGGTTTCAAGGTCGCTGTCCCCGCCGATGACACCTCCACATCGGCGCTCGTCAGGTGCGCGGCGCAGGTGGAGGGTCCCGTTTACCTGCGTCTTAGCCGGCCAAATTCGATCCGTATCTATGATCCCGGTGAAGAGTTCCATTTCGGGGGATCCAAGTTGCTGAGGCATGGGGATGATATCTCGATGATCTCCGCGGGTTATGTAATGGCTGAGGCGATGGAGGCGGCGGATGCGTTGATCGATGAGGGGATCGGGATTGACCTCATTGATCTTTACTCAATCAGGCCGATGGATCACCAGGCCGTCCTCAAATCGGTGGAGAAGACCGGCAAGGTGGTCGTTGTCGAAGAGCACCAGGCTCACGGCGGCCTGTCGGCCGAAATTGCTCAATATCTGGGAGGAGTGAGGCCGGTATCCATGGAGTCGGTGAATACGGGCGAGCGTTACGCAGAATCGGGCAAACCCGAGGAACTCTTCAGGAGATACGGGGTAAGCAGCGCACACATCATGGAGGCCGCGAGGCGGGTTTTGGCGAGAGGATAACCTGGTGGCGGGAGTGTGGTAATCCGGTGACGGTTCATGTACAGTAGACGGGTGAAAACCGGACAGGATCTGTTCGTTGAAAAGATTGCATTTTCTCCTTGACATGGAGAATTAATCCCCTTAACGTACCGGATGAAAAGAAGTTACATTGTTGATTCATGGTTTGCCTCTTTCGGTTTTACGGGGTGAATCAGCGTTTGCGGTTCGGGCACGAAGATTGCGCGTGTTCTGATCCTGCGGCGTGGACAGGCGTGAATTTGCGGTATGATGAGGCCCAGGGGAAGATGGGGAGAGAGAAGCCGACTTATCGGGAACGTGCTGTGAACGTGTCATCATCAATTCCCGAGGTGAGAAAGAGGTGAAATTCAGTTCATTGGGCAAGTATTTGTATTACGACGAAACACTCGAAAAGTATCTCTCCGAGATCGATAAGTACCCTCTGATAGATAAGGAGAGGGAGAAGAGTCTTGCCCGACGGATAAAGAAGGGGGACAAGGCAGCCCTTCAGAGGCTCGTCCGTTCCAATCTCCGGTTCGTGGTCAGCGTGGCGAAAAAATATCAGAACCGCGGGCTGACTCTCATCGACCTGATATCCGAGGGGAACATGGGGCTGATCCGCGCTGCACAGAAGTTCGATGAGAAGAAGGACATCAGGTTCATTTCCTATGCCGTCTGGTGGATACGCCAGGCGATCCTCCAGGCTCTCGCCGAACAATCGCGCGTCTTTAGAGTGCCCCTTAGCCGGGCGGGGTCACTCTACAAGATCGGCAAGAAGGCGGACCTGATGACCCAGGAGATGGGCCGCGCTCCCACCCTGAAGGAATTATCGCAGGGGCTCGACATGGACCTTTCTGAGGTGGAGGAGACCCTTTCCATAACGCAGAAGCCACTCTCCCTGGAGACCCCGCCTCCTAACATTGAAGACACCCGCCTAACAGAGTACCTCGCCGATGAGGACCAGGCCTCGCCGGATGAACTGGCCATGGAGAGCGTCCGTTACGATGAGATCCAACGGATCCTGGATACCCTCGGTGAGAGGGAGGCCAAGGTCATTCGCCTCTATTTCGGGCTCGGCGGGCAACCGCCGCTTACCCTCGAAGACATAGGTAAGATCATGGGAATCACTCGGGAACGCGTTCGGCAGATCAAGGAGAGGGCACTGCATCGCCTGCGCCACATCTCCCGGAGCCGACGCCTGAGGCCCTTTATCTCCTGATTGTCGCCGCCTACCTCTATCCCCTCAGATGTCGCGTGCCGAACCCCCCACGGGCGGTTACCGGAAATCGATGCCGGCCGTCCTGTTGCGCGTATTTTGTCCTTCCATGGTGGTTGAGACAGAAGTGTTTGCCTTGAATATGGCGTAGCCTTTTTCTTTATCCTTGATATACCGGCAAGTTCCACAGGCCTCGAAAGTACGCACTACTTTGTAGCGATGGTGGAACCAGTCGAGATCGGCCCGGCCTTGAAAGAGTGGTTCACCGGTGGCTTCTACCCTGTTGTTCTCTATGGAGTATGTATACTCGACGATATAGTCGGGCTTCAACGCCTCGAGCGCCCGGAGGTACCACCCCGCTCCCTCCCTTCTAAACCGTACAATGGCCGGGGAGATGATTCCCACCTCGTCTATTATCTTTACGTCGGGACCTGCATGGTAGCCTATATAGCCGATCGGCTCCAGGAAGACGCTTGCTCCCGGCCCTGCGTTTTCTTTTAGCCATCGCCCGATTGGGGCGCGGAGTCTGTCCTCGATCCGCTGGATCTCGCGGTATTCTTGCAACCTGCTGGAGAGGGTCGCCAGGTTCATCCCGATGACGGTGATCAAGACGGCAGCCATCAACATGGCGCGTGTCCGGGTCCCCGCCGGTTCCAAGGCGCGCGTTACGAGGTAGGATGCCCCCAGCGCCAGGAGGATGTCGTAGGCGAAGGTGGCCGGTGTGAGGTACCATGGAAAGATCAGTACGCCTGAAGTCATGAAGGCAAGGCAGTAGAGTAGGTAGTAAGCAGCCAGCGGGAGAAGGCCCAGGTCCCTTCTTGTCATGACCGTGCGAACGATCCCCAGGATTACGAGGCAGAAGGCCATAGACTTGGCGAGGAACCTCGAGGGGCTGGTCTCCCCGAAAGGTGTAAAGCGCATCAGGAAGGGGGCTGCCGACTTCCAGGCGCCGAAGTGGTAGGCGACCGCCTTGGCCCTCGCACTTTGGGGAAGGAGGCCTCCAAAGTAGGAGGTGGAAAAGACAAGCCAGGGGCTTATCAAGAGGAGAAAAAGTGCCAGGCGCTTGAGTGCACTTCGGCGGCAGGCCAGTAAGTCCCAGGCGAGGAAGACGGCGGCGAGGAGGAGGCCGTCGATACGGGTCAGTACGGCCAGGGCGAGCCCGATCGGCAGTAGCGGGCTCTTCCGGAGGAAACCACGTATGGCGAGTGCCATGGCGAGGAGGAAGAGTGGGGTCTCCATACCGGACATGGTAACGGGTATAGCCCCGGACGAACTGGCGAAAAGGGCGGCCCATATGAGGGCGGGTCGATGTCCGCAGGTGGAATAGATAGTGGTGAACAAGATGAGGATGATCAGGGTATAAAATATGAGCGATAGGCCGCGCCCGTCAGCGACAAGGTCCGGTAGACCGACCGCCTCGAGCGATGCAAGCATCAGGGTCCAGAGCGGACTCGTGGTCCCAAGGACTTTCTCGCCCGGGTTGTAGACAAAGCCCCTTCCGTTTGCGAGGTTGTCGGCGTAGCGGAAGGTGATCAGGGCGTCTTCAAATGTGAGGTTCGTTTCACGGATGAACTCTATCCGAAAAGCGGCTCCGAGGAGGATGATCAGGATCAGTGCTGATACTTGGCGCCTTGCCATTGATTAGTGTCTCGCTGCCAAAGTCCGCCTTAGGTCTTCTCTCAGGGGCGAGACACTTGCATAAGGGCAACACGCCCCTCTGGAGGTCGGGAAATTCCACCGGAACTTCCCGACCTGTCACCCCGAGCGACAGGAACTTACGCAACTGAGCGTTAGCATCCTTCCGATGTAATGCCGGAAATCTATTGCACGGCCGGTGAGGGGACAAGAAAAAAGTTGAAAGGCGGTTAGGTTCGGCTTGACTCTGAGGGCACGGGTTTACTATCTTTTAAAGTGGAGTAACTTGGTGAATCCGCTTCGACTACCTTACAACGATGATGTACCTGCAATCGGACAGGGGTGAATAATGAGCGACGAGACGAGGGATCTCTGGAAATTCCAGAAAGAACTGAACGAATTGTTACGAAGAACGCACGAGACTCCGGCCTCGGACAAGGATGAAGACGGTACGGCTGAAGGGGTCATGTTGGAGGAGGAGAGGGAAGCCCCCCAATTTGACATGAAGCCGGAGGAACTCCTGGGCTATCTCAACCGGTATGTTGTCAAACAGGATGATGCGAAGGAGATAATTGCTACGAAAGTCTGTACTCATTTCAATCGGCTCAGGCTGGGAGAGGAGGTCGAACGTCCCGAGACCGATATCAAGAACAACATCATCATGGTAGGGCCAACGGGTGTCGGCAAGACTTACATCATCCGTTTGATCGCCAAGAAGATAGGGGTTCCCTTCGTCAAGGCGGACGCAACAAAATTCAGTGAAACTGGCTACGTCGGCGGTGACGTGGAGGACCTTGCCAGGGAACTCGTGGAACGTGCCGGAGGCGATATCGAGTTGGCCCAGAACGGGATCATATATGTTGACGAAATCGATAAAATCGCTTCGGCGGGCACGTCAGCAGGGCCTGATGTGTCGAGGTCGGGCGTGCAAAGGAACCTCCTGAAGTTGATGGAGGAGACGGAAGTGGATCTCAAGGCCCCGCACGACCTGGCCTCGCAGATGGAATCGGTGATGCAATTCCAGAAGAGCGGCAAGATCGAGAGGAAGCGGATCAATACAAGGAACATACTCTTCATCGTCAGCGGCTCTTTTTCCGGCCTTGAGGGCATTATATCTCGAAGGTTGAGGAAGCGGGAGATTGGCTTCGGCTCAGGGCCGTCGGGAATATCGACACATGACCAGAACCTGCTCCGCAAGGTAAAGGCCGAGGACCTGATCAATTACGGGTTCGAGACGGAATTCATCGGCCGTTTGCCGGTGATCGCCGTCCTCGACGACTTGGATGAGGAAGACCTGTATCGCATCCTCGCCAATCCGAACAGTTCGGTGATCAGGTCGAAGAGGCTCGATTTCATGGCGTACGGGATAGACCTCGAGTTCGAGGACAGTGCGCTGAGGAAGTTGGCTGGGCTCGCAAACAGGGAGAAGACCGGTGCGAGGGGCCTGGTGAGCGTCCTTGAAAGGACGTTGATGAAATACGAGCGGAGGCTTCCGTCGGTAGGTGTGAAGAGGTTGGTGGTGACTGAGGCCATGGTCGATGACCCGGATGAGATGCTCGAAGATGTCGTGTTTCAGGGTTCGCTTGAGGGCTTTCGGGAGGATTTTCACAACGAGGCAGGGGTTTGGCTCGATTTTACCGAAGAGGCCTGCCTGGAATTGAGGGCGATCTCTGAGAAGGCGGGCAGTTCGGCCGACACCATTTGCAGGGAGGTCTTCAAGGACTATGCGCTCGGCCTTAAACTAATCGATATCGACACCTTCAAGGTCGTTCCAGAGGTGCTTAAAGACCCCAAGCGTTACCTTGATGAGGCGATCAAGAAATACTATGGGAGGAAGGCGGGTTCAGGTGGGGGCAAGAGAGATAAAAAGGATCCTTGAGTCGCTTGAAGCGGCCTATCCGGACGCGGGCATCACCCTCGATTTTTCCTCCCCCTTTGAGTTGCTCGTGGCAACGATCCTGGCAGCCCAGTGTACCGACGAGCGGGTGAACCGTGTTACGAGGGATCTCTTCAACAAGTACAGGTCGCCCGAAGATTATCTGAGGGTTCCCGTAGAGGAACTCGAGAAGGATATCCGCCCGACGGGATTCTATCGTAACAAGGCCGGGAGCATCCGGGGGATGTGCAGGGCGCTTGTCGACCGTTTCGATGGACGGGTTCCCCGGAAGGTCGATGATCTCTTGTCCCTCCCCGGCGTGGGGAGGAAGACGGCAAATATCATCATCGGCAACGCATTCGGAGGGGAGGCGATCGCGGTGGATACGCACGTAAAGCGGGTCTCCCTGAGGTTGGGGTTCTCTTCTTCCAAGGACCCGGACAAGATCGAGGAGGACCTGCGCAATGCCTTTCCAATGGAAAAGTGGACTCACCTCACCCACCTCCTTGTCTTCCACGGCCGGATGTGTTGCAAGTCGAGAAGACCCCTCTGCGGGCGGTGTTCCCTCTTCGATGAGTGTCGTTTTGATGAGAAGGGGTGATTTTAGCGCCTTTGAACGGCCACTATCCAGATGATTATCGTGCTCGCTGCGCTGATCGGTGTGAGGATTTTTCCCATCTTGGTAATGAAGCGTTCGGGCACCATTACGGTCTCTCCGGGCCTTAACGTGTCTGATGGCTTGATCTTACGTTTTCTCCCCCTGACGTCGATTACCTTCCATCCGCGCGCGCTCCCCTGTATCGTGGGACCGCCGGCCATGCCGATGTATTCATAGGCCGTAAGGCCCGGTCGGTAGGGATAGGGGCCCGGTGAAGCGACGATCCCGGTGACGTAGACCTCCCGGTCCGCCCTGGGGATCTCGATGATATCCCCCTTCTTCAGTGGTACATCCGCGGAAGGATCCCCCATGACAAAGAGGGAATAGAGGTCTACCGGGATGACCGACTCGGTAGAATCTGTGCGTTGTCGCCTTATGTGGGCCGCATTGAGGTCGGCGGTCTCCAGTAGGCCCCCAGCGCGTTTTATGGCCTGGCTCAGGGAGTCCCCGTTCCGGTACTCGAGAAAGATCTCCGTCTTTGCCCCCCTTACCTCCCCTTCAGGAATTGGCGGTATTCGCTGTTGCAATTGCCCGGGGCTTACTCGCCCGTTTACCTCTCCCCTGACGAGTATCATGTTTGTCTTCGGCGGGATGTAAATTACATCGCCTTCCCGGAGCATGGGATTCTCGTCGAGCACCCCGTCCTGGAGAAATCTTTCCAGGTCGATGCTCTTCGTCTCTCCCGTGGATGGGCGCTCGATGGAGATGTTTCGAACCGAACCGCCGGGCAGAAAGCCGCCTGCCTGCTGGATGATGTCAAAGAGGCGGTCTACCGGAGTGACTTCGTACGATCCAGGGTAGTAGACCTCGCCCGAAATATGGACCTTCATTTGCCTGATACCGGTCAAGGTGAGCGTGATCTTGACGCCTGGGTAGTAACCACTGAGCGCCTCCCGTACCCTGTCCTGCGCCTCCATGACAGTGAGCCCCTGGATATCGATCGGTCCGGCGGGGCTAAAGATGATGTTGCCCTCCGGGCTGATATCGAGCGGCATGGTCTGGGAAATCTGGCCCCATATCCCTATGGTTACCTCGTCATGCGGACCGAGTATGTATGAAGAAGGATCGATGGCTGATTCCAGCGGGACCGACTGCCGGGGAGGAAGCGTCCTGGCAGCCGTTTTCTGTTCCTGGAGGAACCTGGAGAAGTCGGTCTCTTGCGTAGGTGTAGAGAGGATGTCCTGTGCCTTCAAGGGTCCCCCACATGCCGCGAACGTGATCGTCACGACGATCAGGCCGAGAAATTTCATCCTTTGCCTTGCCGATTGGTACATCCTTTGCTTCCTCTTGTGATCCGGTAATCTTGTTGAGTGAGAAAATCTACAAGGGACATGATTGAAAGTCAATCGTTCATGGTTGGAGTTTCTTCATTTTCTGAGCGACAACAGGCAAGGGATTTCTTTGAGCGTACGTAAAGGAGGATCGTGGGTCCCTGCAATTAAATGAGACGCTCGTTTCAAAAAGAAAAAACTGGGGAACCTCCAAGATCCATGGGGGTTGACGAAAATGGCCGGGCCTGGTAGTATTCAGAGTCTTTACAGTGGAATCAGTCTAGGCAGGATACGGTGCAGGAAATCATCGTCCATTTCAGCGATTACGCCCCATACCTGGCGTACATAGGGATCTTTACCATGCTTATACTGTGCGGTATGGGCCTTCCGGTCCCGGAGGAGTCCATCCTCATTGCCGGCGGTTACCTGGCGGGTAGCGGGGTCCTGAACAACTACATCTCCATTGCATTGTGTTTCCTTGGCGTGCTTGGCGGTGATTACGTCCTCTTCATGGTAGGGCGGAGATGGGGGGTTGGCGCCCTCGGGAATCGATATCTTCGGTGGGTCTTCACGCCGCGCCGACTCGTGAGGGTGAGAAAACACTTCCGGAGGCATGGTGACAAGACTGTCTTCGCGGCGAGGTTTTTCTCCGGATTAAGAGTAGCCACGTTTCTTACCGCAGGCATGATGAAGATGAAATCCGGCACCTTCCTGGTAATCGACGCGCTTGCGGCGCTTATCAGCGTTCCGCTGTTCTATCTCCTGGGGTTTTTCCTCCATGATCACATCGAATCCCTGTTCAGGGCGGTCAAGGACTTCAATCACCTGTTGCTCCTGTTGGTACTTCTCATCCTCTTGGGCTACCTGATGGTCTACCGCCGTTGGACGGGAGGGAAAAAGAGATAGAAGAGTTTTACTTTTCGATATTAGGTGTTAAATTTACTGACGGTGGGGGTCCTCCCCCTGCCTGCCGGTGAAAATAGAGAATGGAGAGTGGCTGAGGACATGAAGAAACTCGAGATAGAAGAATTAAAAGTGGCGGATTTGAAACACTGTTGTGACCCCGCCGTCTTCCATTTCAAGACCACCGAAGAACTAAGTTCGACTGATGGTGTCATCAGCCAGGAGAGGGCCGTCCGATCGATTGAATTCGGCCTCGGGATAAGGAGCAAGGGATTCAATATATACGTAGCCGGCCTGACAGGGACCGGCAAGGCATCCATTATCAAGCACTTCGTTGAGAAGATATCCGAGTCCGGTGAGGTCCCCGATGACTGGCTCTACGTGAACAATTTCAAGGATCCGGACAACCCGCTTGCCATCAATCTCCCCCCTGGACAGGGGTGCAAGTTCAGGATGGACATGCTCGATCTCGTGGAAAACCTGAAGCGCGATCTCCCGCGCGCCTTCGAGAGCGAGGATTACCAGGAGCGAAACAGGGCGATCGTGGAGCGGTTTGCCGATAAGAAGAAGAGACTGATCACGAAGATCGAAAAGGAGGCCAGGAATAAGGAGTTCCAGATCAAGAGCACCCCTGCAGGGATCGTGACCATCCCGATAATCGACGGCGAGCCTGTTCAGGGCGAGGCCTTCCAGTCTCTGCGAGATGATATCAAGAAGGAGATCGAGGAGAAACAGAAGTCACTGGGTGCCCTGGTCATGGATACCCTGAGGGAGATCGGTAGAATCGATCGAAAGGCGAAGGAAGAGATCGAGAAATTGAACAAGGAGGTCGCCCTTTTCGCCGTCGGGCACTTTATAGATGAACTAAAGGAGACCTACCGCGAGCACCCGAAGGTGATCGGTTACCTGGAAGATGTCCAGGAGGATATCCTGAGCAACCTGAAGGACTTTCTCAGCGATGAAGCCACCGTGCCCGCGCAGTTCGCCGGGCTCAAGGTGGAAGGTGCCGGGCCGTCACTGAGTCGTTACGATGTCAATGTACTTGTAGACAATCGTTACACGAAGGGGGCCCCGGTGATCTTCGAAACGAATCCGACCTATGTCAACCTTGTCGGGCAGATCGAGAGGAGGGCCCAGTTTGGCGCCTTTTACACCGATTTCACGATGATAAAGGCGGGCTCCATACTCAGGGCCAACGGTGGCTATCTCATAGTAAACGCCGAGGATCTTCTGCGTAACCCCCTGAGTTACAACGCGGTCAAGCGGGTCCTCAAGAACGATGAAATCAAGATAGAGGAAGTGAGCGACCAGTTTCGCCTGATCAGTGCGGGGGGGCCCAAACCGGAGGCGATTCCCATCTCTTTCAAGGTGATCATGATCGGTAGTCCTTATATCTATCGGGTACTATTCGCCTATGACGATGAATTCAAGAAGATCTTCAAGGTCAGGGCCGACTTCGCCCAATTAATGGACCGTTCGGACGAAAACGTCCAAAGTTACGCCTCGTTTATCGCAAGCCTCTGCCGCAATGAAGGTTTGAGACATTATGCGCCTGATGCGGTGGCCGCTGTGGTGGATTATGGATCGAGGCTGGTAGAGGACCAGGGGAAACTCTCCCTTCGGTTCGGCGACATTGCCGATATCATTCGCGAGGCGAGTTATTGGACCGAAAAGAAGGGAAATGGCCTGGTGAAGGCATCCAACGTCCGCAAGACCATAGAGGAAAAGAAATACCGCTGTAACCTGATCGAAGAGCGGATAGGAGAACTCATCGATGAAGGGACTATAATGGTTGACGTCGAGGGGGAGGCCGTGGGCCAGGTCAATGGGCTCTCTGTTTATGACCTTGGCGATTTCTCCTTCGGAAAACCGAGCAGGATCACCGTGCAGACTTACATGGGGAAAGAGGGTGTCGTCAATATCGAAAGGAAGGTGGAACTCAGCGGTAAGACCCATGACAAGGGGATCCTGATTCTCAGCGGTTACCTCGGTGGCAGGTACGCCGACAAGAAACCTCTGTCTCTCTCAGCAAGCGTATGTTTCGAGCAGAGTTATGACATGATCGACGGAGACAGTGCCTCGTCAACCGAACTCTTCGCCATTCTCTCGACCATAGCCAATGTACCGATAAAACAGGGGGTCGCGGTTACCGGTTCCGTCAACCAGTGGGGTGAAATACAGCCTATCGGCGCCGTGAACCAGAAGATCGAGGGTTTTTTCGATGTATGCCGCGCCAAGGGCCTTACCGGAGAGCAGGGTGTCATCATCCCGAGAAAGAACGTGAAGAATCTCATGTTGCGTGACGATGTAATCGAGGCCGTGAGGCAGGGAAGGTTTCACATTTATCCCATAGATCACGTGGACCAGGGTATTACCATACTGACGGGCATCGAAGCGGGCAAGGAAGACGGCAAGGGTCGTTTCCCCGACGCGAGCATCAACGCGCGGGTGATGGTGCGACTCGATGAGATGGCCGATGAACTCAGGAATTACACCTCCTCTCAGGTGGAGGAAGAAGGGGAGGAGGAGTGAAAACCGCGGGTGGGGGCCACTCGTTTTCTCTCGAAGATTCGAGGCCCCGTTGGCCGGGAAAGGTGGTGGAGTGGATATCAGCAAAGATGCCGACCTTTCGAGACTCAAGATAGACAGGGAATTGACACCGGGAGGTCGTCGCCCCAAGGCCTCTCGAGCTCATTGGAAAGAGTTCGTTCTGTCTATCATCCTCCTCATCGTTATTGTTGTTCTATATCACCTTTTCTCTTCCCCTCCCAATGAACCCCTTGTAAGGACGATTGTCGTCTCCCAGGCCAGTGAGGGAAACGCTCGGGGTGCGCCGATCCTTACCGCTACGGGGTATGTCATCCCGAGACTCAAGGCGTCTGTGAGCCCTCGCGTGACAGGCCAGTTGGTCAAACTATATGTCGATGTAGGCAGCAAGGTCAAGGAGGGAGAAATACTCGGCACTTTGGCAAACGATGATCTCAAGGCGAAAGAGAGGCGGACAGAGGCGGAGGTGGAATCTCAAGAAGCCCTCCTCGAGGAGGCAGAGGCCAACAGGGAAAACCTATTGCTCGAATACAAGAGACAGGAGCATCTCCTGAAGGAGGGGGCGGTCTCCCAGTCGAGTTTCGATTCCGCCAGGACGTCGCTGAAGGCTGCGGAGGCGAGGGTCACCTCTGCGAGGGCCCGGCTAAGGGATGCGAAGGCAGGGCTGGAGGTCATACTTGCAGAGATTGAAAAGACTCGGATTCGCGCGCCTTTCGACGGGACGATCTTGAGGAAGGAGGCGGAGGTGGGGGAGATCGTGGGCCCGGGCTATGGGGGCGAGAATGGTGGTGGGGCGTTTGCTGTAGTTACGATGTGCGATATGGGATCGCTCGAGGTCGAAGTCGACGTTAATGAGACGTACATATCGCGACTGCGGGAGGGGATGAATGCGGAGATCATGCTGGACGCCTTCCCCGACAGGCCGTATGATGGGGTTGTTCGCAAGATCGTTCCCACGGCCAACAGGCAGAAGGCGACCGTTCAGGTGAAGGTGGCGTTCAAGGATGTCGATGACAGGGTCCTGCCCGAAATGGGGGCTAAGGTCTCTTTTTACGAGGAAGGAGCGAAAGTTGGGGATAATCTCGAGGGGATGATGGTCCCCGCGTCGGCAATTCACGAATTGGATGGAAGACAGGTCCTGTTTGCCGTTCAGGGTGGTGAGGTCAGGGCGGTCCGGGTTGAGGTCGGACCTGTAAGCGGCGGGCAAGTGTTCGTGAAATCGGGGCTGAAACCTGGTGAGAGGGTGATCGTGGGAGGTCCTGAAGGCATCAAGCCGGGCCAGAGGGTGCGATTGGTTGGGGATGTAAAGTGAAGGATTCAAAACGGCGGGCGCTTGATGGAGGATGGTGCATTGTCGGATAGGGTGGCGGTAAGGCTGAGGAATATAAAGAAAGTCTACCATAGAGACAGCCTGGAAGTCCCGGTCCTTGAAGGGATAAGCCTGACCGTCGAAGAAGGTGAGTACCTTGCAATGATGGGGCCCTCGGGATCTGGAAAGACGACTCTGCTCAACCTTATCGGTGGAATCGACATCCCGACCGAGGGGGAAATAGTGGTGGCGGGGGATGAGATTTCGCGGTTGTCGCAGAAGGAACTCGCTCAATGGCGGTCGCGGCATATCGGGTTCATCTTCCAACTCTATAACCTGATCCCGGTCTTGACCGCTTATCAGAACGTTGAACTTCCGCTCCTCCTGACCGGCCTCAACAGGGCTGAGAGGAGAGAGCACACGATGACTGCACTCGAAGTCGTGGGCCTTGTGGATCGAGCCGGTCACTATCCAAGGGAGTTATCTGGGGGGCAGGAACAGAGGGTGGCGATCGCCAGGGCGATCGTTTCCGATCCGACGCTGTTGCTGGCCGATGAACCCACCGGTGACTTGGATGCAAGGTCCGCGGACGATATACTCGATCTGCTCGATCGTCTTAACCGTGAATTCAAGAAGACAATCATACTCGTGACTCATGATTACCGTGCGGCATCGCACGCTCACCGGATGATGCATCTCGACAAGGGGGTGCTTTCGGCGAATAGCGGTCCGGGGGACAGCGATTGAAGTTCTTGAGATTGATCCTGATAAATGCCATGCGCAGCAGGCGACGCACCCTCTTGACCGTTCTCGGCGTGGCGGTGGCCCTGTTTCTCTTCTCCACGTTGAGAACGGTGATGACCTCCTTCCAGGGCACACTCGATGTAACGGACGCGACGAGGCTGGTCGTGAGAAATGCTACCTCCATCATCTTTCCGCTGCCTTTTGCATACGGGGATAAGATCGCCAAGGTGCCGGGAGTCGTCGACGTAACATGGGGGACCTGGTTCGGCGGGATATACATAGATGAAAGGCACTTCTTCGCGCAGTTCGCCGTGGACCCGGAGAGTTATTTCAGGATCTATCCCGAACTTCTGATCGGTCCTGAATCGCTGGGGAGATTTATGAAGGAGAGGAACGCGTGCGTGGTCGGAGAAGGGCTTGCAAGGCGGTTTGGCTGGAAGGAGGGGGACCAGGTGGCCCTTAAGGGTACTATTTACCCCGGAGAATGGGATTTCGTGATCCGCGGGGTTTATTCTGGGAAGACCAGGGACGTCAATGAGAACATCTTCTTCTTGCATTACAAGTACCTGGAGGAGAACAGTTGGATTCGGGGACAGGTGGGTTATTACGTGGTAAAGATAGATGATCCTGCGCGGGCGGCCTCGATAAGCGATGAGATTGATCAGCGTTTCGCCAACAGCGCGGCCGAGACCCTGACGGAGACTGAACAGGCCTTTCAACTCGGGTTCATCTCTGTCCTCGGTAACATCAAACTATTGGTGAACAGCATAGGCGGGGCGGTAATTTTTACTATCCTACTCGTAACCATGAACACCATGATGATGGCGGGAAGAGAGAGGGTCAGAGAAATAGCCGTAATGAAGACCCTCGGGTTCTCCAACCATCTTGTATCGGCCATCATACTTGGAGAAGCGGTCTTGATCGCCGTGGCCGGGGGGATCATCGGGTGCGGGTTGGCGAGGATAATCTATGAAGCGAGTCATTTCACCATGGCCGGGTTTGTGTCGTCGTTTATCGTCAGATGGTCGACCATGGCGATGGGACTGGGCATCTCCATCTTCCTCGGCCTTGCCGGTGGCATAATCCCGGCGGTGACGGCTACGCGGCTGAAGATTACAGATGCCCTGCGGTACGTGGGGTGAAGGGTGGGCCTTGTCCGTCAAGTAACTTGAGGGGGAAAGGGATCGATGAGAATCCCAGTAGTCTATAACCTGCGGAACCTGAGGGTTCGATGGGTCAGCGCCCTGATGACCGCCTTCGGAATAGGATTGGTGGTATCTGTCTTTATCGCTGTCCTGGCCCTTGCCAGGGGGTTTCAGCACGCACTGGCCAAGACCGGTTCACCCTCCAACGCCATTGTGCTGCGAAAGGGCTCTGTGTCGGAGATTACCAGTTACATATCCAGGGAACAGGAGGCAATTATCCGTTCTACGCCAGGAATCGCAGTCGGAACGGATGGTCGGCCGATCACGACCTCCGACCTCCTGGTGGTGATCAATTACCCGGAAGGAAGGCATGGAGGCTCCCACCACAACATCAGTGTAAGGGGCGTATCGACCAAGGCGTTCGAGGTTCACAAGAACGTACGCATCATCGAGGGGAGGAACTTTGTCCCCGGCCTGAGCGAGATCATCGTGGGGAACTCGATTTCACGCAGGAAATCCGGCCTGGGCCTTGGAGATACCATCACGTTCGCAAAGAGGCGGTGGAAGGTGGTAGGGCTCTTCGATGCCGGGCACAGCGCCTTCGAATCGGAGATATGGGGAGACGTCAACCAGTTCATGCCGTTGTTCAGGCGGGAAGGATTTCAATCGGTCACCCTCAGCCTGGGTGGCAACTCCTCGTTTGAAGTTGTGAAGGGGGCGTTGGAATCGGATCCCCGGCTTACAGTCGATGTTGAACGCGAGTCGGATTTTTACGCCAGACAGTCCGGGGGCCTGATCACCATCATCCGCACCCTCGGCCTCTTCCTGACCGGCATCATGTCCCTCGGCGCCATTTCCGGCGCATTGAATACCATGTACACGGCGGTGGGCGCCAGAACGAGGGAAATAGGAATGCTCCTTGCGCTTGGTTTCAGGCCCAGAAACATTATGGCTTCTTTCGTCTTCGAGTCAGTGATCCTGTCCATGGCCGGCGGCGTCCTGGGATGCCTGTTGACGCTCCCACTGAACGGGAGGTCGACCGGCACTATGAACTGGAGCAGTTTCAGCGAGATGGCCTTTGATTTCCATATCACCCCGCTTATACTCCTCTATGGCCTCCTGTTTTCCGTGATAATGGGGGCAATAGGCGGCTTCTGGCCCGCCAGGCAGGCGGCGAAGAGGGGGATTATCACCTCGATCCGCGCCATTTAACGTTTCTAATCTTACCCTTGTCAAATCAATTGAAGAGCGGAGGTCACGGGATAAAGGGCACGGCTGCCGCCATCCATGCCGGGAAGGAGGTGATGCCCGATTGAGCGGATGGATGGGACTGGATGCATGCCGGCCGACTCGGACCTGATATCTGCCACGTGCGCCTCGCTGGCGGTTCATCGCTTTTCTTTTATCGTGAATGATATCCGTGACACTTTGATTATTTATGGAAGGAGTCTTTTAATGAAGAGGAAAACAACGCGGGCAGAGGCCGGTTTCAGGCCCGTAAAGTACGCTTTCTCAAGGAGCCTTATCGCCTTTTTCATGTTGTTGCTGCTATCCGGCATTGGAGTCGTCTACGCATCGGTTGAAGGGGACACCGGGGCTGATCATCTACCGGATCTCGAAGCGGTCAATATCTGGGTCTTTCCTCCCAATCCCACCTTCGAATCCGAGATCTCCCTCCATGGTTTTATCTGGAACAACTCCGATGTCATGGTCTATGGGCCCATCGTTGTCCGTATTGGGATAGAGGGGATGGAACCCGTGGAACGAGTGATCCCAGTGCTTCATCCGTGGGAGGCCGTCCCTGTCGAAGCAGTCTTTCAGCCGCTGGAAATCGGGGAGTATACGGCCTTTATCGTTGTCGACCCTGACGGGGAGATTCCGGAGTGGGACGAGGGGAACAACCACATGGATACACGGTTCCGTGTGGGGCCTCCGCTGCTCCTTCCGGACCTGAGCGTTATAGAACTGAGGGTCCATCCGCGGGAGCCCACTTCGGATGATGAGGTTACCTTGGAGGGGATGATATGGAACGACTCTGAGGTCGCAGTGGATGGACCAATCGTGGTCCACATGGGTATTGACGGAGACGTGATCGGCGAGCCGCTGATCATCAACGGCTTGTATCCTCGGGAGGCGCACCAGGTCTCGGTAGTATCTCCGCCCCTTGATGAAGGCGAGCATATCGCGTTCGTGCGTGTCGATCCTGACGATCAGATAAGAGAGAGCCGTGAAGGTAACAATCACCGGCTGGCAGCCTTCGATGTCGTTCCGCCCCCGCCGGCGTCGGTTGACCTGACCCCCACGGGGGGCACCGTGCTGCCGCCGGATGGTGTACTGTCGTTCGAGGCGCTGTTACGAAATCACACGGACGAGACCCTCTCCTTTCCTTTCAGGATCAGTATAACACAACCCGGTGACGGTCAGCCGTGGATCCCGATGGCGGAGTATGACATAGAATTAGGGCCTGCAGAGGAGTGGCGGGAGGATATTCAACTTGCCCTCCCGCAGGACCCCCCGTTGTTGCCCGGGCCTTACCTGCTGGTCGGTGAAGCGGATGACTTTGACCGCGATGCCTTCGACTTTGTCGTGAGGACCGGGGGCTTGAAAGCGCAATAGGTCTTCCTCCGGGGTATGGGAGGGCTCGCCCACGTGAGGACCGGGCGGGCCCTCCTTTTTATTGGCAAATGTCCACTGATGCAATCGCGAGGCCCTGCAGGAGCAGGAGGAAGTAAATGGACGGTAAGACGGGATCAATTGACCGATTTATCGAGTATCCTGGTGACCTTTTCCAGGAGTTCCTTCCCGTCAAACGGCTTGACTATATACTCCTGCACGCCGAGGTCGTCACCCATCTGCCTGTCCGTTTGGTTCGCCCTGGCGGTCAGCATTATGATCGGGATCCGGGCATGTTGAATATCGTGCTTCAGCATCGCGCAGACCTTGTGGCCATCCATTTCTGGGAGCATGATGTCGAGAATGATGAGATCGGGGCACTCTGCCCTCGCCTTGTTCAGCCCTTCCAGCCCGTCCATTGCCGTTATTACGTCGTAGCCGCCGGCCGTCAATCTCGAGGACAGCATTTGAACTATGTTGGGCTCATCATCGACGACCAGGATCTTCTTTTTATCCATTATGCTCCTCCCGTGCGGGATGAAGGACTTCAAACGATATGGCCGTTCTCAACCACTTACCGGGGCTGTTTCCGATGCTCTTGTCCTGGGAAGTGTGAAATGAAACCTTGACCCACGGTTGACTTCGCTCTCCGCCCATATCTCTCCATCATGAAGCTGCACGATAGACCTGGCGATATAGAGCCCCAGGCCCGTCCCCTTTTCTCCCGATCTGCGAGTCTTCCCGAATTGGCGGAACTTATCGAATATCATTGGAAGATCCTCCTCGGGGATACCGCCCCCCGTGTCGGATACACAGCATTCCACTCCATCGGGCCGTTCCATGAGGACGATGCGGATCTCACCTTTCTTAG
>CAZNLH010000020.1:0-45261 GCA_964573995.1 uncultured Gemmatimonadota bacterium
GGGTCGCGCCTTCATAGTGGCCTCCCATGTCCTTAAAGGTGGCCCATTATACCACACCTTCATCATATTGTCAACTTAAATTATCTCCTTGTCAAGCCAAAGTAGAAATGTCCTATTTAATATTAAGGTCAGTAAGAAACTCTCTTTGGAAAGAGGTCTCAGATGTCCTGATTAATATAGGACCTTACTTCCTCTTTCATGGGGCGTAAGTTAGGTAACGTCTTAAATTTCCTGTAAAAACGAGAGGCCCTCAAGTAGATTTGTAGAGGTCTTTTAAAAGAAAGGAGGGCCTCCCATGGAGAGAAAGGTACAACCATCGGAGCGTATGCGCAAAGAGATTCACCGTTTGTGGAAGGAAGGTATTTCGGGCGAGGGTTCGGTGCTTGATGAGCTTTTGTCGAGTGGAGCTCGATTGGTATTGCAGGAGTTATTGGAGCAGGAGGTGAGTGAGTTTTTGGGGCGTGGTCATTATGAGCGTCGGGGCGATGGTCAGCCACATCGTGGTTATCGTAGCGGCTATGAGCCGGGCAGGGTGAGGACGGCGGAGGGATGAGTGGAGGTGAGTGTTCCTCAGGTACGGGATACGGATCGTCCGTTTAAGTCGAAGTTGCGTCGATTTTTCGGGGAGAACACGGAAGTGCTCAAGCGTCTTGTGGCGGAGATGTATGCACGGGGCTTGAGCGATCGGGATATCGAGGACGCACTCTATGGCGCGACGGGTGATCGTCTCTTATCGAAGAGTAGTGTGTCGGCGTTGTCGGAGGTATTGTGGGAGGAGTACGAGGCGTTTGTAGAGCGTGATCTGTCGTGTTATGACGTGCTCTATCTATTCGCCGATGCGATCTATGAGAGTGTGAGGAAGCGGTTTGGGGTGAAGGAGGTGATCCTGGTGGCCTGGGGCGTGTGTAGTGATGGGAGTAAGGTACTTCTTCATCTGGCGTTGGGCAACAAAGAGGGTCGAGGGTGCTGGGTTGAGTTTTTTGAGGATATGCAGAATCTTGGATTGACGATCCCGCTGCTGGTGACATCGGATGGTTGCCCTGGATTAATCGGAGCGATCGAGGAGGTCTTTCCCTTGAGCCTGAGGGCGAGGTGTTGGTATCACCGGATGCAGAACCTCGAGGCGAAGGTGCCGCCTCAGATCTGGCCGGAGTTGAAGGCAGAGATCCAGCTTATCCGTGACTCAGCGAACTATGAGGGTGGCAAGGAGCGGTTGGAGGAGTTTGTGGAGACGTACGGGGCAACGTATCCATCTCTAGTAAAGTGTCTGCGAGAGGATGTCGCGATATTGAATCATCTGAGGGTGCCGATCTGTCACAGAAAGACGGTGAGGACAACAAACCTGGTCGAGAGAAGCTTTGTGGAGGAGCAGCGCAGGACAAAGGTCATCCCGGGCTTTCTCACCGAGAAGAGTGCGCTGAAATTGATCTTCTCGGTCATGATCCGGGCCGCCAAACGATGGAATCGAATCCCGATGAATAAACTGGAGCTCTCTCAACTGGAGACGTTACGAAGAGAACTTGGAATAGAGAGAACCGTGATCATGGAGAAGATGGACCAGGAGTTCGCGGTGAGGGCTGGCTGATGACTAACTGTTTTTACAGGAAAAATTGGACTTGACCAGTAAATTATCTCTCGGAGCTTTGAACACGATGGAGGTGTGACAGAGATAGATCTCTGGCCTATTCGTCGGTATCGGCTTGTGTGACACCAGTGTGATGGTATATTCAGAAAAATACCCCACATCCAGACAATAACCCTCGTCGTTACGACTAAATTCGCCTCAATTCCAGCTAGGGGTCCAGCCATGCCTGTGAACCCCCGTCATTCCGACGAAAGCCGGAACCCAGAGGTTTCTGAACTATGAAACATCCCTTCCCCCACAAAGATTATAGATTATCCGGGGTTTTTGTTTCCTTCATCCTCCAATTTTATTGTGTTTACTCCGGTTACAGTGTTCACACAGGAGTTGAATATTTCGGACGGTGTTTGCTCCGCCCTTGGAAACAGGGATTATATGGTCATATTCAAGGTTTTCTCTGCTCCCACATGAAACACATCTCCCTTGATCCCTGCGCCATACCTCCCGCTGAACTGATTTGGGTATAGAGCGCCTCCTTTGTGGTGTTTCCTCCTCTTGGTCTTTATCTATGCCCTGTTCAATAACATCCTTGCCCTGTTCAATAACATCCTTTTTGAAGACATGGACCAGGCGATCGATCGATATAATTACTAAAGTTACAATGAAACCAATTATACATCCGCCTAAAGCTCCAACGATCCCCATAAACACAACTATAAAAACCGAGCCCCAAAAACCCCAACTACCCCCACCACGAGGGCCGTCCACCAATACTTTTGTAATGAGGATGAGCGGGATTATTACTATTAACCCGATACTAATATCGTCTGTAATATCGTCTATTGAGCGCTTCACAGGACTGAGCCTCCTCTATTCTCTTATCTTCCGCCTTCGAGGGAGGAATCGTCCTCCACCAAGCGCCGTACAACGTCCCGGGCGGACATATCCGTCCATCCTGTGGGCTCTATGAAGGTATATAGACCCCTCCCCGTATACTTCACCGCATCCCCCATCCGGTGAAGAGTCTTCCAGATTGTATCTGGATTCCGCTCGAGGATAGCGGCCAGATCGTATTTAGAGAGAGGCTCTTTTTCACGCCTGAAGGCCTCAATGATCTCTTGCCGCTTAACGGTCACCATCAGCTCCCCGATTGTCCATTCGGGGCCTATCTCTGCCAGGCCCTGGTACAATAGCCTATACGTCCTCATTACGCTCTGTCTGTACGTCACCTGAATTATGTGTCCCATAATGCGCGTTTAAGGAAACATACGGGCCGCCACCATCCGGGCCACCTCACCCCCGAGGCCTACATCATCCAAAAATTTCAATATCTATGTTTTTCAAAAACTCCAGGCAGTCCTCAAGCCCACTCCCTCATTCTCATTAAAGGTGAGAAAAATCCTGGGAGAGTGGGCCCTGACATACCCACGCTCACGGTTTATTCGCTTTGCCGACCTATATGCATCAACCGCACTTATAGCATAGGAAACCAGATATAATAGCGCACCTGCTCTTATTTCACCTTCATTAGGGTCACTAACCTCATAATTATAGTATCCGTAGGAGTTGTAGGTGGTTGTTGCACTTGCACCGTGAATTACAAGGCCAAGACCCACAATCCCGGCAGCAAAGAACCCAAGCCCTTTGCCGACTTCTCCGTTATACCATTGGCCTGTCCCTTGAATTGGCAGGAAACCGCCGAAAACTAAAGAAAAAGCAATAGCAGTCCCTGGACTCTTTCGATCTTCTGCATATAGCAACTCCTTGGTTATCTTCTCTACCTTCTCCATTTGGAAGGCAAATATATTTCCCTCCCCTGTCTGGATTTTGACGTAGTGGTCTGGGGAGAATTCTATAATCGTTCCTCGTATGACCGAGCCATCTTTTAAGTAAACGACATCCTGCATTACTTGCGCATTTTTGCTTCTACTCGACCGCCCTTCCCCAAAACGGTGGGTTCTCTGGGCAGAGACTTCTGACACGAGGCAAAAAATCGCCAGTATAATAAGAAACACAACCTTTGTCATCGTTTAATACCTCCTTCACCGGTGGTTTTAATTTGTCAAGACAGTGCCTAATTCCGTTCCGGGGCTCTGTCACTCACCTTTGATTTCTGCTGAGGAAAATCTTTTGTGAAAAAGGCAGAACTCAAGCGGAGGATCGAAGAAAAATTATACCAACTCTATAAACTCTATCACACAAACAGAAGAGGCCAAAGAGTGAAGCCACACAAGATAGAAACAGCCAGATGCCAGGTGACATCTTAGATGATTCAACACTACCCACTTCAGTTACCACCTTAAATGAGTTGACACGCTTAAATGCCCTCCCTTTATCGAGCAAAATGGCGGGCATCCCTTATATCTTTCAACCTACCTGTGAGGTCACCATACCGCGAAGCACCGTCTGAAGGATGCCGCCGTTGCGGTAGTATTCCGCCTCCACGGGCGAATCGACGCGGGCGATCACCCGGAACTCCTTCGTACCTCCACCGTCTTCCACGACCCTGACCGTCACCTCCTGCATGGGCCTCAAGCCGCCGCCAATGTTATCTATATCGTACTTCTCCCGGCCGGTCAGGCCAAGGGTCTCGGCGTTTTCTCCGGTCTTGAACTGCAGGGGCAATATCCCCATGCCAATGAGATTGCTCCGATGAATACGTTCGTATCCCTCAGCGAGGACCGCCCTGATCCCAAGCAGGAGCGTCCCCTTGGCGGCCCAGTCTCGGGAACTGCCTGTGCCGTATTCCTTGCCGGCTATCACGATCAATGGAGTGCCATCACTACGGTATCTCGTGGCCGCCTCGTATATATCCATCGTCTCCCCAGTTGGATGGTAGATAGTGTAGCCCCCTTCGACCCCCGGGACCAGCCGGTTGCGAAGGCGGACGTTCCCGAACGTCCCGCGCATCATCACCTCGTGGTTGCCCCGGCGCGACCCGAAGGTATTGAAATCCACGGGTACTATGCCCCGTGAGATCAGATAGCGGCCCGCGGGGCCATCTTCAGCGATTACGCCCGCCGGGGAGATGTGGTCCGTGGTGACCGAATCTCCGAGCAACGCCAGTACAGAAGCCCCCCGGACAGGTTCAATCGGCGGCAATTCAGTTGTCATATCGATGAAGAAAGGCGGCTCCTGGATATAAGTGGACGACTGGTCCCAGTCATAGAGGTCCTTGCCGCCCACCTGGATCGCATTCCAGGTCTCATTTCCCTTGAAGACATCGGCGTATTGTTCCCGGAAGACCTCGGGCCTCAAGGCATTCCGCACCTCCTCTCTCACTTCGTCGGAAGTGGGCCAGATATCCTTCAGGAAGACGGGGTCTCCTGACGGGTCGAATCCCAACGGCTCCGTTGAAAGGTCGATGTCGACCGTTCCTGCCAGGGCATACGCCACTACGAGGGGCGGCGACGCCAGGTAGTTTGCCTGCACATACGGGCTTATCCGCCCCTCGAAATTCCTGTTACCGGAGAGGACGGCGGCCACAATTAGGTCGTTTTCACGGACCGCACGGGCGACGTGCGGAGGTAAGGGGCCGCTGTTCCCTATGCAAGTCGTACAACCGAAGCCGACGATGTGAAACCGCAGTGCCTCAAGGTACGGGATAAGGCCGCTCGACTCCAGGTATCTCGCCACAACCGTGGATCCAGGCGCGCAACTCGTCTTGACCCACGGCCTGACGCTGAGGCCCCTTCGCACGGCGTTCCTTGCAAGGAGCGCGGCGCCGATCATCACGCTCGGGTTGCTCGTATTCGTACAACTCGTAATGGCCGCAATGACCACCGAGCCGTGTTTCAACTCGTAGCTTATTCCATGCTCCCTCACGGTCGCCGAGCGGTCTCTCAGGTCCACTGGCAGGCCGATGCCGCTCTTTCCCGCTGGAGACGTGAGGGCCCGATCAAAACGCTCCTTCATCCTTCGAAGAGGAACGCGATCCTGCGGCCTCTTGGGCCCGGCCATGCTCGGCTCAACCGTCCCCATATCGAGTTTTAGGTGTTCGGTAAAGGCCGGAACGCTCATTTCATCGGTCCTGAACATCCCCTGAGCCTTGGTGTACCGTTCCACCAGGTCCACCAAACCCTTCGGCCTCCCACTCGCCGCCAGGTAACGCAATGTCTCATCGTCCACCGGGAAAAATCCCATCGTTGCCCCGTATTCCGGCGACATGTTCGCGATAGTGGCCCTGTCCGGCAGTGCCAGTTTGCTGACACCGGGTCCGTAGTATTCGACGAACTTTCCCACGACACCGTGAGACCTCAGCATCTCCGTTATGGTCAATACGAGGTCTGTGGCCGTCACGCCCGCGGGGAGTTCCCCGGTCAGCATGAAACCGACGACCTCCGGAGTGAGCATGTACAGCGGCTGTCCCAGCATAACCGCTTCGGCCTCGATCCCACCGACACCCCACCCTACCACTCCGAGACCGTTTATCATGGTAGTATGCGAATCGGTACCAACGAGTGTGTCCGGATAGGCAAGCCCGATCCCCCCATCCATGCGCGAATGGACCACGGAGGCGAGATACTCCAGGTTTACCTGGTGGACGATCCCGGTGGCGGGCGGCACGACCCGCAGGTTGTCGAAGGCCTCCGCGCCCCATCGCAGAAACTCGTACCTCTCCCTGTTTCGCTCAAACTCGCGCTTCGCGTTGAGATCAAGAGCGGAAAGGGTCCCGAAGTGATCCACCTGGACTGAATGATCTATCACCAGATCGACCGGGATCTTTGGATTGATACGCCTGGGATCTCCCTTGAACCTTACCATGGCGCTCCTGAGCGCCGCAAGGTCGACCACAGCAGGCACACCGGTGAAGTCCTGCATTACCACTCGCGCCGGCTTAAAAGGAAACTCCCGCCCGGCCACGTTACCGGCATCCCATCCGGCAAGGCCCACGACGTCGTCCCGCGAAATCTCGCTGCCATCGCAATGCCGGATAAGGGACTCGAGAAGCACCTTTATGGATATCGGAAGGCGAGACACATCGCCCAACCCTTCCTCCTCCAGTTTCTCGATACGATAGAAATTCACGGGCCCCTCGGAGGTCTCGAGCGTTGCCCGCGCCCCGAAAGGGTCGCTGTCCTTCCCCTGTCTTTTCATCGGCCACGTCCTTTCCTTCGGTAATCCATAGATTCCATTACAGTATCACTATTGAACAAAGACCCCCGCACTCATGGAGAATCTACTAAAGATCGTCGAATTATTCCAGAGCGAATTCGGATGTGGAGCGCCATCATTCCGTCTCCACCTCCTGGAAGGCACTGGGAGGGGAATCAGTGGTGTTGGTTATGTATATCATGCCTTTTGCGCGGTTGATCGAGTTGGCCACGGAGGGCTCACATACCGGGTCCCAGCCCCCTCATCCTCGCCGCCAGGATCCTGTCGGCATGCGGGCCAAATGTCGAGACGGCCCACGAGAGGTAGCGGCCGGTTTCCCTGGCCTTCACGCTGACCCTCTCCATCTCCGCCAGCCTGTTGGACCTCACGGCCGCCGCAAGTCCGAGTGACCGCCTGTCGGTCGACCCCGGCCACCCATTGGCAGGAGCGGCGAGGGATCCCCTCGACCGCCATCCCCCAGTGACCGCCCCCGGGCCGATCTCCCTAAATGCGGGGTTCAGGATCTCGACTTCAAACGAGTCGCTGTCCATTACGGATACGCCGTACGTCCCAACGGCGACTACCACCCTGTAGGCACCGGCTGGAGCGACCGGCGGAACCGCTTCCTCGAGGCGGGGCGACACGGTGACCCCGCCAGGCAACGTGACGCCATAGGCCCTCTCCAGGGGGATAGTGGATCCCCAAGGGGTGCGAACGTCCATCCAGGCGTCGAAGGTCTGGGGAAACGCCGTGGAATTGTGCAGGGTGACGGTCACACCCAGGGTGTCGCCGGCGTGGATCAACGAGGTGTCCGGGGCAGCGGTGATCTCCACCCAGGGCCCCTGGCTGTCCCCCTCGATACAGTAGGCCTTGCCCCCGCTGCCGCCTATCATCTGGGTCCCCGCGATGGCCTCCTCGATCCCGTCACCGTTCACGTCCGGAATGGACCGGACGGTATAGAGGCGGTTGCCGGTCGTGTATGTCCATATGACATTCCCTGTCGCGCCGCTCGCACAATAGACCTTCGTGTCGAAAGATCCGGCCAGGACATCGGCGATCCCGTCACCGTCGACGTCTGCGATAGGGTAGACCGTCCAGACGTCACCTCCGTTCAGGGTACCTGTCGGCGTGCTCCATAGGAGCGTGCCGGTCGAGCCGTCGAGGCAGGTGATCGAGTTGTCCCACGACCCCACGATGACGTCGTCGATTCCATCTCCATTGACGTCATCTATCGGTTCGACCTTCATTATCACCGTCCCGAGGAAGTGCTCCCAGATGACCTGACCCGTCCCCGAACTTCCCCCCTCTATGCAGTAGACCCACTCGCTCCAACCCCCGGCCAGGGCGTCATCTATGCCATTGCCGTTCACGTCGCGTATGGCCGATACGTCTTGCACGGTGCTCCCCGTGTCGTAGGTCCAGATGGTCAGGGCGGGCTCGCCCGAAGAAGCCCCCTCTATCGCGGCCACGCGGTTGTCTATGAAATTTCCGCCGCACCCCACGAGGGCATCCGGATAACCGTTGCCGTTTACGTCGCCAAGGGAACAGATCGATTCTACCCCGTCGTTGTCAGCGTCCCATTTCCACAACACGGTCGCGTCCCCCGAACCGGCGCCATCGTAACAGAACGCCGCCCTCGTGTCGTTTCCGAAGGCGGCCAGAACATCGGCGATCCCGTCGCCGTTGAGGTCACCTATGGGATTGACGGCGTAACACCAGCCCGAGGGAGGATGCTGGTAGGAATCGTACTCGAAGAGGATGTCTCCCGTGGCCCCCGTAATGGCGAAGGCGGTCCTTCCTCCCCAGGCCGTGCCGAGGAGTATATCCTCGAGGCCGTCGCCGCTCATGTCGGGCGATGTCGACAGGCACTGGTCCCCGTACCCGCCCCCACCCGATACCCCGCCGTACGGTTTCGTCGACCATATGACTTCGCCGTAACCCTCGCTGTTTCCCTTTATGAGGAAGAGGTCGTCTCCGGCTGGAGCCCCTGCGTCGTACGACATTACGACGACCTCGGCAATGCCGTCGGCAATGCCGTCACCGTCCTGATCACCTATGGAGGCCACGCACTCCACGTTCTCTATTCCCTGGAACCACCAGAAGAGATTGCCGGCCGCCTGTCCGCTGAGTGTCCGGGTACAAAGGAAGGAGATGCCGGCAAGCAAGGCCGCTATAAGGTAGTAGCGTGAGCGAATCATCGGATCCTCCTTTTTCTCAAAGCCTACTACATTATAGCAGATGGAGCGGCATTTATCAACGGGGGGACAGTGAATCACCGGGGCCTGGTCCACATTATCACGAGAAAGGGCATCTCCCTACAGGGTATAATTGAGGGAGGTGATGAAGGTGATATCGTTCTTTTTAAGGACCCTGGCAAAGGGCTTGCTGTCGTACTTCTCAAGGAGGCTGGCCTTCAGGGAGAGACGATCCGACACCTTTGAGGAGAGGGAGAGTTCCGCATTCAGCAGGTAGTCACCAAAGTCCTTGAAATTGTTCTGTATGTTGAAGTCCTGCGAAAGGCTCGACGCCTGCGAGAGGTCCCACGAGAATTTCTCCGAGATCGATAATGTCCCTCTGGTGTCACTCGTGTTGTTGGCAAAGAAATCCGTTACGATATTCGCGCCGGCGCTCGCAGTTAGATTTACCCCCTCATCCTGCAATATGGTATATCCGACACCCGCCCCAGGTGATGACCTCAGATCGATTTTAGTAAATTTGTCGTACTCCAGCCCTATTTTCCCGAAATAAAAGAGGCGTTCCATCGGGAGCAAGTCGTATTGCGACTTGATCCCGCCCCTGTCGGCTGTCTTGTCGCCATTGGTCGTCGCCAAGGTCAAGTTTGCATCCGTGTTCCACTTCGATTTTTCGCCCGTTTTCACCGCCTGGAAGGTAAGCGCGAGGTTCGTGGTCTCGGAGTTGCCGCCGGTGGCCGTGAAGCCGAACCCGATGCTGGATGCCCAGGAATCCGAGCCATTCGAGGCCTCTTCAGCCCACGCCACTCGGCCCATGCCGATGATCAGGAAGAATAACACCGACAACACGGAACTTCGCATAATCACGATACACCTCCATCCCCCTTTTGGGAGCACGACCCGTCAGTGCCTTGGGAAATGAAAACCGATAACCACCAAGAGATAGTCGTTAGACCTAATTGAAATTTTCACGGAAAGTTAAGGTGGCATGTCCGTGCAACGGGCTTGGGCTCAAGCGGTAAGATACGACGCGGCCTTTTCGCTGGCCGCAACCACGCTCGCCCGGTCATCGGTAAAACATAGTCCGAGCCTTACAAGGCTCTCCTCTACTGCTCCCGACTCCGTTGCGAGGATCGGAAAGTAAATCACACGCGGCAGCATGGACAGCCTCTCCCTGACGTCATTGGCTATCCCCATTAGGCCAGAAGTGAAATTCTCGTGGAAACACTCCAGTCCCTTCGTAAAAGGGAGCAATATGAAATCCGCCCTGCCGCGGAGCCCCTCGAGGTAGTTGCGGACGATCGCCACCGAACCCTCCGGGGCGGTGACAATGCTGTCGCTTATCGCACTGAGGTCACGCGAGGCCCCCTCATAACTTACGATATCGACGCCCAAGTCCACAAGAAAAGACTCGATCGACCGCTTGAGGCCCTCGAACCTCTGTGGCAGACCGAGGGCGATCACCGTCTTCCGGGTGCTCGATGATACCATGGAGACACCGGCTTGGTTCGCCAAGTATTTATTCCTGCTGCCCCCAAGGACCGACCTCAGGAATTGAAACGATATCCGCATGTCCCTCAAGGCGTTCACGATCGTCTTGACCGGTCGGATCCGGTAGACCTTCCCAGTTGAGAGCGACTCCACCAGGTTCTTCCAGAATAGGTTTAGTTCGCGGCGGCTCCGGACGTCCCTCAACGAAAAGACGTTCAATCTCCTGTATACTCTGCTCAGTAAGGGACGGAACCAGAGGTATGGCGATCTCCACTCGAGGATGGTCAGGCGCCCCACGATCGCTTCGCGGAGTTGCTTCCACTCCTTGATGAACCTCGTTTCGAATGCCGTCTGGGGCCGAGTCTGAAGCCAGAGTTCCTGGACCTCGCACCATACCCCAATCAATCCCCTTATCTCCCTCAATATCTCCCCGGCACGCATCCTCAGATAAGCGGGCAGTGGCTCAATCGAATAGCCCGGGCGACGTGCCTTACGCCCCTTGAGACGAAAGAGGCCAGTCAACATGGGATGGCTGCCCTCGACGGTTGCAGATCCCTTGTACCAGAAGAACTTCCATAGAGTATCCCAGTATCTACGGGGGTTGCAACTGCGGCTGAGGATCGCCTTCATGTTATCGAAGCCATAAAATGTCTCCCATGCACCGTGGTATGCACGCTCCCATCTCCCGTTCCCCATGTTCGGGTGATCCGTAGTCTCATGGAAGGAGTCGTACCGGTTGTAATCAGGGTCCATGGGTAGGCCCTGACTCACCATACGTCGATGGTCCAGGGAACCCGGGAGCGGAGTGAGCATGAAGAATGATGCCAACTCGACCTTGATTTCATTCATAAGCGTCCGTATGTCTCTCTCCACCGATTCCTCCGTATCACCCGGGAAACCGATGATATATCCCACGTGCGTCGAGACACCTGCCTTGTGCCATGCCGAAATGAGATTCGTGAAGTCTTCGACGACGTTTTGCCTCTTGCCGGCCGCCTTGAGATTTTCCGGGTTCACGCTCTCCATCCCGATGAAGACGTTCGTACAACCGGCCGCCCTGGCCTTTTCGATAAAGCCCTCGATCTTGTAGGATAAGACGTCGGCCTGTATCATGAACTCGACATCGATCCCCTCTGCGCTCCGCAGGTGAATGAGGCGATCGAATATCTTCTCCCAGTTTCGGTTCCGGGCGAAGTTGTCATCGGTAAAGAAGTAAAAACTGATACCGCGCCGGTAATTCTCACGAATCGCCCGGGTGATGACATCGGCATCCCTGCACCTGACCTTCCGGCCGTGTACATTGATGATGGTGCAGAAAGAGCAATTGAACGGGCAGCCCCGGCCGCAATCTATGGTGCCGAAGTTGGGGAAGACGAAGTGCTTGAGATAATCACGGTTGACAACCGAGACCGGCTGATAGCGAAGATCGGGGGGGTCGCCCAGGAAGTTGTAAAGGGGCTTGAGGGAGCTATTGATCACGTCCTTGAGGATGCCCCCCCAGCGGCCCTCGACTTCGCCGGCTACGAGGCAGACACCGCGATCCATCAGCGACTGTAAGTCTCCGGGAACCTTATCAAAGGTGGCGAGCATGCCGGACACGTGAAAGCCGCCGATGATGACGTCCAATCCACCCTCGACAAATTGCGTGGCCAGGTCCGCCGCCCGCGGAAACTGGTTCGTCTGGACACCGACGAGCCCTACGACGGTGCGCGCCCCCTTCTTCCTCCCCATCCTGATGATCTTCCTGACATTGATCTTCTGGACGGTCTCATCGAGTATCAATGCCCGGATTTCCACCTCATCCCCCAATACCCTTCTATTCTTGACGTCTTCTGTAAGGGCATAGAGACAGGCAAGTGTGTTACTCGGCAGGACACCCCTGAAGTGATGTATCACGTAACCGTCATCGTCATACTTGGATGGTTTTAAAAGGACGACGTTCAGCCTCTTGACGGCCCCATTGGCGGATCCGACCCTGCGGGCCGGTCGAACGCCACCCTGGTTTTCAGTCTTTTCTTTCATCATCGTGCTCTATTTAGCCCTTTCGTTGTGGAATGTCAAGTGGCTGTCAGTCGGGACCTTCCACCTGCGCCACGCAACTGGATACTTTCCCCGGAACTCGATTCATCTTATAATATATGCATCTACCAGTCAAGAGAGGACTCCCGGTATCTATTGCGGAGGCAGAAAAAATCGGCCTGATCATAGACATGATGGAAGGCCACTCGATCCCCGAAGACGTCTTCTCGATACTCAAGGATTTGAAGTCTGTCGTTGCCCTGACCGGTGCGGGCATCTCGGTTGAGAGCGGGATCCCGGACTTCAGGAGCCCCGGCGGCCTGTGGGATACCTTCGACCCTGCAGTCTACGCCTCCATCCAAACCTTCCTCTCGGACCCCCGGCGTTCCTGGAAACTCTTCCGGGCGGTCGACGAGATCCTCAGGGGAAAGAGGCCGAACCCCGCACATTACGCGCTTGCAGACCTGGAACAGGCCGGGATCCTCGAGGCCGTCATCACCCAGAACATCGACGGCCTCCACCAGGAGGCCGGGACAGACAGGGTGATAGAGGTCCACGGCAACCACCGGTTCCTCGAATGCCTTCGTTGCGGGTTACGGGTCCCGGTGGACGATCCCCCTATCGAGCCTGGCAGGGTGCCACGATGCGAAGAATGCGGTTTCCCTCTCAAGCCAAGCGTCGTCCTCTTCGGAGAGGCGGTCCGCCACGTCGACGAAGCCAACGAGGCCGTTCTATCGTGTGAGGCCCTGTTTGTCATTGGGACCTCGGCCCAGGTCTACCCGGTCGCCTCGCTCCCCGCTTCAGTAAAGGAGAAAGGTGGGCTTGTCTTCGAGTTCAATCTAAATGAGACCTGCCTGACAGGGATGGTCACCGATTGTCTCTTCAGGGGAAGAGCGGGGCGGAGCCTTCCCTTCATAAGAGACTTCATGATCTCCGGGCAAAGGCACTCATCGGAACAAGAGTAGGTCTTCTCCCCGACGTTCCAGTACACTCCCGATCACGCGGGCCTCCGCTAAGCCCGCTTCCTGTAGGGCCACAACGAGATTTGAGGCCTTAGAACGCTCAACACACAGGAAGAGTCCCCCCGACGTTTGCGGGTCGAAGGCGAGTGAGAGGAGTGGGTCTCCTTTCTCCCGCTCCACCAACCGGTACCGGCCCGAGAGGTCCTGCCGGTTCGCCTGTTCACCGCCGGTCGTCACCCCCTCAGAAATCAGGTCCATTGCGCACGGCAGTGGAACCAACTCGGCAAGATCAATCTCGATGCTCACACCGCTCGCATCGGCCATCTCGGCGGCATGGCCCGCCAGCCCGAAGCCGGTGATATCCTTGACGGCATGGATGGAATAGTCCGCGGCAACCTCAATTGCCTCCCGGTTGAGTTGCTTCATGGAACGTGTCAACACCTCAACGGCTTCCTCATCCAGCCGTTCCTTCTTCAACGCCGTGGAGAGGATTCCGGTGCCGAGGGCCTTGGTCAGGACTATGGCATCCCCAGGCAATGCACTATCGCACTTCAATATCTTGTCGGGATGGACGGCTCCGGTCACGGCAAGACCGTACTTGAGTTCATCATCGGAGACCGTGTGACCACCAAGCAGGATGACACCCGCCTCGGCGAGTTTATCGGCGCCTCCCTTGAGGATCTCCTCGAGGATCGAGATGGGTAACGCCCGATCCGGGAAGCAGGCGATGTTGAGGGCCGTCAGGGGCATTCCCCCCATTGCATAGACATCGGATAAGGCATTGGCCACCGCGACTTGACCGAAGTCATATGGATCGTTCAGGATCGGCGTGAAGAAGTCGACTGTCTGTATCAGGGCCAGTTCTTCATTGATCTTGTAGACACCCGCATCGTCCATATTCTCCGATGTAACGAGCACCCTCGGGTCTTCCAACGAGTGAATGCCTGACAACGCTTCTCGCAAGCCCGCCGGGCTCAACTTGGAGGCTCAACCCGCGCATCGTACCATTTCTGTCAACTTGAATATCTCTTCCCTTGTCAATCTCGCCGCCTTCTTGCAATGACCTCTATCTCCACGAGCGCGCCCTTCGGCAGTCTCGAGACCTCGACAACGGACCTCGCCGGGAAGGGGGGAGTGGAAAAGGCCTCCGCGTATATGCGGTTCAATGCCGGATAGTCATCCATCTCCTTGAGATAGACGGTTACCTTTACCACGTCGCCCAACTTGCAACCGGCAGCCTGCAAGATCTCCCGTATATTTTGTATGGCGATTCGCGCCTGCTCCTCCGTTGTATCTCCCCTGACATCGGACTCTCCTGACGGGATGGCAATCTGCCCTGCCGTAAAGACCATCTCATCGCAGGAAGAGATTACCCCTTGAGAATAAGGGCCGATGGGCAGCGGCGCCGTCTCAGTCCGTATTTCTTTCATTGCACATGCTCCTTAGCAGGTTGACGCGAGTGACAAACAATGCGATCGCCCAATCATTTTACATCAGTAAATATTGAAGAGACGCAGCCCGTCATTCGCCGTAACGTAGACCATCATGAGGATCAACAGGATCATTCCGACCTGTGAAAGCCTCAGCCGCACCTTCTCGGAAACCGGTCTGCCCTGAACCTTCTCGATCAGGAGGAATAGTACATGACCTCCATCCAGGACGGGGATGGGAAGCATGTTCAGAACAGCGAGATTTATACTGAAGAGAGCCATGAAACGGAGGAGGTAAGAGAAACCCCATCTGGCACGGTTTCCGGCCAGTTGACCGATCATTACGGGGCCGCCCAGCATCTTGGGAGATATCTCACCGGTAACCAATTGCTTCAACGTTATCAGCACATAAGCCGCGATATAATAACTCTCCCTGGCCCCCTCCACCAATGACCCTGGCAGTGACAACTGCTCTCTCGGTAGGTCGTTCAAGATACCTATCTGGCCAACCTCTTGGTAATTCTCGCCATTGGCCGGCACCACCTTTCGTTCCGGGGTAACCTTCAGGTCGACTATATCCTCGCCCCTGCGCACTTTTACGTCAAGTTCCCTCTCTGGGTTCACCTTGATCGCACGGACCGCCATGGACCAATTGTCGATTTTTATCCCCTCAATTGAAAAGATAACGTCTCCCCGCTGAAAACCGGCCTTATCCGCCGGACTCTCCTTCCTGACCTCACCCACCCTCGCCGGTATTGCCGGCCTGATTGCACCGGCCAGCCTCTCCCTCGTCTCCTTGTCTGCGGCGGGGATCCTTGCCTCGTGGAGGTCTCCATCAACATCCATCCACCTCAGGCTGAGTGGCTTGGTCTCATCCTCAACAATCGACACGACCTCATCCCACTGCTTGACATTGACCCCGCTCACCGATATAAGATGGTCTCCCTCCTTCAAATCCTTCAATTCCTCTATGGCGCCGCCTTCCCCCCAGTCGACCTCACCGATCGAAGTGACCGGCAGGTAAGATATTCCCTGGTAAGCAACGAGGATGAAAAAGAGGAGGAATCCCCAGGCATAGTTCATTATGGATCCAGCGGAGACGACGGCCAGTCTCGCCCATACGGGCTTCTGATCGAAATCCCGCGGAGAGGGGGCGGTTGCAGCCTCATTGTCGCCGTTTTCATCTCCCCCCTCGATGAATTCCCCGGATGTCTCGCCGGCCATCTTGACATAACCGCCGAATGGAATCGCGGAAAGGCAATAATCGGTCTCCCCCCTCTTGATCCCGATCAACCTGGGACCAAGCCCGATTGAAAACCTTGGGACCTTGATATCCACACTCTTTGCAACCACGAAGTGGCCGAGTTCGTGTATCACGATCAGGATACCCAGTACAAAAATAGTAGCGAGCATGGTAATCAGCATATCAGCTCCTTAGCCCGTCTTCTCGCCCACCTATCGGCATCCATGAGAACATCCCAATCGGGCTGACTGGTATAGGGATGTTCCATAAGGACGCGTTCGATGACGCCGGGGATCCTTTGGAAGGGAAGCCGTTCCTCCAGGAATCCCCTCGCTGCTTCTTCATTGGCCGCGTTGAAGACGGCGGGCGCCGTTCCAGCCATCTTCCCCGCGTGAAAGGCCATTGCCAGTACCGGGAAGAGGTCTTCCCTCACTTCCTCGAACGTCAAAGGGCTCCCTCTGACAAGATCGTAATGCTCCCCCTCCCTCAAGACCCTGTCCGGATACGTGAGGGCGTACTGGATCGGCAGTTTCATGTCCGGCGTGCCCAACTGGGCCATAATGGGGCCATCTATGAACCTTACCATCGAGTGGACTACGGACTGGGGGTGTATTACCACCTCGATCCTATCGTAATCGAGGCCGAAGAGAAAATGAGCCTCGATGACCTCGAGACCCTTGTTGGCCAGCGAAGCCGAATCAACCGTTATCTTATCACCCATCTTCCAGACAGGATGGGCGAGCGCCTCTTCCACGGTCACGGTCTCCAACTGTTCCGCCGAATAGTTCCTAAATGGCCCGCCCGATGCGGTCAGGATGATCGAATCGATCAGGTCCCTCCGCCGGCCATTCAACACCTGGAAAATCGCACTGTGTTCACTGTCGACCGGGATAACCTCCCCCCCGTTATCCCGGCCGGCGCGCATCACGAGTTCTCCTCCCATCACCAATGCCTCTTTGTTCGCCAACGCCACCCGTTTCCCCCTGCGAAGGGCCTCAATGGTCGGGACAAGGCCCACGCTACCCACCAGCGCGTTGAGAACGATATCCGCCTCCTTCATGGAGGCGACCTGAACGATCCCCTCCAGGCCCACACAGACCTCGATGTCCGCGGCGCCGATCCTATCCCTCAGGTCTGCGAAACCTTCCTTTTCACCCACAGCGACAGCCAACGGGTGGAACGCTCCGCACTGTTCCAGCAGGCAATCGACGTTTCGGTTTGCGGTAAGCCCCACAACCTCAAAACGATCACCTAATTCAGCAATGACCTCGAGTGCCCTGCGACCGACCGAACCGGTCGATCCAAGCACCGCAACCCCTTTGGGAACCACCTCTCGTTCGCCCTCCGCGATTTATTTGCACAACAGTGGAGATATCCAGATAAAGTAATAGTATGATATAGGGACTGAGACAAGTATTCCATCGTACCTGTCAAGGATCCCCCCATGTCCAGGGATAAGAGAGGAGGAGTCTTTTACACCCGCAGCCCTCTTCAGCAGGGACTCGAACATATCGCCCGCCTGACAGACAATAGCAACTATCAGGCCAAGAATCAAGGCATCACGAGACGTTAGATACCCCGGCACGGCCGAAGAATAAACAAGCGCTGCGGTCACCGAAAAGAGGAGTCCTCCGATCGCCCCCTCGACCGACTTTCCCGGGCTTATCAGGGGTGCCAGCTTATGTCTTCCAAAGAATTTTCCTGTGAAATACGCAGAGGTGTCGGATACCCAGACTATCAGGTAAGGAAACAGGAGATAGTACCAGCCAGCCTTATTGCTCCCACAATGGTGCGACATCCCCTCTCTGAGGAGAATCTGGTGGGAGAAAAAAAATCCGACATAGATAACACCAAAGATCGTGAGGCCTATCCCCTCTAACGACAAGGCCCCGGGCGGTGCAAGAAGCGATTGCAGGAGGAGAAAAACGAGCAGTGAGAAGACGAATACCATCGTGATACCCGCGCCCTGGTACGGATATAAAAAAAACAGTGTTCCGCACGCCAATGACGCCAGGATTCCGGTGATCCCCTTGACCTGATGCCCTCCAGCCCTTAGCATGGCATTGTATTCTACCATTCCCAGGAGGATCAGTGCTTCAACATAGAGAAAAAAAAGGACGCCCCCCAGCCACGATATCCACAAGAAAATGGGGACGAAGACAACGGCCATAATAACCCGCCACAGGAGGTTCTTCCCGAATTTCCCCTTCCCATTTTCCGCTGCCAATAATCGTTCCCCTGCTATATCCAACCGGGGTGAGGAGAAGAGTACCGAGATTACTTGCCGGTTACCCGCCCGAAACGTCTTTCTCTACCCTGGTAGGCGCTGATGGCACGGTACAAGTCTTCCTTTCGAAAATCGGGCCACAGCACGTCGGTTACGTATATCTCCGTATAGGCCATCTGGTACAGTAGAAAATTACTGATCCTCATCTCGCCGCTTGTTCGAATCAGGAGATCGGGATCTGGGAGATTCCTGGTGTACAGGTATTCCGAGAATCTCTTCTCATCGATATCATCTACCCGTATTATGCCCTTCTCCGTGTCCCGGATGATCTCTTTTACGGCGTCGATGATTTCGACTCTTCCACTGTAACTTATGGCAAGATTCAGGGTCATCTTTCGGCCGGATGCCGTGTATCTGATTATCTCTTCAAGTGCCTCCCTGGCCCCGGGATAGAGTTCAGCGGTCCTGCCGATCGCCTGGACCTTAATCCCCTTCTTCTTCAATTCTTCCTTCTCAGTCCTGGTATATCGGCGAAGAAGAGACATCAGGGCAAGCACCTCGGAACGAGGGCGGCTCCAGTTCTCCATGGAAAAGGCATACAAGGTCAGGATCTTGATACCCAGTTCACCGGCCGCCTTTACGACATTGCGGACTGACTCCATCCCCGCACGGTGTCCGAAGATGCGTGGCTTCCCTTTTCGTTTCGCCCACCTTCCATTACCATCCATTATGATGGCTACATGGACCGGAATCTCACCTTTTGTCAATGTATTGTCACGCTGACCGGTCACTACCTGTCTCCAGCCGTTTCAGCCCCTAATCTCTTCTCTGGTCGTGCGATATCGACGGTTCGGCAATATCCATGATACACCTCTTTCCCATCCGGATGGGGCATCAATGAAAATCTACAATATCCCCCTTTAATTGACAAGCGGAGGGTTTACAGTCCTCTGTGCCGTTTCATTGCTTATGGAAGATAGGTGGGTAGAGAAAGAATGGCATGAGCGGTGGTGTACGGAGAAGCGGATATCAGACTTCCAGAATTTCCTCCTCCTTACCCTGCAACCTCCCATCGATCTCCTTGATATAATTATTGGTCAACTCCTGGACCTCTTCGAGCATCTTACGGGTGATATCTTCCGACAATTCCCCTCGCTTCTCCCGATCTTTGAGGCTCGAATTGACGTCACGCCTTATCTGCCTGACTGATACGCGCGCAGCCTCGGCCAGTTTGTGGACGTGCTTGACGAGCACCTTCCTCCGCTCTTCCGTAAGCTTTGGTATTGGAATCCTTATGACATTTCCATCGTTGGAAGGAGTCAGGCCCAGATCGGACGCCATGATTCCCTTTTCAATGTTTGAAATCATGCTCTTATCCCACGGTTGGATCACAAGGAGTCGCGGCTCGGGTGCGCTGACGCTCGCCAGTTGATTGATGGGCATCCTGGATCCATAGGCGTCTATCCTTATCATATCAAGTAGCGTGATGGACGCCTTACCGGTGCGTAAGGTGGAAAACTCCCTTTCGACCCCCTCCACCACTCTCTCCATCCTCTTCTCGGCCTCTGCAAGGGCTTCGTCTCTCATCCTTTACTCCCGGACAAGGGTGCCTACTCGTTCGCCCCTCAATATCCCGCGGAGGGAGCCTACCTTGCTTATGTTGAACACGACTATAGGCAGGTGATTGTCCATACAGAGAGAAATAGCCGAAGAATCCATTATCTTCAACTCGCGCTTCAGGACATTTATGTAATTGATCTCAGGGATAAATTCGGCGCTTGGATCCCGATTGGGATCCGCGGAATAGACGCCGTCCACGTTGGTGCCCTTGAGGATAATATCCGCTTCCATTTCAATCGCACGGAGGACCGCAGCGGTGTCGGTGGAGAAGTAAGGGTTCCCCGTCCCTCCCGCAAATATCACGAGCCTTCTCTTCTCGAGGTGGCGCAGCGCGCGTCTCCTGATATACGGCTCCGCAAGTTCTTCCACGCGGATGGCCGTCAGGACCCGTGTATTGATTCCATTTTGCTCGAGGAAATTCTGGAGTGCCAGCGCGTTGATAATAGTGGCGAGCATCCCCATGTAGTCGGCGGAGACCCTTTCGATCCCCTGTTCCCCGGCAGTTGTCCCCCGAATGATATTTCCACCACCGACGACAACACCCATTTGTATGCCGAGTTCGAGTACTTCCTTCATCTCCTCGGCGAGTGGATGAAGTGAAGAGAGTTCAAGCCCGAAATCTTTATCCCCGCTCAGGCTCTCACCGCTTAGTTTGAGGATTATCCGGTTGTACTTGAAACCCTCCATTAAGGCCTCAGCCTCCCAATTGATAACGGACGAACCTTCGAATGACGATGTTTTCCCCCACCTTGCTGGCCACCTCGGTAACGAGGTTTCGGACGCTCTTGTCTGAGTCCTTTATGAATGCCTGGTCGAGAAGGCAAAACTCCTGGTAGAACTTCTGGAGACGACCCTTTATGATCTTATCGATGATATGCTCTGGCTTGCCCGTCTCTCTTGCCTGTACCTTGTAGATCTCCGTCTCTCTCTCTATTACCGAGGGATCGAGGTCCTCGCTGCTTACGGAGAGCGGATCAGTCGCAGCGACCTGCATCGCAAGGTCCCTCGTCAGCCTCTTGAATTCATCTGTCTTGGCCACGAAATCCGTCTCGCAATTTACCTCTATCATGACCCCGATCTTGCCCCCGGGATGGATGTAAGCATCCACCAGCCCCTCCTTGGTCTCCCGGTGGGCCCGTTTTTCCACCTTTGTTATGCCCTTCTTGCGAAGGATCTTCTGGGCCTCTTCGATATCACCGCCAGCCTCTTCAAGGGCCCGCTTACAGTCCATCATCCCGGCCCCCGTCTTTTCTCTCAACTCTTTTACGAGTGACGCCTCAATCGACATTTCCCGCTCCGCTAACTTGAAACACCGTAATCATACATCATCCGCCTCAACGGCCACGTCGTGGTCCACGATAGGCTCCGCCTCATCGCCCTGGGGCTTGTCTTGAGGCTCATCCGTCTCCGCCTTCTCTCTATTGTCCAGGGAATTTCCCTCGAGAACGGCATCGGCTATGACCCGGGTAATCAGGCCGACCGACCTTATGGCATCGTCATTGCCTGCAATAGGTATCGATATGGGATCGGGATCCGTATTTGTGTCAACGATCGCTACTATGGGAATATTGAGTTTGCTTGCCTCGTTGACGGCAATCTTCTCCTTCTTTGCATCGACCACAAAGATGATATCCGGGAGTTGTTTCATCTCCTTGATTCCACCGATGACGCTCTCCAACTTCTCCATCTCCCGCTCGAGCATCAGCGCTTCTTTCTTCGTGAATCGATCCAAGGTCCCCTCACTCTTCATCGCTTCGAAGTCATTCAGGCGTTTTATGTTTTTCTTGATCGTCTGAAAGTTGGTCAGCATCCCACCGAGCCACCGGTTGGTCACATAGAACATCCCACACCGCTCCGCCTCTTCGCGCACGATGTCCTTGATCTGTTTCTTCGTACCGACGAAGAGAACGATCCCGCCCTTCGCTACAATGGACGATATCCTCTCGTAGGCGGCTTCCAACTGCTGCAGAGTCTTCTGCAGATCGATAATGTAAATACCCTTTTTCTCCGCAAAGATGAACTTCTTCATCTTGGGGTTCCATCTTCGCTTCTGGTGCCCAAAGTGTACCCCGGCCTCGAGCATCTCTTTCAACGTGGTAACGCCCATTTCCTCCCCAAAAAGGTTAACGCTTCGAAAACTGAAACCTCTTGCGTGCCTTCGGCTGCCCGTATTTCTTCCGTTCGACCATCCTGGGGTCTCGGGTCAAGAGCCCTGATTTACGCAAGTTCTCTCTTAGTTCGGGATTCATCTTGACAAGAATCCTCGCCAGGGCCAAACGGATTGCTCCCGCCTGTCCCGAGGTACCGCCCCCCCTTACGTTCACCTTGAGATCGTACCTGTGCTCGTTTCCCGTCAACCGCAAGGCCTCTTCACAGGCCGTAACCAGCCCTTCTCTGGGAAAATAGTCTCGAATATCCCTGCCGTTGACCACCCACTGTCCCTTTCCAGGCTTCATATACACCCTCGCAACGGCCGTCTTCCTCGATCCTACCCCGTGAACCCACTGATTGATCAAGAGTGTACCTCCTCTTGTAAATTGCAACACGCTTCTTCTATCATCACTTTAATTCCAAAGGTCTCTGAGCTGTGTGCGGGTGATCCGGCCCGGAGTATACTTTTAATTTCCTCATCATCGCCCGGCCGAGACGATTCCCCGGCAGCATCCCCTTCACCGCCAGTTCAATGATCTTTACCGGATTCTTGGCCTTCAGGTCAAGGAACTTTACGGTCTTCCCACCACCGGGGAACCCTGAATGATAGAAATAGGTCTTTGATTCCTGTTTCTTGCCCGAGAGCACCACCTTCTCCGCATTGACGACAACGACATGATCTCCCACATCGAGGTGTGGAGTATATTCCGGCTTGTTCTTTCCCCGCAGGATCTTTGCTACCTCCGATGCCAGTCGTCCGAGAATCTTCCCGTCCGCATCGATAACGTACCAATCCCTATGAATTTCCGATGCCCTGATAGATCTCGTCTTCAATTTCCACAATATCCTTCCGGCAGCCAGGTCAAGCAATTTCCTCCGGCGTCAATAAAATTAATTCCATACACTAATAAAGTACGGGGTATATGTCAAGGGATAGGCGCCTTTATCTCGAAGCGCCTTCAAGCGGTATCACTGGATATGGCCAGGCACCTCAAAGCGGATTACAGTGCAACGTCCTGCGTAGTTGCTACCTTGCAGGCCTACCAGCCGGGGGGGGAGTCACACCAATCGGGATCGAGTCGCTATCAATGAGGTTCCTTCCTTCCGAGACAACCCTGGAAGTCACGATATAATCGCCTATCGGAGCCTTTGAAGGGACCATAAACGGGATCACCTCGTTCAGGACCTCGAAGCCGCTGAGCGTTATGGTCTCAGGGCCATAGATGGCATTTTCATAAAGGCCCGGGTATTTCGCCCACAGGCCCCACACAACCGTGGTGGTTGTATCAACCTCGCTCGTCAACAAGACATCGAACGACAGCGAATCTCCCCTCGCCACGGTATCGACCCCGCTGGAGACCTCGACCGCAACATCGTGGAAGTTATCCATGAGCAGAGTCAGTCCATTCTCGGTGATATCCGCAACCACCAGGTCACGACGGCCATCTTCGTCAAAGTCTCCCGAGGCTATTGAACGCGGCCCCTCACCCGTCCCATACATCATGTAACGGCCGAGGCCACCCACACCGTCCCCCCTGAAGACGGTGATACCATAGTTGGCTCCGGTTGTTACCGCGATATCAGTGAGGCTGTCCCCGTCGAAGTCTCCGAACACCAAGGAGCCGGGATTGCCATCGACTGTATCGGTTTCGCCCGCGGAGAAATCGATCCCGTTGTTCATGAACGTTACCAAGGTATTCCCCTGTTGCCCGACTACACCCAGATCCACGAATCCATCGCCGTCGAGGTCGCCGCCGCTTACTTCATCGGGCGGGAAGTTCAGCGGGTAATCGTCAATTAGAAGAAACGAACCGTCTCCAATACCGTTGAAGACGCTGAGACTGCTGTCAAGCCTGCTTGTGACGGCAAAATCGGAGAGGCTGTCGTGATCGAAATCGGAAATGAAAATGGAAGTGGGAGTCCTGCCCACCGGTACGGTGTCCGAAGGCGTGAACCCCCCCAGGCTATCGCCGGAGAATAATATCAAGTCACCTTCCGTAAATCGGGTAACGAGGAAGTCTTCGAACCCGTCGGCATTAAAATCACCGGTACCGATGGCAGAGGGAACATCGTTTATGCCCACCCGGACCGAGTCCAGCAACCCGCCCACGCCGTCCGATAATAATATAACCACCTCATTACTGTTCTGGCACGCGACTGCAAGGTCCTGGCGGCCGTCCCCGTTGAAGTCTCCAGGGGCGGCCCTGACAGGCCCGGCCCCAACCGGATAGGTAGAAGAACCCCCGAACGACGCCGTTCCGTCCCCTTGCAATATGACAACCGAGTTCAGAGCGAAGCTCAATACTGCAAGGTCCTGGTGTTCGTCGCTATCCCAATACAAAGGTATAACCTGGAAAGGACGCTTGATCCCGCTACCGATCTCAGGCTCGAGGAAATTGCCGCCTCCCCGGCCGGTCAGTATCCCGATTACATTGGTACTGACATCTCCAAAAGCAAAGTCGGCGTGGCCGTCGCGATTTATGTCCCCCGTTACGAGGGAATAGGGGCCGTTCCCGGCATCATGAAAAACCGGGGCATCGAACGAGCCCGAGCCATGCCCGTAAAGTATACCGATGTCGTTGCTCCAATGGTTGACCGTTGCAATATCCATCTTGCCGTCTTCATTGAAGTCTCCAATCACCGCCACGTAAGGTCCATCCCCGGCCGGGTAAAAATCAGGTCCGCTGAAGATGCCGGTACCATCCCCCATGTATATGGTCAGGTTATCACTGTAAGGATTGGCCACCACAAGGTCCTGGTGGGCGTCATCGTTGATGTCCCCAACTGCCACCGCATAGGGGTGAACCCCCACGCCAAGTGTATAACCTCCACCAAATCCTGCCCCGGGACCACCAAACAACAGAGAGATATCATTGGAATCAAAGTTGGTCACCACGAGGTCCTGGTCACCATCCTCATTGAAGTCACCAATAGCCACCCACCTGGGGGCGGCCCCCACTGGCCGGGTCCCGGAAACGGCGAAGTTCCCGGTCCCATCTCCAAGAAGTATGCTTACATTCCCACTGAACCGGTTGGCCGAGACGAGGTCCTGGTGCCCGTCCTGGTCGAAGTCGCCGACGGCAACCGAATATGGCCCGTCTCCTACCGGGAGGCTCCCCCCGTTCATAAACGCCCCCGTACCGTCACCCATGTGAAGGACGAGGTCGTCGCTGAACTTATTCGCCGTCACGAGGTCAACGTGGCCGTCTTCATTGAAGTCACCGTCTGCCATGAATTCCGGGCGGTCACCCGTGGGGTAGACCCCGTCGACGCGGAAGACGAGCGAACTGTCCTGCAACAATATGTAGATGTCGTCGCTGTTTCGGTTCCCTACCGCGATATCCGGACTGCCGTCCTCGTTGAAGTCATTGATAACAACCGGCTTGGGACTTGTTCCCACCTCTACCTGAAGCCTGGCGGGCCAGAAGGGTTGATATGGATTCTCCCCCAAGAGAGGCGAGTTTGAGAGGCACACCTGTGCCACTATCAGACACGCGACCTCTACATGGTGTAACTTGCATAAGTGCATGAATTGCACCCACCTTTCAGTGATTTGGGTGACACTATGCACTATTTTACCACAAATTCAGAAAATTGTCAATTCACCAGAGAGGGTTGTCAGGAGTAAACGGAATCCCCGCGACCGGGGGCACAGAGGTGTTTCTTTACTACCTTGGTAAGTAAGGACATGTCGAATGGCTTGTCGATAAAGGCCTCAACACCGACTTCTTTTGCCTTTAATCTTAGATCTTTCGTGCCATAAGCGGTCAGAATGAAGATCTTGGTGTCCGGCGACAAGGTCTTGACTCTCTCCGCGAACCTCAATCCATCGATATTCTCAAGCCGGTAATCGGTGATGATCAGATCGAAGTCAATCTCCTTGGTAAGTTCCATGGCCTCCTCGGCACTCTCGGCCAGATGGACCTCGAAGTCTTCTCCTTGAAGCGTCATACATAATGACCAGCGGATTAGATTCTCGTCGTCAACAATTAAAATTCGCTTTCTGCAGGTCGTCAAGCCCACCTCTCATGCACCACGATCCCAGATTCGGTTTTTCGTTTTGCCAACTCAATATGGTCAGGCGCAAAGTCCATGCCATCCGTCCCGTCAAAACGCCACACCGATATTATGCTGCATCCATAACTCCTTATGTACCACAGAAGTCCATCTCATGCCCGGTCTCAGGCCATGACCTGAAACTATTATTTAGAATGAGTAAATCAGGGAATTTTCCCCGTAACATGTGGAATTTTCCGGGGTATCAAACATCTTCGTGCCGCACTTTCGGGAGTCTAATGACAAACTTAGTACCACGCCCTGGCTCGCTGTCCACCCTGATGGTGCCTCCGTGCGCCTCGACGATATTCCTGGAGATCGAAAGGCCGAGGCCAGTCCCCCGATGTTTGGTGGTGAAAAAAGGCCTGAATATCTTTTCCAGGTTTTCAGGGGCTATGCCGGCTCCGTTGTCTTCAAAACAGATCAATGTCGCGTCATCATCCTCTCTTACTGAAACCTCGAGCCTTCCCCTGCCACCCATAGCCTGCAAGGAATTGATTACTATGTTGAAGAAGGCTTGCTCCATCAGGTTTGGATCCATCTGAACGATCCCGGCCTTGTCATAATCCTTCACAATCTCGACATCACCGAGGTGGGGCTTCAATTTCAAAGGGTCGAGGGTCCGATCAATAACCGGTACAATCTCCGAATAAGATATCACCGGCACGAGGGGACGGCTGAAAGTCAGCAGGTCCGATACGGTGCCGTTCAACCGGTCGACTTGAGTTAGGACCTCCGTCAGGACCTCGACGTGCCTTTGGCTGATATTCTCATCCTTCAGTATCACCTGTATAGCGCCCTTGATCCCGGCGAGGGGGTTTCTTATCTCATGCGAAATGCTCGCGGCCAGTTCTCCAATGGCGGCAAGGCGCTTGCTCTTCTTGAGTTCCTGCTCGTGGTAACGCTTGATCTCACCTATCGCGTTCTCCAGTTTACCGACCATCGAGTTGAGGCTATGGGCGATCAGCCCCAATTCATCCCTGTTCTCAAGCCTTATCCTTGCAGACAGGTTCCCCGCCTCGACCTCGTTCATCGTCTCTACGATGGATGAAATGGGTGTATGTACTTCCCTTTCAAAGAGGTAGGCCACAGTCAACGAGAGCATGAGCGCGGTTATTATCGTGAAAAAGACCATCCGGTCACGGTTGTGGCTGATGATATCCCTGACATCCTGGAGCGAGATATCCATCTCCAGGACACCTATATAATCCTTGTCCGTCTGGTGGCATGTAACGCAGACTTCTCTCTTCTTGATGGGGTACATCAACCTCAGGTTCCCTCCATTGCCTGCCCGCAACGAGGTGAGCCTGAGACTGCCGAGGTTGATCGCCTCGTGTTTCCCAATATCGGTGGGATGTGTCCCTTCCTCCTCTTCGTTGGAGGAACGCATGATGACTCCCTCGGTATTGTATATCCTCAGGTTCAATATCTCGTCCCTCAGGGCGATCCTCTTGAGGATGTCCTGGATCTCGCTCTGTTTCCCCTCCTTCATGGCCATATCGATGCTCAATTCCACCGACTGGAACAGGAGTGAAATCTGGTTCTCGGTCAACTCGATCAGTTGCTCGCGCCAGTAATAGAACCAGACGTAACCGGAAAGGCCGGTCATCACGAACAGTACCACTATTACGGTGAATATGACCTTGGCCCTCAGGGAGGTAAAAAGCCCCCTCAACGTATCCCTTATCCCTTTGATCACCCCGTTTCCTTTCGACATTGCCGGTCCTGACCATCAGGGTACCGAGGCTGCCTTCTCCTCCTTCTCTACCGTCTCATCGACCCCGGGTTCCTCCGCTGCTAATTCGCCGCTTGCCACGAGCCTCTCATACTCCAGCGGGTGATTTTCCTTCAATTCGTCCAGCGAGATACGACCAGTGATCCACACCCTGCTCATGGGAAAGACACTTGGATTCAAATGGACGTTGTAAAAATGCCATATTACAATGGCGAGAAAGGCAAGAATGGCCTCGTAACTGTGGATGATCCGGGCAACATCGAGGACCCACTTCGGGAAAACAACCATGGCCGCCTCGGCGTACCACTGCATCAGCCCTGTGACGATCATGACGGCCGAGCCCCATACTACGGCCCAATATTCGAACTTCTCCTTGAAGTTGAACTTTCCATAGCGCGGCCGTTTGTCCCTGAGGCCAAGATTATACAGGAACAGGTCGACTACATCCTTCAAGTCCTTCTTCCTCAGCAACATCTCGCCGAGGTCTTCGTGGCCGCGTTTCGTAAACAGACAGTATCCAACGTGAAAGATGCAGAGGCATATCAGGAGGACCGCCCCGAAGCGGTGGATTATTCCACGGACCTGGAAACTCGTAGAAAAGAAGAAGATCCTCCTCACCAACGGGTTTTCCGGGAAGAAGAGGGGTAAGCCGGTAATCATCAGGATGAAGAAACTGATAAAGAGCAGTACGTGTTGAATACGCTGGGCGAGTGTCAGCCTCAGATAGGTCCCCTTCACGAGCTGTCCTCTCCTCTTTTTCTCCTTATGGAACCATACAACTCAACTCCGATAAAGATAACGAAAAAACCGACCAGTGAGGGGATAAATATGGAATAGAACTTCTTTGCCAGGGAGGCGCCCAGGCTCTCCTGCTCGACTTTCTCCACATGAATCTTATGTGAAACAAACTGCTTGCTGGAACCCGGGTGACACTTCCCGCAAGTCTTTGTGAGATTCCTTGGGTTGATCGATGAAGTCGGATCACTGGAAGGCTTGATGTCGTGGACACCGTGACAACTGGCACAATTGGCCACTGTGACGTCTCCGAGACGCGAGGCGATGCCGTGATAACTACTCATGTATGTCTTGTACCTGTTCACAGGGAGCCCATAACGGGCGTCCAATTTCTTGTTATCATGGCACTTCGAACATGTGACCGGGATATTAGTAGGGTACACGGGGGAGGCCTTGACGTCGGGTGGTAGGATGATGTGTTCGCCGTGACAATCCGTGCATACCGGCACATCAGGATTTCCCTGCATCAAGGCCACTCCGTGAATACTCCCGGAGTACGCCACCAGGATTCCTGCGTGGCACTTTCCGCATGTCCTCGGTACGTTCTCTTTGCTGATTGGCGACCGCGGTGAGGAAGTCAACTGGATATCATGTGATCCGTGACAATCCACACAGACTGCGGAGACAATAAGCCCCTGCTCCACAAGCGCCTTCCCGTGCACACTCTTAAGGTACGACTTTACCGCACCTCCCGGAAATTGCATTGCCTTCTTTGCATCGATCGGCTCGGTGGAATGACACCTTGAACACGTCAGGGGAAGATTGGCGCGATAGACCATCGAGTTTGGATCACTGACGGGAAGGATGTAGTGGTCACCGTGACAATCCCTGCACCTCAGGGACGGATTGCCTTCATTCCCCGGCTTCCTGTGGATACTTTCCTCGAAGGCCACCCCCTCCTCATCGTGACACCCTGAACAATCGACGGCCGCAAGGTCCGTAGAATGCGGGAAATCCTCCACACCATCAAGGTCTTCGTGACACGCGGTACAGGTCAATCCCGCCTGCCCATGAACCGACAACCCGAACCTGTCCTTGTCAACATACATGGCCCTGCTTGCCTCGTCCCAGGACTCAATATCTCCGTGGCATTCCAGGCAGACCGCGTTCTCCTCCGATTGGGCCTGAAGAATGGAAACTGCCGTGACAAGGGCCGCTGCCAAGCCAAACAGGGCACCGAATAGTATGCCTCTGCCGGCGAAAGATCCCTGTCGTTCTCTCTTTTTCACCTTCTCACCCAATGCCTTCGCGCACATAAACCCCGGCCATAACCGGACATCGTCGGCTGTTCCCTCGAATAAGGCGTGGGATCCCCGGGAGGAGGAGGACCTCAGGCATCGAGGCCCGATTTCTCCGCCAATGGGAATCCCCGCCTCATTCATAGTGAACGTGCCCGGCAATCAACTCCCAGCCTTCGGGACAGCATGATCTATCTTGCTGAAATACTCCTTGAAGTCGAAGCCCTTGAAAGTGGGGCTCTCTTCGTTGTGACACCTTTTACAGGTCTTCTCGTCCGGGACCACGAGACCGTTCTGAAGCGCGAGGCTGTGGTCTTTCATGACATTCATCTTGATGTACTTGCTCCCGGGACCGTGGCACGCCTCGCACTGCACTCCTCCTTCTCTTACAAATGTCTTCCCCAGGAGTGCGGCATCGACCCCGAAGGCCGTCACATGGCACTTCAGGCACTTGTCGCTCTCCTGCGGATTGCCCTTGACACCCGCCTTTGCCGCCAACTCCTTCGCCTTGTCCGTACCCAGTGCCTGATAGGCATCCGCATGCTTCGACGCCTTCCAGACGCCGTACTGGTTCCCCTTCGACTTGCTCATGTGGCACATCTTGCACCTTTTTACGCCAACAAACATCGCCTGGTCACTCGTCCCGCTCCCCTGAGCAACCAGCGATACGGCCAACAGGCTCAGCGCACATATCAGAAACGCAGACGTCTTGTAAATAGACCTCATTGCATTCAACCTCCAGTCCAAGAAGCCTTAAAATATTCACGGAAATCAGGGCAACGATTTTGATTCTATTTCTTATCCTGAAATCACCTCCTTTCCAATGTGGTGTCCCGAAATTAATTTACAGATGTTCTGCTATGAACTGCGCGGGTCCTGTCACCGAACACCCCCACCGTGCTCGCTATTGCTGTGCGCGGTGGGGGGCCCCCATCGGCGCCACCCACGCTAAGGGACAAGATACTTCCGGGACAGGACACTAGATACCATGGAATTGCACTCCTCACCTACGACGGCTGTACCGCCGTGCCGAAATAATCTTCTACAAGGGAGATTGCATTACTCACCAGGCGCGGGCTGGAGTATTTCCTCGAGTTCCCTTTCTCCGGCATCGATCAATTCCTCCGCCAAGGCTGGATTGTGAACACCCCCCGATCCATCCTGCTCCACGAATGAGACCTTCGCCTCCGCCGATTCAAGCACCGCGCGGTTGATACTCGAGATCTTCCCGCTCTCAGACAGGCGCTCCTTCGCATCCCTCAAGTCCCCCGTTACATCATCCATTGCTTCCTTTGTCGACTCCTGCCATTCGTTTACCAACTCAGCATACCCTCCCTCCTCATGGCAGTCATCGCAAACCCCGCGGACTTGTTCCACGGAATTCCCCCCTTCGATCCCCTGATGACAATTAGCGCACCCCACCATGTCCTTCATCGGATTGGGATCCGTCGACACTCCCTCAACGCCGCGGCCGTTGAAAAACGCGGCCTGGACCCGATGACACGACTCACAAGGCAACTCGCTCTCTCGATGATGACAACCGTAGCAATCCAAGTCGGCCTTAACGGAGACCTTACCGCCCTTTGTGCCGCGGTGACAGTCGAGGCATCGAAGGCTTGTGCCCTGGAGGTGGGCCTCATGAAGGAATGTCTCTCCCTTGAACCGTATCTCGCTATTCAGAAAATCGGCGTGACACCCCTTGCATTGAAACGACTCGCCCGAGTGGTGACACGCATCGCAATCATCCGCCGAAATCTTGATGTCTCCGTGGGGCTCTCCAGTGAACCCCTCTGGCTTTTCGTGGCACCCAATACAGTCCAGGCCCGCTTTGAGATGGGGTCCGTGTGTGAAATCCCTGCCGAATACCCTGAGTTTCCTGGGTCCGATACCCACATGGCACGTGGCGCAGCCCTGCTTCTTTACATTGGTTGCCAGGATCAGGGCCGGCTGCGCTGGTCGATATGAACTTCCAACGTTCGAGACCGCCTGCCGGATCGATTCGTAGACGGTCCTCAACAAGTCGATCGAGTACCCGACGTTGTGGACACCACCACCCTGCCTTACGACATTCAGGTTGTGACGGGCCACCTCCAGCGATCCCATCGCATCCTTGTACCCGCGCGCCCCGTTCTCTCCCGAAACGATCCCTTCCGCCTTCTCGAGAGAAGCGCTCAACGATCGCACCCCGTCTTCTATCTCCTTTTTCCAGTTGTCCAGCATACCGTGAAATCTTGTCCCATGGCAATGAATACAGGCGGACTCATTGGCCTCCTTGACATCCCCGATACCACTCACCTTCTTGTGGACGAGATGACACCCCTTGCAACCGACCCGGGTCATGAACATGCTGCTCGGATTGGCGGGAAGACCCTTACCGCCAATCCCCATGTACAATTCCTTGACCTCCGAGTGATGGTCGGGATGGCAGGATATACACTCCACCTCTAGCGAGGAGACCATCTTCACAAGCCCGTGCTGGATCGCGTTGTGACATTCCTCGCAATCGATCTTATGCTCTGATACGTGCTTCGAGTGGATCAACTGTACTTGATCATACTTTTCTATCTTCTGGGGTTCTCCATGGCAGATCAGGCACCTCTCCCGCGGCACATTGCCATCTCCCTGGATCACCTGGACATGGCACTGGCTGCAACGAATCCCCCGTTCTACTATCTCCTTGTGGTTGAAGGAGACGCCTTCAAACTCGACCGTCGCCTCGGGAGGAGGATGGCAAGAGGTGCACTTGGAGGTGCCCTCCCCGATCTTCACTCCCTTGAAGTGGCACAGAAAACACGTGCTGGTCGTAACGGTCATGTGTGTCCCCTGCACGATCTGGGAGTGGCAACTCGTGCACCGGAGTTTCAGCCCCCGCCTGACCTCCATGAGATGAGGCCGATGATCGAAGTTAATCCCCTTAAAGTCGACCTTTCCCTGCAACAGTCGCTGGCTGTGGCACTCAGTCCTCAGACAACTCCAATCGCTGATCTCCGCCCTCGGCTTGCTCCCATAGGTGCGGGTGATATAACTTACTACCTGGTTCAATGCCTCAAACTTGCTCCTGGCCTGGGATTGCAGCCCGGGGGTATAATGACAATCGACGCACGGAACGAAATTGTGAGTGGAGGTCTTCCAGGCATTATAGTATGGCTCCATGATATGGCACGAGTTGCAGAACTGCGGACTTGTGCTGTACTCGATAAATACCACGAAGAGAACGATGAGTCCAACGACGACAAAAAAAGAGACTTTCAGCAGTTTTCGGCCCATGAATCCGTCCGGCTCTATGCTCCAGTTCCTCTATCTGGATCCACCCCGTCTCGCCCGTCGGCTGACCGCTTCCTCTTGAGTTCTATTGTAAACAGCGCTATCATCCCCCCGATAAAGAGCCAGACAGGGACAAGGGCCAACTTGTAAACGCGGATGGAGACAAGGTCGTGCTCCAGGGTAGTAATCACGTTGTTTATAATGGAAGTCGCCTTGGCCGCGCCACTCTGCACCGTCGACAGATCAACCGTGTGCTGCGAGGTCATGAGATTGATCAGCAGGGTATGGGCTTCCTCCATCCTCATCTCATTATCTTCGACCCTTACCCCTTCCAGCCTGGCTCGCCTCACCTCATCTTCTCCCTCCCCGTATCTCTTCAATGCCCCATCTATGAGATCCTTCATTTCAGTGGCAACCCTGTATGGCTCGGTCCCCGGATCGTGACACTTGCCGCACGTCTTGAGAAAAAGGCTTGAATCCGCCTCGAGTATCTTGTGATTACCGTGACAGGCGACACAGCCTTTTATCAGTCCCTCCTCTTCCGCCTTGAAGTGGGGGCTCTTCATGAACTGCTCCTGAATGAATGGATGACACTGGCCGCATACATTGTACACCTCCCCGACCCCGGGCGCACGTGCGCCGTGGACTCCATGGCATCGGGCACACTCCGGCACCGCCCGGTTGTTGTTTTCGATCAACTCGATGCCGTGAACAGACTCGAGGAAATCGTCGAGTTGATCAGTAGGAATATCATAGGGGGCCATGTAATCTCGATCCGCGTGGCACTTACCGCAGGTGTACGGGAGGTTCTTTCTGAAGACCTTGCTGGACGGATCGGAGGCGGGGAGAATGTCATGGACTCCATGGCAATCCACGCAAGAGGCGACGTCCGTGTTCCCTTCCTCGAAGAGCATCTTTCCGTGCCTGCTCGTAAGGTACTGGCTGTATTGATCCGTGCTCAGGCCGAATTGCCTCATCTTCTCTTCGCTGGAATGGCATGATGCGCACAGGCGAACCCCATCCACCTTTGATATCTTCCCCCGGTAGTTACTGGATCGGGCCTTCGCTCCTTTCACGTCGAACGCATTAGGATCCCCGCCGTGACAATCGATGCAGGTTATTCCTCTCCTGGAATGGATATCGCCCGCATACTGTGAGTTGACCTTCGAATGGCACAGGATACAGGAATACGTCTCTTCATTAAAGGGAGGTTGAGAGTCAGTAGGCGTGGCAGAGAGGGGTATCACCCTCACAATCAGGGCCGAGAGGGCCAATGCTGAAACTGCAACCCGGGATTTCCAACCATCCAGCATCCTTACCCCCACGTCAGAAGGATGAAACCAAGCGTAAGAGCAACGGCAACGATCAACCGCCATGTAGTGGACAACCTTGAGAGTGCCCCCCCTCTCCTCTCGATACAGGGGAGGCATATGAACAGGAGGGGTACGACCAGCAGGACCAGCGTCGACAGGACACCTGGCAGGCCATCCAGTATCCTTTTCGCACCTACCAGATACCAATCCGGATCGAGTTCCAAGGGACTGAAGGGATCGGCTTCCTCCATCAGGGGATATGGTCTCAGGAGGGCGAGAGTCAAGATGACGCCGACTGCCAGATAGGTCGCTATCGCCAATCGCAGGACCTTCTTCGTAAAGAAACACCCCGGCCGTCTGGTTCCCCATCTGCTATTCATTATCCACCCTCCCCTCGGCGGAAGATGATGACGTCCCATGCCTCTTCAAGAGGGCGAAGTGGAGGAGGAGAAATCCGCCCGATACCAACGGCAGGACAAGGATATGTGCGCTGTAGAACCGGATGAGCGTCAGCCAGGTAACGTCCTCCCCCCCATAAAGGACTTTGACCAAGAAACTTCCTACCAGGGGTACCTTCCATAGGACATCGATGTTGGCGACCGTCTTCCAGTAGGCATACTGGTCCCATGGCAGTAGCCTGCCGGTAAGAATGAAATAAAAACTGAGGAAGAGGAGAACCGCCCCAACAATCCAGTTGAGGTCCTTCGGCCTTCCATAGGACCGCCATACAAAACACCTGAAGAGATGCACGAAGATGAGAAATATGAAGATGCTCGCAGACCAGGCGTGGACCTGCCTGACCGTGCGACCGAACATGACCTCGTTCTCCAAGTACCTGATGCTGGCCTGGGCGCTGTCAGGTGTCGGATTGTAATAGAAGAGGAGGAGCAACCCGGAGACTATCGTAATAGCCAGGACCGCAAACAAGAGCCCGCCGGTCAACGAAATCCAACTCCGCCATCCATCTTTTTCCCCGTCGCCCTCCCACTCAAGGTCAAGCCAGGCATAAAGTCGCCCGAAGACCAATCCCGAAAAGGCAAGAATCCCGGCCACATCGATTGGATCGATACCCCGCTCGGTGAACCACCGTTTCAGTCTTTCAAGCAAAGGGCCGCTCTCCCTGTAAGATTACACCCTCAAGTATATGGAATCACCCATCAGGTCTACCGAATAAGATCGGAGGCTCCTCTGGGCCGGACCGCTCAATACGTTTCCCTTCAAGTCGAATAGCGCGGCGTGGCAAGGACAGAGGAGCCTGCCTTCCCCCTTTTTCCACTCGACCAGGCATCCCTTGTGAGTGCATATCGCCGACAGGGCGAAAAAACGTCCCTTCATATCCTTCCCTACCAGGATGGTATCGGATTGGATGCGTATAAGTCGGCTGTAGCCTGGAGGAAAATGCTCAGCATCGCCTATCCGGATTAGCCTCTCGTACCTCCTGCGCATTGTACTGCTCGATCGAAAATATGCGATCGCAGCGGCCAGGGCGGAAAGGCCGGCCAGGACCACTCCCCCCCTCATGAGGTGCTCAAGGAAGGTCCTTCGTCGCATGCCCTTACCTTCCGGCATCACCGTCTTCTCTTCTCCTTTAATCTCCTGCGGACGTCCGCTGCGAACCAGATAACCGATATCCCTACCAGGACTGCGAAGACCCAGATAAAGGCCTGCCGGATATAATAGAAGAGCCCCGATCCCTTGCTCTCGATATTCAGGTGGATCTTGCCGCGAGTGAAATTGACGGATGTCTTCGTATGACACTTTCCACAAGTCTTCTGCAGGTTGTTTACATTGATCGAAGACTTGGGATCACTGGAAGGCCGAATATCGTGAAACCCGTGACAGCTCGAGCAGTTGGCGACTTGAAGGCTTCCCAGTTCATGGGCAACCCCGTGATAACTCTCGTTGTAGGTCTTCAGGTGATCCGAGGAGATATCGTACTTCTTCATCTTCTCGGATTCATGGCACTTTGAGCACGTATTGGGGATATTTTCGGGGGATACGGATGAGGCCTTCTTTTCAGGTGAGAGGATGGAATGCTCCCCGTGACAATCCACGCAAACGGCGACATCCCGATTGCCCTCCTCATACTTCACGCCGTGGATACTCTGTCGATAGACCTCGAAAATCGATGTGTGACACTTTCCGCAGGTCTCCGGCCTGTGAGCGGATACCTCATGGTGGTCCTTCCCCTCGATCTCGTGAATGCCGTGGCAATCCGTACAGACTGCCGCGAACTGGATCAATCCGTCTTTCATGAGCGCCCTTCCGTGAACGCTCCTGGAATATTCGGTGTAAGGACTCTTGGCCTTGATGTTATACTTCTCCACAACCGCCATGTTTTCATGGCATCTGGCGCAGGTCTTGGGGATCTCCGAACGATAAACAGTAGAGGCGGGATCCAGGTGGGAGAGGATTCGGTGTTTTCCATGGCAGTCATAACACGCAGGAGCCTCCGTTTCACCCTTTGCCAGATAAGCCCTGCCATGGACACTGTCCGTATACTCTTTATACTCCTCCTTATGGCACCTCCGACAATCAACTGCCGCCATCTTTCCCTCGTGAGGCAGCGCCTGGATGCCGGTGTGGCAGCCGACGCAACGCATCTCCGCATGAACGGATTCCCGGATGTCCTTTGCGTCGACCGGCGGTACAACCTTGAACCCCAGTTCAAGGCCGCTGCCATGGCACTTCAGGCAGTCACGATCGGCGAAAGAGACGCCCTTTGAAAGGATTCGGCATGGAATCAACAATAGAAGGAAAAAAGCAAGGGTCACTTGGAACCCGCTTTTCATATTGAACCCCCACGGTTTGCGCGCAGGATGGCTTGATCCGGGTAGATGATCCCGATCGACCATCAAAGAAATAATGGCCAGCCTTCCCAATAATAGAGGGGTCTGGGGAAATTACCCTCAGGTAATCTTACAAGACAAGAGATGATAAAATGGCCATCCGCTGCGGGCGAAAGCCGCCTCAGGAGATATAACTCCGTTTCAAAGAGGCAATTCGGCGTATCCGCTTCTCCGCCATCCGGTCGGCTGATTCACTGGTCGGGATATTCTCCTCCTTGGCAATGGCGAAGACCTCGAGCAGACGGTCATAGATTTGTTTGGACCGACGCATGGCCCTTTCTCGATTATAACCTTCCAACTCCACCGCGACGTTGATCAAGCCTCCGGCGTTGATCACATAGTCAGGTGCATAGAGGATTCCTCTCTTCTCGATCTCGATACCATGACGCTCTGATTCGAGTTGATTGTTGGCAGAACCTGCAATGATCCGGCACTTGAGTTCCGGTATCGTATTGTCGTTGAGGACCGCTCCCAGGGCACATGGCGAGAAGATGTCGACATCCTGAGAATATATCTCATCGGGGCCGACAGATTTTACGCTGAACTCACTGACGACGCGATCTAATCTCTCGGGATCGATATCGGTTACGATGACTTCGGCGCCCCCCTCAATAAGATTCTTAACGAGGTGATAGCCTACGTGTCCGAGCCCCTGGACAGCCACCCTCACGCCATCCAGTGAATCTCGATCCATCCTCTCCTGCACGGCCGCCTTGATCCCCTGGAAGACCCCGAATGCAGTCACAGGAGATGGATCACCGCTCCCGCCAAGCGCCGCTGTGATTCCCGTCACGTGTTTCGTTTCCATGAAGACATATTCCATATCTTCAACGGATGTACCGACGTCCTCGGCCGTGATATACCTACCGCCGAGTCCCTCGATAAAACGGCCATAGGCCCTGAAAAGTTCCTCGGTCTTATCCGTCTTGGGATCGCCGATAATAACGGCCTTCCCCCCACCCAAATTCAGGCCCGCAGCGGCTGCCTTGTAAGTCATGCCCCTCGACAATCTCAGGACATCCGTTATCGCCTCTTCCTCGGTGGCGAAGGGCCACATGCGTGTACCGCCGAGGGCCGGCCCCAGCGTGGTGTTGTGGATCGCAATGATTGATCTCAGGCCGGCATCGATATTATTACAAAATACCAATTGTTCGTGATCCAGGTTGGTCATCTCGTCGAACATCTGCATGATTGCTACCTTCCCTCCCTGTAATGGTTGACTCTTCAGTACCTTTTAACTTAGAATAGGACCATGAATACCTACAACTCATCCAAGCCCTGGAGGTAGGCCCTTGATACAGTATCACCAGGTTCGAGTTCCCCTGCCATCTTGAAATACTCCCTGGCCTCCTCCTTGTCGCCGCTCTTCATGTAAGCCATCGCTATGCGAAAGATCGCACCCGCGTCGTTAGAGTTGGTCTCCAGTACCCTTTTAAACTCCGAAATCGACTTTTCCCACTCACCCATCTGGAAATAAGTCACCCCGAGATGATAATGCGCCATCAGGTACTCCGGCGTCAGTTCGAGCGACTGAGTGAAATGTTCGACCGCCCGTTCCAACCTTCCCAGATGAAGGTTCGACAGGCCGAGCCTGTAATGGGCGGCCCTGAATTCGGGATCAATCTCGAGCACCCTCTTGAAATGGGCAATGGAGTCTTCCACGTAACCCCTGTGGTAGAGGGCGATCCCGAGGTCATAATGAGCACCGATGTATTCCGCGTCAATCTCAATGGCATTACGGTACTCCGCGATGGACAGATCGAGCATCCCCTCATGAAAATACAGGTTTCCCAACAACTTGTGAGCCAGGGCGTTCCCGGCGTTTCCGGTAAGGAGCGTTCTGTAAGCCTGGATAGCCTTGAATGCCTCTCCCTCCCCTTCATAATCGAGTGCCAGGAGGAGTTGACGAAGTTCATCGGCATCACTCAGAAATTCACCACACTGCCTGCAGAACACAACACCCTCTGGATTCTCAGCCAGGCACGACTTGCATGTCATCAAAGAACACCCACCTCCACTTCAACGGCTCTAAGATCGGTAACCACGAGATCCATCAGCGGTTATTCTTACTTCCACCCGGATTCTTTTCCCCCTTGCGGGCCTAAACCCGTTTCAAAGCCTGCGAGAGGTCATTGATCAGGTCATTCACGTCTTCCAGTCCAACGGAGAGGCGTATGAAACCGGCGGTGACTCCTATCTTTTTCAATTCCTCCGGGGAATAGGTCGAATGCGTCATCGATGCAGGATGCTCAATCAAAGTATCAACATCCCCAAGACTGACCGATAGAGTAATCAATTTTACAGAATTTAACAAGACCTCTCCCGCCTCCTTCCCACCCTTCACCTCGAACGCGATCATGCCGCCGAAGCCGCTCTGCTGCCTCACTGCAAGGTCATGCTGTGGGTGGGTCCTCAGTCCCGGGTACCAAACATGCTCGACCTTCGGATGGCCCGCCAGGTATTGCGCAACCTCCATGGCATTCTCCGAATGGCGTTCCATCCTGACCGGGAGCGTCTTCAAGCCCCTCAAGAGCAACCAGGCATTGAAGGGACTGATGATACCCCCGAGGTCCTTGACGGTACTGACACGCACCTCATGGATAAAGTCCTTTGGTCCGATGATGACGCCCCCCACCGTGTCGCCGTGACCGCCGATATACTTGGTGGCACTGTGGATGACTATATCCGCCCCCAATTCGATCGGTCGCTGATAATAAGGGGTTGCAAAGGTATTATCGACAACGAGAGGAATACCCGCCGATTTACATACCCGTGAACACGCCTCAATATCGATGATCGTCAGCGTAGGGTTTGCCGGTGTCTCTATCAACACCATTCGCGTATTTTCATCGATCGCGGCAGATATCTCTTCAATTTCCAAGGCGTTCACCTCTCTCACCTCGATGCCCAGTCTTACCAGCACCTCGGCGAAGAGATCGTGCGTCCCGCCGTATACGGTATCCGAGGCAACCAGGTTCTCCCCGCTCCTCGTGAGTGTAAGGATCGTACTCGATATGGCGGCCATCCCCGAAGCAAGGGCGATTGCACTCTCGCCCTTCTCGAGAAATGCCATCTCCTTCTCCAGTGCCGCATGTGTCGGATTGCCGAGTCGGGTATAAAAATAGCCCTCCCTGACTCCGGCAAAGAGGTCCGCGCCCTCCTTTACATCATGGAAGGCAAACGTTGAACTCTGATAAATGGGAGTAGAGAGTGCCCCCGTTGCCGGGTCCACGCCACCTGACCCGTGAATGCAGATCGTGGAGAAAGAACGCTTTTCAATATCTTCATTTCTCATCATGGACCTCCTGCCTCCGGGCACCCGGAGTCGTTTCCATGTATGATGGCCACATCATGGATCCGTGCCTCGCTGAAATGTATAACATTCATCGCCCATTGACAACCGAATAGATCAAACTGGGGTTTTCCTGACAAATCGGCAATGATTCCGCGGGACTTTGCATATCATGAAGTCCCCTGGCAGGAAGAGTTGAGACAGCGGTTTCGGTAAATATCCCCCTCGATTGAAACCATGCTGCTGCCATCTTTCCAAATCGGCAAAAAAGTGGGGCCGGACCCCCCTCGTAGTCCGACCCCGTACGGGACGAATTCACATTCATCCCTTCCCCGTTTTTAAAAACTCATCACAGCACGCTGTAAAGGATCTCGAACCTCCCCGGCTCTTGATCCCCCTTGACCCGTTCTTAAGAGATGGCAACGTTCATGCCAAGTTCGGGAAAAACAGGATACCGGCATACCACTCAAGGAAAATCCCTGTAATGTCATGTATAACAAGAAGTTAAAAATCGAGCGTGGAAAAGGGTGGAGAGTCGGTTAACGTTAGATGCAAAGCAACTGTTGTTTGATTCTGTTGAAAAGTCCGCAGGTGGTGGTGAATATTCCCCATTACTCCCTGGAGTATTGTGGTTATTATATCGATATCCCGAATTTTTCTATCCGATACCGGATTTGATCCCGGTTCATGCCCAGCAACTTTGCAGCCTTTGTCTGGTTCCCCCCCACCAGTCGAAGGGCCTGCTCCACGAGTTCCCTCTCGAGCCTGCTGAAATCTATCCCTTTATCGGTCAAATTCAGGTACGTGACCACTGCCTCGTCCATCCATCCATGCTGCTCCCGCAACTCGGCCGGTAGATCATCCGCTGTAATCTCCTTTCCAGTTCCAAGCAGCATTGACCGCTCGATTATATTCTTGAGTTCACGGACGTTGCCCGGCCATCGATAATTCACGAGCAAGTCCATCGCCTCACGGGAGACCCGCTGGACATCTTTCTTTAGATCGCGGTTGAATCCGTCAATAAACATCTTGACCAGCAGGGGTATATCTTCCTTTCTCTCTCTGAGGGGAGGCAGATGAATGGGCACCACCTTCAACCTGTAATATAGATCACTTCGAAATCGTTCCGCCTTGACCTCTTCTTCCAGGTCCTTGTTCGTGGCGGCGATGATCCTTACATCCACCACGTGGTCCCTCACGCCACCTACCCGCTTGAACGCCTTTTCTTCCATGAACCTCAACAGTTTCGCTTGGAGGGAGAAGGGCAGATCCCCTATCTCGTCCATAAAGGCGGTCCCGCCGTCTGTAAGTTCCAACAGCCCGAGTTTCTGCGCCTTGGCGTCGGTGAAGGCCCCCTTTTCGTGCCCGAAGAGTTCGCTCTCCAGGAGATTTTCCGGCAAGGCGGAACAGGTGATTGTCATGAACGGCTTGTTGGACCTCTGGCTCTTGTAATGAATTACCTTCGCGACCAGATCCTTGCCGGTACCACTCTCACCCTGGAGAAGAACCGTAGTGGAATCGCTCCGAGAGACCTTGTCGATCAGGCTGAAGACCTCTACCATTTCTGGACACGACCCGATTATCCGCTTCGAACCGAATTTCTCCTTCTGTTGCCGACGCAGTGTCTTGACCTCCCGCCTCAGGCTGGTTGTCTCGAGCGCCTTGTCGATGGTCAGGATCAACTCGTCCATGTTGAACGGCTTGTTGATATAATCGTAGGCCCCCAGTTTCATCGCCTCAACCGCGCTGTCCACCGTACTAAAAGCGGTCATCATGATGACTACCGTATCCTGAAAATCACGGGCGATCTCTTTCAAGAGAGCGAGCCCATCGGCATCCGGCAGGCGGTAGTCAAGGAGTACCAGGTCGAAGTCCCTCGACTTCAACCCTGATATACCTTCTTTTCCACTGGCGGCCTCGGCAACCTCGTACCCCTCCTGCTCCAGCCTCTCTCTGAGGGACCAGCGGACCAATTTCTCATCCTCGATTATCAGTATACCAGCCGGAAGCCCCATTATTATCCCCCTCGCGCCTCCTCTTCAAACGAAAGGCCCGGGACCAATAGCGCCCATACCCGCCTCCAGGAACCACACCACCATCCACTCCCCATAAATTGATTGTGACAACATAAAACGTTAAGGTAGCCGACTCCCACCGTCAAGGCCCGGAAGGCGCGTGATTTTCCCGGTCCATTCACCTGATACCTGCAACGGGCCCATTCGATAAAAAATAACTTGACTAATCGTAATTACCGGCCCACAATGGATTCCAAGAGGGCCCCGGCTATCTCGCAGAAGGCCTTCGCCACGACTCCGTTCGGCTCGGTCACAGTAACAGGTTGCCCGCTGTCCCCGCCCGACGAGACCTCGGGATCGACTGGTATCCTTCCCAAGAGGGGGATGGACAAGTCCTCTATCATTGCTTGAACTCCATTACCCGGAAAGATGTCGGTCCTCGTTCCACACGCGGGACACGTGAAGTAGGCCATGTTTTCCACGAGGCCAAGGATGGGCACTTGAACCCTCTGGAACATCCGGATGCCGCGCCACACATCGGAGAGGGAGACTTCCTGCGGGGTTGTAACCATAACTGCGCCCGCCAGGGAAAGACGCTGCGAGAGGGTAAGTTGGGCATCACCGGTGCCGGGCGGCAGGTCGATGATCAGGTAATCGAGGTCTCCCCACTCTACATCGCTCAGGAGTTGCCCTATGGCCTTGCTTACCATGGGACCCCGCCAAACAATCGCCTGGTCCTTCCGGGCGATCAGGCCCATGGACATAATTCGAAGGCCGTATTTCTCAATGGGTGCTATCTTCCGGTCAACCGTGGCCATGGGCTGTTCCTCTTCTATTCCAAGCATGCAGGGCAAGTTGGGCCCATAGATATCGGCGTCGAAGAGGCCCGTCTTCAACCCCATCTCGGAGAGTGTGACGGCCAGGTTCACGGAGACCGTCGATTTTCCTACTCCACCCTTTCCACTTGCCACCGCAACGGCATGCTCGACTTCCGGTATGGGTCCTCTCTCCGCACGGCCGGGCATCGCCGATGGACCGCCCGCCATATCCTCACTCGCTCCAACCACGACATCCACCACCACCTCGATATCGTTTCCCTGGATATGGTTGCCGAGCACCTTCCTGCACTGCTCCTCGATTATTCTCTTTGACGCCTCTCCCCCCACTGGCAGACGAACATCGACAACGATTCTGCCCGGCTCGACCTTCACATCGCGGACGGCTCCGCTGCCCACGATATACTTACCGGTATCCGGGTGTTTCACTAATCTCAGGATACCTATGACCTCTTCCTTTGAAATCATCCTGCCGGTCCTCCCCGGCTCGCGCGGTTAATAAACTCACGAGGCGGATCAAACATTTATTTCAGAATATTCGGCGCTGATTTCCAGTCTGGCGGAAACGCGGATAAGATGATAATAAGAGGGGGTGATGTCAACGATGTAAGGTATGAAATGTTTGGCGAATCGTGGAAAAAGTATCCATCCCCGGTGGTTTCCACGATTTTGACACGGAGTATAGGCGCCGGTGGTTCCTTGGTCGAGAGGACTTAATTCCATGCCCCCTATGGAATTTCAATGCCAGGCGTCAGTATCGATGCCATCGACGGCAATGGAGGCATGCAACTTGCAATTTTCTCAATGCCGGCTATGCCGTTACACAGAGGCGGATCTACGGAGCAGAAGATCATCTTACCGGGTCGAAATATGGAGGAACGATCATGAACAGATCGGCTGTCATTCTACTCTCCGTTATTGCGCTATTTGCAACCGGATGCAGCGAGAACGTCCTCGACAACGCAACCACGACCGGGAACACGACCGTAACCCTCCACTTCAATCTCCTTGATTACCTCGATCCCGAGCAGGTCTCGATACAGTACGGTCAAGACCCGGTGATCCCGGGCGATGCCGGGACCTTTGAAATCCAGACCCCGACCCAGAACATCGACCTCTCCTCGGACCTGGACGGTGTCTCGTCCGTAGACTCGGTGGCGATGGATATCTCAATTGCCTTTCACAATGAAACGGGTAATGCCGACCTGAGGTATATTGCCTACCTTGCCGCACTGGATGAAGATCCCCTGCAAACGCCCCCGATAATAGATGAGACCACGACCCTGAACGGGAGTCAAGAGTCGACGAGTGATATAGAAGTCATCAGCGACGCGCGCCTGCTCGACCTCTTCAACAGTGGGGTCATGCAGTACCTGGCCCGGATAGCGTTTACCATTGCAGACGGGTCGGACAACATCTCCGGAGAGGCAGAGGTGGTCCGGTTCGACGTCACCGTTGTGGCCACCCTGTAAAGATAGGGGCGCACACGTGTGCGCCCCGTCCAACTCCTCTTAAGGTATATCGCTGCCGAACCCCGCGTTAGGCATTCCATCGCGGGCGAGAGACCTCCATAGCGGCGTGTCGTCTCTCCTGCAGTAATGAAGTTATGGTAGAACTCCCATTCCCCTCACCCCTCAGGGGGTCCCCCTCGGCGCCATAGATCCCCCCGCGGAGCGCCTAGTCCTCGGAGTCGTCCCAAGCAACTGGAACCTCAGCAACTGTGCGCCGGATAGATCCGCCTATCCCCTCCCCACTTCTCGGTACCCGAACTTCCCAGTCGCACCTAAATTAATCGCCACCGTATCAACGGAGTACCCACCGAAAGGAGGATCCCATGGGCTCCACGACACGTTTGTT
>CAZNLH010000021.1:0-3595 GCA_964573995.1 uncultured Gemmatimonadota bacterium
GGTGGGCCCCATGAAACTTCTTTTAAGGATGTTTGGTTTCCTTATCCGGCCGCACTGGAAACTCATGGTAGGCGTTTTTATCCTATCGGTGTTCTTCGTCTTTTTCAACAGTTTGTCGCTCTGGATATCCGCCTCGTTTGTAAACACCCTGTTTACCGAGACTCCGTCGAATGCCGGCGTGTCGGTCGAGGGCCAGGCCCCGCCGGGAGGTCAGTCGTCAGGGGCAGGGGAATCCGGCAGCAGCGGGAGTGTCGAGGGGGATAAGGCTCAGGACTGGATACCGTCCGGGGCGAGCCTGAACGAGTACCTAAAGGACAAGACGAATTCGCTCCTCATGAGGGGGACCAGGGCGGATACCCTGAAGGTGCTGTGTTGGGTCATCTTCCTCTCTTTTTTCCTGAAGAGCCTCTGCGGTTATGCCAAGAACGTGCTCCTGGGCTATGTTGAGCAGAAGGTCGTCACTGATATCCGGGACAAGTTGTTCACCCACTTGCAGGGCCTCTCGCTCTCTTACTTCCACGGGAAGCGCTCGGGAGAGATCATTTCCGTGGTGATGAACGACGTAAGCCTGCTCAACTCGACGTTCACCACGTCCTTCGACAAGATCATAGTGACCCCTATCAACCTGATTTGGCTAACCACCCTGCTATTTATCATAAACTGGAAGGTGGCCCTCTTTTTCATGATCATCGTTCCCATAAACGGCTATTTCATCGCAAGGATCGGCAACAGCATCCGTCGCAAGAGCAGGCGTTCCCTTCGCCAGATCTCGGAGGTGGTCAATGTCCTTCACGAGGTGTTGTCCAACATGAAGATCGTAATAGCCTTTGTGACGAACCGCAGCGAGGTGGAAAGGTTCAAGGCTCAAACGAAGCGATATTTCAGGCTCGTCCTGAGGCAGAAGATGTTGCAGGCGATGTCCTCCCCGGTTTCCGAGACACTTGGTGCCATCATCGGCGTAAGTATCCTCTGGTATGCCGGGAGCCAGGTCCTGCAGGATAGGATGATGACCTCGGAGGATTTCATCAGGTCCCTGGTCATAATGTTCTCGATCCTTCAACCACTGAAGGGACTGGGCGGCATCAACAACACCATCCAGGCGGGCATGGCTGCCGGGGAGAGAGTATTTGAAGTCCTGGAAACCAAGCCAACGGTAGTGGAGAGACCAGGTGCCGTGGATAAGAGGACCGTGGAGGAGGGGATTACCCTGGAAGATGTCACCTTCAGGTACTCTCCGGACCTCCCCCTTATACTCAAGGGGATCACCTTCGAGGTGCACAAGGGCGAGGTATTGGCGCTCGTTGGGCCAAGCGGTGCGGGTAAGTCGACGCTGATGGACCTGATCCCGCGTTTCTACGATGTGAAGACAGGGGCCGTGAAGATCGACGGAATAGACGTTCGGGATATTAAACTGGCATCATTGCGAAGGTTGCTCGGGATCGTGACCCAGGAGACCATCCTATTTAACGATACCGTGGAGTACAACATAGCGTACGGGGTCAACGACGCATCGCTGAAAAGAGTAAAAGATGCCGCCAGGGCCGCCAATGCCGACCAGTTCATCGAGGATCTGGAGAAGGGCTATGACACGGTCATCGGGGAGCACGGGGTGAGGCTCTCCGGCGGCCAGAGGCAGCGAATTGCGATCGCAAGGGCGATCCTTCAGAATCCTCCTGTCCTACTCCTCGACGAGGCGACTTCCTCGCTCGATTCGGAATCGGAGCAGATGGTGCAGAGGGCATTGACGGGTCTGATGAAGAACCGGACTGTATTGGTGATCGCGCACAGGTTGTCGACGGTAATAGAATCGGACCGTATCGTGGTACTGAACAACGGGAGAGTCGAGGCCACCGGCCGGCACAAGGACCTTCTCGGGAAGTGTGCGCTCTATCAGAGACTTTACCGCATGCAGTTCGGAGATAGCGAGGAGTTGCTCACCGCCCCAACTCGGTCCTGAGGTCATGAGTGCCGAGGCCGCGAAAAAGCGGCAACGAGGAGGATGCCACCATGTCGCCGACGAAATTATTCTTTCTTTTCACTCTGCTACTTTCCACGGGCTCCTTTCTCAACTGTGCCAGGGCTCCGTATACCGGCAGGTTGCAGTTCATCGTGGTAGACGACAATACGATGAACAAACTCGGGGCCGATGCCTACCAGGAGATACTGGGAAAGGAGAAGATATCGAAAGATCCCGAATTGATCGACGTCGTGAACCGTGTCGCCAGGCGTCTCGCCAAGGTGGCCGACCGCCCCGATTATAAATGGGAGTTCAAGGTTATCGACGATCCGAAGACTGTCAATGCCTTCTGCTTGCCCGGTGGAAAGGTGGCCGTCTACAGGGGGATCCTTCCGGTCGCGCAGAACGAGGCGGGCCTTGCCGTGGTATTGGGACACGAGATCGCCCACGCCACCGCGCGGCATGGGGCGGAGAGGATGTCTCATCAACTGGGGGCCAACCTCGCGCTTGAGGCCGCAAGTCTCGGATTGGCCAATAACAAGAACCACGACATGATCATGGCGGGTCTTGGCGCGGGGACGTCCGTGGGGGTCCTCTTGCCGTACAGCAGGACCCAGGAGAGCGAGGCGGACAGGATAGGTCTGATGTACATGGCCAAGGCGGGGTATGATCCCCGCGAGGCGACCCGGTTCTGGGACAGGATGAACAAGATGGCCGGCGGTAATCGTCCACCCGAGTTCCTGTCCACGCACCCCGCCCCCGAGAAGCGCTCCTCGGAACTCGGGAAGGAGGTCGAGGAGGTCATGAAATACTATCTGGCTTCCCCCAGGTACGGCCTTGGTGAGAAGCTCCCGGTGAAATGAACATCCTCTTCCTGAACTCGGCCCGCGTGTGGGGGGGGAACGAACACTGGACGAATCTTGCGGCGGGTGTTCTCTCACGGGATAACGGGGTATACCTGGCCTATCGGAGCCGGGATGTTGGCTCTCGGTTCGGTGTCGTGAGTTACCGGTTCCCATTTCTCAACGAGGGGGACCCGTTCACGCTCTATGGCCTGGTATCGATCGTCCGAAGACATGGGATCCACTTGCTCGTGCCCACGAAACGCAAGGACTACGTTCTGGCGGGGATTGCGGCGCGATTTTGCAATGTAAAGAACATCCTGCGCCTTGGTATCGTGAGGACTTTGAGGGGTGGGTGGGTGGACCGCCTTGTATACAACAGGCTGTCGGATGGTATCGTCGTAAACGCCATCGCGGTGAAGAAGGCCCTGGTCTCTTCCGGTGTTGTCCCCCCTGATAAGGTAAGGGTGGTGTACAACGGGTTGGAAATTGATAAAATCGATCGCATGGCGAGGGAGGGGGTAACCCTCGAGAAGCCCTTTCCATTCACGATCGCCTCTGCGGGCAATATCACGCCGAGGAAGGGCTTCGAGTCCCTTATAAGGGCCTTTTCACTCTTCCTGCAGGGGGAAGAAGGGTCGGGTGATTGCGGGCTGATGATAATCGGCGGTGGGCCCGAGGCGGGTCGTCTCCAGGACCTGGTGAGGTCCCTGTGCCTTCAGGACCGTGTGATGTTCACCGGATTTCAAGCCAATCCTTATCCCTATCTCAGGCAGTGCGATGTCTTCGCGCTGGC
>CAZNLH010000021.1:3695-43911 GCA_964573995.1 uncultured Gemmatimonadota bacterium
GATTTCAAGCCAATCCTTATCCCTATCTCAGGCAGTGCGATGTCTTCGCGCTGGCATCAAGAAACGAGGGGATCTCCAACGCCGTAATGGAGGCGATGGCGCTCGGGAAACCCGTTATCAGTACAGATGTTGGAGGAGTCCGAGAGGTTGTGGAACATGGGGAAGAGGGCCTTCTTATTGGCACGAACGATACTGAGTCGATGGCACATTTCATGGCCGTTATGTATCATGATGAGGATAAAAGGGGTAATATGGGGCTTGCGGCCGTGCGAAAAGCGAAGGCGTTTACCGTTGACAGGATGAGGGATGGGTTGATGAATTTCTTTGAATCGGTAGTAGTTGGTTAAAACTATGCCCATATGAATATCATGTTCATGAATTCCATGAGGCCTGCCAACTTTGGTGGTGGGGAGTTTTGGATGTTGATGGCGGCCCGGGGGCTAAAGGCTTCGGGGCACGGGGTCTTCCTGGGCTGCAGGGATGGGTCGAGGCTCCTGAGAGAGGCGGAAGGAATAGGGATTCCGGCCGGGATCTTCAATGTCCGCGCCGACTTCAGCCCGTTGAACACCCTGCGCATAGGGCACTTTCTCAAGAGAGAAGGGATAGAGGTCCTCGTCTGCAACCTGAACAGGGACGTATTGGTTGCGGGCCTCGCCGCAAGGTTGGTGGGGACGCCCGTGGTGGTCGCCCGGCACGGGGTCAAACTGTGCGGGCAGAGGTGGAGGTACAAGGTGTTCCTTACCCGCCTGCTGGACGGAATCATTACGAATTCCGAGAGCGTCAAGAGGGGTTATGATGGCTACAACTGGTTCGAGAATGGGTTCGTAAGGGTGATCTACAACGGTGTCGAAGACAAATCTGGGGTCCGGCCGTATCCCTTCTCGAGGCGCTTCCCGGGCAAGAAGATCGTCTTCAGCGCGGGCCGGCTGGTGCGGCAGAAGGGCTTCGACCTGTTGATCCGATCTGCGGAGATGCTGGCTGAAAGGAGAGACGACCTTGTATTCCTGGTAGCCGGGACCGGTCCGCTCGAGGGGGAGTTGAAGGACCATGTTAAGCGCTCGGGTTTGGAGGGGAGTTTCCATTTCCTGGGTTACCTCGAGGACATCGATCCGTACATGAAGGGGTGCGACCTGTTCGTGCTGGCTTCACTATACGAGGGGATGCCCAACGTGGTCATGGAGGCGATGGCCGCGGGAAGGGCGATTGTCGCGACCGATGTCGACGGCGTGAGGGAACTGGTGGAGGATGGCAAGACGGGCGTGATTGTCCCGCCGGGGGATGAGAGGTCGCTTGCCGGTGCGATCGATAAGTTGATGGATACCCCGGCACTGGTTGAGGCCTACGGCGAAAACGGGCGCAAGAGGGTCGTGGAACGATTCCCGTTTTCAGCGATGATTGCCAACCTCGAGGAGTATCTCGATGGTCTACTCAGCGAAAAGAATAGGGGACAAGTGGATTGAGGGGGAGGTCTGGAGGAGGGGCAGGGTGGTATGGATCAAGGGGATGCTTCGACTCTTCGGGCCGCTCAGCGAAGAGGACCGGTTCGAGGGCCCCATCAGGTCTATCGTCATTATCGCCCAGGAAAAGATCGGTGATGCGATCCTCCTGACACCGCTTATCGGCAACCTGCGCCGCGCCTTGCCCCTCACAGAGATACACGTGGTCTCCACAGGGCCCAACTCCCATTTTTTCAAGAGGGATCCCAACGTGGATGTGGTCTACAAGTTGAAGCCCGGTTACTTGCCTTGTTTCAAGAGAGTAAGGGAAAGGGTGTTCGATCTCCTCTTCAGTCCAAAGGACCATCCATCCTTTACCTCGCTGTTCCTTTCACGTACGATCAGGGCACGGTACCGCGTGGGAATGGATCACCCTTACCACAGGGGCTTTTTCAATCACCTTATCAAGGCGGAATTCTTGAGTCACGTGGTTGACAAGAATTGCATGTTGCTGGACTTTCTCGGCATACCATACTCGGAGCAACAGAGGAGGCCATATATGCCCCGGGACGAGGTGTCCAAAGAGGTCCGATCGTTCGCCTACGAAATCGATGGGAAGGAGCCGATCGCCCTCAATTTGAGTGCCGGCGACAGGAAACGTGAGTGGCCGCTCGACAAGTGGATAGACCTCACCGCCGGCCTTGGTGGCCCGGTCCTGGTCTTTGCCACTCGTGACCGCATACACGACAAACGCATGCTGGAGGAGATGTTCGGGCAGGTGGTGACTTCCCCCGTGACCCGCTCGATTTACGAGGCGGGCGAGATCGTACGCAGGCTCGGTTTGCTGATATCACCCGACACTGCCCTCATCCATGTCGCATCGTGTTACAGGGTCCCGGTGGTGGGGCTCTATCAGGCGGATCCCAACCAGGTCAGGCGCTTCTATCCGTACGGGATACCGAGCCGGTGCCTATTGTCGAAAACGGATCTGGTCCGGGATATCAGTGTTACGGATGTGCTCGAGGCGGTTCGCGATATGATGGATGGAGGCGGCCAAAGGGACGATATCGGTGCGGCCCCCGTTGGGGGCGGAGTGGGCTCGAGGTGAGCAACTGCCTATTCAGGTGGCCAAGGGTAGGCCGCCCTTGATGGCGGAAGATAGGATTTCAGGGAGCAGAGGACCCCGCCTTCTTGCGGGCCTCGTCGACTATTTGCGCCGCCCTTTGGTCCCCTTCTGATATTATCTTGTCCGCTTTCTTGTCGGTCTCTTTCCTGATCCTATCCGCTGCGGCCTTCGCTGCCATCCTGGCAATGGGGTTCTTTGCTTCGCTCTCTAACTTCGCCGCCTGGGCGTAACCTTCCCTCCGCAAGTTATCGGCCGCTTTCCTGGCATTGTCCCGTATGGACGCCGCTTGTTTCTCGGCCTCCCTGATCGCCTTCTCGGCTTCTTTTCTCAATTCCTGGGAGAGTTGGCTCGTCAAGGCCTTTCCACCGCTGCCGATGAGGTTGAGGCTGCCGATCCTTACGGTCGGCCGGTGGAAGGTCCCCCCGATGCGAAGTTCGACCCGGACGGTCTTTGCCATATCGGCCATACTGATGTCTACACCCGTCTTCTTCGTAAGGGACGATGAAAGGCCTCCGAGGAGGTCGTTGAGGTGGCCGCCGAATTCTTGGGTCGGAATATCCATCTTCATGGAGTAATCCATGGTCTGATCGAAACCGTTGGAACCGGATATGACCGCCCTGGTATTGCCGATCATGGCCTTGAACGGCTTGACGAAGACCCTGCCGTCCCTGAATTGGAGTGACATGTCAAGGTTGCGGAATTCCAATGTCTTGAACCTGTCGTTCTTCAGTGTGCTCGCCAGCACGTCGAGTGTCTTGGAATCCCTGATGGTCGTGTCATCGGTGCGCAGTCCACCGGATCCAGTCAGCGTGTTGAACACGGGATTCATATGTTCATCGAGAGCGGAAGAGATGTGCAGGCGCGATGAAAACGAGCCCGAGCAGTTCTCGGCGATGGGAGCTATTACCCGGATGGTGTTGAGGGCCTTGAAGGCGAGGGGGATGTTCCATTTCGAGACGTCCAGGTCCAGGTCGACCATCGGCTTCTCCGGGATCCGCGCATCATAACTGCCGTTGACGGTGGCCGTTCCTCCCAAAAGGTCCATGCCGAGGTCCTCCATGATCAGTTTCTTGTCTTTGATCTTGAGTAGCCCCTTCACCTTTGTCATGGTGACCTTTTCGTACAGTATCTTGTCGAACGAGGACTTCAGGGTGAAGTCTATGTTGCCTGGGATGTTGATGATTGAGATCCGGACTGTGTCGTTTGATGCCTCAATGCTTTTTTTATCTCGACCGCCCGTCAATTCGTTCAGGTCCAAGAGGTGGGATCTGGATTCAAAGGTCCCCTCGAGGGTGGCATCGTCGGTCGCAAGATAAGGGACAAAATTTTCAAGGGCCCCATTGGCTTGGAAGTCGCTGCGGCCTATCTTGCCGTTGAGGCCGGCCAGTTCGACCTGTCTCGGGGAGAAGTTCAAGTGGGCCTCTCTGATGGCGAGCACTTGTGGAAGGGAAGTGCTCGCGAGGCGCACTCCTCTCAACGACATCTCACCTGTCGCCTTGAAATCCTCGTACCTTCCCGCCTGGACATCTGAGACCTTCCCCGACATCGTGATATCCGAGGTGATAAGGCCGCTTATGTCTTCGCCCTCTCCCAGTGGAACGACATCGGATAACTTGTTCAAGTCGAGTTCACCCTTTACCCGGCAGTGTATCTCCTTGTCGGAAATCGGCTTCTTGAGCACGAGGCGAATGTCCACAGGGTTCTTTGCCACTTCAAAGTGAAATTTCTCGATATTGATCACCGTGTCGTCGATGTTGCCTCCACGGTTGGTTATGCTCGACTTGATGTTGATGTCCTCGGCGGACTCAGGGAGGTCTGGATAGTGGAACGTGGCGTTATTGACGGAGAGGCCTATCCCGAAAGAGGGGAGGCGGCCGGCAGAGTAAATGCCCCTGATGTAGCCATCCAGGGCCAGTTCACCCGTTGTCTGGATGTCCTGGAAATCCCTCGTGTAGATGGCCGGGATGAGGGATAGGACGTCCTTGAATTTGGTCTCCGGCGCCTTGAATCTCATGTTGAGTTTGATCCCGTTGCCGGGCAATGACACCGATCCGTTCCACTGCAGGGCCACCTCGTTCAGGCGGAGTTCATTCTCCTTCAGGGTGTACCGTCCATCTGCAAGGTCGGCTTCTATGTCGGCCTTGAAGGAGAGCCGCGCGTTGTTCAGGTAGCGCTTCTTGTCCATCTCTGCCGTCAGTGAGGTAATGGTCACCCTTGTCGCCAGGGTTGTTGAATCTTTGGAGAGATCGCCCGAGAGTGAAAACTCCAGGCCCTTCATCTCCGTGTCGATGCCATCTCGAGCGTTCTCGTAGACTATGTCGGCCTTATGAATAGTCAATCTCTTCAGCAGGATATTAAAGGGAACGCCCCCCCCGCCGGTGCCTTCATCCCCTTCGGCTTCTTCCCCGCCGCTTTCCTTTTCCTTCATGATGTTCCAGTTGGCCCTTCCATCCCCCAGGACCCTCGCGCGCACGTTCAGACGGTGGACGTCTATCGCCTCGATTACGATGTTTTCTCGGCGGATCAGGCTCATCAGATCTACGGTCAGGTCCAACTCGCCCACCGACAGGAGAGTATCACCCTCGAACTCGTTGATTCCGACCACCACCACGTCTTCTATGGAGAAGGAGAAATTGGGAAAGCTGTTGAGCAGCGACATGCCGAAATCGCCGAAGTCCACACGGGCATTGAGATTCTTGTTGGCCTGCTCCTTGACGAGGCTTACGATACTCCCCTTGAAGATGATGGGAAGGGTGAGCAATGCCGCAAGGAAGATGAAGATAATGAGCAGGAGCCATGTCAGGATGCGTTTCATACTTGTCTTCTTCTCTTCGTTATCGGTGGTTGCCGACCTTGCCACGCTTGGGCGGCGAGCCGTTCATGAAACGATTTTATCATAACCAAGCCGTTTCATAATCTCGGAATCTCTTATCTCGCTATAGATTTTCTCTAGTTCCTCGTTACCTATGAAAGACCGTATCTTCTTGGTGTTAACGGCGCAGACAATGTGATCGAGGTCTATTTCGTTTGATCCCAGGGCCAGGAAATCCGCGATGTTCCCTATGTGCTTTTTCGATTCCTTCAGGAAATCCTCGAACTTAATATGCATCATCTTGAAGTTCAGTGATTTCTCGAGAGAGAAGGCCCTTTCCGTGTATTCCTCCCACAATTTAATCCCCTCACGAATATTTTCTACCCTGTATGATAACTGGTAGATAACCGTACCCCCCAACGAATACTCCTTGAGGCGATCCTTGACGCCCCTCTTTCCATTCATCTCGGGCTTCCGACGTCCTGAGATTTCGCGGACCCGCAGACTCTGCGCAACATCGATCGGGTTGCGGTAAATATGCACCAACTTTGCCCGTGGGAATATTTCCTTCCATATTTCAACGGTAAAGGTACTGCGAGGGTCTTTCCAGCCCCAAGGAAAGTCGATGTCCTTTATGTTCTTGTATCTTAACGCCTTCTTGTAGCCCAGATACTTGCTTCTCTTGAGAAAGCTGCTGAATTGGCGTTCTATCACCCTAAGAACTCCCCTTTTATAGGTGTCATTTATGAACCTAAAATTAAAAGGGTTATCCCAATAGGCGTATGCCTCCCGCATCATCCAATTATCCAGGTCCCGGAAAAAGACCGACTCGTGGTTGATGTCCTTTTTCGCACCGAGAAACACCCCCAACCGCTCTATGACCCTGGCAATCATGGACGTGCCCGATCGATGCATGCCGAGAATAATTACAGGATCGTTGTCCATATCGACTTACTCCTTTTCAGTATCAATATACCCTTTTTTCATGATGACGTTTTCCTTCTCTTGTGAAATGCCTTGAAGGCAGTCCATTCGCCTTAGAAAGTCGAACGAAAGTGACTCACAGTCATACCCTGAATCTCAAGACGAAATCTGTGATGATCTGTCTCTCTCGATTTTCGAGAATGATGAAATAAACTGCAACACTGAACGCCAGACAACTCAGGGCACTTGAGGTGACCCCTCCCCATTGGCTTGACAATATTCTTGTGATTCCCAAGATCAACAAAACGAAGGCAAAGTTTAGAAGTCTTTTGTCCAGCAAGAAACTCTTCGTAAATCTGAAGGAAAAGACCAGAAACAGGGCAAGCAGCAGGAGATTCGTCAGGACTGATGTGATTGCGGCGCCATAATAACCATACCTGGAGATAAGGAGACAATTTACTACTATGTTGAAGAATGAAGCGATGATAGTGGAGTACATCCTAAATTCCTGATGTCCAACCGCTGTCAAAACTATCCCGTAGGTCGTGGCGAGCAACCTGATGATGAGTAAGAATGAAAGGAGTTTCAAAACTGCCACCGAAGCCAGGTACTTATCTCCTACGGCGAAGTCGACAAGTACCTCTGCATTATTGAAAACGATCATGAAAAGGAAAATCCCGAGGGTTATCAAATACTTGTTCATTCTCTTCGCGACACTGATCATGCTCTCAAATGATTCCCGTAGCAATCTTGACAGTGTCGGCAAGAATGCGTTTTGAATGATATCACAGAAGATGAGTCCGATGAATATGATCTTCATGGCAAGTTGATATATTCCCACTTCATAGTTTCCCCGCATCTGCTCAAGGATCACAACATCGATTTGAAGATAGACGATACCGAACAGGGCCTGGATGGCATAGGGAGAGGTTTGTCTCAGAAAGTCTTTTATGAATGCAGTGTTGAAGTGGGACTTGCCGTATAAGCCCTTGATATTTCTTGCAATGGTTATGGCTATGCCGATTCCTGCTATCCTGGAAAGAGCATATACTTTGGCAATAAATACGATGTCCGGATCAATGAAAATTGCTGCGATAACGAAGATGAAGAAGACGAAGGAGTTCAGTCCCGTTATCAACGCTTCATATTCTAATCTCTCGATACCACGATAATAACCCTTGTAAAGATTGATAAAACTGTTAAATATCACCGCCAAGGTCAAATAAAATATAGTTGATGTCGTTTCGGTGGGATATCCAATGACCTTGCAGGAAATGGAGACGATCAGTATGGTAAAGAGAGAGATGATGAACTTTGCTTTTATGACATTCGCGAAGTTGTTGATCAGAAAGGCATTCTTATGCGCTATCTCTCGGGTAAGATAGATCGAAATGCCGAATTCCGGCAGAATGGCGAACAGGCCGGTGTAGTTCTGAGAAAACGAGAAGACACCAAATGTTTCGACACTGAAAACGCGGGCAATCGCAAAAATGACCAGCGTGTTGAAGAAAAAGTTCAGTCCGTAGGAGATAAGTGAAAAGAAGGTGTTTTTGGCGAGTCGGTCGGCATTACCTGTCTTCTTTTCCAACCTTCGTCCCCCAAAAGTCCTTCCTCAGCTCTCTTGGTAAATCATGTATAAACCGGTATTTTTCCGGGTTTGAAACGGAGAGTCTGTCAACGTATTCCTGCATGAACGACAGAAAAATACCGAAAAAGATACCGATCAAGCCCGCGGTGATGACTAAGAGGGAACGACGCGGTTTCGCCTTTTTGAAGGGAACGACGGCCTTATCGATGACTTGGATGACTGGTGTATCTTTCGCCTCATTTATTTTTGCCTGTTCATATTCCTGCGTTAAATACTTGTACAGAAGATCTTGTACCTCGAGTTCGCGACTGAGTCGCAAGTACTTCAGGGCGATCTCGGGGGCTTCTCCCAATACCGGAAAAATGGTGATCGACTCCTTTTCCTCGCTCCCGACCTTCATCTCCTTGAGGCTCTTTCGAATTGCTCGCACCTCCATTTCCTTTTGCTTCACCTCGGGGATATTGGGTCCGAATATACCTCCCAGCATATTGATTTCAATCTCTTTTAAGATCATGCTGCTCTGCAATTCGGCGGCCGCGGAAACAGCGGCGCTGACCTGGTCCGGGAGGGAAATCATTCCATAGGTCTGCTCGAAGTCCTTCATATCTTCTTCTTTGCTCTTCAAAGTATCGAGAGTCTCATTGTATCTTTTCTCAATAAATATCCGGTTGTATCTGGCTTGTTCGGTTTGCAACTTGGTGAAGAGGCTGTCAAGTTTGGAAACCATGTAATTGGCCATTTCCTGGCACAGGTGCCTGCATTCCTCCTCGTCCCTTTCAAGGTGGAAAAAGTGTGTTTCGGCCGAGGCCGTTACCGAAATGACGCCTCCTTCATCCACGGTGATAGTCGTCATGTCTGAAAATCCCTCAACGGCCTCATCCATATTGTCAAAATCGTATCTTTCCATCAGATTATATCTCTTGATTGTGCTTTCTGCCATGGTCCTGCTCTTGAGTATGGCGACAAGTGGGTAGGTTTCCTCTGAAGTTCCACCGAGAAAAGAACTCAATTCTCTCGTGGTGAAGTTGGTCGGAATACCCAGGTCTATTCCTGAGGGAGTGGTGGATTGCAGGATGATCGAGGTGGCGTCATAGGTTTTGGGCATGATTAGGCTGAAGAGGGTCATAAATATCACGAAAAACGAAAAACTCATGAAGATAGTTTTACGATGCCTGAGGATTACGGATAAATAATCTATCAAGCCCGCCTCCAATATCTTCCCGTTGCTATCTTTCAACTTGATCCCACGGAGCCTGAAATTCTAATCGTCAGAAAAATACTCTTGAAGGATGGGTCTGTGACTTTAAAACACCCTTGGACGATACGCGGTGTTGATAATTCTATTTTAATATGTGATCTGAAGCCCGGGCTTCAAAGGCGATGGAGACAAGTATCCCTGCAATGAAATTCAAAGGCTAATGATATTATTGAATTGAAGCCTTGTCAAGTGACTACGTGCCATTTCTCGGTCAGAAGGAGGGTGTAAATCGCAGGCTTCCGAGTCAGTGGCATGTGGCAACATTCCAGAGATAAACCGACCCCCGCAACATCCTGATCCTATTGAAGTCCCACGGATTCAATGACCTCATCCAGGGGCGATAGGCTTTTCTCCCAGGAGTATCGTTCCTGTATCAGTTTTCTTCCGTTCCGGGCGAGTCTGTTCCTGAATGCCTTGTTCCTGATCAGCCGAATCACATTTTCCGCGAACCGGCGAGGATCATCCGCCACCAGAAGGTCCCTTTCCGGCACGGCATCGATTCCCTGCAACCCTATCGATGTAGTTACTACCGGGGTGCCGAGCGCCATCGACTCGAGGATTTTGTTCTGTACACCGGCTCCAGCCCGCAAGGGACAAACGGAGACCGTCGAACGAGCGAGGTATGGACGTACGTCGGGTACAGCGTTGGCAATGGTAATATCTGACGAACCTATAAGTTTCCGTACCCGTCGACTCGGCTCGAGACCCACGATGGTGAACTTGACTCCGGGAACCTTGTCTTTGATGGAGGGAAGAATATTGTGTACAAAGTGGACCGCGGCATCGGTGTTGGGGAATGTTCGCAAGTTGCCCAGGAAAACGATGCTGTTTGCAATATGCTCCTCTGTTCTGAAGTCAAAGAAGCTGCAATCCACGCCGTTAGGAATAACGTAGATTTTACTGACATCCGTATAGGAACTCATGAAGTCTCTGTCGTATTTGGAAATGAGGAATCCTCTATCGAAATGCTTCATCACCTCTGACTCATATTGGAGTACACGTTTCTGCTCCACGATGTTTATCAGGGAAAAGATCCCCTTCTGATAGGGTCTTGCCCGTTCATAATTCAGGGAAAGGGCGTCGGTCAGGTCGATTACCTTGGGAATGTTCTCGATGTGCTTCACATAATCTGCCATCCTGATGAGATGAACAAAGAGGAGGTTATATCCGCGTTCCACCAAAAGAGACTCCAGGACTTTTCTGGCCCGCTTTGACTTAAAATAATGATTTTGAAGGGGTCCGCCCGTGAAGATTCCGACGAAGCAGTTTATGTAAGAGAATGCTCTTGGGATTAGAACGGTCCGGGTTTTCTTGATCCTTTCTCCATAACCGCTGGTTACAGCCGACTCATCGGGTCTTGCCATGAGGGAAAACAGATCGATTTCATGTCTTTGAGAAAGATGTTTTAAGAAGTGATAGACTCGGAGCTTATCGCCGCCAATGGGTGGAAACGGAAATCGTGACGTCAAAAAGAGAATTCTCAAGGTATCTCCTTGTTAACGCACAGGTTCCAATTGGCGTCGATGTAAAGGGTCTGGCATTTCCTGGGATGAATACCGCTCGAACTCCCATTCGGTATTTTGCTTCACGGTAAACTAACAGATCGGATCAGCGGTGATATCAACACAGCTCATATAATACATTGCTTAGGTAAGGTAGTCAATACAAAAGGCCCCCAGAAGAGATCCATCAATGCACGATGGGAAGAATCATGAATGCAGGAGTAGCCATTTTTCGGCCTGTGCACTTGTCGGGCAAGGGGTTGTGCCTTCGGCTCTCAACCCACATAACAAAGGCTATAGAACTTGACTCATGCTCGTCGACCTTTTAATGTTCCAAAGTCATGCCTAACGAGGATAAGAAAGCTGTCCAATCCTATTTGTTTCTTATATACGAAGACAATCGGCTTTTGAAAGAAAAAATCGATTCCCACGTATAATTTCCAGAAATCGAAGGGCCTCAACGGAGTTTTCCAGAAAATATCTCCTTGCCAACCTGCCAGATTGGAATAAGGGGGGAGTTGTTTAAGGAGAACCGTTAAATCACGAGTCGATCACACCTGGCTTCTGAGAGAGTACTCCGGGCGACTCCTCCGCGGATTCTTATGTGATAGAGTTTCTTCTGCACGGCTTGCAGACATGCTTCGATATCGTGGAGGCTTTATCGATAGGTGAGTTGAGCAAATGCTAGGTAAATATACTGGTCCAAATAAGTGGACAGCGATGAAGAGAAATTGTCGCAAATCCATTTCTATTGCTCTTCCAGCATGAGTAGATTAGAAAAATATATTCTATCATTAATCACTGTTTGCCTGCCGTTGCAGGTGGTGTCCTTTTATGTAGGCTTCAGCATCCTGTTGGTGAGAATTGTTTTCGTCATAGGTTTGCTTCTTTTTCTGATAGATAGTCTGCAGAAAGGACATGTAAAAATACCGAAAAGCTTTTTGGATTATAATATATTAGTACTTATTATTGTAAATTTTATTATCTCAATTTTTGCTATCAATATTAAGTTGAGCCTTAAAGACGCTTTTATGCAATTGATGGTAATAATTTTCTTATATTTTATCATATTTATCGTTGATTCATGGGAACAAATCAATATGGTATTCAAGGTTTATCTTATCACAGGATTTCTAATAGCAATTTTAGGGATATATCAGCAATTGGCATTCATGCTGGGATGGAATACAACCTTGCCATTTATCGACTATTTCTCGTATGCTGAAGGTGCGAAGAATCCAGCAGCGCAATTTTGGGCCGAGAGCGATATCAGCGCTCTATTTATCAGAATACGAGGAACTTTTTTAGATGCAAACATTTTTGCCGGATATATAGTAAGTGTGCTTGGACTGGCACTGTCAAGATTGATATTTGCATACATCCAGGGTACGAAAAAGGAAAGATTTGGATATCTATGTTATCTCATTTTCTTAATAATAATCATTGTCATAACTATGTCCAGATCTGCGCTTGTTGGGTTATTCTTACTGTTGATTACTGCCCTCTTCTATTATCGAAGAGAATTATTCAGAAGACAGATCATCTTCAATCTCATTTTCTCAATACTGTTCTTAGGATCGATCGTGCTAATTTTCATGCCCGAACTCCTCAATTTAATTGAAGGAGTTATTCAGTCTTTTATCTTGAGTGATAATATTGCCATGCGTAGTGTATCCGCTAAACTGCACCTAAAGATTGCAGCAGAAGGGGTTAAGATGTTCCTCGAAAATCCTGTTACAGGGGTGGGGCTTAATAATTTCAGAGTTGTATATGCTCATGATAACGCATGGTGGGTGGGAGGTTTCACAAATAAGAACATGATGGCACACAGTGCATTCATTTCATTCTTTGCCGAGGGAGGATTGTTGGGAGGAATTGCCAACATTGTTATAATTGTGCTGGTGATATTCCATATGGATAAAGCTATTAAATCCTGTCACTCTATGTTTGAAAGGTCACTTTTAGTTGGATTGTTCTCATCATATATAGGAATTCTGGGATGCAACATATTCTATCATTATTATTACAATGAATTCGTATGGTTTATAATGGCAATGAACATAGCGGCAGTGAATTTGCTTAAGAAAAAGCCTATTGATCTCAGTGAACCAACATCTCCATCTGGCATCGTCAACTCCATCTAAACGTTAGACAACCAGGCCACCAACTCTAGTATGGTGTCCCAGAAGTTATTTTACAGATGTTCTGCTATGAACTGCGCGGGTCCTGTCGCCGAACACCCCCACCGTGCTCGCTATTGCTGTGCGCGGTGGGGGGGCCCCCATCGGCGCCACCCGCGCGAAGGGACAAGATACTTCCGGGACAGGACACTAGCCTATTGACAAGGTTTCATAGTCCCTCTATTCTTGCTGGTGCTGGCTTTGAAATCTTCCACCGAGTGGGTGCCGATAGAAGAGGCGCATTAGTGCATTGTGATGGCAGCCCTTAGGCGAAGATCTCTCATGCGAAAATCAGGAGATTCGGCCGGAATATGCGGCCGTATAACATGTGCCGACTCACGGTACTGAAACACTCCTTTGCGGTCCTATTTGCTGACACGGCCTGTGGCCCCGACGAATATTGCACCCATGAAGGAACCCAAGCAGCCAAAAGTCCACATCATAGTCTTGAATTACAATCGGCCGATAGATACAATCGAATGTATCCATTCCATCCTCGGAATAGATTATACGAATTACGAGATAATCGTTGTCGACAATGCATCCACGGATAAATCTTATCTTACGCTGATCGATCATTTTAAACGGTTGAAGGTCGTGCAAACTGGGGAGAATCTGGGCTACACCGGAGGGATAAACTTCGGGATAAGAGAGGTCCTGCCGAGCGGACCGGATTATATCCTGATCTTGAATAATGACACCACGGTAGAGAAAGATTTCTTGACTGAACTGGTGAAGGTAATGGAAAAATACGCGGACGCCGTTGCTGCGGGAGGATTAATCATCGCCGAGCATGACAAGAAAACAATATGGTATGCAGGTGGAAGATTGATAAAATGGAGGGGGCTTGCGGTTCATGATAAGAAGGGAACGAGCATCGACGATTATCGAGAAGAGGAGGAGAGGGTCGTTACGTTCATTACGGGATGCATGATCCTGTTGAGAACCGATAAACTCGAAGAAATAGGACTTCAAGAGGAAAAATTCTTCATGTACCTGGACGATATCGAGTACTCCGCCAGGATCGTGAAAAAGGGATACAATTTGATCTATACGCCGAAATCGATCATCTATCACAATGTCATGGATGAAAAAGACGATGAATTCATCATCTACTATTCGGTGAGGAACAGGATGTTATTGATAAATACGGCGTTCAACTCATTCTTCAGGGTTGTTGCCTCGTCCTATTTTCTTTGTGTGATCCTGGCAAAGCTCTTCTTCTGGTCATTCTACAAGAGGAATTTCTTTCGGGCAGGCTATTGTGGCCTGGTGGATTATTTCAGGAAGAACTTTTACAAGGGGAGGGGAGTTGACCTGTTTCTTTCAAAACACCACTCATAGCCGTCTTGTTGAGGAATATCTATGTCCCGAGACCTTGTAACGCCGGATGTGGCTACCATCCCCGGCCGTGGAGCCATACTGTGATACCCCTGGTCCTTCTCGCATTGCTAAATGTCCCGGGCAATGGAGGATTATCGGGGCATGGATACGCCGAGGTTGTTGCAGAGGCGACCAATCTCATCTCCTCTGCCAGGATAGCCAATGTCAAGGCTGTAAATGTCGACGAAAGGGCCCAGTGTGGCAATGTGGCCATGAGGGGATTGTTTCAGCACCCCAACCCGACGGGAGACGCTGTGGTATCGATAAACGTGTCGCTACCTGAAACGAGATGGGGGGAGCATCTTATTGCAACTTTCAGTTACGGCCTTAAGGACGGGATAGATTATCATGACGAGGCGCATCCACCGAACGGAGTCGTATTTGCCATGAAGATAGACGACACCGTGATCTTCAATGAGCGCGTTACTCAATCGAAGTGGAAGAGGGCTTGTATCGACATCACGCCATTTGCCGGAAGGGATATCGAATGGACGTTCATCACGAACGCCTATGAAGGCAACAGTTACTACGACTGGGCGTTTTGGGGAGAACCGGTCCTGCTGAAACTCTTCGGCGGCCCCATGCAGAAGATTCGGGACCTTGAAACCGATGGCGCGGGTATCGTGCTGATTGAAAATGATCCCTCGTCGCCGGCGAAAGTGGCGCTTGACGGAATACCCCAGGAAATTCCTCAGGACCGGGAATTGTTCTTCATTCCCGTTGTATCAGGGCACTCGACGTTCAGTTTCCAAGGCGGTATTAAGAAAGCCGGCTATTTCAAGTATGTCCCGAGCCTTGTGATAAAGGGGCCGTTCCCGCAATCCCCCCTAATACTGTCGGCGACCTGTGAGGTCGAGGTGGTCGTAGAGAACATCGGCAGGGCTCGACTCGTACGGGGAGATAACGCCCGGGTCAGGCTCGAAGGGCTTCGAGATACCAAAGAGGAAAAGACCATTGAAGACCTGGGACCAGGCGAAGGTATTACATTGAGGTGGAAGGGAAGTCTCGGCAGCAACGATACAAGCCGTCTAAAGGCCACAGTTGAGTGGCGTATGGGGAAGAGACAATCAGAGACCAGCGTGACACGCACGCCCTATTTCCCCGATAAACATAATGTGATCAGTGCTACCCCACGCTGTGTAAAAAGGGGTAATGTCATTTCATTGGAAGGTCCCCGAAGCCGCTGGCAATTTGTTTCTTCAGGCAGGGGTGTGGAATACGTTATGCTGGAGATCGCTGTAAGCGATAGGTATGTGCCTGCCGGAGTCATGGTTCCGATGGGTGAACTGTGCCTTGGGACAGGAACGGAAGATGTTGAGACGATTTCGGTCAGGCCGGTAGTGACTGCAGTGGGAAGGCGATCCATCCGCCTTGAGGATACATTCGAGGATGGCTCCGGAAGGAAATGGACTTGGCGAGGTCGTTTCGGATGGGGATCAAATCCATCCTTGCTTGAAGTTGAGGTGTCTATTCGCTGTAATTCGCCTGCTTCCCTGCTCGCCTTCCGATCTCCCCCCCTGTATGTTGGTGAAATGGCTTCTGGTGAGAAGAAGAAGTTTGCGCTCTTCCCGGGACTTGAGTTCCTTGAAAAAGGCGAACCGTCGTCTGATACCAGGGACGCCAAACCTCCGGTAAACCTGAGGCTCGTTCCGAATCCCCTTAAGATAACTGTCCCACTTGCCGCGGTTAGAGTACCGGAGGGATTGGTGGGGATGATGTGGGATCCTCTCCAGACCTGGGATGGGAAGGAACGCATGCCATCATGTCTCTTCGCGTCTCCAAACTTCGTCGACCATCAGAAGAACCATAAAATGCAACTATTTGTCCCATCTGTGCCCAAATGGGTACCGGAGAATCACATGGTAGCGGAGACTCCCTACGAGATGCAATCCGGTGGCAGGCTCATCATGCATTTTTCCTTGATCGCCGATCCGGATCTGAGTATTCTGGACGCCACGGATCTCTGGTGGGAGCGGTTCGGATTTCCGAAGCCTCTGGATCCACCGAGGTCGTTTCAGGAAGAACTCGCACTTTCCAGATATGGCTTCATGGTGACCGTTTGGAGTGATGAACTGAAGCGATCGATGCACGCTGTTGGGTGGAGTCCAATTAACGCCCCCGGCTTTGCCACCCTCCTCTGGCTTGATCGTATCCACCAAAAGGATGAAAGGTTGAGGAAGGATCTCGATGATCGGGTTGCACTGATCGCGCGGGAGACCATCGAGGCATCGGGGCCCGAAGGACTATCGTCCACGAACGGCTGTAATATCCTGAAGTGGGAGTTTCCCTTTTACTACGGTCACGTCATCGAGGCCTTGAAATCTGTCAGGGAGGAGGTGTTGTCCTTTGTCAAGAAACAGGAGGATGATGGAACCTGGGTATTTTCACCCGGCAAAAAGAATGCGATATTGGGGGAAAAAGGTGATGCCGTACTTGGCACATGCGCAGGCAACGCGATGAAGTTGCTGAAGTATATCAGGATCAGTGGTGACGAATCCTTCAAACCACAAGCCGAAAAGGCTCTTGATGCAATGAAGCGTTTTAAGGTGCCAAGGGGTGCGCAGAACTGGGAATGCCCCCTTTACACGCCGGACCTCCTTGCAGCAGCCTGGGCAGTCATGGCATACGTGGAAGCATACAGGATATGGAACGAGCAGGATCATCTTGAGCAGGCAATCTATTGGGCCCGTGCGGGGATACCCTTCGTTTATGCGTGGAACATGCCGGGCAGGCCTTTGATGCGCTACAGCACGATTCCGGTCTTCGGCACCACTTTCTATACACACTCGTGGTTCGGTGTCCCAGTACAGTGGAATGGACTGGTTTTCGCGTACGCGCTTCAGAAACTTTGGGGCTTCGACCGATCAAGACCATGGAGAGATATCGCCGAGGGCATTACCATAAATGCAATGTATCAGCAGTGGACCGAAGGTAAGTTCAAGGGGACATATCCCGACAAACTCGATGAATATTTCACAAAAGGTAAAGGTCCCCATCTCAATCCTGAGGACATCATGGTGAATCTGTTTACATTGAAAGGCGTCGATCCGGACATTTCCTCCGAAATCCTGAGAAGAGAACAGGAGGCAGTTCACCTGAGTTCCGGAGCTGACTTGAGGGATGCCGAGTGGATTGGCCGTACTTTGAGATTCCGGCTGGACTACGTGCAAGGAGAGTTCAGCCACACCTTGATAGCACCTATTGAGGAGCCAGTCAAGGTCATGGTGGAAGGCAGAGCAATATCCGGCTCTGGTGAATTTTCATGGTCATACGACTATGACTTTAAGGCGATCTACCTGAAATTGCTGCACGTGAAACGCCAGTTGGAAGTAAGTGTAACGACGGCGGAATGAAACCGATGGCGGCCGAGAGTTCCGAATCGTTTGCTTTATACATAAGACAACATTGAAAGAACTGACAGGTGAATTGGGATCGTGGATATATCTTCGGTAGCAGCAATTATACTGAATTACAATGGATTCGACGACACGGTAGATTGCGTCAAGTCTCTTAGGAACTACTATGATGACGAATTGAAAATCTATCTGATAGATAATGCTTCGCCGGATGGAAGCGGTAAGAGACTCGAACGATATTTTCCCGAGATCGAAGTTTTCAGATTGGACACGAACAGGGGTTACGCAGCGGGAAACAACTTCGGAATAAGCAGGGCATACCGGAAAGATTTTGAATATTTCCTCGTTTTGAATCAGGATATCGTTGTCAACAGCGATATCCTCGACGTCATGCTGAGGGAATTTTCCGAGGACGATCGGTTGGGAATCGTAACCTGCAAGGTCTTGTACAAGCAAAGACCACGGGTGATAAATTATGCGGGAGGCAGGATAAACAAACTAATCTGTGGCGGCCAGATTTATCGTCTGGGGCAAAGGGATACGGGTATTGTTGAAAAAAAACTTATTACGTTCGTATCGGGGATGATCTTCTTGATGAAAAGGGAGGTGTTGGATGATGTAGGGTACATGAATGAAAGCTTTTTCATGTATGCGGAAGACGTCGAATATTCAATGCGGGTGGGCAAGCGGTTCAAGATGCTGTATACATCTGAAGTCTCCGTTCTCCATAAGTGCGGCGGCGGTCTTGCTGGAAGGTCATATTCTCCTCTTTATTTATATTATAAGACCCGCAATATACTTTGGCTTGCCCGCATGCTATCCCCTATGTATTTCATTTACGCTGTCATCTTTTCATTTTTCAATTGTATCGTCAAATCGGCTATCATCCTGATCGAGCCCATGAGAGCCAGCAGTTCGATGGGAACACTTTTTCATAATTTGGCAGGACTCTGGCGGGGGTTTTCGTCCGGTTTGTTTTCTGAAATCGGCAAGTGAGAGCACCACGGTGTCGCCCATGAGAAAAGGTATCCACGGGTACGATGTCCGATTACAAGGCCTGGTCCTCGAGGTTCTCTTTCAGAGAATGTAATCCGTCATCCTGATGATTCAATAATGTGATTGATGGTTGCTCTTAATCAGAATCCCAAATCGAGTGGTTTTATACTCATCCTGAAGTTTATTTGACAAACAAGGATTCTTCGGGGTGGACGAAAGATTAGGCCACACCGGTGGGTGTTGCGAGCGGCGGTCGATACAGTATTGGATATCTTTCCAGAGCCGACATGCATCGAGACGGGTTGTATCAGAAATAGGGACGAGGGTACGGATAGCACGCTTATCATCGCCTCTGCGTTGCACGGAAGAGGGCGTTTTTTTACGTTCGAGATCGAACCGTCTCACATTGAGATCTGCCCTTCTGTGTGCCAGGAATACGATGCAGATATTCAGTACATACAGGATGACTCATGTGTTAACCTTCAAAGGTTAGCCCATGATGCTGAAATTTAGGAAATTCATTACCCTTATCAGCGGCGGATGGTAAACTTTATTGTGAATAAGCCTCTTCTCGGTTACAGGTTCCAGAGGTAACTCTAACTTATCGCAGGCGATTTTCCGGTCTGATTTCCCCATGTATTCTCACCCCGCCAAAATAGCCGTTCGTTTACCCAATTGGCTCGGCGATGCGGTGATGAGCACCGCTTTCATCAGGGGCTTGAGGGGTATATACCCGGAGGCCTGTGTGGATGTCGTTATCAAAAGGGAACTTGCGGACCTTGCGGGAATGATTGGGGGAGTGGACCGCGTAATGCCTTTTTCAAAGAGGGAATGGGGTAATGTCCTGGGGGCGATGCGCTTTGGGAAGAAGATGGCCGCGGAAGGTTACGACGTGTTTTTCTGCCTTCCCGATTCTTTTTCCTCGGCGATGATGGCCATGGCATCGGGAAGCCATCACCGGGTCGGCTATAAGAAGGAATTGCGGCAGGTAATGCTGACCCACGCCTACAGGAGGCCGGGTGGGCTCCACCGGGTAGAGGAGTATCTCAAACTGCTCGAGATGTATCGGGGCGTGACTTGCCCAGTCCCGGAGGTGAGGATCGAGGTGCCCACGTCGATCGATTTAGAGACCGTGCCGTGTGAAGGCCCTCTCGTGGTCTTCCATTTTTACAGTGCCGCCCCCTCGCGGAGGCTGTCTATCGACAAATCGGTGGGGATCATAAGGGCTGTCGAAGGTGAGACTTCGTGCCTCGTTACGATGATCGGGACTAGCATGGAGAGGCAATTTGTGGATGAGGTCTTGCATAGGGCCGGCGCCCGGAGTGCGTGGAACCTGGTCGGCAGGTTGGGACTCAAGCAATTGGCCGAGGTGCTCGAACGGGCGTCGCTTCTGGTATCGGTGGATTCCGGGCCGGCGCACCTCGCCAATGCGGTCGGTACTCCGGTAGTTGTGCTGTTCGGGCCTGGCGATGAGAGGAGTACCGCCCCTTTTAACAAGGCTGGGCTTAAGGTCCTGCGTTCGCCGGATCCGTGCGGTCGTTGCGTGGAGAACAGGTGTAGATACGTCGTACCGAGGTGCATGGAGTCCTTCAACGTGGAAGAAGTCGCCTCCGTTGCGTGCGAAGTACTGCGGCGAGGTGTACGGTGAGATCGGCCTCGGGTCAGCTGGCGCCGGTCGCTGATTTGATTCTCCTTGAGAGTGGAACCCAATTTTGTTATTGTTTCCGATAGTGGCTTCTAAGATAAGGGACCTGATCCTGAACAATGTTCTCATATTTTACCCGGTGACCCGTATCCATGATCTACTTTTGCCTACCCGCCTATAACGAGGCGGCGACCGTCGGCCTGTCCATTTACAGGATCGGGGAAGTCATGAAGCAGGTGAACCGCGAGTATGAATTGATCGTCCTGGATGACGGGAGCACCGACGAGACACACCAGGTCGTCGATTCTTACGAGCGCCTCCTCCCGATCCGTTTGATCGGGTTCGAGAGTAACAGGGGGTTCGGCCCGAGCCTCCTTTGCCTCCTGAAGGAAGTAGTCAGGCGCTCCATATTTCCCGAGAGAGACATCCTGGTGACCATAGAGGCGGACTTCAGCCAGAATCCATCTGTTGTCCCCGAGATGGTCAGGGAGATCGAAGGCGGTGCGGACCTGGTCATCGCTTCGGCGTTCGCCAGAGGGAGCAGGATAATCAATACTCCCCTCAGGTTCAAGGTGCTGAATTCGATGTTTTATATCCTCTTCAGGAACCTTTACAGTGTCAGGGGCGTAAAGGACTATGTCTCGTCTTTCAGGGCGTACCGCGTCGGCCTGCTCAAGAGGGGGCTTGAACAGATGGATGATGAGATCGTCACCCTCAAGGGGAGATCCGCCAACACCGAACTGCTGCTGAACTTGAACAGGTTGAATCCGCATATCGTCGAGGTTCCTCTCCTCTATCGGCACGATATTCGGAAGCGGGAATCGAGGAATCACCTGCACGAGGTCTGGTGGGAGTATATACGAATGATCAGCCGTTTGTGGCTCGGCAGGAGATGACCATGGCCAAGGGAAAGATGGTATAACAGGGATGTTCAGACCGTTTCCTCTGTTGATCGCCCTCATGTATGTCCTTCCGCCGGCGCATGTGCAGATGCAGGGGTCTTCCACCGATCATGCCGTCAGGGTCGATGCCGAGCATGTTGCGGGCCCGGTCCCGGATGATGATACCAAGAGGTCGTCCCCATTCAAGATCGGTGAGAGGCTCGTATTCTCGATCGAGTACGGGTTCGTTACGGCCGGAGAGGCCACGATGTCCGTAGTCGGAGTGGATACGATCAATGGGCATCCTTCATTTCACCTCCAGACTCTTGCCAGGACGAATGAGATCTTTTCAACGTTTTACAATGTCAACGACCGGGTGGAGTCGCACCTCGACATGGAAGGCCTCTTCAGCAGGCACTTTGTGAAGAGCCTGAGGGAAGGTAGTTACAAGAAGGACCTCGAAGTATACTTCGATCAGGAAGGCGGCTATGCCCACTATGTGGACGGTGATTCCATCCCCGCTTTGCCCATGACTCAGGACGTCCTTTCGGCGTTCTTCTACCTGAGGACACGTGATCTCAGCGTTGGGAAGACCTATTCCTTCCCGTGCCAGGACAACCGCAAGAACTATCCGCTCATTGTGAAGGTGTTGAGGCGAGAGAAGGTACTTGTTCCGGCCGGAAAGTTCGACTGCTATGTCGTTGAACCGAGGATGAGAACCGGCGGCCTCATGAAGAAAGAGGCGAAAATGAAGATATGGCTAACGGCGGATGAGCGGAAGATGCCCGTGCGCATGGAGACCAAGATGAAGATCGGGTCGATCGCCGCCAAGTTGCAGGAGTATAAGGTGGACATCCCTGGAAGCGACAAGGATCGTTGACGACCGGAGCGGGGACTCATGACATCGTGGAAAGAGGGGCTTGATCTCGAGGGAATCAAGACGGTTCCATTTCGAGAGATCCGAAGAAAGGTATCAGTGGATGGGTTTGCAAGGCCGGTGGGGCCGGATGCCGATTTTTCGTCTATCTTGTCTTCTCTGCCCTCATTGCTGGCAGCGGCTGACTTCAGGGATCTGCTGTCGAGAATACATGGGGCGAAAAAGGGAGGACGGCCGATTGTGGCCATGATCGGGGCCCACGTGATAAAGTGCGGATTGTCCCCCGTCCTGATAGACCTCCTGCGGAGGGGGTACCTGACTGCGCTGGCTATGAACGGTGCGGGCGCGATACACGATTTCGAGATCGCCCTCTTCGGGGAGACTTCGGAGGATGTAGCGGAGGGCCTTGCGGCGGGAACTTTCGGGATGTCCGAGGAGACGGGAAGGTTGATGAACGAGGTAATACGTTCCGCTGCTGAACGAGGTGCGGGGTTTGGTGAGGCCGTCGGAGAGGCGATTGTTGAAAGGGACTGCCCATTTTCAGGGTATAGCCTGCTGGCTGCCGCGGTGGAGATGGGGGTCCCCGCGACCGTGCACGTAGCCATTGGAACCGACGTGATTCATCAGCACCCAGGTTGCGACGGTGCCGCCACGGGTTCTACGTCCCACAGGGATTTCAAGAGGTTCTGCGGGGTGATTTCGGACCTCGAGGGGGGGGTGATACTCAATCTGGGGTCTGCGGTCATGCTTCCCGAGGTATTTCTCAAGGCCCTTTGCGTTGCGAGAAATCTCGGGCACAGGGTCGAGAACTTCACCTCAGCGGACTTCGATATGATACGTCACTACAGGCCCGCAAAGAACGTTGTTGAGAGGCCCACAAGCGGTGCCGGGACCGGGTTCAGTTTTACGGGTCACCACGAGATCATGATACCCCTGTTGGCCGCCGGGCTCGTGGCTGGGCCGCTTGACAAAGTAAGGGAGAGGGGTTAAGATAGTTTCCCTTTGACATGTGATTTGATCTTCTAATAGGTTCAAGGCTGTTCCAGCCCCTTTGTTGCCCGTGTTCGGGTTGTGGAGTATGAAGGGGTGGAGGAGGTCGAATTCCGCGGCATCAGCCATACCAATCAGCCGGGAGGAACAATGAATGTCCCATCTGAATTGTGGTATACCGAGGAGCATGAGTGGGTTGAAGTGAACGGGGAGATAGCCTCTGTCGGTATAACGGATTACGCGCAGGGGGAACTGGGCGACGTCGTCTATCTCGAATTGCCGGAGCCCGGGACAAAGGTCGCCCAGATGGAGGTCCTGGGGACGATCGAGGCGGTAAAGACCGTTGCCGAACTCTTTTCACCTGTTTCCGGTGAGGTGATAGAGATCAATGACAGGCTCGAGGATGAGCCCGAAATCGTGAATAGTGACCCCTATAGAGAGGGGTGGATGGTAAAGATCAGGTTACAGAACCCCGACGATATCAACAACCTGCTTGGACCGGAAGACTATAAGGCGTTGATTTCGTGAGGAACGAGGAGGTCGGGCGATGACCTTTATTCCCAATACCGACAGCGACCGCCGGGCGATGCTCGATGTCATCGGTGTCTCCTCGGTGGATGAACTGTTGGAAGCGATCCCTGGGGAGTTGAGGCTCAAAGGGGCACTTGACCTCCCTGGACCGCTGTCAGAACTCGAGGTTGATAATGCCCTCAGGACGCTGGCGGGGAAGTCCAAGGGGTCGCACAGGCTCACCAGTTTCCTGGGGGCCGGAGTATATGATCATTACGTGCCGAGCGTGATCGGCCATATCGTGGGGCGTCCTGAATTCTATACGGCATATACGCCTTACCAGGCCGAAGTCAGCCAGGGGACCCTCCAGACGATCTTCGAGTACCAGAGCCTGATCTGTCGCCTGACGGGAATGGATGTCTCGAACGCATCCGTCTACGATGGGGCCACCGCCCTGGCGGAGGCGTCCCTCATGTGCCTGAGGGTGAAAAAGGGGCGGGGGAAGATACTGTTCTCGCAAGGTATTCATCCCCACCACCGGCAGGTACTGAAGACATATCACTCGGGACTCTCGACGGAACTGATCGAGGTCCCCCTGAAGGGCGGCCTTACCGACACGTCAGATATAGAGGCGATACTTGGAGGAGAATCCGCCGCACTGTTGATTCAATCGCCCAATTTCCTGGGGAACATCGAGGATATAGCCGACCTTACGCGGATCGCCCACGGTTCCGGCGCCCTTGCTGTCATATCGGTCAATCCCATTTCCCTGGGGATACTGAAGCCCCCCGGCGCCTTTGGAGTGGATATCGTAGTGGGCGACGGGCAGGCCCTGGGCAACGGTCTCTCCTTCGGCGGGCCGACCTTCGGCTTTTTCGCGGCGAAGAAGGAGTACGTCCGCACTATGCCCGGCAGGATAATCGGGAGGACGCTGGACGCGGACGGCAGGGTCGGTTACGTGATGACCCTTCAGACTCGGGAGCAGCATATCCGCAGGGAGAAGGCGACTTCCAACATCTGCACGAATCAGGCACTGAACGCCCTCGCTGCGACGGTATACTTGAGTTGGGTGGGCGAGGTCGGGTTGAGGCAGGTTGCAAGTCTTTGTGCCCGGAAGGCACATTACGCACGAGGAGAGATCTGCCGATTACCGGGATATGGACTCCTGTTCGAGTCCCCATTCTTCAATGAATTCGCTGTAAGTACCCCGATCCCGGCCGGTGAGATCGTGAGGTCGCTGTCGGGAAAGAAGATCGTCCCCGGGCTCGACCTCAGCGACTTCGATTACGGGCTCGAAAGGTCTCTCCTGATCGCGGTGACCGAGAAGCGATCGAGGCGGGAGATCGATCGACTGGTACAATCGCTCGCTCAATTAAGCGGTGGAAAGGAGTAACTGTAGATGGCACGCGGCGGCCTGTCCGAGGAGGGAGTAAAGTCGATATTCGAGTTAGGGGCGCCCGGGAGGACATCCGCAACCTTTCCCAAGTGCGATGTCCCGGAGGAAGATCTCGGGGAGTTGTTCCCTGAAGACTTGCTGCGAGAGGGTGCTGTCGGGATGCCGGAGGTCAGCGAAGTGGACCTCGTCCGTCACTTTATCACCCTGTCGGTAAAGAACCATCACCTCGACAGGGGCTTTTATCCCCTTGGTTCCTGCACGATGAAGTACAATCCCAAGGTGAACGAGGACCTTGCCGCACTCCCGGGTTTTTCCGATCTCCACCCGCTGCAACCGGAATCGACGGTCCAGGGGGCGCTGGCTCTCATGTACAACCTTGGTGAGGCCCTGAAAGAGATATCCGGGTTCGACGCGATCACTCTCCAGCCGGCGGCAGGTGCCCATGGGGAATTTACCGGCATCCAGATTATCCGTGCGTATCACCTGAACAGGGGGGCTGCGAGGACCAAGGTGATCATCCCCGATACCGCGCATGGAACGAACCCGGCCAGCGTGCACAGGTGCGGCTACGAAGTGGTGACGGTTGCATCGAATTCGATGGGGACGATAGATGTAAACTCCCTCTCTGGGGTCCTCGACGAAGATGTGGCCGCGCTCATGCTGACTGTCCCGAATACCCTCGGCAAATTTGAGGGGGACATCCTCACCATCTCCCGAATGGTCCATGACGTCGGCGGCCTGATGTACCTCGACGGTGCGAACCTGAACGCCTTCATGGGGATAGCCTCCCCCGCGGAAATGGGCTTTGATGCCATGCACTTCAACCTTCACAAGACGTTCTCCACACCGCATGGCGGAGGGGGCCCCGGGGCTGGACCAGTTGGAGTGGTATCCAGTCTTTCAGATTTTCTCCCAGTGCCGTTGATCGGCAAGAGAGAAGATGGGTCATACTACCTGGATTACCAGGTGAAGCGGTCGATAGGTCGAGTCCACGGTTTTTACGGGAACTTCCTGGTAATGGTGAAGGCCTACGCCTATATCCTGATGCAGGGAGCCGAAGGGCTTAGATCAGTCAGTGAGAACGCCATAATCAACGCCAATTATATCATGCGACGCCTGGAAAAACACTACGACAACCCCTTTCCTTACCCCTGCATGCACGAGTGCGTCCTTTCCGGCGACAGGCAGAAGAAGTCAGGCGTGAAGACACTCGATATCGCCAAGCGACTCCTCGACTTCGGGATCCATGCCCCCACCGTGTACTTCCCCCTCATCGTCTCCGAGGCACTCATGATAGAACCGACCGAGACGGAGAGCAAGGAATCTCTTGATCGATTCATAGAGGCCATGACTGTCATCGCCGAGGAGGCCGAGAGGGATCCGCGGATCCTCAAGGAGGCCCCCCATGATACGCCGGTCAGGAGGCTTGACGAGGCCAAGGCGGCCAGGGAACTGGTACTGAAGTGGGAAGAGTGAGACGGCGATCGGACAATGAGCGGAGATTGGAGTATAATTGAGACCGGGGCGGGAGATGCGGCATGGAACATGGCCGTGGACTGGGCGTTGCTTCAACTTCGCGGTGAAGGGAAGATCCCGGATACCTTGCGGTTTTATACGTGGAACGGTGATGCCTTAAGCCTCGGATACTCTCAAGATATCTTGCGCGAACTCGACCTCGAGCGGTGCAGGAGGCGCGGCGTCTCGACGGTCTTCAGGCCTACCGGTGGGGCCCTGGTCCTCCATCATTTCGATTTGACCTATTCCATCGTGCTCGGGATGCCTGGCTTGGACCCCGGCGCATGGGCGGATTTCAGCCGTCTGGTCGCCCGTGTCTTGCGAAGGTGGCTGCAAGGGATCGGGATAGAGGCCGCGTTCGTCGAGGGTGGAATGGGTGGCGGCAGGAGAAACCACGGCGCCTGTTTCTTGGGCCGCGGACGCCATGAAATAACGGTTCTGGGGCGAAAGATCGTCGGGAATGCCAGGAGGTGGAGCGGGGGCGCGCTTCTCCAGCACGGTTCGATTGTCATCAGGAGGAGCCCCGTATCGGTAGTTGACCTAATGGCGGGAATGACCGAAGAAGAGCGGGAGGAAACGAGGGAGGAACTGGAGAGAAAATCGACGAGCCTCGAGGAGGAGACGGGGCGCGTGATGGAGTACGAGGAGTTGTGGCCCTCTCTCCTGGCCGAATTCGAGAGGTCCTTTCATGCAAGATTTAAGAGAAGGGAGTTGATGGGGGTGGAGTCCTCTCGTGCACGGGCTTGTATGGAGCGCGCCGCAATGGGACCAGCATACAGGCTTGTGCGAAGGGGATTGATCAATCGATCCTCCACGATCGTGGGCGGTAGCGAGGGGCCGGAGGGGACCGGCCTTCCGCGTCTCCCCTCGCGGGATCTTGTTTCTATCGATGCGGAGAGGGCCGCCCCTTGAACGAGAAGAGCAACATCCTCGAGGTCGAGGATCTCAAGACATACTTCTACATCGATGAGGGAGTGGCGCGAGCCGTCGACGGCGTCAGTTTTCACCTCATGCCGGAGGAGACCCTGGGGATCGTTGGAGAGTCGGGTTGCGGCAAGTCCGTCACATCGCTCTCTATAATGCGACTGATCCCTCAACCGCCGGGAAAGATCGTGAGCGGGAGGATCACGTTCGAGGGTAAGGAGATACTCGAACTCCAGGAGAGCCGGATGCGAAGGATACGCGGGAACGAGATCTCGATGATCTTCCAGGAGCCGATGACATCGCTCAACCCCGTCTTTACGGTAGGTAACCAGATCGAAGAGGTCCTCGTGTTACATCAGGGCCTCAATTGGAGAGAGGCGCGGGAGAAGGCAATGGGGATGCTTTCGCTCGTGGGCATCTCCTCACCGGAGGTGAGAGTGGGCGAATACCCCCATCAGATGAGCGGCGGGATGAGACAGAGGGTAATGATCGCCATCGCACTGGCGTGCAACCCCGCCATCCTTATTGCGGATGAGCCCACTACCGCGCTGGATGTTACCATACAGGCCCAGATTCTCGACCTGATAGCGAAGTTACAGGGTGAATTCGGCATGTCCGTGATGCTCATTACCCACGACCTCGCCGTGATAGCGGAGGTGGCGGACAGGGTCGTCGTAATGTACGCCGGGAAGATAGTCGAGTCGGGCGATACGATCGACATCTTCGAGGAACCTCTGCACCCTTACACAAAGGGACTACTGGCGTCAATTCCGGTCTTGAACGAGAAGAAGAACAGGCTCTCCGTGATCCCGGGTACGGTGCCGAACCCGACGGAGTTTCCCGATGGGTGTCGATTTGGTCCGAGGTGCCCCTACGTGATGCCGAAGTGCCGGGGTGATGGCATCCCCTGGGTCTGGGCGACGGCCCGCCATGGCGCCATGTGCTTCCTCCTTGAAGAGGGATGACGATGGGAGGCGAAAGTGAGAGGCGGGACGGCGGGCTTCTCGAGGTCATCAACCTCAAGAAATATTTCCCCATTAAGCGGGGATTACTCTCCCGCGTAATCGGCCACGTTCGCGCGGTCGACGGGGTCTCTTTCGAGATATTGGAGGGGGAGACACTCGGGTTGGTAGGCGAGAGCGGTTGTGGGAAGACGACTACGGGCCGGATGATTATCAGGCTCATTCAGCCGACGGCGGGAAGAGTGGTCTTCAGGGGGCGCGATATCACCATCCTGAACCACAAGGACCTGAGGTCTGTGAGGCGGGAAATGCAGATAATCTTTCAGGATCCTTACGGATCGCTGAATCCGCGCATGACAGTGGGTGGTATGCTCTCCGAGGCGTTGAAGATACATGGAATTGCGCACGGTAAGGAGGCACAGGAGCGGATCAATGAACTACTCTCCATCGTGGGGCTATCACCTGTCCATGCAAATCGCTATCCGCACGAATTCAGCGGCGGCCAACGCCAGCGCATCGGTATCGCTCGGGCCCTATCGGTCGAGCCAAGCCTTATCATAGCGGATGAACCCGTGTCCGCTCTCGATGTCTCGATCCAGGCGCAGATCCTGAACCTCCTGCAGGACCTCCAGGAGAGATTGCATCTCACCTATCTCTTCATCGCCCATGACCTGAGCGTGGTGGAGCATATCAGCAACCGGGTGGCGGTCATGTACCTTGGAAAGTTGGTAGAAATCACGCGGGCCGAAGAACTCTACAAGAATCCCCTCCACCCATACTCGATAGCGCTCATGTCGGCGGTGCCGGTCGCTGACCCGAGGGCAAAGAAGAACAGGATATTGCTCGAGGGAGACGTTCCAAGCCCGGCGAATCCACCTTCGGGATGTGCCTTTCATACCCGCTGCGAGTTTGCAGATTCTGACTGTGCTGAAATCACTCCTCCCCTCAAAGAGGTGGAGGATGGGCACCTTGCGGCGTGCATCCACCTGGATAAGGTTCACCGATGAGAGTTGAGCCCTTCAGCGCAGGGCTTCCACTCCCACATGTATGATCTCACCATACGCACACCAGTCCCGCGGGAGCCGGTCGCGGTAGAAGTCGGCGGATCAGAAACCGGTCACTTCTATGTTACCGTTGGTGGTGCTCAAGGTGATCGTGCCTCGCCCGTCTCCGAGTGTCCCGGTGAGGGAATTCGCGGTCTGGTTCATATCCTGGAGGTCGAGGTCCGGTGAAATGCTGATTATGCCGCTCACGAGGCTGGCGGAGAATGCCGCCGACGTGCTGAGTGGGATACCGAGTTGGATGTTGCCGTTGACCATGGTCATATCGATCGTGCCGTCCAACGGCAGGGTTATCGTCGCGTTTATCTGGCCGTTTGTCAGGTCGACGGATGTGCTGCCGAAGATATCTTCGAGCGATAGTTGCCCGTTTACCATATCGGCGGAGACACTGTTGCTGATCGAGTCGATTGATGCGGTCCCGCTGACGCCGGTGCACAGGACCTCCATTCCTCTCGGCAGCCGGATATTGTAGTCGACGATGTAACTGCGTCCATGGGTCTCGGTGGGTTGTGTGGTCCTTACGACTATTTCTTCTCCCAGGTCTGATACACTGACCTCGAGTTCGTCGAGGTGCGCTTCGGCATCATCCACGCTCTCCGAGCCCACCTGTCGCTCGCCCGTGATGATAACCGAATTCGATCCCGTTGTCCCCGTGACGATGATATCCCCATCGATCGCCTCAAGCCTCAACCTGGAGAGGTTCGTGGCGTCCACGTCAAAGGAGAAATCCTTTGTTGCAGTGAAATTGGTGTTGGCAACGTCGCCGTTCGAGGATACCGGGCTGGATCCCTTATCGCAATGGAACAGGAGGATAGAGGTTGCAAGTAATGCAGCAATCGCTAAGATATTATGCCTGTTTTGCATTTGTCGCCTCCACTTGGTTTTCTTGATAATTCATACAACAATAGCGATTACATGTCAAGGAAACTACGCTTGTAGTGGAGGCCCTCATGGCGTAACTCGGGGAACGTAACAGGGGCTGCAGGGGGACCGGGTATCCGCGGGACGGACTCTTCAGGTACATGGAGCGTTCAGGATGTTGCAATGATGAACATAACGCTATGATACAACATCAGTTATAAGGATCGCCATCCGCAAACAGCGAGCAGTGTCATTACGGAAAAAAGGACTTGACATGGAAAGGGAAATGGGTTACAATACCCAAACGCTGGCCCCGACCTATCTTATGGATTATCATCGAGGAGGGAAAAGACATTGAGTGTAATAGAACTTTTTAAAGCCGGTGGCTTGATGATGTGGCCTCTTTTGCTATGCTCCATCTTGGGGTTGGCGATCATAATCGTCAAGTTTATCACGTTGACGATGGCCGGTTCGGCGAGCAAGAGACTGTTGAAGCATGTAAATTCAATGCTCGAGGAAGAGGAGATCAACAAGGCCAGGGAACTATGTGAGAATACGAAGGGCCCGGTTGCATCTATATTACTCGCCGGTCTTAAAAAGGTGGACCAGGGGAGTGAGCGGGTGATCGCGGCCATTGAGAACGCAGGGGCCATCGAGTTGTCTTTCCTGGAAAGGGGCCTCGTGGCCCTGGCCACCATTTCCACGGTGGCTCCCCTGATCGGTTTCCTGGGGACGGTGGCGGGGATGATCGAGGCCTTTGGTGCCATCGAGGCATACGGGGAGGTAGATGCCACGCTGGTGGCAGGCGGAATCAAGGTGGCCCTCATCACGACTGCAGCCGGTCTTGCCATAGCGATTCCGGTGAATATCATGCACAATTATTTCGTGACGCGCGTTGACAAGATGATCCTCGATATGGAAGAGAGTTCCCAGAACATCGCCGACGCCGTATACAAGATGGAACAGGTGAAGGCGGCGTCTTGAGCCGGCGCCAACGGAGGGGCAAGCATTGTTTTTCAAGAGGAGAGCAAGGGTAAGCGAGGAGATTCCGTCCGCATCCATGGCGGATATCGCCTTTCTACTGCTGATTTTCTTCCTCACGACCACCGTTTTCAGTGAAGAGAAGGGGCTCCAGTTGGTCCTGCCGGAGGCCCAGACCGAGGAGGTCAAGGTCGCTTCCAAGAACATCCTCCATATCTTCGTCCATCCGGATGGCTCCGTTTCCATCCGAAAGGGGGGAGACCCGAACGAGCAGTCCATTGAGGTAGGAGACCTGAAGGAGATCGCCGAGACGGAAATTGCTGAAAACCCCAAGATCATCGCGGCGGTAAAAGTTACCGCGGAGGCCAAGTACCAGGATATGATCAACGTATTGGATGAACTCCAGCAAGCGGAGGCCAAGAGGGTCTCCCTGCAGTTGCTGGAGCGTTGAGGGGGGGCCGGGATAGTGGACAGGAAACGCGGGCCTTTCAGCAAGAAATCTAAGGTGGAAGAGAAAATCCCATCGGCCTCGATGGCGGATATCGCCTTTCTCCTGTTGATCTTCTTCATGGTGTCAACGGTCTTCCGTACCGAGAAGGGATTGAAGATCGAGTTTCCACAGGCCAAGGCCACTGAGAAGGTGGAAGAGAGGCGAAAGGACATCCTTCACCTCTGGATCGATCCCACGGGCAATGCCTATATCGATGATGTCCTCATACCCACAGAGGAGATCGCCTTCAAGGTGAAGCCTGTCTTGCTGGAACACCCGAGGCTGATAGTGGCTGTCATGGCGGACCGCAGGACGCCGTTCGGGGAGATAAACAAGGCACTGGAGGAACTGAAGATCGCAGAGGCCGTGCGGGTGAATTTCACCACGATCAAGGAAAAATAGGGGACGGATTCAATACACCGATCGCGGGTTTCAGGCATCGAGGGGAATGACAGGTCACAGGACGGGAGATGAACGAGGTGAGTCCATCAACACATGGCGCAAGCATTCGCCTTACAGAGAACACTAAGTTCAAGGAGAGATACGGGAAATTCTTCCTCTACGCAACGCTCATCTCCATAGTGGCCCATTATATCCTGATGCAGATACTCCCCGGGATGAGTCCGCCGGAGACTATCATGTCACATACGGAGACCATCAGTTACGAGATCCCCGAGGAAATAATCATTCCGCCCCCTCCAGAGAAAATCAACAAACCTGTGGCTACACCGGTTGAAGCGAAACCGGAGGAGGAGGTAGAAGAGGAAGTAACGATTAAAGAGACAACGATCGGAGCCAATGTCCCGATAATTCCGCCGTCCATAGAGGATCAACCGACTTTCACTCCTTATGAGGTGGCACCCGCCTTGATCAAGGGGTCGGTAAAGTTGCGATATCCATCCTTCCTGAAAAAGGCCGGGATTGAGGGGACGGTGACACTGTGGCTCCTGATCGACGAAAAAGGCAGGGTGAAGAAGGTCCAGGTCAATCGATCGTCGGGGAACAAAGCCCTCGATGATGCGGCGGTACAGGCATACGCAACAGCTCGTTTCACGCCGGCCATGTCTCGGGACCGCCCCGTGAAGGTCTGGGTCCAGTACCCTGTCAGGTTCCGACTGGACTGACTAAGTCTTTCAGGGTGATTGCAGATTTTTGGATTCTTGCAGTAGCATCAAACAACCTTGGAGTTGGGAATAATGAGCGAAAAGAAATTGATCAATCCTTATGAAGTGGCCATGATGCAGTTCGATGCAGCGGCCGATTTTCTGGACCTCGAACAGGACATCCGCGAGAACCTCCGGGTTCCGGAGAGATGGCTGACGGTCAACTTTCCCGTAAAGATGGATGATGGCTCCATCAAGATGTTCACGGGCCACAGAGTCCAGCACAACACTACCAGGGGGCCGGCGAAGGGTGGTATCCGGTATCATCCGAACGTCAACCTCGACGAGGTGAAGGCCCTGGCGACATGGATGACGTGGAAGTGCGCCGTGGTCGGAATACCGTTCGGAGGCGGCAAGGGCGGCGTTACCTGCAATCCCAAGGAGATGTCGCTGAATGAACTGGAGCGGATGACCCGGCGGTACACCAGCGAAATTTCCCTCATCATCGGGCCCGAGAGGGACATACCGGCCCCCGACGTTTACACCAATCCGCAAACGATGGCCTGGATCATGGATACGTACAGTATGACCAAGGGCTATTGCGCACCAGGCATCGTGACGGGAAAGCCCCTCAGCATAGGGGGCAGTCTGGGCAGGGGTGAAGCGACTGGGAGGGGATGTGTTTACGCAATCATCGAGACATGCAAGCACCTCGGGATAAACCTGAACAGCGCAAGCGTCGTCGTCCAGGGATACGGGAATGCTGGATCCGTGGTGGCCAAGTTGATCCAGGAATACGGGGCGAGGATAATAGCAGTAACCGATTCGCATGGAGGCGTCTTTTCAAAGGATGGAATCGACGCGAACAAGCTCCTCGCATATAAAGAGGAGACCGGAAGCGTTGCCGGCTTTGACGGAACGGATGGTATCACCAACCAGGAACTTCTCACACTCGATTGCGAGATCCTGGTACCATCTGCCCTGGAGAACCAGTTAACAGTGGATAATGCCGATAAGGTGAAGGCGAAGGTCATAGCGGAAGCGGCAAATGGACCTACGACCCCGGAGGCCGACGAGATCCTCTTCGAAAAGGGGATATTCGTGATCCCGGATATCTTTGCCAACGCGGGGGGCGTCACGGTATCTTACTTCGAATGGGTACAGAATATCCAGCAACTCTTCTGGACTGAAAAGGACGTCAACATGAGGCTGAAGAACATCATGACGGATGCCTTCCAGCGGTTGATTCGTTTGTGCGACCAGAACAAGATCCCGATGCGTCTGGCTGCCTATGCCCTGGGTGTGGGGAGAGTAGCCGAGGCCTTGAGAGTCCGGGGGATATACCCGTGATACGCTATAATGTCTTATCTTACCCCGGCGGCATGTACGTTCCCGGGGATTGGTGGGCCATTGGCCTCGATTCTGGGGGAGAATGATCATCCAAGGTCATTTCGATATACTGCTCGGAGGCCGTCTGTGGGGTTGACAAGGACTTCGGACGGAAAACTTAATATTATGGCTCTGAGTAAGTCCAGTCCCGGAGAGGCCTGAAGAAGGAGGTGATAATCGCACTGCAAAGCCCTTGTTGATAGGAAGTACCGACAGCCTGGCTTTTTCAAATGGCCGTTTAAGCGCTGTAGTGGGTCTTTTTTCGTAAAGGAGAGTGGAATGAAAGGAGAAAGCATGGCCGGAAAGGTCCGACGAGTGGCCTTCGCCTTTTCTCTGGTCCTCACCATTCCATTAGGGCTCTGGGGGCAGACAACCGGTAAGGTGGAAGGCGTAGTGCGGGATAAGGATACCGGAGAACCCCTGGTAGGGGCCCAGGTGACGATTGAAGGTACCCTCCTCGGAAATATCACCAACGAGGACGGGTATTACTTCATCCTCAACGTACCGGCGGGCCTCAAGAACGTAAAGGCCCAACTGATCGGGTATCAGTCGGTTACGGTGGAGGATCAGAGGGTGCTGGCGGGTCAGACACAGACCGTCGATTTCCAGTTGAAGTCAACTATCATCGAACTCCCAGGGCAGGTTGTCAAGGGAGAACGTTCTCCTCTCGTCCCGAGGGACAACACGGTATCGAAGCACAGGGTAACATACGAGACGGCTCAAGCCCTCCCCACTGAAAATTACCGGGACATCGTCACGCTACAGGCAGGTGTCGTGCGTTTCGGCGACGCGGCGAACTCCCAGTACCAAATCAGTGTTCGAGGGGGCAGGACGTCCGAGAATGCCGTCTATGTCGACGGAATCAACGTGAGGAGGTACCAGACCGACCAGAACCTCCTCGATGTGCCGGAATACGGGATTGAAGAGGTCGACGTGATTACCGGCGCAGCCGGCTCGGAGTTCGGAGACGCCCAATCAGGGGTGATCAACATCGTAACGCGTGAGGGCGGCCAGAAACTCTCAGGCAGGTTGCGTATGGAGACTGATGAGATCAATCCCTCATCTTCCAATTACGGTTACAACCGCGGCCAGTTCAGCATCGGCGGCCCGATACCGCTCGCGGACAACCTCACGTTCTTCTTCTCCAGCGATGTCGTCGGAAAGGGTGACCGCCGTCCGAGAGCGGATGGTTTCAAGGGGAACACGAGCGACCTGTTCGACATAGCAGACCGTTTCAACAACTCGGCCGAGGTCCGGCAGTTTCTGGGCCATGACCTCGACCTCCCCGGTATGTTGCGCACGGCACAGAGGAACAATCCCGGCCTGCCCATACTCAACCTTTCCAATTATCGGGAGGCCAGGTTCGGTGGAAACGATTATCCGGGAAGGCTCCCGGGAAACCAGGGCGATGAGTTGAGGTTCCAGGGGAAGGTTGCCTACCAGCCTACCAGCAACACCAAGTTGATCGGGACCTACCTCGAGGACCGGGACCAGGGGTTGATATTCAGCCGGGCCAGGGACTTCTGGACACAGGAGAGGAACCGTGGGTACGTGAACCGGAACAGGCTCGGCATTTTTGGCTATGACCAGACCCTGAGCCAGTCTTCTGAGCGGAGCACGAGTATATCCTTCCGCGGGAGTTACCAGCGCTTCGAACGGCACACTGGCGACCTCTTCGCCCCGTTCGATTCCACGAGCGACAGGGTCACTGTCCCGGGCGCGAGCCTTGGTTATAACCACCAACAATCCTTTCTCAACTTCATGTTCCGCGACATCCCGGTATTCGCCTCGGATCTATGGGCTACACGTCCGGATCAGGCGGAACTCTTCACCGGAGTAACACAGCCCAATTCCGCCAGGGGCGACAACCCCTTCGGGTTGGCAACGACATTCTACGATCAAAACAAGGGCTTCAACGACGTGATCTTCAACGCGAGGGAGGACAGGGCGGACTTCCGGCTCGACTTCGACAGCCAGATCAACAGGGTCCATCGCCTGAGGGCGGGCGCGGAAGTCAAGGCCTGGCAACTTGATTCATACAGCAGCAACCTCTCCACCGCCACCTTCCTCGATTACTCGCGTGTGAAGCCGGACATGGAGTCCTTTTATGTCGAGGACAGGCTCGATTACCAGGACCTGGTCATCGACCTGGGCCTCCGGCTCGACTCGTTCACTGCCGGGACGGAGTACCCCTCGATCTTCGGCGATCAAGGATCGCCCCGGATACAACCGAGCCGGAAGACCGAAGTGGCTCCGAGACTGGGCGTGGCGCACCCCGTGACGGAGCGGACGCAGGTCAGGGTGAGTTACGGGACAAAGTTCCAGGTCCCGCAGTTCAGCAACCTGTACGACGCCATCAACGTCGACGTCGATCAGCAGGGTAACACGAACGCCTTCTTCGGAAACCCGGACCTGGGACTCCGTAAGACGACCTCGTTCGAAGTGGGCTTCACTACACTTCTTTCTGAGAACTGGGTCCTCGACGTCGTCGGCTACAACAAGGACACGAACGGCAACATAGCGGCTCGTTACCTGAAGCAGCCGGGGAGCACGAGGTACCTCCGCATCTTCGCCAATGCGGATCACGGGAACGTGAGGGGGATGGATACGACCCTGCGAAAGAGATTGAGTCACTACTTCTCCACGGAATTCACATATTCACTGCTCTTTTCCAAGAGTACAGGCACGGACCCGGAAGACTTCGTGAGGAACGAGGGGAGGTTCGTGGTGGGGGACGTTCCTCCGCTGCCTCCGATCATGCCCGCTCCGAACGACTTTGATCAGACCCACACGTTCAATGTCATGTTCAACCTCCAGTTACCGCACGACTTCCAGGAGGGGACAACCGTGGGTAATATCTTCCGGGATACCGGGGTGAACTTCACCTTCCAGGCCAACAGCGGCAGGCCGTTCACCCGCCAGGATTTCAACTTCGACTTTGCCGAGGACATCAACCTCAGCCGCCGGGGCTGGCAGTCACTGGCGAACATGAGGGTGACGAGGGATTTCCATTTGGGAGGCCTCGACTACACTGCCTTTGCCGATATACGCAACCTGTTTGACACCAACAGCCTTAGTGCCAACCAGTCGGATGTGTTTGCGAGCGCCGGGGTATCGAACGGTGTCTACCAGACTACGGGGAGCCCCTACACCGACGGTAAGACAATCAGCGACGCACTCGATTTCATAGGGATATCGTCGCCGGACCAGTACCTGTCTTGGAACGATCCAAACCGGACCCCAACGGATGTAAACGGCGATGGTGTTCGGAACGATGCTGATAGGGCTGAGATCATCCGCCGCCTCGACATGAACGGGGACGGTACGGTTACCCTGGACGAGGAATTGGCAATGTCGATCCTCGCCATGGGCGCCTACGATTCGAACCCAAACAACTTCGATATCCCCAGGTTGTTCCGGGTCGGCGTGGAGATCAAGTTTTAATATCGTCTTTACTAATGGGGGGAGGGGTGATCGAGGCCTGTCCCCCTGAAGGTCTGGATGTCTCAGGCAAGGAGAGTGAGGATCATGTTGCAATTGAGAGTGGGAAGGAAGCCGCCGGGGCGGTTCGTGACGGCAGGTTGCGCGTTGTTGTTTATGCTCTTTCTGTCGTCTTTGCCCCGTCCGGCGGATGCATATGTCAGGTATGACAAGGGTGGTGGCAGGGCCGCACCTGCGTTGAATGATTTGTGTCTCAAGGCGCACGATGTCAACGCGGTTTACCTGATGATTTCGAACCAGGGCCCTATCGGCAACAATCTGGAGACGTCGAACGGGGCCGGTTTTTTCCCGTCGAACACGTCGAACAACTACGTATTTGGGACGGGGTTGTGGTTCGGAGCGAAGTACGACGCCGATGGTGACGGTGGCCTGGACAAGGTATTCACGCAGGGGTACAATCCTCTGGCGGGTGATTCCGAGTTCAGGGAGGGCAACAACGATCAGGATCCGGGTGATCCGTTGGCCTGTCTTTTTGACAGCACGGAGCCTTCGGATCTTGCGAACTGGCCGGAGGCCTTTCACGAGGTCTTGTCTACGAAGGTAGACACGGTGATTTTCGAGGATCCTCGTACGAGCAAGATGGACACGGCTTATTACACTGTCCCGGCCACCTATGGTGACCCGTTCGTGCGTAGTGACCAGGACCTGGTGACGCAGTACACAACGAAGGGCAAGCAGCCTGTCTTTGGCAGTTTCCAGATGCCGTTGCAGGTAAACCAGCGTAGCATGGCCTTCAAGACGGGTCTTGCCGGCCAGGCGATATTTTTCATCCTGGACGTAACGAACTGGGGTGACCAGGTATTAACGGATGCCTGGGCGGGATACGACAACGACATGGACGTTGGGGTGAGCTACAGCGACGACCTGACGAGTTTCATCGTCAATCGTATAACGCCGGAGGGTGACACGATTCGGGTTAACATGGCCTATGCCTGGGACAGCGATTTCACTGAGAGCAATTTCACGGGTGATCCCGGTTTTGTAGGTATAGCGTACTTGAGGAGTCCGGGCAATCCCTTTGACGGTATCGACAACGACGGTGATGGGTTGGTGGACGAGTCGACCTCCAACGGTATAGACGACAACGGTGATGGTGTGGTGGATGATCCATTCGAGGTGGACGAGTTGGGGCTCGTGAACTACAGCAAGCACTGCAACCCAAGCCCTGGAGTGGAGTGCCAGACCTTGGATCCGCGGACGGACGATGAGGGTTACGACCTCCTCGCGTGTAACACGGAGGGTTCACCGACGGTATGCCTGGAGAGCACACAGCCCGCCGACATCAGGTTCATGATGTCGAGCGGCCCGTTCGACTGGCTGCCCGGGCAGACGCAGCAGATCGTTCTGGCGATGGTCTTCGCGAACGCGGTTGGACACCCCAGTTCCCTCGACTTCGTGGGTGATCCCCCGAGGCCCGACCCGAACGATCCTGCGTTGGGTGAGTTGTTGCAGGTGAAGGACGTGATCCAGGGTGTCTTTGACCTCAACTTCCTGCAGGCCACGCCCCCTCCGGCGCCCAATATGACGCTGATCCCGGGCGACGGGCAGGTCACGATCCTGTGGGACGAATTGTCTCTCTTGACTCCCGATCGCACGTACGAGGAGTTCGTGCAACTCGATTCCACTTACCGTCAGTACGACTTCGAGGGCTTTCGCGTGTGGCGCTCCCGCACCGGCACGTTCAGCCGACGCGGAGACGTCAACGATCCCGATTTCCCGCTGACTCCCGAGGCGAAGGAAGAGAACGACTTGGTGGACGGGTTCGATCTGGAATTGTTGGCCCAGTACGACCTGGCGGACGGGATTACAACGGATTCCCTGGGTGTCACTTGCAGTGACAGCGTGATTACACAGACAGGTGACGTGGTATACACCAAGTGCGACACGTTCAACCTGGGCACCGACACGGGCTTGCAGTTCTCTTACGTGGACCGTGGCGATCCCGGTGCACCCCTCATAAATGGGTACAGGTATTTTTACTCGGTGACGGCGTACGACTACAATTCCAACAAGTTGCCTGTCGCCAGGCTGAGCCTGGACAGCGGCGTATCGTTCCCAGCAGAGAATTCGGTTGTTCCACGCAGCAACGCATCGAGTTTCATGGATGCGTTCGGCCGTATCGAACACGTGGATACGAGCGGAGAGGTGCTGGACGACACGAGTTCCGTCTTCGTCTCCTCATCTACCGGGGAACTGGACCCACCAGAGGTGGTGCACGCCTCGAACGCACTGGTCGATTTTTCGTTCAGCCCCGGTATTCCCGAGAAGATATCGGATGACTATTACACCCTGGTGTTGGACGACCTCTCGCGCCTTGGAGATTCGTCCAACCGTATAACCTATCACCTGGAGGATGCTTCAGGGGCGAGGCTCAACGCTGGATCGTCGACATCCTTTGATCTGAATTACGACGGGAACGACCATGATATAGGTGTAGTATTGTTCGATCCTGACGATTCGACTAAGGTGGTGTTCACATCTACGCAGACGTTCAACGTGGACGCCTCGGCGTTTGTGAGCGATCTGACGTCGAGCCTGTTTGGAGAGAACGCATCCGGGGTAGACATCA
>CAZNLH010000022.1:0-11440 GCA_964573995.1 uncultured Gemmatimonadota bacterium
ACCGTGTTGTCGTAGAACCTGGTGGTGGGGTATGCGAAGTCGATGTCACCGCACTCCTTGAATCGCCGAAGGATGTCTTCCCAGATTGCTTCCTCGACCACGCGCCGTTGCCGCGGCTTGCAGAGGTGGCGGATCGTCAGTAGGACGCCGCTGTCACGGGCGCTTGTGTAAACGGTAGGGGTGAGTCTGGAGTAGTATATCAGGAATTTCTTGGAGGCCCTCCGGATCCCCTTCTGTGCCTCCGCACCGAACCTTCCCGCGTGCTGGTCGGCCACCTCCTTGAGGATCTCCTTTGCCTTTCCCCAATCACTCTCGAAGGTTACCAGGACTGGAATCTCGTTCCAGAGGTACTCGAATCCCTTGCTGTAGTTGATGAGGGGCTCCTTGAGCACGAGGCTGTTGGGTACGTGGATGATGCGCCCGGTGCTCTGGTCCGCGTCGACCCAGTTACCGATCTCCATGAGGGTGAACTTGAAGACGCGCTGGTCGATTACGTCGCCGGCGTGTGGGCCTATCTGGATACGGTCCTCGACTTCGAAGGGCTTTTTCACTATAATAAAGATCCAGCCGGCCATGTCGGTCACCATGTCCTTCAGTGCGATCGCGATCCCCGCAGATATAAGTCCCAGGAACGTGGCGATCGACTGGAAGGCCTCGAACCATACTCGTCCGAGGAGCAGGACAGCGAGGGCCGCTGAGACGTACCGGCTCGTCTTTCTCCAACGGTATCTGATGGCGGTGTCTTCGGTCGCCCTGCGTACGGCCCGGATGACGAGCGTGCGCAGGATCCAGAGGGCAAGGAGCATGGCCGCCGACAGGACGATCTTCTGCTGGAAATTTGGCGGGATCCTGAGGAGTCTGGAAAATAGATCGGCGAATTCTGGGCGCTTCATATCTTGTTGTTCCTCCATGAGGGTTGAGAAGAGGAAGATAAGGGATCAGGAGGGATCGGGCAAGCGGAAACAGAGGAGGCTCTCGAGTAAGAGGTGAGCTCAGGTCTCGATTCCTTGGCGTGGTTAAGATGAGGGCGAGGAAGCCGATGCCAACGATGAAGGCGATAATGCTGGTTGAACCTGGAAGGCCGCTCGAAGAACGGGAAGTCGATGTCCCGGAGATAGGGGAGAGCGAGGTGCTTGTGGGTGTCGTGGCCGCCGGTATCTGCCACACGGACGCGCACTATAGATCAGGGTGGCTTAAAGTGGGTCGATTGCCGGTCACGCTCGGTCACGAGGTGGCCGGAGTGGTGGACCGGGTGGGTGCAGGTACGAGCCGGTTCAGGCCGGGGGACCGCGTATGTGTCCACTACATGGTATCATGCGGAAAGTGCCGCCCCTGCATGGGGGGAATGGACCAATTCTGCGAGTTCGGATCCATGATCGGGAAGGACCGCGACGGCGGCTACGCCGAGTTCGTGTCGGTCCCGGAGGAGAGTGTCTTCCTCCTTCCGGACGAGATCACCTTCGAGGAAGGTGCCGTCATGATGTGTTCCTCCGCAACCGCGCTTCACGCCATCGGGAGGGGGCGCCTTCGGGCAGGTGAGAGCGTGGCCGTCTGGGGCGTGGGCGGCCTCGGCATCTCGGCGGTCCAACTGGCCGTGTCGCTGGGAGCCGACCGGGTTTACGCGGTAGATCTCAATGTGAGGAAACTCGAGGCAGCCGGGAGGTTGGGTGCAACCCCGGTGGACGCGGCGAAGTGTGACACGGCGGGAGTCATCGCGGGGTTGACGGGGGGCAGGGGTGTGGACCTTGTGCTTGACCTTGTCGGTGCCCCTGAGACCCTGAAGGCGGCGATCGGATCGATCGCCCCGGGCGGAAGGATAGTGGTGGCGGGCCTGGGGAGAAGACCGCTCAGTATCGAGCCCTATCGGGAGTTGCTGGGCAAGGAGGCCGAGATAATCGGGGCATCCGACCACACGAGGGATGAGATACCGCGTGTGATCGAAATGGTCATGCAGAGGAGCCTGAAGCCGGCGGAGGCGGTTACAGGCATGATCCCGCTTGATCCGGCCGATGTCAACGGCGTCCTGGACGACCTCGAGGAAGGGTGTGCGGGCATAAGGACGGTGATCACTCCCGGCCGACTCTTTGATTGAGGCCCTTACACCCTGTTAGACATGTTTTCACACGTATCGGTGGTGGTGCCATCCCGCAGCCTTGCCACAGGGCCGTGATCCTTCACAGGTTTGGGCTGCCCGTCTTTTCTTCACCTGCCCGTCTCTTTTACAACTCTCCTCCGCGGTAACGCTCGAGCCGCTTGCGGATGTCTTCCTCCAGGTCTCTATTCTCACCGGCGGATGCCCTTTCAAGTGCGCTTTCTGCCGTGTCCGCGGCCCTGTCGAACCGGCCCGCCGACGCGTAGGCAGCCGCCAGCGTATTGAGGAGGGTTGGGTTCCGGTAGCCTGTCAATCGGCACGCCCGCTCGGCCAGGGCGATGGCCCGGTCGGGACGGCGGGATCCGGTATCCGGCCGGGTTGCGAGGATCCAGGCCAGGGCGTTGAGCGCCGGGAGGTAGTCGGGTTTCTGCTCCAGGACCTCCCGGTATTGCTCTATAGCCTGGTCGTAACGGGCGAGGGAGGCCAGGGCCCGGGCCAGGCCGGCGCGCGCCTCCACGAGGCCGGGGGATACTTGAATCACCTGCCGGTACTGGTCTATCGCCTCATCGAGTTTTCCCTGGGACCTGAGGATGTTCGCCATGTTGAACCGGGAGTTGACGTCCGCGGGGTCCAGGCGAACGGCCTGTCTATAATAACTCACCGCCTCATCGAGCCTCCCCTGCGACTGTGAGGAGATCCCCAGGTTTACGTATGCCGCGGCATTGTCGGGATCGAGTTGCAGTACCCTGTCATACTGGCGGACGGCCTCCTCGAAATTGCCCAGTATCTGGTAGACATTGCCCAGGTTGTTGTGGACGTTAACCTGGTCGGGGTTGAGGCGAAGTGCCTCGCGGTAGTGCCTTGCCGCCCCCTGGTAGTCGCCCCTTCGAACCAGAAGATCTGCCAGGTTGCGGTGTCCCATCTCCAGGTCCGGATCCAGGTCGAGGGCCACCCGGTACTCGTGCGCGGCAGGGTCCGCCTCGCCGCCGAGTTCGTAGGCAACGCCCCGGCTGAAATGCCATCGGGCCGCGTCCGGATGGTATGGGACGATCGGTATGGCAGCCGCGAGGTAGGCGATCGCATAGGCCGGGATCCATGGGAGTACGCCGGACCACCTGCGGTGGACGAGCGAACGACCGGTCCCGTAGAGCCCGTAGGCACCGATCAGGAAGAGGAAGGGAATGACCGGCACACGGAAGCGGGAGGCGGCGAAGAAGGGGAGATACGATAGAAAGTATGAGAGTATCAGGAGGATTATCATTACGGAGAGTTCGAGTGTACCACGGTCCACGCCGGGAGCCCCTTCCCGACTGCCCGGGAGCGGCCGATCGAGGATCAGGCGGATCAACCCGATGATCGCCAGTGACAGGACCATCGCGAAGCCGGGGATGTGCCGCAGCACCGGGGAGTTCTGCTTTTCGAAGTAGATTTCCTTGTTGTTGGAGACCTCGGCCGGCCCCCAGAAGAGGGCCGCTTTTTTCCCCAGGAGTGCGAGGGCATCGGAGGGGTGGGAGCGTACGTATTCGATCGCCAGCCCGGTGAAGTAAGAGGACACCTCTGAGTGGCTCATCTTCCTCCCGAATTGGGCCTCTACACCGCGGACGATACGAGGGTAATCGCTGCTCCGCCAGCCGCCCAGGCCTGTATACCTCTGCAGGTCATGGGCGCTGGGGGTATAGCCATCGGCCTCCTCGTTATTGGCGATATACAGGTTGATTCCCAGGTTCGAGGTGATCGGCACGAACTCGTGGGAAACGAGGTAGTTCCTGGCCGTCACCGGCGCGATCATCAGGCAGGAGGCCGCAAGGAAGCCCAGCCAGGTCATCCATGGAAACCGTGCATGTCTGCCGCGGCGGCAGACCCAGACACTCCAACCCATGAAAGCGGGTCCTAAGAGGAGGAGGTTGGGCCGAACGAGCGCGAGTGCTCCTAAAGTCGCCCCCGCGAGAAATGCTCGCCTGAAGGTCCTGAGTTCATACCAGCGAAATATAAAGAGAGCGAGCGCGAGGGCCAGGGTGATCGTCAGGACCGGCGCAAGGAGTTCCCCCTCGAAGTAGATGAAGGCCCAATAGCCGGACATGCACGCGGCGGTGATCAATCCGGCACCGCGTCCGAAGAGCCTCCTCCCGAGTAGATAGGCAAGCACGCAATTGAACAGCCCGAGCAGCATCTGGACTGCCAGGGCGGCCATCATGTTGCCGCCGGTGAGGCGGTAGATCATCGCGAGAAAGTAGGGATATCCAGGCGGCCTGAAGTATGGGCTCGTCTGGATATCCGGGTCACTGAAATTATCGATGTTTACCTGCCTGGGCAGAGACCAGTCACCCGTCGCAATGGCCCGGGCCCAGTAGTCGTGGTAGGCGGCATCGAGGGGAGGGAAATAGAAGTCAGGATGATGGACTATCTCTCGCAGGTACAGACCACGAAGGATCGCCCCGAAGAGGAGGATCGCGGTGAGGGTCAGTGAAACCCTCCAAATTCCTCTTCCAGGCGGGATCCCGGGCCGGTCGTTCCCATGGACTTGATTCATTACATTGTATAAGATGTCGAATAGGCCTGGGCCTTGTCAATATGTCAACTTTGGGACACCGCTGATTTCTTGTAGATCATAATCGATGGTATCTCTCTTCGCGGTTTAGGTTCCCGTGGAGTTGGCCTGCTCAGGTGGTGCCGATGAAATCAATTGCGTGGAATCACCGCCTGATAAGGGGGAGGAAGATTCGGTGCCTCCCTGGCGTGTAAGAGGTGTTAGGTAGGGGAGGAGGTCCGGCTCACTTCGTTATGTATCCAAGGCTCTCGAGTTGATGTTCCAGTTCATTTGGGATGAAGGCATTCGATCTCCCTTCCCTTTCTTTGGCTGGAAGGTATCCTGAGAGGTGTTTCGCGATCTCCCTCTTTGAATCTATCAAGTTGTGTGTTTCGGCGGGGTCGCCGGTTAGTTCATATAATTCATAAGAGGGCTCGATCTTGTCTTTATTGAACCTTCGTGTGAGAATTAGCTTCCAGCCCCCCGATTTGACGCTCTCCAGGAGGGTGTCATCGGCGAAGTGCAGTTCGCTCAATATCGGCCTTTCCTCCCGTTGCCATTCACCATTTCCGGTCCCCCGCAAGAGTGGCATCAGTGAGGTGCCGTCGGATTTTAGTTGTGATTTGATTCCCAATACATCCATAATGGTGGGCACTATGTCGACGAGTTCCACCGGTTCCTTCACCCTCATTCCGCCTGAAGGCATCCCGGGGAATCTCATAATCAGAGGGGTCCTGAGCACCTCCTCGTACAATGTCTTCCCGTGTGTCGTGCCATCGTGCTCCAGGAACTCCTCCCCATGATCCGCAGTTATGATGACGAGTGAACTGTCCATCAATCCCGCCCGGTCGAGGAAGTCGAGGAAGTTTCCCAGGAACGTGTCCGTATAATTCACGCTGCCGTTGTAAAGGGCCCTTGCCGCCGGGAGGTATGCCGTAAGAGGAGAATTTGATCGCCTGAATTCCCTCTCTCTCGCCCAGAGTTCGTCCCTGTCCAACCGTCTGTCTTTCTCGTTGAGGTACTTACGATCGAACGGAGGGGGCGGCCTGTAGGGATCGTGCACGTCCATGATATGCAGATAGAGGAAAAATGGGCGTGCCTTGCTGTGCTCGATCCATTCCACGGCCCAACTCGCCAGCCTCGTGCCGTCGGGATAGGGCGGTCTGTCGATCCATTTTCTTCTGTAGACCTTATCGAGGAAGAAGATTTTTCCCAGTGGGTAGAATTCATTGGTCTTGGTCCACGATGACTGAGAAGTGACGTTCAGGAATACAGCCGAGTCCCTCGCGAAGTTGTCTATGTTGGGGGTAAGCGTGGATTCATTGTTATAGCATCCCATCCTATCCGCGCGCAGGGCGTCGATCAGTATCAGCACTACATTGGGATATGAAGAGGGCTTTTGAATTCTGACATTTATATGTGGATGGGCATACGTTGAAGCAAAGTGAGTGATACCCGGAGATAGAAGCAGCCCAATGAATAGCGCCCAGAATATGCTGTTGATGGACGCGTAGGAATAGAGGATGATTCGAGACACGAGTATCCCGCAGGCAGCGCTCCCGATTGCTGTCAGTGCAAGGCTGAAAACATTGCCCCATGTTCGGGAGGTGATGGAGACACCGGTTGTGCCGATGATGATGAGAGACGTTGCGCAGGCGATAAAAAGGGCGAGTGAGATCATCCCGATGCCGCCCCTTGCGTGGACTAATGTCATGATTCCACTGACGATGTAACGTATAATGATATATGAAGAAATGACAGCAGATAGATAGATACCGTAGGTTCCCATCACGAAATATATCCAGTCTGCCGTAGATACGAATGTGATTGAGTTGAGTCTCAGGTGCAGGTCGAGCGAGGCAAGGAGAACGGCGAGGAAGATCCACGGAGGCAGGTGCCGGATAAATCCCCGGGGTCCTCTTTCGATTGTTTCCTTCAATTGTTGTCCTCGACGGTCTGATTTGTCGCGCGCTTGCTTATAAAATGGGTGTGAGTGCCCCGCTGGGAAGACTTGTGGATGTGGATGCTTATGCTGCCTTTTCAAGGCATGATGGCGTCGATATTGTAGCACCTTTTTAATTGCTCGATCCGAATATATCCGGCGGAACGGGAGATGTCAAGCAGGGAAGGAAGGGTCAAGGGGGCGTTTGATGATGCAGAAGAGGGCCCTGGGATTGGGTTTGCGGGTTCCCTCGAAGGTGCTCTCCTCGATCGAGCCGACCTCGAACCTCGGCCGGAATAGTGTCCTTATCTCCCGCGTGGTGAACCGGTATGGCCCCTCCTCGCCCGGCTCGAGGTGGCTGAAGCACTTGAGCATCAGTATGCCGCCGGGGCGCAGGATTCGGTGAACGGCCCCTATGTAGTCGCGCCTCCGCTCTGGCGGTATGGTATGGAAGCATCCCCTGTCGAAGGCGATGTCGAAGGGCCCCGATAGGCGGCTGTCGAGTATGTCGTCGCGGATGAACTCGACAGCGATCCCCTCTCTGGAGGCTCGCTCCCTCGCCTTCCGTACCGCAGACGGCGAGACATCGGCACCCGTGACTTGGAATCCGAGTTTCGCCAGCGCGATGGCCTGCGTGCCCGGCCCGGTCCCGAGATCGAGGACCCTGCCGCTCGTTAGGCCCAGTGCTTCCAGTTCCCTTTTGAAATCCCCGTCCAGGTCGGGGAAGAACCAGGGCATCGACTCGACGTCTTCGTTTCGGTACCTTTCCTCCCAATCCCGTGTTCGAGGCGGCGTATCCACCTGTTTCATGCCCCCTTTATCCGTTCGATCCTTCATGGTCGCGTTTCTTCCCCGCCTGGCGAATGGTTGGGACGCGGGCAAGGCGCCCCTTCAATGGTGGTGTGAAACGGTCTCATCCCCTTCACCGCCTTCCCCGATGGTGGCCGTGAGACTGCGCACAAGTTCTTCTCGCTCCCGGTCGCTGAGACGGGCCTCGGGGTGGAATATGAGATAGTAACCGAGTGGCATCTCCTTCTCGCGGATGTGATCGGTTATCTCGTCCAGTTTCTCGCCCGGCCTGTCGCTCCCCCACTCGGTGAAGTTCAATTTATCCCTCGCCTCGTCCACGTCGTGCTGGACAAGCCACGAGGCTGGGGCGATGTTGCTGTACCAGGGCCAAACGGTCCTGTTGCTGTGGCAGTCGAAGCAGGAGCGCTCAACGGTCGCCTTGGTCCGGGGAGAATTCCAGTCCGGCTCACAGACTGTTGGTGGGTTATCGTGGTCCCTCCCGTATGGCACGAACTGGATGAGGATGAAGACACCGATGATCTTGATAGCAGTCTTCCGGGCCGATTTCATTCCGCCACCTTTCATTTTCCTGGTTGGAACGACGAGGGGGGATCGTTGAGCCAATAATAGGCATTCGGGGCGTGCATGTCAACGGCTCGACACGGTTGCCCTGGCGTAGTGGGACCGACCGGACAACCCATTATTCTCCCGCCCGCTCCTTGAGTGCCGCGATGAATTCGTCCACGTCTACGCGGTGGATCCCGCAGGCCCGCTCTATGGTAGCGGCACGAGCGACCGTCCTTCGGAGGACGGGGTTACGGAGGTCGTCGAACCCATGCCCGAGGAAGACCTCGAGCGTCTCCGGGTACCGGTCGATCACCTCGGCGACCCTGGATTTGGAGGTGATCTCAAAGGCCGCGGTCGACGGTGAGTACGGCTGCCGGTAGCCGATGCTGCGCCAGATGTCCACTCCCCAGAGGAGGATCGCCGTCACCTCGATGAACCCGCTCACCCCCATGACGGAGTAGGCCCACTCGACGTGGTCGGTAGCCACCTGGCAGCCCACCCTGAGGGCGTTGCCTATATTGAGGAGGTAGAAGGCATGGTTCAGGGGGTTCAGCCCCTTGGTGTCCTGCCCGGCGAGGAACGGTATCACCTTGCTCGACACCCCGAGTATCATCATGCTGATGAACCCGACCGTTATGGCGTGGCGGTAGGCTCCGAAGTAGGCGTGGGAGAATGACTGGCCGGTCAACCGATTGTAGGCCGGCATGAAGGCGAGCATGCCGAAAGCGATGATGAGCCATATATACGCCGCCTGGACGAACTTGACGCTACGGTCCGTCTCGGCCGGCGGGTGCAGGATCCCGAGTTGCCGGACCATCAGGAAGGCCGAGAGGAGCATCAGGACGTAGGAGGCCTCGAGTCCCATTCCCCACACCGGCGCGTGGGAGCGTCGCAGGAGCAAGAAGAAGACGATGTCCGCGGCGATCGCCGTGGAGAAGACGACGTAGATCCCCGTGGAGGCCCTGCGGCCCGCCTCACGGAAGCCGAGGACGGCGGGGACGTATCTCAGGCTGACGCCGTAGATCAACATCGTGGCGAAGGCGAGTATCTGGAGGTCCCGGTAGGGAATGGACCAGGTAGCGATTCGTTCGATCAGGACCTGAGGGCCCGTGGCGGAAGCGAAGTAGGCGAAGACCACCGGGTTCAGCAGGGCGGCCAGCCAGAAGGCGGCGATCGCGGTTACCACGAACTTGTCGAAGGGCTCCGTCCCGATATCGCTCTGCCTGAGGGTGCGTACCATCACTACCACAAAGAACGAGGCGGCCATCCATTCGAGCACCCCGGCCGCTACACCCGGAGGGATCGAGGTGGGTCCCGGAAGGAGGGCCTGCGATACGGATCTGATCGCTATGCCGGCCACCATGAATATGAACGAGAGCGAGGCGAGGCGGGGATGGGCGAGGACCGTGTGCTTGAACCTCGGGTAGGCCTGGTATGAGAATCCCATGGCGATCAGGCCGATCCACCCGAATATCTGTGCGTGACCGTGCATGTGTATCAGGTTGATCGGAACGGAGAAGAAGGACCTGTGGCCGGCGTAGTAGAGCAACATGAAGGCCCCGAAGAGGCAGCCGACCGTGAGGGATACGACTATACCACCCTTGAAGAACCTCTTGTAAATCAGGTCGGCCGGCGATTCCTCGTACCGGTACTCCGCTGCCGCGGTACCTTCCTCTTCCGCAAGAGCGATCTCCGTGATCTCGGCGATCAGCCTTTCGAGTTCGACGGCGTGCGCCCGTGCGAAGAACGCGAGGGTCTCCGGCGGTCCGGAGGGGCCCCCGCATCCCTTTAGCCCATACCTGTCGAAGACCGCCCGGGTCGAGGGGTACCTCTTCACGACCTCCGGGATCATCGTTTCTGGATCAAATCTCACCTGGCTCATTGTTCCTTGTCTCCCCTTCGGACCATGCCTAAGCAGTCTTCTTGATCCGGGCGATCCACTCGCGCGGCGCCTTCTCCTCTGATGTCCACTCGAACTGGTCACTCCGTTCGTGGATGAATTCGTAGTGGAGCGGACGCGGGTCGTGATCGTTGACGAGCAGCAGCGTCTCTCCGGTGTCAAGGGCGTCGAAGGTCTCGAAGATCTTCGGGTGCCGCTCCCATGGGGGGAGATCCCTGACGTCGAGCGTAACGAGTTTTTCTTCGGTCATCTCTCAATGCCTCCTTCAAGAGCGTGTTCAGGGTTCAGCGTTTGATGTGCTCGCCTTCCAGCCTGCTGACCAGGTGGATATAGTAGAGGTGCTTCTCGTCTCCGAGGCGCTCTCGCTCCGCCTCTTGGAACTCCTCCATCAGCCCGCCCTCGTCGTCCCTGGTGAGGAAGCCTTCTATCATTGGATAGAGGATGTTGTCCTCCTTGTCGATATGCTGAATCAGCAGGCCGGAGTATCCACGCGCGTTCCGGACGATCTTCCCGCGAGCCTCCTCACCGCCGTGCTCGAAGTCCTTCAGCGAGTCGGCCATCCCCCGGACGTATTCGCGGCCCAGTTCGTGCTCCTCGAGCATGACGCCTATTGGGCCTCCCTCCCGTGGTATGCCAAGCAACTCGGCCCTGGCATACAGGATGTCCTCCTCCTTGGCGTGGTGAAACCGGTCCGCGTACGTACGGATGAAGTCGATGATCTCCTCTACCTCCTTCACCGGCACATCCTCTCCCAGCTCGAGTTTCCCCGTCACTGATTCGAGGACACGTATCATCCTCTCGATCATCCGGTGTTCCTCTTTCAGTATTTCCGTGGGTCTCATCCTGTCTCTCCTCTCCAGGGTCGATTGATTATCCTACTGATCCCGCATTGCCCGCGCTACGACACCGAACCGGGCACGTCATGGATCCTCCCCATCGTGACCGGAGAGTTGGGCGATGCTTCGTCCCTCCAGCATCTGGTAGATCTCCTCTCGGATACGGCTCCACTCCCGGTGCAGGGGGCAGGGACTATCGTCGTCGCACTTCGGCAGGCCCGTGATGCACTTCTCCCGGAAGGTAAGCCCGTCGATGGCATCGACCACCTCGGCGATACTGATCTCCGCAGCTGGCCTCGCCAGGGCGACTCCACCGTTGGGCCCGCGGTAGGAGATGAGGATCCCCTTCTGAGTCAGGGTCTGAAGGACCTTGGCAAGGAAGTGGAAAGAGATCCCGTTCTCCTCCGCTATCTCCCTGATCGGGACGTACGAGACGCCCGGCCTCCTTGCTATGTACCATACGGCAAGGAGGCCGTATTCGCATGCGCGTGACAATAACATGAGAGGTGCCTTATTTCAGTTTTAAGACTCTTTTGTCTTTATTATAATCCTGATCCCCCCATCTGTCAAGGCCTGGGGAACTCCAGATTTCAATCCCGCTTGACATGTGCCAGGTGTGTGCCTATGATCTCTCGTTACGTCCAACCAGTCGCTCGACTACTCCGCTGCCCCCGGGACAGCCGAGTGCTCAGTTGCGTAAGTTCCCGTTACTTGGGGCGACTTGGAGGACTGGCCACTCCGCGGGGGAATCATGGGGCCGCGGAAGGCCCCCTAAGGGGTGACAGGA
>CAZNLH010000022.1:11540-30543 GCA_964573995.1 uncultured Gemmatimonadota bacterium
TGAGACACTAGAAGGTGCGGAAGGAGAATACATATTGCGCCCCCGTCGGACTGCCGGGAAGATTGCGATATCTTCCACGGATGGGATGGGGTTGGACCACACGAGAGGAGATTCACCATGGATGATAAGATAGAGGGTAGGGCCTTTAAGCCAGCACAGGAAGAGGCGCGTCGTTCACGCCTTGCAGTGGAGTCGTCCCAGACCCGCTCGCCGACCTTCCGCCTCGCCTACCTGGACCCCGATTTCATCGTCAGGGACGAACTCCGGCCCGTGCGGCTCCAACTGGAGTTGCTCAAGCCCGAGATGGTGCAGCAGGAGCATGGGATCGAGAGCACGGTTGTGATCTTCGGGAGCACGCGTATCCCTGAGCCTGAGAAGGCGCTCAGGCGCCTCAAGGAGGCCGAGGAAGCCGCCCGCCGCGATCCGGAAGGCCCGCTCCTACAGAGGGATCTTGAGATCGCGCGGCGGATCCACAAGAAGAGCAGGTACTACGATGAGGCGCGCAGGCTGGCCACCATCATATCGACCACCTGCCAGTTGGCTGGACGGTGCAACTTCGTTGTTGTCACGGGAGGGGGTCCAGGGATCATGGAGGCGGCGAACCGAGGGGCGCACGACGTGGGGGCTAAGAGCATCGGTCTCAACATAGTGCTCCCCTTCGAGCAGAGACCGAACGAGTACATCACCCCGGAACTCTGCTTCCAGTTCCACTACTTCGCGATCCGCAAGATGCACTTCCTGATGCGTGCGAAGGCCCTCGTCGTCTTTCCGGGTGGATACGGGACACTGGACGAGTTGTTCGAGACCCTCACCCTGATCCAGACGAAGAAGGTGGATCCGGTACCGGTCATCCTCTTCGACAGGGAATACTGGGAACGAGTGATCAATTTCGACATGCTGGTCATGGAGGGGACTATCTCCCCCAAGGACAAGGAACTCTTCAGGTACGTCGAGACCGCCGAGGAGGCCTGGCGGGCGATCACCAAAGCCTACGGGATCGAAGAGTAAAGGTACGAGTGACGGTCTGGGCGTAGGCATTCCCCCTCAATGCGCCATCCAACTTACGGAACGCAGCACCAAGGGGTCACCAATCAGTAGGAAGGCGGGAGGAACGATGAATATAACATGTTACGGGGCAGCGAAGACCGTTACTGGCTCACAGCACCTCATCGAGGTCAACGGGCGCCGGGTCCTACTCGACTGTGGGCTCTTCCAGGGCAAACGGAAGGAGGCATTCGAGAGGAACCGACAGGGATTTTTCGATGCCGGGTCTGTGGATGTCCTCGTCCTCTCACACGCTCACATCGATCATTCCGGGAACATCCCGAGGTTCGTAAAGAACGGTTTCCAGGGGGACGTCATCTGCACCCCTGCCACCCGTGACCTCTGCTCGGTGATGCTGATGGACAGCGCATACATCCAGGAGAAGGATGTCGAGTTCGTCAATAAGAGGCGCCGGAAGAGGGGAAAGGTCCCCTTTGAGCCCCTCTATACCCGGGAAGACGTAGTCGACGCCATGCGAAACTTCGTTGGTGTCAGTTACGGCCGCGCCCGTGAGATCGTGCCCGGGGTCCATCTTACCCTGATCGATGCCGGCCACATGCTCGGCAGTGCGAGCGTGATTCTCGACATCGAGGAGAAGGGATCGAGTGGGAAGACCAGGCTGGTCTTCAGCGGAGACCTGGGACAACCCGGCATTCCGATCATCCGTGACCCTGTCCCCGTAAAGGAGGGGGCGGGCGTCCTTATCATGGAGAGTACTTACGGAAACCGCTTCCACCCACCTTATCCGGACGCAGAGAAGGAATTGGGGCGGATCATCCGGGAGACCTGTGATCGAGGAGGGGTCCTGCTCATCCCTGCCTTTGCGGTCGGGCGCACGCAACAGATCGTCTATGCGATGCATAAACTCTCCGACAGGGGAGAGATTCCTGACATACCTGTCTATGTGGACAGTCCCCTTGCGACACGTGCTACGGAAGTGTTCCGCCTGCACCGGGAGACATACGATACGGAGATCCGGGGCTTTCTCCACAATGATGAGCACGGGGACCCCTTCAACTTCGGCCCCCTCAACTACACGCGATCGGTCGAGGAATCAAAGGCCCTCAACCTCCTGAAGAAACCGGCGGTCATCATCAGTGCAAGCGGGATGCTGGAAGGAGGACGAATCCTTCACCATTTAAGGAACCGCATCACCGATCCCCGGAACACCCTTCTCATTGTGGGCTGGCAGGCCCCTGATACACTGGGACGACGAATCGTCGAAGGGCGGCCCGTGGTGAAGATTTACGGAGAGGAGCAGAGGCTCGAGATGAAGGTGGAGGTCCTCACCGGCTTCAGCGGACACGCGGACCGGGGTGGTCTCCTGGACTGGGCCCGGGCCATGAAAAGGAAGCCGCTCCGCACGTTCGTTGTCCACGGGGAGACTGACTCCGCCCTATCGCTCGCAGGGGCCCTGAAGTCGGAGTGTGGATTTCACAAGATCGATGTGCCCGAGATGGGAGAGCGGTTTACCATATCCCGTCGCAGGCCATAATGTTTTTGGTAATTCAGTGAATGTGCGGCTCACCCCGTATTGATTTTTCGCTTACCGGCTTGTATATTTCCTCGTGTTGCGGGAAGATTCAGGGCGATCGTGGGGTTTTCGAGGGAAAAGTCACAGGTGTCACCCGTCTCGGGACCGATAGCGGCAGCGGGAGGGACTGCCGACACTTGATCAATCACTAACTTTGGGGGCTATGGATGTCTGGCCACTCGAAGTGGTCTACAATCAAGCGGAAGAAGGCCAGGGAAGACAGCAAGCGCTCGAAGGTCTTTAACAAGGTAATCCGGGAGTTGACGGTATCGGCCCGTGAAGGGGGCGGCGACGCCGACTCGAATCCCCGCCTGAGGACGGCGATCGACAACGCCAAGGCGGTGAACATGCCGCTGGAAAACATCGAGAGGGCGATAAAGAAGGGGACGGGAGAACTCCCGGGGACGACTTATGAGCCGGTCGTTTACGAGGGATATGGGCCGGGGGGCGTGGCCATATACATCGAGGTCCTTACGGACAACCGGAACCGTTCCGTGGCGGATATCCGCCACATCTTCAGCAGGAGCGGCGGGCACCTGGGCGAGAATGGTTGCGTTGCCTGGATGTTTTCGCAAAAGGGGCAGATCTATGTAGATGCTACCCAGTTTGATGAGGACGTCATCCTGGACGTGGCACTGGAGTGCGGTGCCGAGGATGTCCTCTTGGAGGACGACTTCTTCGTTATCGTTACTTCCATACAAGATTTCATGGCGGTGAAGGAGAGCCTCGAAAACAAGGGGATCGTCTTCAGCGACTCCGAGATCAGCATGATCCCGAACAATACGGTAAAAGTTGAGGGGAAGAACGCGGAGAAGGTCCTCAAGTTGATGGAGGCCTTGGAGGACCATGATGATGTCCAGCGGGTTTCATCGAACTTTGACATCGACGAAGAAGTCATCCGGGGCCTCGGCTCAGGGGCCGACTGACGGCCGGTGCGGCGGGGAGAGGCAGATCATCCTCGGCATCGATCCGGGGAGTATCATCACAGGCTATGGCGCGGTATGCAGGGGTGACGGTGAGGTAAGTGCCCTGAAATGGGGTGTGATCCGCGCAGGAAAATCGGATCCCTTGCCGAAACGACTCCTCACCATCCACGGGCATATTCTGGACTTGATCGACACTTTGAAGCCCGGGTGCGTTGCGGTTGAATGCGCCTTTTTCGGCAAGAATGTCAGGTCGCTGATTGCAATGGGGCAATCCGTGGGCGTGGCCCTCCTTGCCGCCGCCGAGAAGGGTGTAGAGGTCTATCAATACACGCCGCGCGAGGTCAAGAAGTCCGTTACCGGCAACGGAGGGGCCAGCAAGGAACAGATCCGCCGGATGGTCCATTCGATCCTCCGCATGGGATCGTCCACCGGACCGTTCGATGCAACCGACGCCCTGGCAGTGGCCCTGTGCCATGAAAACCGCATGAGGGACCTTCCCGTCAAGTCGGGGTAGGCAATTAAGGGGGATGGAGGCCGCCGATAGTGATCGGTTACATCGAGGGCTCGATCATCCACAAGGAACCCTTGCTCGTAAGGGTCTTCTGCCAGGGGATAGGCTACGAAGTGCATGTCCCGCTGAGCACCTACGAGCGGATCGGGGAAGTCGGCAGCACGGTCGGGCTGAATACCTACCTTCACGTCAAGGAAGACATGCTTCAACTCTATGGCTTTATGACCGATGAGGAGAAGGAGGTCTTCGTAAAAGTCATCGCGGTCCGTGGAATAGGGCCCAGGCTCGCTCTCGGCATACTTTCGAGCCTTCCGGCCCAAAGGTTCGTCGAGGCACTTCAGGAAGAGGATATCGGCGTTCTGTCCGAGATCCCTGGGATAGGACGCAGGACGGCGGAGCGGATGGCGCTCGACCTGAGGGACCGTTTTCCCGACATGGTTGGTCCGGTGGGGCGGGCCGGCTTTCGCAGGGAAGAGGAGGAGGCGATCGGGGCCCTGGTGGCGCTCGGTTTTTCTGCGACCAAGGCGCGTAAGTCGGTGAGGGAAGCGGTAAAGGGGCTCGATGATGAGGCCGGGACAGAGGAGATTGTCAAGTCGGCGCTCAAGGGGATCAGGTGACGACTTCCCGGCGCAAACGAGGTTACGGCCCTGGTTACTTGTAAGTGCTGGCAGAGAGGGTGGAAGATGAGCGAGATCGACCATAGGATTACGGACCCGATCCCACGAGAGGAGGAGAAGGACCTCGATTCTTCCTTGAGGCCGGTATCCTTCGATGAGTTTGCGGGCCAGAGCCGCCTCAAGGAGAACCTCCGAGTCTTCATAGAAGCGGCCCGGCAGAGGGGCGAGGCGCTCGACCACTGCCTATTTTACGGGCCCCCGGGCCTCGGGAAGACGACCCTCGCGCATCTCATGGCCCGCGAGTTGGGGGTCGATATACGCGCGTCCTCAGGGCCAGTCCTCGAGAAGCCGGGGGACCTGGCAGGAATACTGACGAACCTAAAGAAGGGAGACATCCTGTTCATCGACGAGATCCACAGGCTCCACAACACGGTCGAGGAATATCTCTACCCCGCGATGGAGGACTTCACGATCGATATACTGATCGACCGAGGGGCGCACGCCAGGTCGCTCAAGATAAATATCGAGCCATTTACCCTGGTCGGGGCCACGACCAGGGCCGGTCTCCTGACGTCTCCCCTTCGGGCGCGGTTCGGTGTGGTGCAAAGGCTCTCGTATTACGACATAGACGAACTATTGGAGATAACAAGGCGCTCATCCCGAATCCTCGAGGTGCAGGTGGACGACGATGGAGTCCGGGAGATTGCAAGGAGGGCGAGGGGTACGCCGAGGGTCGCCAACAGGCTGCTCAAGCGGATCCGCGACTTCGCGCAGGTCAGGGCGAGTGGTGTAATCACCGGTGAAGTGGCTGAAGAAGCGCTTCGGATGCTCGAGGTGGATGAGAACGGCCTTGACGCGATGGACGGCCGGATCCTGGGCGTGCTGGTGGAGAAGTTCAACGGTGGGCCCGTCGGGATCAACACGCTCGCGGTGGCTGTCGGCGAGGAAGGGGAGACGATCGAGGAGGTCTACGAGCCCTACCTGATCCAGAAAGGGTTTATCGAGCGCACGCCGAGGGGCCGGTGCGCGACGGAGAGGACGTACAGGTACCTGGGTATCTCCCGGGAGGGTGTGCGCCAGAGCGGGCTGTTCGACGACTGAAGTCACGGCATGGGTTGGATGGATCAGTTCTCCGGACTACTTGGAAGGCTCCTGATCGGGGTCGGTCTCTTCATCGTCCTGATCGGGATATTTTTCCTGGCCGGGCCCAGCATACCGTTCCTCGGCAGGCTCCCTGGTGACATCATCATCCACCGGGAACACGTTACCCTATACTTCCCCATCGTGACCTCCATCCTCGTCAGTATAATCCTCAGCATCCTGCTCAACGTCTTCTGGCGCTGAGCTGAATCTCAAGGGGCCGCCCTCACCGTACCATGGACATAGAAGACTTCGATTACGACCTGCCCAGGGAACTGATAGCGCAGGAACCGCTCCCACGTCGTGAGGGCTCGAGGATGATGGTGGTGCGCCGCGGGTCGGGGGAGATTAGGCACGACATGTTCAGGAGCCTCCCGGGGTTCTTCTCGAGGGGAGACCTTCTCGTCGTCAACGACTCGAAGGTCATACCGGCAAGGTTGCTGGGACATGACGGGCTCGGGAGGCCGGTTGAGGTCCTGCTGGTGCGTGAGGTGAAGCCGCGTGCCTGGACAGCGCTCGTAAGGCCGTCGAGGCGGGTGGATACCGGGAGCGTTGTCGTCGTATCGCCCGGCGATTGCGAGGTAAGGGTTATCGAGAGGCTCGAGGGGAGCAGGCGGCTCGTCGAGATCGATACCGAGGGGCCTCTCGGCGAGACCCTGGAACGCCTGGGCCACGTCCCTCTTCCGCCCTACATCAGGCGCCCGGACAGGGCCGTCGACCGCGATAGGTATCAGACGGTCTTCGCGAGTCACAAGGGGTCCGTGGCGGCGCCCACGGCCGGTCTTCACTTCGACGTGGGTGTGCTGGGGGACCTTGCCTCTAAGGGTGTGGGCACAGCGTGTGTCACGCTCCATGTGGGGCCCGGCACCTTCCGTCCCGTGAGGGTGAAGGATCCCAGGGGACACAGGATGGAGGAGGAGTATTTCCGTGTGGGAGCCGGGGCGGCTGCCCTGGTGAAGGGCGCACGGGAGGTGGGTGGGAATGTGGTTGCAGTGGGGACCACTACTGTACGGGCGCTGGAGTCGGCATCTGACGGCTCCGGGGAGATTGGTGCAGCCGAGGGATTGACCGGCCTTTTCATCTACCCACCTTACAGGTTCAGGGCGGTCGATCGCCTCCTGACCAACTTCCACCTCCCGAGGTCTACGCTCTTGATGCTGGTCTCCGCCTTCGCGGGCCGTGACCTGATCCTCGAGGCTTACAGGAAGGCGATCCGCGAGGGTTACAGGTTCTACAGTTACGGAGACGTAATGCTGATATTGTGAACAAAGGCATGTTGCGACGGGTTCCTTCTATTTTAAGCAGGCTTCCCGCCTTCGAGGCGCAAGTCCCGCTTTTAGCGCGCCAGTACTCGGAAGGAAGGGGCCGATCACCGTCCTTAGTCAACCCAATCGCTTTCACCGGAGGGGTAGTCCGGGATTTCCCGGCCACCCCTTGATGACCTATGGCAAGATGTCGATTTTTCAACTCATAAAGGCCGATGGACTTGCCCGCCGGGGGAGGCTTGACACCGGCCACGGCGAGGTCGAGACCCCCTGCTTCATGCCGGTCGGGACGCAGGGAACGGTCAAGGGGATGTCCCCGGAGGAACTCGAGTCGGCCGGCGCGGGGATCATCCTGTCCAACGCCTACCACCTCTATCTCAGGCCCGGCCACGAGTTGATAAGATCCATGGGCGGCCTTCACCGCTTTACCGGCTGGAAGGGGCCGATACTGACCGACAGCGGCGGATACCAGGTCCTGAGCCTCTCGGACCTCAGGAGGGTAGAACCGGCAGGGGTTACATTCCGTTCCCACATAGACGGCTCCCTGCACCTGTTTACGCCCGAACGGGTCGTGGAGATCGAGACGGCCCTCGGGGCCGACATTATCATGGCGCTTGATGTCTGCAACGGTTACCCGGTGGAGCACGGGGAGGCCGACGAGGCTTGCAGGCTCACCTTGGAGTGGGCGGCGCGTTGCCGTGACTCGTTCATATCACTGAAGGACAGGTGGGCTTACAGGCAATACCTCTTCGGGATCGTCCAGGGGAGCACCTTCGGGGACCTGAGGCGCAGGCATGCCGGGGAAATCCGCTCGGTTGGCTTCGATGGCTATGCAGTGGGGGGACTCTCCGTCGGGGAGCCGAGGGAGATGACCTGGGGGGCACTGTCCGCCGCCTTGGAGGTCCTCCCTGGAGACAGGCCCAGGTACCTGATGGGGATGGGGTTCCCGGACGAGATAATAACCGCTGTCGGCCTCGGGGTCGACATGTTCGACTGCGTCCTTCCAACGAGGCTCGGCAGGAACGGGACCTTTTTTGCCCGTACGGGACGCTTCAACGTGACGAACGCGAGGTTCGAGAAGGAAGAGGCCCCCCTCGACCCCGCCTGCGATTGCTACGCATGCCGGAACTTTTCAACGGCCTATATAAGGCACCTGCACATGGCCGGTGAGATACTGGGGGTTCGGCTCACGACTTTACACAACCTGAGATTTTATCTATATTTAATGGAAAATATCAGGAGTTCGATAGAGGGGGGATCGTTCCGTACCTGGTCCGGGGAGTTCCTGGATCGGTACGTGGGTGATCGTTGCTGATGGGTTGCTTACCGGAAAGGACATACTGAATGCATCCTGTGACCTTCATTCTCATGGGGCTTGCCCCGTCTTCGTCTGAGCAGGGGGGCTTCGTCACGCTGCTGCCGATCATCGCCATGGTCGCCATCATATATTTTCTACTGATCCGTCCCCAGCAGAAGGAACAGAAACGCCATCGGGAGATGATCGCTTCCCTAAAGAAGGGGGACGAGGTAGTCACCTCGGGGGGGCTGTATGGGAGGATAATGGCCCTGAACGACGAGAAGGTCACACTCAAGGTCTCCGACAACACGAAGATCGTGATCGAACGGGGAAAGGTCGCCCGTTTGAGGGAGAGAGGCAAGGGAGAGTAAGTAGAACATGCCGTTGCTGAAGATCAGGTACCTGGGCGATCCGATCCTGAGGAAGAAGAGCCTGCCGGTCGAGGAGATAGACGATCGCCACCGTGAGTTGTTCAGTGACATGCTTGAGACGATGTATCACAACAAGGGCGTCGGCCTCGCGGCCCCGCAGGTCGGGATCTCGGAGCGGATAATCGTGCTCGACCGCGATCCTGAGGGTGGATATGGGGGAGGAGGAACGGTGGCCGTCAACCCGGTGATACTGCGTGCCGAGGGCGAGGATGAGATGGAGGAGGGGTGCCTCAGCATCCCTGAGATCCGGGACGTCGTGAAGAGGCCCAGGAGGGTGGTGGTCAGGGGACTTGATGCGGAGGGCGAGTGGTTCGAGGTCGACGTGGATGGCCTGCTGGCAAGGGTCTACCAGCATGAAATCGATCATCTCGAGGGCCGTCTCTTCATAGACCATCTGGGGCCCCTGCAGCGGGAACTTCAGATCAAGCGTTGGACGAAGATCAGGGAGGGGCTCAAGGGGGCGGTAGAGGGGTGAGGATCCTGTTCTGGGGATCACCGGCCTTTTCCATACCGTCCCTGGAGGGGCTCATCGAGCGCGGCTACCGGATAGTCGCCGTGGTGACTCGCGAGGACAAGCCCAGCGGTCGGGGGGGCAGGATGTCCGCCACCCCGGTCAAGTGCATGGCCGTAGAAAGAGGGCTGGAGGTCCTTCAGCCTCCCAGTACCTATGACCAGATATTCCTGAAACGCCTGGCCGAACTGTCGCCCGATCTCTCCGTTGTCGTTGCCTACGGGAAGTTATTGAAGAGCGAGGCGCTCTACCTGCCTGCCAAAGGTTCCATTTGTGTCCATCCTTCGCTCCTGCCAAAATACCGTGGAGCTTCGCCTGTTCAGCGTGCGATCCTCGCTGGGGAGGAGGAGACGGGTGTGAGTATCTTCCGGATGGACGAGGGGATGGATTCAGGGGACATCTTGGCCCGGAGAAGTATACGCGTGATGGAAGGTGAGAATGCCGGTGGACTGTCGGAGCGGCTTGGGCGCCTGTCGAGCGATCTGCTCCTGGACTTCCTTCCTCAAATGCAGGCCGGTGCCGTGGCGGCTGAACCGCAGGTCGAGGAAGAGGCGACCTCCGCCCCGAAGATAGAGAAGTGGGAGGCGGAGATCGACTGGAAGAAAGAGCCCGCTGTCCTTGAACTGGAGTCCCGGGCGTTTGACCCCCGTCCCGGTCCCTATGCCTTTCTCGGAGGTGAGAGAATACGCATGTTTGGCCTGAAGGAGGTCAGGGGGGCTGATCTTCATGGAGGAAGGCACGGGGAGGTAGTTGGGATAGAAGGAGGCTGCCCCGTTATTCGTGCGGGCGGAGGCCTCGTGAAGGTGACTGAGTTTCAATCGCCGGGAAGGAAACGAATGGATGCCTCGTCATGGATGAGGGGAAGAAGGCTAAAGAAGGGGACTATATTCGGCCGAAGATCTTAGCAGGCCACCTTGCAAACGTGTCGAAGTATCTCGGGGATAAGGGCCAGGTGAGGGGGTGTGGGTGGGGGGCCTTTTGTGCCGCCATCCTTGTGGGCCTGCCACTGTTTGTCTACTACAGGACACTCTCCCCCACTGTAAACCTCATCGACAGCGGCGAACTGATATCCATGGCCTACCTCCTCGGGATCGCCCACCCGACCGGCTATCCTCTCTACACCTTGATGGGACGGCTCTCCTGCCTCGTTGGCGGCGCCACTCCAGCGATCAGCATGAACTTCATGTCCGCCCTCTTCGGGGCGCTTTCTTCCATGGCGGCGGGCGTAATCACCTTCCTCTCACTCGATAGCAGGAGGGCAGGAGGGCCCGGTGAGCCGCCGCTCCTGGCGAGATACACCGTATCCACCGTCTCCGGGCTCCTGTTCGCCTTCTCGAGGACGTTGTGGAGGGTATCGACCGAGACCGAGGTATATTCGATGGCCGTCTTCCTCTTCGGCGTATTGCTGCTCGTGGCTTGGTGGTCGATAGACGGAGAAGAGGGGATGGGAGGTGACCACCGTCCGGGCTTGCGTGCGTTCCCCGTGATAGGGTATGCCTGGGGCCTGGCCATGGGGGACCACATGAGCATCGTTTTCTTCGCCCCCGTCATAGCGTACATATTCTGGAGACGAAGGACCTGGAGGAAGGGACGCCGCGGGGCCCTGCCATGTTTTTTCGCCTTCTTCCTCTTGGGCCTTTCCACTTACATCTATCTCCCGATTCGAGCAATGAGGGGCCCGCTCCTGAACTGGGGTGACCCGGCCGACCTGGACTCCCTGGTCAGGCACATGACCGCCTGGCAGTATCGGGTATGGATGTTCAGCGGGGGATTGGGCGACCTCCTGAACAAGTTCGGCGCTTACGCGCGATTGCTGGCCTCCCAGTTCCATCCGGCCATAATCGTCCTTGTGATCCCCGGCTTTTTCTTCCTTGCCGGGCGTCGAAGGCCGATCCTTGTCGCCCTGGTCCTGATCTATCTCTCCGACCTCGTCTATTCCCTGAATTACGACATCCCGGACATCGACCCCTATTACCTGCCGTCGTTCTTCGTGGTTGTCGTAGTGGCGGGCGCCGGTCTGTACCGGCTCGTTGCCGCCTCATACCGGTTCCGCAGGGGGCTTGCAAGCGCGATAATCGCGGCCTCCTTCCTTCTCCCGCTCTCCGCATTGAGGTCGAATTACCGAATATGCGACCGAAGCCGTGATTTCATGGCGGGGGAACTGGCGGACAACCTGTTGAGCACCGTATCCATGGGGGCTGTCGTATTGACGAGGAACTGGGACCTGTACGCGCCGGTCCTTTATGAACAGTTCGTGGAGGATAAGAGGAGGGACGTGGTGATGATCGATTATGAACTGATGCGGAGGTCGTGGTACGTCAGGGAGTTGATGGCCTCTCACCGGGACCTCTTTCGAGGCGCCGAGCCCCAGGTGATGGCCTTTCTCGGAGAAGTGGCGGATTTCGAGGCCGGCAGGTCCTTCGACAGTCGCATGCTCGACAACTCCTTCAACGCGATGCTGACAGCCGTGCTCACGGTCAATTATCCCGGGCAGCCTGCTTACATCGACTTTGATGACGACCCGAAGATCGCCCCTTCCTTGAAAAGGGACCCGCAGGGGGTGATATTCGAGTTGCGCGAGGAATACAGGCACAGGAGTTTCGACCGCTCCGGGTATCGATTGAGGTCCACGCTCGATCCCTCGGTGTACCGGGATGACAGGGAACTCCTTATCAGGTCCTTGTATCCCTGGTATGCGGTGAAGGAAGGGGTGATACTGAGGGGATTGGGGGATTATGGAGAGGCCGCCGTTTCCCTCGAGAACGCCCTGATCTTCGAGCCCGACAATCCGGCCGTCCTGGACCTCCTCGGGGATTCATACCTTCGAATGCATTCCCTTTCCAGGGCGCTGGGCTGCTACCGGAGGCTGGTCGCGGTCAGTCCGGGTAACGTAAGCGCAAGGGAGCGGCTTGAAGAGATAGAACACTTGATTAGGGAGTCTTCATGAGGATGAGTGACAAGGAGACCGAGGAGAGGTATTCGAGGCAGGCAGCGCTCGGGTGGATCGGAGGCGAGGGCCAACGCCGTCTGTCCTCATCCAGGGTTGCCGTCGTGGGGCTCGGGGCTACCGGGTCGGTGTCGTCCATGATCCTGGTCAGGGCGGGCGTGGCCTTTATCAGGGTGATCGACCGCGACATAGTGGAGGTGTCGAACCTGCAGAGACAACTCCTTTATACCGATAGCGACGCCGCGGATGGTTTGCCGAAGGCCGTGGCCGCCGCGAACAACCTCGGCGCCATGAACCCCGGGGTGCAGGTCGAGGCGGTCAACGATCACCTCTCGCCGCGGAACATAGCCGGCCTTGTGGGCGACGTGGATATCGTGATTGACGGGACCGACAACATGGAGACGCGGTACCTGATCAACGATTATTGTGTGAGGGGCTCCGTCCCGTGGATTTACGGCGGCGCGATAGGCTCGGGAGGGATGGCGATGCTGATAATTCCTGGTGCAGGGGCCTGCTTACGGTGTCTTTTCCCGGAGGTGCCCGGCCCTGAGAAGTTGGGAACGTGCGAGACGGCAGGAGTCCTGGGACCCGCGCCGTCCATCGTCGGTTCCTACCAGGCCGCGGCGGCCATACGCTGCCTGGTCGGCGGTAAGAAGACGCAGGTCGGGCGCCTGCTGACCTTCGACCTGAGGTACGACAGTTTCTCGGTGGTGCGTGTCGAACGGGACCCGCAGTGCCCGGCCTGCGCCAGGGGAGAGTTTCCCTACCTGGAGGAGGAGATCAAGACGACGGTTGTGACCACGTGCGGGGAGGGATCGTACCAGGTCTATCCTCCGGCGCCACGGAGCATTGATCTGCCTGCGCGCGCCGAGTCGCTGAAGGAGAGGGGTGAAGTGCTCCTGACGGGACACTATCTCTCGTTGAAGGTCGGATCCAGGACAATTATAATATTCTCGGATGGGAGGGCCCGGTTGAAGGGTATGGACGGTCCGGCGGAGGCCCTCAACTTTTACAGCCGGTACGTCGGTATGTGACCGGACCTTCTTTGACAACAATCGGCCGTTTTGTTACTATTAGCGTGAATTGCCTTGAGGGACGGGGCCGTGCGCGCGTTCGAGTGAACGTGTTCCTTTCATGAGGTACGACGTCCGTTTGACCGGGGATGGGAGAAGAATTGCCTGAGATCGTGAAGGTGCAGTTCAAGGGAACCAGGAGCGCCTTCTATTCGGTTCCTGCCGGAATGGAAGTAACCGTGGGCGACATTGTTGTAGTTGAAGCGGACAGGGGGAAGGAGATCGGCCGTATCGTCAGGCGAACGGACCGCATGTGCGTGGCGAAGGCCTTCAACGGCAGGAAGGCTGGAAAGGTCGTCAGGGTTGCCGACCAGGAGGATCGAAATCGCTTGCGAGAGATGAGACGGTTGGAAGACGAGGCAAAGAGGGTCTGCCAGCGAAAGATTTCTGAAAAGGGCCTCCAGATGCACCTTGTGGACGTCGAATGCGGGTTTGATCTCAACAGGTTGAGCATCTTCTTCACGGCCGAGAAGAGGGTGGATTTCAGGGAACTCATAAGGGACATGGCCTTGATCTTCCACAAGAGAATCAAGTTGAGGCAGATCGGGGTCAGGGACAAGGCCAAGAGGATGGGCGGATTCGGCCGATGCGGCATGCCGCTCTGCTGTTCGAGTTTCCTCTCCGAGTTCGAGCCCGTTACGCTGAAGGCGGCGAAGGAGCAGAACTTGTCGCTCAATCCGACCAACATCTCGGGGTGCTGCGGGAGACTGATGTGCTGTCTCGTGTACGAGAAGGATTTTTACAGGAGGTGCCGGAAGCGTTTTCCCCAGGTCGGCAAGGATGTCATGACCAAGAGGGGGAGAGAGAAGATCGTTTCCATAGACATCTACCGGGACCGCGTGACCCTTCAGGGCAAGGATGGAGAGAGGAGAGTGATCGCCCTCAAGGAGTTCCACCGCGAGAGAAGGCAATTGGCACGCAAGAAGTGAGTAACGAAGAGATGGACCAGCAGAAGTTCTATATAACCACCGCCATAGATTACGTCAACAGCAATCCCCACCTCGGCACGGCGTACGAGAAGGTGGCCGCGGACGTTATCGCTCGGTACAAGAACCTGTGTGGCTACAGGACACGCCTCCTGATGGGAAACGATGAACACAGCCACAACGTTGAACGGAGGGCGCGGGAACTCGGCATGACGCCGTTGGATTATTGCGACATGATGGCGGAGGAGTTCGAGAAGACTTGGGCGGCGCTAAACATCCGCTACAACGATTTCATCCGGACGACCGAGGCCCGGCACATCTCCACCGTCCAGGATATCTTGATGAAGGTGAACGAGAAGGGCGATATCTACAAGGGCTCTTACAGCGGCTGGTACTGCATGTCGTGCGAGAGATTTTACAGGGACAAGGAACTCGAGGATGGGAAATGCCCCATACACGGCATGAAACCGCCGTGGATCGAGGAGGAAAACTATTTCTTCAGGTTGTCCGGGTACAGGGACGCGCTGCGTGGACTCATCCAGGAGCGGCCCGAATTCGTGATGCCCGAAACGCGTCGAAACGAGGTCCTTTCCATACTCGAACAGGGGCTCGAGGACGTCAGCATCTCGAGGTCCACGACCACTTGGGGCGTTCCGCTGCCCTTTGATACCGGCCACGTTGTATACGTCTGGGTCGATGCCCTCATCAATTATCTGTCGGGCATCGGGTACGCCACAGACCCGGAGCGGTTCGCGAGGTACTGGCCGGCCGACCTCCACATCATCGGCAAGGACATTACCAGGTTTCATTGCATCATCTGGCCGGCAATACTCATGAGCGCCGGGATCACCCTCCCGAGGTCGGTGTTCGCCCACGGATTCGTGAATGTCGAAGGGACGAAATTGAGCAAGACGAAGGGAACCGCCGTAGACCCCATGGAATTGGTCGAGAAATACGGGGCGGATCCACTCCGCTATTACCTGGTGAGGGAAATATCGTTCGGGAAGGACGGCGACTTCTCGATAAGACGTTTCGAGGAGCGTTACAACTCCGACCTTGCCAACGGCTTGGGGAACCTGGTGAGCAGGGTCCTGAGCATGGTGGAGAAGTACGCGGGAGGGGTAGTGGACAGGCCGTCATCGATGCACGATGGGGTGGGCATGGCGAGTGTGGCAGGTGAGGTGCTTAAGAATTACAGGGAATCGATGGACTCCTATGACCTGAGCGGCGCCACGGCCGAGGTCTGGCGACTGATCAGGGCCGCCGACGGCTATGTCGAAGAGAATGCCCCTTGGGAACTGGCGAAGGATCGGAACTCGAGCGAGAAGTTGCACGCCGTACTCTACCATCTGGTCGAGGCGCTCAGGCAGATCGCCATACTGGCCGAACCCGTCATGCCGGAGAAGACCGCTGCGATCTGGTGGCGGTTGAACCTGCCTGGTACGATCAATGAGGCTGGATTGAAGGACCTCGAGGAGTGGGGAGGGTACCCCTCGGGAATCAGGATAAGGAAGGCAGAACCTCTATTCCCGCGGCTTCCATAGCCTCAATAACCACCCCCGGGCCAGCCTCCCCGGGGGACCCACCTGCTAAAAGGCCTCTTCCGGGGTAAAGAGTAGTTAGGGGGCCGATTCATTTCTTCGAGTCACGCCTGGTACTTTGTGCAAAATGGCGGTCCTGAGGGTAACGAGGGGGCCGCGCTTCCTTTTTTGGATCTCTGAGTAGCGATCAAAGATGGCATAATTGGCACAATTTGTGCTAATTAAACCGGTCAGGCGGAAATGGCTTCAGATCATTGGGTGAGTCCCCAGGGTGTTGCGAATGCCGAATTGTCGAATGGAGGGTTTCGAGGTGCCTCGAAAAAGAAGGAACAGGGAGAATGAGGTCCTCCTCTGGGAGATGAGGGATAGGTACAAGCGCCTGGTAGAATGTTCCCCTTACGGTGTTGCCGTCCATGTCGACGGGAGGATCGTCTATGTCAATGACGCGGGGGCCAGGATAGTTGGGGCCAAAAACCCCGACGATTTGATAGGCAGGCCGATATCCGATTTCTGCCACCCTGAGACATTCCCCCTGGCGAAGGAGCGGATCAGGGGGTTGCTGGAAGGTAGGGCGGACCAGGTCGATCTTGCCCGGGAGAAGTTCATCAGGGTGGACGGCAAGGTGATAGACGTCGAGGTCGCGGCCGCCCGGATCGCCTGGCGGGGGCACCCTGCCGTCCAGGTCATATTTCACGATGTCACGGGCAGGATCCTTGCCGCGGAGGCTCTGGAGCGAAGGGACCGGATCCTCCAGGCGGTGAGTTTCGCTGCGCAACGGTTCCTGCGTGACCGATCATGGGAGGTGCAGATAGGGGAGGTGCTCCACGAACTGGGAGAGGCGGCCGGTGTCAGCCGGGTATACATCTTCGAGAACAACCTCTCCGCGTCCGGAGAGGCCATGGCGAGCCAGAGGTACGAGTGGGCGGCGCGGGACGCATCGCCGCAGATAGACAACATGCAACTCCAGGATATCCCCTATGTCTCCGGCGGCTTCGGACGGTGGGTGGAAGTAATGAAGGAGGGCGGGATCGTTCACGGGAACGTGCGGGATTTCCCAGAGGGGGAACGGGAATTACTGGCCGCCCAGGAGATCCGTTCCCTCGTGGCGGTCCCGATATTCATTGAAGGTGAATGGTGGGGATTCATCGGCTTCGATGAGTGCAGGAAGGAGAGGCAATGGTCGACTGCCGAACTGGATGCGATTGAGGCCGTTGCCGGGACCTTCGGTGCCGTATTGAGGAGGGAGAGGGTGGAGGAGGCATTGTTCGAGAGCGAGGAGCGGTTCAAGGCGGTATTCGATACGGCGCTCGATTCCATGTTCGTAAAGGACGTGGGGCTACGCTACATACATGTCAACCGGGCGATGGAACGCCTTTTCGGCCTTACCACGCGGGACCTGGTGGGGAAGACGGACGAGGACCTCTTCGGCAGGGATGTGTGTGCCGAGATAATGGGTGATGACAGGAAGGTCCTGGACGGGAAAGTGGTAGACCGGGAACACACAAAGCCTGTCCGGGGGGAGATGAGGACCTTTCGCGTCGTAAAGGTCCCCATGAAGGACAAATCCGGGGAGGTGGTCGGTCTTTACGGGATGGCCAGGGACATCACCGACCGTAAGAGGGCGGAGGACCGGCAGGGACTGGTGGCACGAATCCTTTCCATCCTGAACCGGTCGCGCGAAAGGGAAGAGATGATCTGTAGCACCCTCGACATAGTCCAGGAGTTCACGGGGTGCGATGCCGTTGGAGTCCGGCTGAAGGAGGGGGATGATTACCCTTACTTCGAGACGCGCGGCTTCTCCAGGACCTTCGTCCTGGCCGAGCGATCGCTGTGCGGGAACGGTGGGGATCGCGATCGGGTCAGCGAAGGGAATGGCAACCGGCAACTCGCGTGTCTGTGCGGCGCGGTCATCAGCGGGAATGTCGATCCATCCCTCCCATTCTTCACCGAGAACGGCAGTTTCTGGACTAACTCGACGACGGATTTTCTCTCCCGCTTCTCCTCGAAGGACCTCCACGTCCCGCTGAGGGGCCGATGCAACCGGGAGGGATACGAATCGCTCGCCCTTGTTCCCCTTCGTGCCGATCAGGGGACCATCGGGCTCCTTCAACTGGATGACCGTAGGGCGGGACGCTTCACGCCCGGCGAGATCGAGTTCTTCGAGACGATCGGTTCCTTTCTCGGCATCGCGCTCCAGCGGATGTACGCGGAAGAGGACCTGCGGGAGTCGAAGGAATTCGTAGAAATGGTGTATGACAACGTCAGCGATTCAATATCCGTGATCGACACGCGGGACCACCGCATAATCGGCGCGAACCAGCCTTTCCGGGAGGCCTGGGGTGCCGATGGGGAGGTCGTAGGGCGGACCTGCTACGAAGTGACGCACGGCAGGGAGTCGCCGTGCAATTCGCCCGGCTGTGTCTGTCCCCTGAACGAGACGCTGGAGACCGGGGAGGCCGCCAGATCGATGCACATCCACACCGGGAGAAAGGACGGAAGGAAGAGGTATTACGAGGTGGCCACGCACCCGCTCAGGAACGAGAAGGGGGAGATCGACAGGGTGATTCATTCTGCACGCGAGGTGACCGCCGAGAAGATGGCCGAGGAGGCCCAGTCGGTGCTCCTGAAGATCGCCGAGGCGACCAACACCTCTGAAAGTATCGAGGATCTCCTATCTGTCGCCCATCGGCAACTTGGGCGGCTCATCGACACCCGGAACTTTTACGTCGCGCTCTACGACAAGGATACGGACCTGTACACGTTTCCCTACTGTGTCGATGATTATGACGATGTGACCGAGATCACTCCGCAACAGATGCGGAACAGCCTTACCGATTACGTCAGGCGCACCGGTGAGTCCCTCATGGTAGACCCGGAGGAACACCGTAGACTGATGGAACGGGGTGAGGTGGAACTGGTCGGGGCCGAAGCCGCCCTCTGGCTGGGCGCACCTCTCAAGATGGGACATGAAACAATCGGTGTGATAGCCGTCCAGAGTTACGACAATCCCTACCTGTATACCCGGGAGGACCTGGACTTGCTCGCCTTCGTTTCGGATCACGTAGCCACGGCTATCGAGAGGAAGAGGTCGGAAGAGGCCCTCCAGGAGAGCGAAGAGCAGTTTCGTGACCTCTTCGAGAGTTCGAGCGACCTGATCCAGAGCGTTGATTCCGAGGGCCGGATATTATACGTCAACCCGGCATGGCTCGAGACCCTGGGATATCATTCGAAGGAACTGGC
>CAZNLH010000022.1:30643-41013 GCA_964573995.1 uncultured Gemmatimonadota bacterium
TTCCAGAAATTCACGCAGGCAGATTCCTCCATGACCCGCAGGAGGGGAGGGACGGGCCTCGGCCTTAGCATAGTCAAGTCGATCATCGAAAGCCACGGGGGTAAGATAGGGTTCAAAACGGAACCCGAGAGGGGAACCACCTTCTACTTCGAACTTCCCGAGTGGAAGGGTGACGGGAAGGCCTGAAGCCCTTACCGCTTATTCCCCATTCGCGGCGCCGGCTCGCGCCTTCGTTCATTTCTTGCCCATTGATCCCGACACAGTTGGAATTGCCTTATTCACGGGCCGCGACAGTCCGATTCACGGGCACCTGGGCTCCATCTGGCTCATTTTACCGTGGTTCTGTACCTCACCCGTTCAGGCTTGTAGGAAACCTTTCCAACGAGTCCGCGGTTCTTGGAAATATCCTCGATCGGCCCTATATTTATCCCTTACGAGTCAAGGGAGGGATCGGAGAGGGAACATGGGCGTGTTTCGGTACAAGGTGATAGTCGGCATGCAGGATACGGATGCGGCGGGGATCCTCTTCTTCGCCAGTCAGTTCGTCTTCGCCCACCGGGCCTACGAGCGATTCCTCGAATCGATAGGTTTCTCCTTTGCGGAGGCCCTTGAGGATGAGCCGTTCCTACTCCCCATAGTACACTCGGAATCGGACTACCTCGCGCCGTTGAAGGTGGGGGACCGGCTGGAGGTGGAACTCTCCGTTGCAGGGCTTGGTGAGACTTCGTTCACCCTCGATTACGTCTTCAGGCGGGGGACTGAGACTGTCGGCAGGTCGAGATCCGTCCACGTGGCCGTAATGAAGGAGACGGGCGGTAAGGCGCCCTTGCCCGGGAGGTTACGGGTGGCGTTGGAATCTTTCCGAGACAGGGGGACGGCTGAAGAAGCGGGATGATGTCCCGAGGGGGGTATGTTCAAGGGCCCGGGACAATGCGGAAACCTGTACCTGTAGATGGGGGGGCCCTTGCACCCAAGGGCGTCGCGCATGTGGCATAGCCCTGAAGATGCCCGTCCCCGGGAGGGCCTCATCCCGGACGTACCAGGAGAGGGGCCGTCTGATTGGTGCGGGTCCTGCCGCCGAACACCTTTAGTAGCCTGCTCACGGGTGTCGCGCGCTGCGTGTGGGCCCCCCATAGGCGCCGCCCACGAGAATGGGCAGCGGGCCAGCGGATCGGGACACTACCGGCAGTAGGCCTCCTTGACGGCGGCCCTGTCGATCTTTCCGAGCGGCGTCCTCGGGAATTCCTCTACCACTTCTATCCGTTCGGGCACCATCATGTGGGGGATTTGCCTGGCGAGGTGCTCCCTCAGGTGTTCGACACCCGGGAATGACCGCCGGTCGATCCTGGCGAGGAGAACGGGACGCTCGCCCCACCTCTCGTCGGGTACGCCTACCACCACACACTCTACCACCCCGGGGAACCCCGAGGCCTCCCTCTCGATCATGCCGGGGTGGATGTTCTCTCCGCCCGAGATGAACATCTCGTCCCTTCGACCGAGGACGGTCAGGTAGCCGTCGTCGTCGATCCGGCCAAGGTCTCCAGTGTGAAACCATCCTCCCTCATCGAAGGGTGACCGTCCCCCCGGCTCCAGGTATTCATGGAACAGGATGGGCCCTCGCACCGCAATCTCGCCTTCCTTCCCGCTGGGTAGACCGTCACCTTTACTGTCGACGATCCTTAATTCCGCGTGCTCGAGCGCCCTGCCAGCCGTGTAGAGCCTCTCCGGCGGATCGTTGGGTGAGACGGCGGTTACCTGTGACGCGGTCTCCGTCATTCCATACGTCGTCAAGATTGGGATGGAGCGACTCGTTGCCTCCTCTATAAGCGATTTCGATGCAGGGGCCCCGCCGAGCAGGAGCCATTTGAAGGTGCGTGGAAAAGGATTTCTACCCCACTCCCTCATGAGATCCACGAGCATCGTCGGGACGAGGGAGAGGTGGGTGACGGAGCCCGAGTCTATAAGGCCGGCAATGTCCCCTGCATCGAACTTGTCCATGATTGAGACCGGGCAACCGGCTATGGCGCACCTGAACAGTATGGCAAGGCCCCCCACGTGGTAGAAGGGGAGGGCGTCGAGATAGGTATCCGCGCGGTCCAGGGGCATGTTGGCGTTCGATCCCATGGCGTTCAGATAATGATTTCCAAAGGAGAGGACAACACCCCTCGGATCGCCCGTGCTTCCGGAGGTGAACAGGATGGTCGATTCCGATCCGGTTGAGACCGTGGCATCGCCGGCCGCAATCGACTTGCCAGGCCTTGGTCCCGGCGATGTCGTTTCATCGAGGGAGACGGCCTTCACGGCGGGGATGGCGGTCGAAGGCCCGCCGCGATCGGCTATCAGCAGTTCGCATTCGGCCCTCTTCAGGCACTGTTTCCACCACTCGGTGCCGTACCGCAGGTTCAGGAGGACCGCCGTCGTGCCGAGCCTCTGCAGGGCGAAGATCAGGACCGCGTAAGACGCGGAATTGGTCGCGAGAACCCCCACACGTCGGCCCGGCCCGGCCCCGAGGGCTCGGAGTCTTTCCATGGTATCGGTGATCCTCGATTCGAACTGTCGGTAGGTCAGGGAGACCTCGCCGTCCGAAACGGCTGTGGCATCGGGATTCATCCGAGACATCATGAATACGGGACAGGCGACGGTCGGTGGAAGGGTGTCTACCATGGCAGGGAGTCCTCCTTTAACGTGATTCCCAAGCCGGGAACGCCTGGGATCTCCATGCGTCCATCCAGGACGGGCAATTCTTCCCTGATAAGGGTGTCGGATAGAAACTCGAGCGTGGACAGGCCGCAGGGGGGGATCGGGGTTCCCAACGCGGCCGCAACGTGGAGGCAGGCCGCCACTCCTACGCCGGACTCGAATAGAGAACTTATGACCGGCTTCCTTCCATTGTCACGAGCGATACGCGCGATTTCCAACGCCCTGGCCAGCCCACCTGCCGATGACGGTTTTATGATCACCGCTCCCACCCCCGGGGTACGGATTAGGGACTCTATCTCATTCATGTCGGCCGACCGCAGGCTTTCATCCAGGGCCGTTTCCACGCCGGTCTCCTCGTGGAGGTCGGATAGCCGGCACAGGCTGCCTTCATGGAGCGGTTCCTCTACGTATTCGATCCCGCACCGCCCGAGTTCCCGGAGGTTAGCGACGGCCTGATCGAACTGCCAACTCCTGTTGGCGTCCAGGCGTATCGATGCGCCTTCCCCGGCGATGTCGCGCACGGCGGCCGTCCTATTCATATCTTCGGTCCTGCTCCCCCGTCCTACCTTCAACTTGAAGGTCCGGTATCCCATTTCCAACTTTCCCCTGATTTCTTCTGCCAGCATCCCCCCCCTCGATGAGATGATGGCGTTTACGGGTACCGATGCCGCGGCGTCCCTGTTCAACCACACCGACAGTGGAAGCCCGGCCGCCCTGGATGCCAGGTCGGCCATGGATGTCTCCAAGCCGAAGATGGCAGATGGGGGCAGGTCGGGGAATTCATCGGCCAGGCCATTGATCCAGGTCTTCAGGGATGGGAAATCCCGCGGGAGTTCGGTTCCCACGAGGTGCGCGGCCACCCTTAGGGCTTGGGACCTCGCCCCGACCAGGTCCTCGGTGCTGAATCCCTTCAGCGGTGCGATCTCTCCAAGGCCGATCCCCCCCTTGTCGGAAATGGCGGTCACTATCGTCACGGGTCGGCCGAGAGAGAGACCGGCCGGGGGTGAGGTGGTGATACGCGGTGTGAGCGAAAAGTCGAGCAGCCTGATATCGACGATCTTCACAGGAGCCACCCTACCGAAAAGAGGATGCTGAAGACGCTGAGTGTCCTTCCGGTCGAGGCAAGGACGGCATTCAGAGCCGGTCCCGAGAGGCCCCCACGAACCTGCCTGATCGGGCGGAGTGCGAATACGATGGTAAGGAGCGATATGAGGACCCATGGATGGGCCGGGAAAAGAACGGCCGAAGGTACGGCTGTCAGGATCCCTCCTACCGTCATGAGCATGTACTCACGACGGGCGAAGGAGGCCCCGAACCTAACGGCAAGAGTCCTTTTCCCGCTCCTGCGGTCCGAATCTATGTCCCGGAGGTTGTTTACCGTGAGGACGGCCGTTGACAGCATCCCGCAGGCGAGCCCCGCTGGCAGGACCCCGGGGTGGAAACCGAGCGTTACGACGTAGTATGTGCCGCCGACAGCCACGGGGCCGAAGAATGTTAGGACGAGGATGTCCCCGAGGCCGATATGGCCGAGCGGCAACGGCCCGGCCGTGTAGAAGATGCCGAGCAGGATCGAAGCAACGCCTATCGTGAGTATGGGGATTCCGCCACGATGGACGAGGTATGCCCCTACCAGCGCCGCGAGGCCGAAGGCGAACACCGTGGCGGTCTTCATTCGGGAGGGTGTGACCCAACCCGACTGTGTGGCCCGCTCGGGGCCGAGCCGCTCCTCGGTATCGGTTTCATGGAGATAGTCGAAGAGGTCGTTTGCGAAGTTAGTGCCTATCTGGATGAGGAGCGCCCCAGCAAGTGCCGCCATAGATGCACCGAGGTGGAACCGGCCGGTTCCGTAGGCCATGGCCGAACCGATGATCACGGGGGCAGCCGCTGCGGGGAGGGTCTTGGGACGGGCGGCCAGATACCATGTCGCGAGCCGTCCCGGCCTGCTCTGCAGGTTCTCCATGACGGGCCCCTATGGATACCTCTTGAACCTGGCGAAATCCGGCCGTCTCTTCTCCAGGAAGGCGTTTCGCCCCTCCTGCCCCTCCTCTGTCTGGTAGAAGAGGAGTGTTGCGTTGCCGGCCAGTTCCTGCAGGCCGGCCTGGCCGTCGCAGTCGGCGTTGAGGGCGGCCTTTAGGCACCTGATCGCTGTGGGGCTGTTCTTGAGGATCTCTCGGCACCATTTAAGGGTCTCGGCCTCCAGTTCTGCGAGAGGGACCACGCAGTTGACGAGCCCCATGCGTAGGGCCTCTTCCGCGTCGTACTGTCGGCACAGGAACCAGATCTCCCGCGCCTTCTTCTGCCCGACCACCCTGGCGAGGTACCCGGCCCCGTATCCGCCGTCGAACGATCCCACGCGCGGCCCGGTCTGGCCGAACCTGGCGTTGTCCGCCGCGATGGTGATGTCGCAGATCAGGTGCAGGACGTGCCCGCCGCCGATGGCGTAGCCTGCGACCATGGCTATCACCGGCTTGGGCAGGGTGCGTATCTGCCTCTGGAGGTCGAGTACGTTCAGGCGGTTGACGCCGCTCGCGTCCTTGTACCCCGCGTCGCCACGGACCCTCTGGTCTCCCCCGGAGCAGAAGGCCTCCTTGCCTTCACCGGTAAGGATCACGACGCCTATGCCGGGGTCCTCGCGGGCGTCCTCGAAGGCATCGCTCATCTCCCTGACCGTCAATGGCCTGAACGCGTTGCGGACCTCGGGGCGGTTGATCGTAACCTTGGCTACTCCCTCGCACTTCTCGTACCTGATGTCTTCGTATCTCCTTACGGCGATCCAATCGGCTGTCGGCATGGTCATCCTTCTCCTCCCTTTTCGATATCGTCCACCAGGTCTCTCTCTACCGCTGACGCGACGGCGTCCCAGATCCTTCGGTGTGCCTCCACGTTTTGCCGGCGATCGGTATTGACCTCGATTACGCCGCTCTCACGACCATCGAAGAGGTTTCGGCAGGCGTCCCCGAGTTCACCCGCGCTGCAGGGATTGCTGTAGGCCAGGCCGAACGCGGCGGTGATCTCGCCGAGGCTCAGGTTGTGGGGGGCGGCGAAGTACTCTTCGAAATATTCCGGCCGGCCGGATATGGGAAGGAACGAGAAGATGCCCCCGCCGTTGTTGTTGATCAGGACTATCGTGAGCGGGAACCCGGGTCCCCTGGCGAGGAGGAGCGAGTTGAGGTCGTGCACGAACGCCAAGTCACCGATGAGCAATGCCGTGTGCCTCTTGGATCCCTCCGCGAACCCTGCGGCCGATGCGATGGTGCCGTCGATGCCGCTCGCCCCACGGTTGACGCCCACGACGACGTCCCGGGTGGATGTCGCCCCGCAGCCGTCAGCGTCCCGCACCGGCATGCTGTTGGCGAGGAAGAGGCCCGAATCGTCAGGGAGGTTCTCGAGAAGCACGCGTGCGGCCATGAATTCACTTAATGGACCTTCGGTGACCTCCATCCCTTTCAACAACCTCGTGCAAAGGCGGTCCAACCTCTGGAAACGGGCGAGATATGCCGATCGGTCAGGGGCGCCCTCGAGGTCCAGGGATCGAAGGAAATCTATCGGATCCGCCTCGACCCTGAGGCTGACTTGGTGGTATGGGTCGTGGCGGAATGGTGTATCATTGACCACGATGTACTCGGCATCGGATCCGGCGATGAAGTTGCTCAATGCCCGCGACGTAGGTCTCTCTCCTATGTGAAGGACAAGGTCCGGTGAGAGGGATCGAGGCAACCGCGGTATCCTCAGGAAGAGGTCATAGTTGGTGATGATTGGCCCCCTGTCAAACTTTCCGAATCTCATTCCAGAGGCGACGTCGGCGAATACCGGCATCTTGAGGTCCGACAGGCCTTCTGCGAGCCGCTCGGTCGGCTTGCTTCCGTCAATGGGCCCCACGACCACTATCCCTCGTCTCGAGGATGCTATCTTGTTCAGCACGGTATCCGCCGCCTCCGGATCCGACGTGTGCGCGGGGGGAACGTAAGAAGTCAATGGGCGGTCGGTGTTATCCCATACTCTGATGTCCTGCAGTAGTTCATCCGGAGGCGGATCGCCCGATTCGGGGCCAAGCGGTTCGGCGAAGGGGCAGTTGACATGGACCGGTCCGGCCGGGGGGGCCATTGCGCGGTAGACGGCCTGGTCGATGGTCGTCAGCACGAAACGTGGTGGGATATCGGTCCGCGGCGAGGGCAGCCCGAAGAACCACCTGACGTAACCCCCAAAAATTTTTTCCTGGTCTATCGTCTGGTTGGCCCCGCTATCCCGGAGTTCGACCGGCCGGTCTGCCGAGAGGACGATGAGGGGAGTGGCCGATGAATGGGCCTCTACGACTGCAGGGAAGCAATTTGCAACCGCCGTTCCGGAGGTGGTTACAACCACCGCCGGGTGGCCACTGCCCTTGCCGTAACCCACGGCGTAGAAAGAGGCCCCCCGTTCATCAAGGTGGATGACGGTCCTGGTCTTAGGGTTTTCGGCGATCGCGATGACGAGGGGGGTGTTCCGTGAACCTGGAGACGTGCAGAACATCAGGACACCGTTCCGTACGAGTTCTTCCACGATGAGGTTCGCCCACAGGTATTTTATGTTAGAAGGCCCCAAGGCAGCCCCCCGTTGAGCCCTTCGATGGTCTGCGCGATTTTGTGTTCGAGTTCGCACCACTCCGCCTCCGGGGTGGAGCCGTCAACGATACCCGCCCCCGCGAAGAGGGAGATCCGGTTCGACTCGATGATTGCAGAGCGGATCGCCACGGCCATCTCGGCGGATCCTTGACCGATGATACCGACCGGTGAGGCGTACCATCCCCTGTCGAATGGTTCGAGTTCCCCGACGAGTTGCAGGGCCTTTTCCCGGGGAGTGCCTCCCACGGCGGGTGTGGGGTGGATGGTTGAAATGATCGTGCCGACGGAGACGCCTCGCCTCAGCCGGCCGGATATCCTTGAATAGATGTGCGAGATGTTGCCCAGTTCAAATGTCTTCCTGCCGGAAGGCGTAGGAGTTGATTCGCACAACTCATCAACCCTTTTCTCGATGTCTTCGACGACATACCGGTGTTCCAGCAGGTTTTTCTCGCTGTAGAGGGAAGTCTCCTCGCCCGTCCATTCCTTGAATGGCTCTTGCGGCCTGCCGGTAGTTCCGGACAGGGCCTCGCTGGTGATGGTGTCGCCTTCCACCTTGAACAACCTCTCCGGTGTGACGCCTGTGAATGCCTTTCCGGGGAGTGGCTCGATCAGGAACGCAAAGCAGTTCAAGTTGTTCCTCTTTAGCCTTCGGAGCAATGAAAATGGATCTATGGTACGGGAGAAGGTGAGGTCTGTCCGGCGGGCGAGTACGACCTTCTGCAACCGGTGTGCGTTGATTTCCTCGAGCGATCTGAGGACATTTTCATTCCATCCGGCGCGGTCGGGGTGGTCTTCTCTGGACGTGATGGTGGCGTTTTGGTCACCCCCATCGAATCCCTCCTGGAGGGAGACGCTGTTCAGTATCCGGTTCATTTCCCTCGAAATCTCCTCCAGCGGAGTATTGAACGAGACCTCGGTTGCAATGGTCAGAAAGTATTCCGTGCCTTCCCGGCTTATCGCCACCTGGGGGATGTCGAACCTCAACATCGGGAAGCCCGACCAGAGGTTGTCCGGTTTGGATGTCGTCTCGAAGCATCTGCCGCCGAACAGCCTGAGGTGGGGCTGTGGGGCGGACGCCGCGAGGACGTCCTCGATCCTTCGTGTGATGTCAGGTATGGTATCAGGACTATCGGCGCTGAAGACCATGGCGGAACCGTAACCGCCGACTTCGAGGCCTGAGCCTCGGCTCGCCCAGTAGACTCGTGGTGATTCCATCTGACCCTTGAGCCACATCGGAACGTCGACATGATCGATGTAGAACGTGAGTGAAATCGGCAAGGAGGCACGGCTGCGGTTGAGACGGCCTATGATCTCGGCGTAACGCCTGGATAGTACATCCTGAACGTCGTTGCCTTCCGCAAGGTGAAGGCTCTTGTACGAGGTCGGCAACTTCACTCCCTCCTGGGACGGCCCTTTGGCAGGGGATGGCGCCTCTCTATCTCCTCGAGGAGTGCCTTGAACTGATCGAAGGTGAGGGCCTGGTCCTTGTCGGAAAGCGCCTCCTGGGGTCGTGGGTGAATCTCCACCATGATGCCGTCGGCACCTGCGGAGAGGGCGGCCAGTGCCACCGGGATTACGAGGTCGGAGTCTCCGGTTGCATGAGAAGGGTCGGCGATGACCGGGTAGTCGCACAGCCTCTGTGCCAGGCAGATGGCCGATATATCGAGGGTGTTCCGTGTCTTGGGCTCGAAGGTCCTGATGCCCCTTTCGCAGAGGATGATATCTTCGTTTCCTCCCCTGCGGATATATTCAGAGGCCGACAGCCACTCTTCGATGGTTGCCGCCATGCCGCGCTTGAGAAGGATCGGCCTGTCGATCGATCCGAGGGCGGTGAGGAGAGTATAGTTGAACATGTTGCGTGATCCGACCTGGATGACGTCAGCGTATTCGATTAGGAGGTCGATCTGGGATTTGTCCATCACCTCCGAGACCACTTTCAGCCCATGCTTATGGGCCTCCTCCGAGATGAAGCGAAGCCCGCTTATGCCCATCCCCTGGAAAGAATCGGGAGATGTTCGGGGCTTGAAAGCCCCACCGCGGATGTACCTTACGCCCAGGGATCCGAGAAAGGCCGCCGCCTCCGAGATCTGTTCCTCCGATTCAACAGAGCAGGGCCCTGCGATTACGCACGGTTGGGTCACGTCGAGGAAATCGGCATATATGTCACTGGAATGTCTTTTTTCAGGCACTGTAGTCCTTTTCTTTTCGTGGATGCCGTGCAATTCGCCGAGGAGGTCGGGTGGCACGAAACCCAGGATTCGAATGACATCGCGATCGTGTTCGATCAACTCGTAATTTATGTGGTTCTCCTCCAGGACCTCGATGAACCGCTTTCCTGACGGGTCCGACTTCTCAAAATTATATATCATGGCTTGTCTCCGCAATATATCGTTGCGATGCCGAGGGAGAGGGGCCTAAGGCGTATGTTTGCGAAACCGGCCGCCTCGGCCATCCTTCGGAACGCCTCTCCGTACGGGAAGGTCTCCACGGTGCGGTTGAGGTAGGAATAGGCGGCGCGATCGCCCGAGATCAGCCCGCCGATCAGGGGGAGCAGGTGCCTGAAATAAAGGATGTAGACGGCCCTGAAGGCCTGGTTGCCGGGTATTGAAAACTCGAGAACCAGCAGCCGACCATCCCTCCTCAACACACGGAATAACTCGTAGAGTGCCTTTATCGGGTCGGGCATGTTCCGTATTCCGAACGAAACCACCGCCAGGTCGATCGAGTTGTCATCCAGCGGCAGTTGCAGGCCGTCGCCTCTCACGAGCCATATTCTGCCGTTGAACCTCCGGCTCGAGACCTTGTCCCTTCCTATCGTTAGCATCTTCTCGGCCATGTCGATGCCGATTCCCATCTGGATATCTCTGTTGTACTTGAATGCCGACAATATCAGGTCGCACGTCCCGCAGGCCAGGTCCAGTATGGTTCGGTGAGGTGATTGGCCGATCATAACCGCCACCTCCCGCCGCCACCTTATATCCTGTCCAAGGGACAGGAGGTGGTTGAGGAGGTCGTACCTGGATGATATTCGGTCGAAGATCCTGTGGGAGCCGACCCGTGATGTCCACT
>CAZNLH010000022.1:41113-43503 GCA_964573995.1 uncultured Gemmatimonadota bacterium
ACCGGCGATGTCTGGGCGTCCGGCGCCACCACCACGTCGTCTATGTACCAACCCTCTGCCGTGACGTAGCCGTCCGATCCGAAGCGGAACCGGATCTTTGCACTCCCGGAATAACCGCTGAGGTCGAACTCCTCTTGTTCCCAGCCGTGTGAACCGGAGAAGCAGGGTGTGCCACCTGCAAACGGGCTGTCGGGATTGTCGATTATGGTATAGGGGTAACCGCCTACGGGGGTGATCTGGTTGAACGGGCCTCCATTCATGGAGATCTCGACGATGCCGCCGTCCCATGCCTGCTGGGAATCCTGGACCTCGGCGTCAATCCAGTGCCAGAAGAGCAGCCGCGAATTGTCCTGGAGATCTATTGTTGGTGTCTCAAGACCGGCGTCGACGTAGTCCGAGTAGTTACCGCTGCCGGTAGATCCGCACTTCCACGATGTAGACCCTCCGGCCGTGTGATTCCGCTGGGTGCTCTGGTGCCACTGGTCGAGGTATCCCCCGGTCACGTTGTAGTGGGTCCACCCGTTGGAACCTGTCTCCATCGCATCGGAGAAGCCTCTCAAAAGGGGCAGGGCGAGAAGGTTCAATTCATTGCTGTTGATGGTCTTATTCTCGCTGTTGGAACCGTAGGAAGGTGCGGAGGCCTGAATGGTATAAGTGGCGCCCCCCGGCACTCCGTTGAAACTGAAGACACCAAGTACACCGCTTGTAGACGGGTCGATTGGGGTCCCTGCTATTTCGACCGTTGCCCCCTCGATCGGCAGGCCGTTCTTGGCGTCCATGACGAGGCCAGTTAGGGTCCCGGATGGAGTGGGAGACAGTTGAAAATCGAGAGTGGTTGTGTCGTCCGGTGCCACATAGATAGATTGCCGTGTGGTGTCGTAACCGAAGTAGGTCACCTGGACCGTGTAGGTCGAGTCCCCGGGCAGGATGAAGGAATATGCACCGGTTGTCGGGTCGGCGGTAGTCTGCCTTATAGTCCCGAGGATCTCGAGGTCGGCGGGAACGGGGTCTCCGGTGACCGCGTCCGTGACGGTCCCCGTGAGGTAGCCGATGCCGCTCATGACGGTGACCACTGCCTCGTACGCATCGACGAAGCCCATCCCGTAAGAGTTGTCCTCACCGGTGGTCCCGAAGTCGTGGGCGGTGTTCATCAGGACGTACTTGATCTCGTCCACGGTGAGGTTTGGGTTAGCCTCCCGCATCAGGGCGACGATCCCGGCGACGTGCGGGCCCGCCATCGAGGTCCCGCTCCAGTTGCCCTCGTAGCCTCCGCCGGGCACGGAGGAGTAGACGTCGACACCGGGCGCGCAGACCTCCGGCTTGATCGACACGCCGTCACAGCCAGATGGGCCGCGGCTCGAGAAACTCGCAATCGGGTACGGGTAGCCGTAGTTCGTGGCATCCACGGCGCCTATCGAGAAGACGTTGTAAGGGGTCGTCGCACGATCGGCGGGAGATCGAAGGGTCTGGGAACCCGGCCCCTCGTTTCCCGCGGAGAAAGTCACCACGACGCCCGCGGCCTCGCAGTTGTCGATTGCATCCCACCACCTGGAGTCGCAGTCCGTGTAAGGGGGGTCGCTCCAAAAGTATTCGTTGATCCCCCAGGAGTTCTGTACGACGTCCGGGACATCGTCGACAGTAGTGGGATCCCCGTCGGGATCCGCCAGCCACTGGAAGGCGGTTATTACATCGTTGTCGAACTCGGGTCCCGCGTTCTGGTCGATCGCGTTGCAGGCTATCCAGTGGGCGCCCCACGCGACCCCGATCGTGTCACCGGTGGCCTCACCGAGGCCAGTCATCGTCCCCATCGTGTGTGTACCGTGGCCGTAATAATCCACAGGAAACTGGGAACCACCGTAGACGAGGTCGAGCCATGCCTCCGAGGGGTCTACCCCCGGCTCGTTCCCGCGCCACCTGGAGGAGAGCGCTGGATGGTTCCCGTCGACGCCCGTATCGAGACCTGCGATCAGCCTGCCGGCACCGGTGATCCCGAGTTCGTTCCAGACCCGGTCGGCGTGGATGGCCCGCAGCCCCGGCGTTACCCCGATGCCGGTCACCCCGGGCCCTTCTTCGCCGGAGGCGACGGGTTCGATCAGTTTGAACCTGAAGTTGGGCTCGATGAATCCAACATCGCCGAGGTTCAGCAGGTTGTATATCTCACCTTTCGTGGCCTTTACCACGATCATGTTGCTGATCCAGTAAGGGGTGAAGCCCGCTACCTGCCCGCTCCTCTTGGCGTCCTTCAAGTAGTTGACGAGCGGGGGTTGAGTCCTGAATGCAACCTCTTTGAGGGCCCTTACGACCCGTTCGTGGCGATCCTTTCTGGTCGCGCGTTCTTTCTTCAATTCCCTGTCAAGTGCCGCGATGTCGGCCTGTTCTCTGAGGTGGAC
>CAZNLH010000023.1:0-38083 GCA_964573995.1 uncultured Gemmatimonadota bacterium
TGTCCATTATGAGGCTCTGGACTCTTACAGGCTAACCCTCGATAATACCGGAGGTCAGCCTCATACGGAAGTCATTATGTCTAGGCCGTAGGCAAAAAGATGTTGCAAGGTACGTCTAAAGGAGGGCTCGAGTGACGGTAGAGGCGAACAAGGAGATAGTCCGCGCTTTTGTAGAGGCCGGCAACCGCAACGATGTCGATGCCTTCGACTCCTTGCCGGCCCCGGGCTTTGTCGGGCACTGTGAGGCTACGCCCCGGGTGAACGTAACGAGTTGTGAAGACTTCGAGCGGTTTTACCTTGAAACGGCTGCGACCTTTCCTGACCAGAAAATGACCTTGGGGACGCTTGTTGCGGAGGGTGACCTGGTCGCCTTCCGGGGGAAGTTCTCCGGGACGCAGAAAGGCGCAATGGGGCCGTTTCCTCCTACCGGGAAGTTCGTGGAGTCCGATTGTGCCGGGATCTTCCAAGTAGAGAACGGCAGGATCGTCAGGCTCTGGGTTTCCTGGGACAATCTCGGGGGCACGATGCAGCTCGGCCTGCTCCCCCCATCCAGTGCGCCGCCGGCCTGAAACGTATGGGGCTCCAATCTGTCGTGGGTATTGACGGGAGGAGCCGGTGAGGATTTGGGATGGCGGCCATGGTTGCCGGGGCATGAGCCGGTATCCTAAACGTTATTTGACAAGCGAAAGGCATTTCCCATCCCCAACGAGCCACACGCATATCCGTCATTGGGAAGAGTGATGAGGTCACTCCGGAACTTCATCCGCCTCGAATCTGCGGGCGGGTTGTTCCTGATGGCGGCGACCGTATTGGCCCTGGTCGTCGCCAATTCCCCCCTCGCGGTCTACTACAATTTGTTGTTGGATCTTCCCCTCGAGATCAGGGTCGGTACCTTCGGGATCGCCAAACCTTTGTTGCTCTGGATCAATGACGGCCTGATGGCGGTGTTTTTCTTCCTCGTCGGCATGGAGTTGAAACGCGAGGTGATCGAGGGGCACCTGTCGAGTCTGCGCCGGGCTAGTCTTCCGGCGTTCGCCGCCCTGGGTGGAATGCTGGCGCCCGCGGCCTTTTACGCGGCGCTGAACTGGGGCGACCCCGTCGCGATGAGGGGGTGGGCGATCCCGACGGCAACGGATATTGCCTTCGCCTTGGGAGTGCTCTCGCTTCTCGGAAAACGTGTCCCGCCGGCCCTCAAGGTCTTTCTGCTGAGCGTCGCCATCTTCGACGACCTCGGTGCGATCGTCGTGATCGCCCTGTTCTACACGGCGAAACTATCCCTGCTGTCCCTCCTCATCGCTGTCGTCTTGATTGTTGGTCTCGCTTGTTTGAACCGCCTGGGCGTGACGAGGGCCGCTGCCTACTTCCTGATCGGTATTCCGTTGTGGGTGGCGGTGTTGAAGTCCGGCGTGCATGCCACGCTGACGGGTGTCGTGCTGGCGATGTTCATCCCGCTGGATGTGCCGGTGGGATCTCCTTCCGCAGATCCGCAGGAGTCGCCTCTGCGCCACCTCGAACATGCGCTGCATCCGTGGGTCGCCTTTGGCGTCCTGCCGGTCTTCGCGTTCGCCAATGCAGGCATCTCGCTCGTGGGGCTCTCCATCGCGGACGCGTTTCATTCCGTTCCGCTCGGCATCATGACCGGGTTGCTTATCGGCAAGCAGGTCGGCATCCTGGCGATGTGCTTTCTCGCGGTGTGGCTGGGAATTGCGTCGCCACCTGAAGGGGTAGACTGGCGGCAACTATACGGCACGATCTTGTTGTGTGGCATCGGGTTCACCATGAGCCTGTTCATAGCATCGCTTGCATTCGAGCAGGGCGGCGCGGCCTACCTGGGGCTGGATCGGCTCGGGATCCTGATTGGCTCATCTGTTTCCGGCGTACTGGGTTATCTCGTGCTTCGAGCCGCCATGGGCAATCGAGCCAAGACCACGTCGCAACGGCTAACGGCGGATGGCGTGATGTACCACACCTGAAGCGCCGGTCGTTAGACAAATGTAAGCGAGTCAAGTCGGTTTTCTCGAAACGTAAGAGGCAATCTTGACACCTAAGACAACTCATGTTATACTTTTTTTTATGAAAACCGGAATTTCAATTCCGGGCCCTCTATTCATCGCGCCGGATCGCTTAGCAAAAAAGATGGGCCTTTCCTGGAGTGAACGCCATCGGGGTGCTGTTAAGGCCCACCTGAGAAAGCACCAACGTAGGGCAGGGGCGGAGGCCCTCAACGATGTCCATGAAGGAGATATTGAGAGCAGAAGGTTGGATCCGACCCTGGAATTGCTGCAAGACTCATCACTGCGTGAGGAAGAATGGTATCCCGTAGAGGGGAAATTTGGTGGGCTTCATTGCCGTTGCCTGGAGGCTCTGAGTCTGAATGTCGTTGTCCCGTCGTCGCAGTCCAATTGGGCGCATTCCAAAGGGTAAGACGTGGGTGAGGCTCCTTGTTGGGCTCACGCTCTTGATCGCTGCCGCCCTGCGGTGCTGGAACCTCGATGGACACGGCTTCGGCAACCTATACTACTCCCCGGCCGTACTCAGCATGGCCGCGGACTGGCACAATTTCTTTTACGCGGCGTTCGATCCGGCGGGATTCCTCTCGATCGGAAAGCCGCCCGTAGCCTTCTGGTTGCAGGCCCTTGGCGTCCGCATATTCGGGTTCAACGCCCTCGCGATCCATCTGCCGCAGGTCATAGCAGGCTTGCTCTCGGTGCTGATCGTGTTCATACTGGCGCGGCGAGTCACGGATGTTTATGGAGCGGTTATCGCTGCGTTGATCGCGGCCGTCACGCCCGCCAGTGTTGCCGCGGACCGGAGCAACCTGGCCGACAGTTGGCTGCTCCTCGTCCTTCTCGGGGCCACGGCCTTGATACTAAGTGCGAGCGATACAGTTAGCGCCAGGCGCCTCGCCCTGGGATCTGTGTTAGTTGGCATAGGATTCATGACCAAGTTCATGGCGGCCTATGTCTCGATTCCGGCGCTTTTCCTGACGTACGCGCTCACTGCGCCTATCGTGCTTCGCCGCCGTTTTATACACCTTGGTCTAGCGACAATCCTGATAGCCTTTACTTCGCTTGCCTGGCCCCTTGCCGTCGACCTCACGCCGAGAGGCCATCGCCCCTACGTTGCGGAGACGAACGATGACTCGATGCTGAATCTCGCGTTTGGATTGCAGGGCCTTGGCCGGCTCTTTGGCCGTGCTGCGCCCGGGACGAGGGACACTGGGTCGGCATCGAGATCCCAGCCTGAGCCCAAGGCCCCGGGACCAAAGACGCCGGGCGATGGACAAGCCTCAGGGCGTGAGGGTTTCCAGGCCTGGCCTGGCCCAGGCTCTCCGGGTGCCGGAGTGCCGGCGTCACAGGTCATCACCGGTCATGGGGGCCCCCCGGGCCCGTTTCGACTGGCCAACAGGGACATGGCGGGCCATATCACGTGGTTCCTGCCCGTAATCTTTATCGGTGCGTTGGCGACGATCCGCCGGAGGTCCTTGGCCCCGCCCTGGCTGCGAACACATCGGGACGTGTTCTTATGGATCGTCTGGTTCCTGACTTTTGCCGCCGTATTCAGCCTGCCCCGGACATTCATCCACCCTTATTACCTTATGCTGCTGGCGCCCCCCGTGGCTGTTCTTACAGCCGTATCGACACGTCTCTTGTGGAAGGACCTCGAACGCCCCGGACGATCGATGATTCTCCCCGCAGCGGCCGTGGTACTCACTCTCTTATGGCACGTGCGAGTCCTCGGTTTCTATCCCCCATGGGCGAGATGGCTTGCGCCCATTCTTATCGTGATGGGACTTGTGAGCGTGGCCGGCATGTTGGTTGCGAGGTCGCAGTTCAACCGGAAGGCCGCATTTGGCCTCGGTGGAGCGGCGGCGTTTGTGTGTCCTCTGTTGTGGTCGGCAACGCCCGCCCTGGCTCCAATGGGGCGCATGGTTCCGATTGCCGATCCTACGCTGCTCGATTACCGGGGGGCCTGGGCCGCCGACACCTCGCGACCGATCCATCTACCAACCCTCGTTCGATTCCTGCGGGAGAACCGCCGAGGCGAGCGATTTATTTTGGCCGTGCGGGACATCCACTGGGCGGCGCCCGTGATCCTCGAGACCGGCGATGCGGTCATGGCCTTCGGTGGCTACTACGGTCGCGAGGAGACACTGAGCATCAAGGAATTCTCTCACATGGTGTCCTCGGGAGAAGTCAGATACGTTCTCCTCGCCGAGTCCGGGAACATGGGACAGATGGCAGGGTCCCCCACACAGCGCTCATCGCGGAACCGGATCGAGGAATGGGTGAGGAGCAATGGAACCCTTGTACCGGCCGAGGTGTGGCAGTCCCCCGAGGCTGAAAAGGCTCATGGCCGGGTGCCCATGCCAATGTGGGGTCCTACGGACCAGATGATCTCTATGATGTATGGTGAGTCTGCGCTCGAGCTTTACGACTGCCGCGCGGCTCATAACTGAAAGGGCTGTCGCTCCGTGAGTGGTGGCGTTGAATGTCGCAATCCTATATATTGTATCTCTTCTCGACTCCGTTTTGCAAGGGGGTAATTATTGGTGTCGCGATGGTACGCAAGAAAAAGAATTGATAGAGGGCGAATCATGATGAGGAACGGTAAAGCGAAAACCCTCGGAAAGAGAGTGAGTGAAATGAGAAGTGATAGGATAACTTCGATGATTTTCCTTGCCCTTGGTCTTATTATACTCGTTGGTTGTGGTGAAGAACCTTCACGACCACAAACAGGTTTTATATCGGTATCCGTGACCGACAGAACATCTCAGGAAGCAGTTTCAGATGTAGAGATTGATATTGCCCCAATTCATCGCGTGCTGAATACCAATGAGGATGGTCTGGCCGTTTTTGAAGTTGCCCCGGGGGACTATTTTGTGGATGCGAAGGTGTGTTGCTCGGGGCCTGGCTGGATTGATTACCACGTCCCAGCCACTGTCACGGCAGGGGATACGAGTAAGGTAGATTTGGAGGCGTGTCTATCTTGCTTATAGAGAAAAATGCGATCCTCCTCGTGGTGGGGGAGGAAGGGATGGGGGATACGGAATGGTTCCGGGAGATGCTCCATGGTATTGGGCCACATCTTTGAAGTCATATTCGTCCTGTGGCCCCTCTCAGAGGTAATCCTTGGGATTGCAGCGAGGGGAAGGGGCGAGGATGCAGTGGTTAGGGACCGCGGTTCGGTATGGATGATATGGGCCGCGATCATGGTGAGTATAGGAGCGGGCGTGTGGTTGAGTGGGATCAATGGGGGATCGATGCGCGTATCGCTTGTCGTGCTGCGATCTATGTCCCTCGTGCTGCTTCTTGCAGGTCTGATCATCAGGTGGGTTGCTTTTGCAACTCTCGGGTCTTTCTTTACTTCGAGGGTCATAATTCAAAGGAATCAGAGGATCGTGCGTTCGGGGTTGTATGGCGTGATCCGCCATCCCTCTTATACAGGCCTGCTCTTGTCTTTCGCTGGACTCGGTATTTTCCTTGCGAATTGGTGGAGTCTCACCGCGATAATTGTTCCGATCACCATCGCCATACTGTACCGTATACACATTGAGGAGTCCGCCTTGAGGGAGGCCTTCGGGGATGAATACGTCAGTTATTGCAATGTCACCAGGAGGCTGATGCCGGGTCTTTATTAAGTGGGGATGGATAGAGAGGACAGTTTCGGAAAATTCATAGAGGTCCCGACGCCCCAGTGCATCTTGACAGGCTCGGCCGCCCGGCCGATGGCCCCCGGCACGCAGATATGCGCCGTATTGTTGGGTGGAGACCAGCAGGGCGGCGACGTTCCCGGTGACCCTTTGGAAACGGTGGAGGCCGGATGACCCGGAGAGGAGGTATCATGGACAAGGGATCTCGATGGCTCAGAAGACGATTCAGTTGTCGCGAGGTGCAGGGCGGAGAAGCGCACTTGTTGATCCGCGTAAGTGAGATCGGCGGAAAGAAGTACCTGAAGGGCGTGCAGTGCGACAATCCCGCTCACTATGATCTTGCAGGTGGGGATTGCAGTTGGACCTGCTGGGAGGAGATATCACGCTCGTTGGGCGTTCTCCACGGGAATAAGTAACATGCAAGGATGGGGGGCCGGGTATATCCGGTTTCAAGGTAAGGCAACGAACCGTTCAAGAGAGGTATGATGCAATGACGAGGGACTTGTTGATCTTGGTTGCCCTGATCGGGGTCATCTGCCTGGCCGGGCCCCCGGCGATGCAGGCAGCCGGGGAGAACGAACCGGGCACAGGGAAGGTGGTCGATCCGGGCAGGAAGTGCCTATTTTACCTGCACGGCGCATGGATCGAAGAGAAGGGGCTGGATGCCGTGCACCCGGTATTCGGCCGCTATAGGTACGAGGATATCGTTCGTGCGTTTTCGGAAAGGGGGTTCCTGGTATTCAGCGAGGCACGCCTCAAGAGGGTCGATGTCGATGCCTATGCCGAGGAGATAGCGGGGCGTATAAGGGACCTTATGAGTGATGGAGTCCCACCTGAGAACATCACGGTGACGGGCCATTCCAAGGGTGGGATGATTGCGCTCGCAGTGGCCTCCAAGGTGGGCAATGAGAAGATCAATTACGTTATCCTGGCCGGTTGCGGAAGGGAAGGAACCCCGTTCGGCAGGGGATACCGGGATTTTCTCAAGGGGAATGGCGACAAGATCAGGGGGCGGATCCTTTCGCTGTACGACTCCTCGGACAGGATCGCGGGGACTTGCCGTGAGGCCCTTGGTGCGGCTTCCGGCGTGGTTTCCGAGGAGGTGGTGCTCCATACGGGCCTGGGGCACGGGCTGTTCTTTTCTCCTGATCCGAGGTGGGTAGACAGGGTTGTGGAGTGGGCCGGCCTGTGACGGGCCGGGGGGCGGGATCAAGACTCACGGAATCCGAAAACAGGGGAAAACTCCGGAAATCAAACCTCATTTGACAAGGGCTTCCCCTTTATGGTAAAATAGTCACCAGGTTTTTTAGGTTCGGCGCACGAGAGGGTTTATCCATCTCTGATGTTGAAAGGATGGGATGCGATCATGGTGGAAAAGAAAAGGCCGATGTGCCATAGGCCAATCAGCAGACGCGAGTTCGTAAAGAACACCTCCAGGGCCGCCATCGGGATGGCACTCGGCCTGGGGTCCCTTGATCGAATGGTCCCCGGGAGATTTCAACGGCCCCGTGTCGTGCGTGCCTTTGACCTGAACGCTACCAACTGGGACTACCAGTCGGATTACTACTTCGACTTCATAGACCAGGATGCCGTGAACCGGATGTTCCTCGAGGGTGTTCAGGCGCTGATGGGGACGGCCTCCGACTACCGGGCGTGGAATCAATTGATTCCCGGATCCAGGGCTGGGGGGAAGGTGGTCATCAAGATCAACTGTAACAATTACGCAAACCAGAGCAACGAGATAGACGCCACCGCTCCAAGCATCAATGCCGTCCTCTTGGGCCTGATCGATGTAAGGGGGATTCCACCGGCGAACATCACGATATACGATTGTTCGAGGCCTATTCCATCGTGGAGGATCAGGGATCGCGTCCCCTGGAACGTGAATTACGTCCAGAGCGGGGACAGCCTGGCCCAAGGCGACCCGGACGCCCCGATCGAGTTTCGTTACGCCGGAACCCAGCACTGCCCTTACGTCTTGACCCAGGCCGATCACCTCATCGACCTTCACCTCTTCAAGGATCACCTCTTCGTCCTGGCGACGATGGGCTTCAAGAATCATTTCGGGACGACCCGCCCAGGCCCATCTCTACTTCACGCGAACATCAATTACAACCTGAGCGATCTCAACGCGACCCCACAGATCCGTTACAAGACGAGGCTCATCGTCGGGGACGCCCTCTTCGGGGTCTACAACGGGGGGCCATACGGTTGGCCGCAGCAGTGGGAGACATTCCCGGGCGGCCCCACGCCGAACAGCATATTCGTCGGGTTGGACCCGGTCGCAATAGAATCGGTTATGATAGACTACCTTATAGCGGAGCAGGAATACCGTGGGATCACCCTCCTCTCCCACGAGTACCTGCACGATGCCATGAGGCATCACCACCTCGGCGTCCATGAGCACCGGGATGATAACGGGGAGTATCAACACATCGACTATGTAGAACTTGACCTGACCTAAACCGAGAGGAAAAGGGGTTTGTGATGGAAGGAGTATTACGTTTTTGCTTGATAGGTGTCCTGGTATTGCTTCCTGCGGGGACCTCCATGGCGGCCGGGCGTGTGGGGGGTTGGCGGGACCGGGAGGATATCCTCTCCCGTATGTCTGGGGTAGTTCAGTATGTCATGCGGGGGGGACTGGAACGCCGGGAGGGCCGGACAGTGGCTAATGCCACGGGGGTTGGGCGTTTTCCGAATATCAGGGTGAACCAAGACACCTCGGGTCAGGCTCAGAACGAGACGAGCATCACCGTGGATCCCCTCGATTTCTCGCACCTGGTAGGGGGATGGAACGATTACCGGTATGCCGATACTCAGGACGTGAAGGCCGGTTACGGCTATTCCTTCGATGGTGGGCTGACATGGGCTGACGGGGTCCTCCCGGGTTATTCGGCCTACGATGCCCAGGGCGACCCCGCCGTGGCAATAGGCCTGAACGGCCGGGTCTATTACGCCCTGATCGCCTTCGATCGGGGTTATTATGGAGACAACGGTGTATACGTCTCCGTGTCGGATGATGGGGGACAGAACTGGGGGAACCCGGTGCCGATAAACGTCTCCGGTTACGAGGCCTTCAACGACAAGCCTTATATCGCCGTGGACAATACCGACGGTCCCTACCGGAACAATGTCTACGTGACGTGGACCCTCTTCGGGTGGAACTATCCGATCTACCTGTCCAGGTCGACCGACGGCGGTACCTCGTTCCAGTCCCCTGTTCGCGTCTCGGACTCCGATTACACCCAGGGCTCGATCCCGGTTGTTGGCCCCGGTGGAGAACTCTACGTGGCCTGGTATGACTACGCCACGGGAAACAGGCTCAAGATGAACACCTCTGACGACGGGGGGGTGAGTTTTGGTCCGGACGTGACCATCCAGAGCATTACCCCGCTTCCTTCATACCTCAACCCGGGATTCAGGGTGAACAGTTTCCCCGTCATGGCCGCGGACGTCACCAATGGCCCGAATCGAGGCAACCTTTATGTATGCTGGGGAGATTACAGGAACGGGGATGCCGATATCTACTTCTGCAGGTCCACGGATGGGGGGGGTACCTGGTCGGCCGCCGTGCGGGTCAACGACGACCAGTTATCCAACGGCAAGGACCAGTGGTTCCCATGGCTGTCGGTTGATCCCAGCGGGAACGTGATGGTGATGTTCATGGACAGGAGGAACAGTCCCGGAAACCTTGACTACGACGTCTACCTGGCCCGGTCGGTCGACGGGGGGTCGAGTTTCGAGCCAAACCTCCGCGTGACTACTGTCTCCTCTAATCCTTACTACGGCTTCGATGGTACATTCCTCGGTGACTATAACGGGCTCGCATCGACAATCGACATGTCCTTGCCCCTATGGACCGATACGCGGAACGGAAACGAGGACGCCTACACGGCACTCATACCCACTGCGCCGGACAACGCGGTCGTGGACATCACCCTGTCGCCTGACGGCACCACTGTTCCGCAGGGAGGGACACTGACCGGCACCCTCGTAATCAGCAACCCGGGCGGAAGCCCGCAGGACGTGGACCCACTTGCTGAGATCAGGCTGCCCAACGGGACCATGATGGTATATTCCGATCCGGCAACGATAACTATTCCGGCCGGCGGCGGCCTGACGAAGGATATGGCTCTTCCGGTGCCGGACTACGCACCGGTCGGCTCTTATATGATGAAGGCTACCCTCTACGACCCTGTTACGGGGGGCGCACTCGCCATGGACTACTTTTCGTTTCAGATCACACCTTGAGGGTGTCCCCCACCTTCAAGGGACAGGGGAGATCGGTTCTCGCGGGTACCTTGCGGGGAACCTGGTCTCCCCTTGAATTGCCCGGCGGGCGCCTGAGGGAGAATCCCGCACGGATCCTTCCGTTCTTTATCACTTTAAAAAGGTTATCTTCGCATCAAAATTGTTGACAAAGACCACGGTGCATTATAGTCTACTAACCATTCCAATAATAATCGCGACCTCCAGAGATGAGAAAAGCGCTCGTTTATCAGTTACTTATGGGGACATGCCGGCACCTCTTAGGGGCCGGTGAAGTCAACGGCCCCTTTTCTCTGGCTCGTGATCCAGGTCGCGCAAGAAAGATCATTCTCGTCCCCGAGGGGGGTCTGGACAGCCTGGTCCTGGCGCGGTCGTTCCTCAGGGGATGGAGGGTAAGGTACCCGTCGGCGGAGATCTCGGTGGTGACACCGACGGAGTACGGTAGCATCCTCGAGGGGGACTATTGGGCGGACCGGCTGTTTTTTTACGATGATCGTTCAAAGAACCCTTTCAGCAGGTCTCTAAGGGACCTGGTCCAGCGGCTTAGGTCGGAGTCGTTCGATATCGCAGTCGACCTGTCATATGGCCGCAACCTCGAGACATACCTCCCCGTATCGCTTTCCGGGGCGTCGATTACCGTAGGTTTTTACGATCCTTCCGGGATATTCACCTATTCCATCTCGGTGAAGGGAGCGGAGCGCCATCGTTCTTACCTCCCGAGGATGTGGTCGCTGTTCAAGGTACTGGATGTCCATCCGGAAGAGGATCTGTTCCATCTGCCGGGCCGGGAGGCCAACGTTGATACCGTGTGGAAGACCGTCGGGATCAGCATAGAACCCCGCAAGGAACAATTGATCGGGGTCTTTCTCGATGATACCGTGGAGGGAGTATTCCCGGGCAGGGAGGGACTGTCCAACCTCCTCAAGGTACTCAACACGCTCCCGTCTGAAAAGATGCTCCTGGCTCAGAATCGGCTTTCTCAGAGAATATTGGGAGATCTGCCCCGGTATCGTGTCCTGATCCTGCCGAGGGAAACGATTGCAAAGATCGCTTCCATATTGAAGGAATGCCACCTCGTCCTGACCAATAACATAGGGTTTGCACTGTTGATGGCCTCTATTGGGGGCAACGTGATCGCCATAGTCAGGAGGCTGGACGTGGAAAGGCTGTCTCTCAACAGGATCCGGGGGATCCGCCCCTTTGTGGTTGATGAGAGAGGGCTCCCGATAATGGCCCTCAATGATTTTTTACGGGCGGCGGTGAAGTCCGGCCGCGCGGATTGAGGGTTTGCTCGGTCGGCGGCAGTCTTCACGTGCGGCTATTTGAACTCCGGCTCCAAAACCATCAACTTCAGGAAAGAGGCTGAGGATCATGCGGAATCCGCTGAGCAGAAGGAGAAAAAGGATCTTTCTGGGGGGTGAAGGGATGAGGTTCCTGTGGAAGGTGTTTCCTCAAGCGGCATTTTTCGAGGTATATGTCCCGGCGGATGTGGAAGCGGTCAAGACCGAACTCCCCTTGATCATCGAGTCTACGGAATCACGGCTGGTGGAGCCGTATACCAAGATGTTCTACCGTCTCTTTACGGCCAGGGAGACCCCCCTGTTCAGGCTCCTCTTCATGAACGTAAACTGCAGACCGATAATTTCATCGCGGGTTGCTGCCAACCTGGCTATCACCCTGGCTGCCGAAGAGATCGTGACCTATCTCATCGATCTCGACATACGGGCCCCCGTCCTGCACGACCTCTTCCACGTGGAACGCGTCCCGGGGATGATGGAATTCCTCTTAAAGGGGGCGGAACCGGTGGAAATCATACGGGATACCGGGATCCCCGAACTGAAGTTTATCCCATCCGGCAGAGAGGTCACAGACCCCAAGGCTGTATTTTCCATGCTCGGGTGGAAGACGACGCTGGAGAGGCTTATTCCGCCCGGGGCCGTGGGCCTTATTTATACCAGTGCGGGAGAGTGGTTCGATACGGGAGAACTCATGTCGGAGGTGGATGGAACACTCCTCCTATTCTCGAGCGTAGACAAGATCGATCGGTCGATCCGGAGGGCGCTCAAGGACCTTAAGAAACGATCGGATGTAGCCGGTGTGATCTGGACTCACCCGATGGAATATCCATTCAGGGAAAATGGCCGGGCGGCGCTGGACTCGGAAGTCGGCCGGGCTTTCGGGCCTGAGCCGCGGGATGAGACCCCTGGCGGGGAAGAACGGTTCGTGGAGGTGACGGCTGGGGATGAGGAAGGGGGAGCGGTTCTGTTGGAGCGGGTGGATAGCGATCTGGAGGGGAGTGGCGAGAGTTCGCAGGCGGAGTCTCACGCCGAGGGCGAGGATCGCCCGGAGGAAGAGGTTCAAAGGGGTGAGGCCCCGGGTGGTGTGGAAGAGATGGTTGGGGGGAGATCGGAAGAGAGGGGTAACAGGTGGTTGCCGCGTGCTGTTATTCTCGTCCTCTTTATCGGGCTGGCGGTCACTTGGCTGATATACCGGAGAGGTGCGGTATCTGGTGGTGCGAACGAACAGGCAGCCGCGGTGAAGCCACAATCTTCAGGGGAAGGGATAGCGCCTCTTGCAGAGACGAATACCGGCCGGGAGGCCGTGCGGAGCGGTTTCCTGTCGAGGAAGAGTGAGGTCCCCTTCTCGGTCGTCCTCGCCTCGTTCAGGAACGAGGCGTCGGCAAGGGCTGCAGAGAGGGCGGTGTCACAGGCCGGCTTTCAACCTTACCTCGTTCCCGTTGAGATCCCAGGTAGTGGTCGATGGACCCGCCTGATGGTTGGACAGTACGCCGACGAATCGATGGCGAGGGCCGAACTGGAAGATATTGCCGGTAAGAGTGATTTCAAGGGTGTCCGGGTGATAAGGGCGCCTCTGGCCTACCTCCTTGGTGTCTTCGATTCGATGGATGGAGCGGAAGAGATGAGGGCGGCCGTTGAGAAGTTGGGGCTCGATCCCTATATCCTCGAATCAAGGGTAAATGGGAACATCTATTTCCTCTACCTCGGGGCCTATGAAGACGAAGGGCAAGCGGGTGTGGCCCGCCAGCTCTTGGCTCAAAATCACCTCACAGGTGGCCTGGTCAACCGAAAAGGTTATAATCCATGATCTTGAAGCGAATACGCATCTTTGGGTTCAAGTCCTTTTACCGGAGGATCGAACTCGACTTCGTGCCCGGGATCACCGCCGTTGTCGGCCCGAACGGTTGCGGCAAGAGCAACATAGTGGATGCAATCCGCTGGGTCCTCGGAGAACAGAATCCGAGGGTGCTCCGGGGCAGAAAGATGGACGATACCATCTTCAAGGGGACCCAGGCCAGGAAGCCCTTGAACATGAGCGAGGTCACACTGACGTTCGATAACTGTAGTGGAAGGATCTCGCTACCCTATGACGAGGTCACCATCACGCGCAGGCTGTTTCGTTCCGGGGAGAGCGAATATCTGATCAATGACGTTAAATGCCGGCTGAAGGATGTCTCGGACCTGATCCTGGAGATGCGGATCGGCACCAATGCCTATTCCCTGATCGAGCAGAAGATGATCGACGCGATACTGAACGGAGGGGGGGGCGAGCGTCGCCGGATACTCGAAGATGCTGCGGGCATAGTGAAGTACAAGGACCGTAAGCGGCAGGCGCTCAGGAAATTGGAGAGGACGAGCCGGGACCTCGAGCAGATACAGGTGCTCGCTGGCGAGGTGGAACGGTTGGTGAAGGGGCTAAAGCGTCACGCAGGCAAGGCCAATCGGTATCGGGCCTATAAGGGACGCGAGAAAGAGATCGAGGTGACACTTGCAATCCGGGAGTATGAAAGGATCCGGGGAAGGCGGGAGGATGTGAAGGTCCGATTGGGGTCCCTGGAGGAGGAGAGGAGGGCCCTCGAGGCCGAACGAGGGAAGTTGGAGGAGAGGTTGCGGGAGGGCAAGTCTGGTTTGGCCGAGATGGACAAGAGGCTTGCCGGGATACGCGGAGACCTGAGGATTAGAAGTGATGAGATCAAGCGTTTGGACGAGAGAGGTGCCATACTCCGGGAACGGACAACTCACCGGCAGGGGCGGATGAGGCAGATCGACCTGGAGATCCGTGATTTTGATAGGTCGAGGGAAGCACTATTGAAGGAACTCGGGGAACTCAACGGGGAAAAGGAGGGGCGGTCTGCCAAGTTGGAAGAGATCGCCGGTCGGCTTGAGGATCTCAAAGGGAGGAAGCGGGAGGTCGATGAATTGTTCGATCGACAGGCCGGCAGGTACCGGATGGAAGAAACCAGGCGCATGGATCAACTCAGGGAGATCGCGGAGATCAAGGCGAGACTCGGCACTGTCGAGAAAGAGAGGGATTCCCTAATAGAGAGGCGCAAGGGCCTTGAACGGTTGATCGCTGAGAAAAGGGAAGAGATCGTGGGTGCGTGTCTCGACAAGGATCGTTTCCTGGAAGAGATCGTGGGGCTCCGGGCCATCGTGGACAAGATGTCGAAGAGGCTTGAAAAGTTGGTGGGGATGAGGGGGAAGATCAGCCGCCGGCGGGATACCTCTACACGGGAGATCGAGAAGCACCAGGTTCAATTGAACAATATCATGGCTCAAGTGGAGTTGCAGCAAAGGTGGAGCGACGAATATGAAGGATATCCGGAAGGTGTTATAGCCGTCATGAAGGCCATTGATAGACTGGATGGCGTCATCGGCCCCGTCAGCGAACTCTTCGAGATCGAGGAGCAATTCTCGCGTGCGGTAGAGGTCGGACTGCGCTCCTATGTCAAAATGGTTGTCACCGAAGACAACGCATCTGCACTGAAGGCGATCAGTTACCTGAGATCCGAGGGAAAGGGGATGGCTTCATTCATTTCCATGGAAGTAGTCAGGATGGCTGATCGCTCGAGGATTCCAAGGCCTCCATCCTGGGTGATCGCCTCGGGGGTTGACGTGGTCCGCTGCGATCAATCTCTCGAGCCCCTGAGAGATTTGCTCCTCGGCGACCTGTGGATAGCGCCGCCGCCGCTGGGTAGGGAGGACGTCGAAGAATACTTCAAGGCGCCGGGGCGTGTCGTGGCCCTTGATGGCAGCGTCCTTCGGGACCACGTGGTCCTGTCCGGGGGATCCCCACTATGCCGAGGTTCACTTATAGTACAGCGTTCAAGAAGGATCGAGGCATTACGCCGTGAAGCGGATCTGATCAGGAAAAACCTCCAGAAGATGGAGGCGGACCGCCGCAGGTTGGACCAGATCTTCAATGAAACTGATGTGGCGTACGCCGAACTGTCTCGCCGTTTGGAGGAAGAGTCCACTCTATTGGAGGATAAGGAGCACACTCTCCTGGGCTTCGACCGAGAGGAGTCCATTTTACGGGGTGAACTGAGTCGCCTCGAGGAGGAACTCCCGGGCATCTCAACCTCGCTTGAATCGAACGAAGCGGAGGCCATGGACCTGGGCAAGGCGCTTTCGAAGACCGACCAGGCGCTGGATCTCCCTGAAGGACCTCAGCCGGTCGGGGAGATGGAGGGGCTAAGAGAGGAGAAGAAGTCTATCGACCGGGAGGTCGAGGCCTTGAGACTTGACGAGGCTGCACTCAAGTCGAGCCTGATAGAGGCCGTAAAGCGGGCTGAACGCCTTGAGGCGGAGATAGGCGAACGCGAGGAGCACAGGAAACGACTGGATCAAGAGCGGGCTGTAATTGAAGAGGAACTGGTGGGGTTGGGAGAAGAGGCGAGGGCCGTACGTGAGGAGAGGGATAGGGCCACCATAGAGACAGAGGAATTGGAGGGAGGATTGAATGGGATCGAAGATGAGGCCCGCAATGCAAGATTGAAACTGGATCAAGATGGGGAAAAGGAGAGGGACCTGAGGCGGCGTCTGGAAGTCAGGATGGCTGAAATTCAGCGACTGGGGCTTGAGGAGAACGACCTGGGGAACCGTATGCGGATGTTGGAGGAGAGGATCGAAGAGAAGTACAATAGCGTCCTGTCGGAGTTGGCTCCGCCGGATATTGAGAAGGATACGATGAATGAGGATTTGGAAGGTGAGTTGAGGGAAGTAAGGGCGAAAATAGCCGGTCTCGGCCACGTCAATTTCACTGCCCTCGATCAGTACGAGGCGGAGGAAAACCGTTTGAAGGTGCTAAGGGAGCAGAGGGACGACCTATTGAAGGCGAAGGGTTCACTCGAGTCGACGATACGTCGGGTAAACCGAACCGCAAGAGAACGCTTCCTGGAGACCTTTGCGATGGTAAGAGAGAACTTTCGTGATACATTCAGGGTACTATTCCGAGGGGGCAGGGCCGATCTTTTATTGGGTGAAGACGTCGATCCCCTCGAATCGGAGATCGATATGGTCGCCCAACCGTTCGGGAAGCGGCTTGAGTCCGTGGATCTCCTCTCCGGGGGAGAGAGGGCCTTGACCGCTCTGGCCCTGTTGTTCGCAATCTACCAGGTATGGCCGAATCCTTTCTGTATCCTGGATGAGGCCGATGCGGCGCTCGACGATTCGAACGTCAACAGGCTCCTCGATATGCTCAATAATTATAAGGAAGAGACACAATTTATTGTCATTACTCACAACAAGAAGACTATGAGCACTGCAAACTGCCTGTACGGAGTGACCATGGAGGAGCCCGGGATATCCAAGGTGGTATCGGTGACATTGGATGGTGGAGATGGGGGAGGCGCGCGTTCCGGAATGAAGTCCGAAGAAGAGAAGCAGGTCAGTGTATAAACTGAGTGTACATTCCACGTTTTCGGCTTCCCATGAACTCAGGGGTTATCCCGGGGACTGTGCCAGGCTCCATGGCCACAACTGGGGGGTAACGATGGTAGTCTTGGTTGAAGATACGGATGAATTGGGGATGGGCATAGATTTCAGGACGTTGCGGGAGGTCCTTGACAGAGTCGTTCAGAACTTCGACCATAGGCACTTGAATGACCTCGATCCCTTCCTGGATGTCAACCCGACTGCGGAGTCCATAGCCCGATATCTCTTTCATGAGGTTAGATCCGAGTTGTCCGAGGGCGTGAAAGTGCAGGAGGTGAGGGTGGAAGAGACAGACCGGTATTGGGCTGCCTACCTGGAATAGCGGGTCGTTCAGGTGATTCGGAACACCAGGCTATCTTTTCCATTAATATGATGTGCATATATCCGGTCTTGCGAAGTGGCAGGCACTTCCACCGTGGTGGTAGTCGTCACCTGCCGGTCATGGGGAAATCGAAAGGGATTGCAATCTCCTGCCGGGAGTGAAGCACGAGGAGTGAGGCCGCGATAATTATGTGGGTATCAGGGATCTACGAGTCGATCATGGGGGAACTCCCCCTTCAGGGATATCCCGCGGTAGTGCTGCGTCTCGCCGGGTGCAACCTGCGATGCACTTATTGTGATGCGTCGGAGGCACTGGTGGTCGAAGAGGGGAAGAATAAGTCGCTTACCGTCGATCAGGTCGTCAGGAAGGTTCGATCCTTCGACCGGCGTATGGTCCTCGTTACAGGGGGTGAACCGTTGAGCCAGGTGGAGACGCCCGAGGTGGTCCGGCGCCTGCTGTCGGAGGGTCTGGAGGTCGTACTGGAGACGAATGGAACGTACGACGTCTCCTGTATCCCGGGGCGCGTGACCAAGGTAGTGGATGTAAAGTGCCCTGGCAGCGGATCATCCGGGTCCTTCCTTGTCTCCATCCTCGGGGTACTCGGCCCCCACGATCGCCTGAAGTTTGTGTTGAGAGATCGCGAAGATTACCTCTGGAGCCTCGATTTTTTGAAGAGGCACGGCCTCCTCTTGGATGGGGGCCGGGCGCCCGGTGTAGGTGTTCCAGGAATCCTTTTCTCCCCCGTCCATGGGGATTTGGACCCGGCTGAAGCGGCGAGATGGATCCTGGAAGATCGGGTGATGGTGCAACTCAATTTTCAACTCCACAAGTCGATAGGCCTGCCGTAGGCGATGGCGGGCCTGTAGCCGGGAGATCCCGGGGAGGGGGTAACTCTTTGAGTCGAGAGATGGCAGTGGTCCTGGTCAGCGGGGGGTTGGATAGTTGCGTGACCGCGGCCATCGCTTCGAAGAATTACAGGCCCGCATTCCTTCACTGCACTTATGGCCAGCGGACGGCAGAGCGGGAGGTGGAGGCCTTCGAGGCGATTTGCCGTTATTACGGCGTGGAAAGGGACCTAATTGTCGACCTGTCCTATCTGGGAGGAATGGGCGGATCAAGCCTGACGGACACCTCGATCGAGGTGGATGAGGGGCAGTCGCCGCCGGGAGAGATTCCATCCACCTACGTTCCATTTCGTAACAGTAACTTCCTCTGCGCGGCCGTCTCCTGGGCAGAGGTCCTGGGTGCGCGTCGTATCTTCATAGGGGCGGTGGAGAGTGACAGTACAGGCTATCCGGATTGCAGAAAGGGTTACTATGATGCCTTCAACCGTCTCGTCAGGCACGGCACGAGGACCGGGGATATAACCATCGTCGCTCCGCTGATAGACAAGGGGAAGGCTGAGATAGTCCGGCTTGGGCTGGAGTTGAAGGCACCTCTTCACCTGACGTGGTCGTGTTACGTAAGGAGCGACCGGGCCTGCGGGCGATGCGAGAGTTGCATACTGCGTATCAAGGGGTTCCATGATGCCGGCAGTGAGGACCTGATCCCCTATGTCAGGTAGTCATGAGAATCGGCTCTGCCCGGGGCTGGTCGCTTGCCTTAGGGGTTGATCCATGGCCAGTCGTGTACCAATCAATCGGAGTAAAGATACGGAAATACTGCCGCCGGGCAAGTTGCCTAACGACCTCCTGCGTGAATTACTGGACCGTTACACCACTGGTGACGAATCGGTAGTGCAGGGTCCCGATACGGGCATCGACGCCACCTTGATAAGCCTGGGGGGTCGCTTGCTGGTGGCGAAGGCCGATCCGGTTACCTTCCTGACGGAAGACCTCGGCCATTATGTGGTAAATATCAACGCGAACGATGTCGCCTGCATGGGGGGTAAACCGAGGTGGTTCATGGTCTCGCTCCTGTTCCCGGCGGGGACTGCCACGCTGGGTGGGGTGGAAGAGGCATTCGCCGGGATCCGCAAGACGTGCGATGAACTCTCCATATCGTTCTGCGGGGGGCACACAGAGGTCACGGATGCCGTAACGAGGGTGGTGGCCGCCGGCGTGATGATGGGTACCCCGCTTACAGGCACGACATTTCAGGCATCTCGCGCGCGGCCAGGTTGTTCAATTGTCATGACGGAGGGCGTTGCCATTGAGGGGACTTCGATCATTGCGAGGAAGAGGAGGCGGGAGGTAAAAGACACATGGGGGGACGAGTTCCTGGAGAGGTGCCTGGAGTTCATGCTGAGTCCCGGGATAAGCGTTGTCAAGGCCGCGGGGATCGCCTCCGCCGCCCAAGGGGTCATGGCGATGCATGACCCGACGGAGGGAGGTCTCTCCGCTGCCCTCCACGAGTTTGCGGATGCGTCGGGTACGGGGTTCGTGGTCTACGGGGAATCCATTCCGGTCTACCCGGAGACGAGGGCGCTGTGCGAGAGGTACGGAATTGATCCGATGGGCATTGTATCTTCAGGCGCCTTGCTACTGGCGGTCGATGGGGATAAGGAGGCCGGCCTGTTGGCCTCACTTGATGCGGCCGGGATATCGGCACGGGTGATCGGGAGGTTCGTTGGCGACACCCGTAGGAGGAAGATCGTGGAAGGGGGAAAAGAGGTCGATTTGCAGCGGTATGACAGGGATGAGATCCTCAAGGTATAATAAGGTATAATGAGATCGTGACGATGAATGAATGTGGCATGGAAAACGACGGCGCCGAGGCTGAACTGTTCCCGGTCCAGGAGGAAAGGGGGACGGCGGGAGGTGCATCTCCCCTGGCCTCCAGGATGAGGCCGCGTTGTATCGAGGAGTTCATGGGCCAGGGGCATATCATGGGAGAGGGGAGTGTGCTTCGCACCATGATGGAGAAGGACGCCTTGAACTCTTTGATCCTGTGGGGTCCTCCCGGCAGCGGGAAGACTACGATAGCGATGATCATGGCCCGGATGACGGGATCGGATTTCGTATCGTTCAGCGCCGTCACCTCCGGCATCAAGGACATCCGCAGGGTAGTAAAGCGCGCGGAAGAGAACAGGATCCTAAGTAAGAGGAGGACTGTCCTCTTCTGCGATGAGATTCACCGGTTCAACAAGTCCCAGCAGGATGCCTTCCTGCCTCACGTGGAGGACGGGAGCATCATCCTGGTCGGGGCCACCACGGAGAACCCATCCTTCGAAGTGAATTCCCCCCTCCTTTCGCGGTCCCGTGTCTTTGTTTTGAAGCCCCTTTCTCCCGGAGAGATAAAGGTCCTCCTTACCAGGGCGCTGAATGACAAGGAAAGGGGCCTGGGCCGGCTCGGTCTCGAGTTGGGTGATGAGGTGCTCGACATAATCGCCTCTTCCTCTGACGGCGACGCCCGACGCGCCCTGAACCTCCTCGAACTCTCCTCTATCCTGCTACCTTCCGGCGATAAGGTGATCTCTCGAGAGATCGTGCGGAGGGCCCTGCAGCGGAAGCACCTGCATTACGACAAGGCGGGAGAGGAACACTACAACCTGATATCGGCACTCCACAAGAGCCTGCGGGGCGGCGACCCGGATGCCTCCCTCTACTGGCTGGCGAGGATGCTCGAGGCGGGTGAAGATCCCCTTTACATCGCCCGACGCCTGGTGCGCTTCGCCTCCGAGGATATAGGACTTGCCGACGCGGGCGCGCTGACCATCGTAGTGGCCGCCCGTGACGCTGTACACTTTATCGGCCTGCCGGAGGGAGACCTTGCCCTGGCGGAAGCGGTCGTCTACCTGGCAACTGCGCCGAAGAGCAATGCGGTGTACACGGCATACTCCTCGGCGAAGAGGGCAGTGGAAGAGGAACCCAACGCCCCGGTTCCCATCGAATTGAGAAATGCACCGACGCAACTGATGAAGGAACTTGGATTCGGAGAAGGATATAAGTATCCACACGATGCCCCCGATCGGATAGTCGACCAGCAGTACCTGCCGGAAGGGCTACTTGGCAGGAAGTTTTATCATCCAACGGACTCGGGCCGTGAAGGTGAGGTGAGGAGGCGCCTGGAACGGTGGTGGGAAACACGGCGTTCGCTGGAGGCCAGGCGGGTTGCGGGTCCGGGAAGACGATCCGGCGAAGACACGGGGGGTAAAGGTGAGAGAAAGTGAAGTTGCCCCTGAGGCCTGAGGGAGAATGAATCAGAAATATCTTTACATCTCGAATCCTTATTGATATATTTATTACCGGTATCCCAATACCTTCCATCTACCCGACACCAGGTCTTCCGAAAAGAGGAGTATGGACACAGATCTCGATAAGTGAGGACAGAGGAAGACAGATGGTATCAAATCGGGACCAGGCCTCCGATCCGTTCATCCTTGCAGAGCGCCTGCTGAGCAACCTGCCGGGGGTCATATCCGCAAAGATAAACACAGACCAGGAAGGGGAAGTCATCGAGGTCCATATCCTGGCGGACCATAACCGGGCGCCGAAACAGATCGTCCGTGACGTGGAGTCCGCCCTCGTGTCAGGGTTCAATATCTCGGTGGATCACAAGCGCATCAGCGTCGCCCAGTTGAGGCGGCCTGATGTCAGGTTGAACGGAAAGGAGGAGTTTGAGGTCCATTTTCCGGCGAATACCACCGGTGATCACAAAGAAGACAAGAAGGCGGGAAACCAGGGGCGCCTGAGGTTCGATCGGTTCGAGGTGGCCTCCAGCGGGAACCTCAAGTGCCGCGCCGAGGTCATCCTGGCCAATGGCGGGGGTATTTTCCGTGGAGTTTGCGAGGATACCAACACGGCCGTCAACCAGATGAAGATCAGCGCAAAGGCGGTCCTTTCCGCGCTGGAAGAGTATCTCAGGGGTGAGAAGGCCTTTACGCTCGAGGAACTCAAGGTAATCGAAAGGGCCAACTCGCCGGTCGTAATGGTGGTGGTGGGTGCCGTCACATCCAATGGTGCCACCTCCCTGATCGGCACCTCGTTCCTCGGCAAGGACCGTAACCGGTCGGCCGCTCTTGCCACGCTCAAGGCGGTAAACCGTTATCTCGGCAGCGAATGAGGGTAGGGGAAAGGGGGCTTGAAGAGTAGAGGGAAAATTCTTATACTTTCCGAAGAAATCAGTGACAATGACTTAGCAGATCGGCTGACACTCGAATACCGACCGTAGTTCCTTGTTAGCGAAGCGGCACGAGATGAGATGAGCGAAAGCCGGGCCCTTATCGAACGATAGGGGTCTAATCCTTGCTTAAGGAGGTGAATCGCTCATGCTGGTAAGACTATTCAGTGCCCTTTCCAAGATCGCAATGGTTCTCGTTGTTTTGAGCCATAGCGGCACCAACTGCTGGTAACCAGCGGGTTCGGGTGTCAGCCCCTTTTATCCGGAGTGCCAAGACAATTGGGTGTCAGGTTCAGGATATACTTCGGCATAATCATCCTCCTCACGGCGGTCTCTTATTTTTTTGCCTACAACGGATATTCCTACCTGCCGGAGCATATCTCCGCCAACCGCTTCCTGATCGGTCTCGGGGTCTTCTTCGCCCTCAGCCTGATATCCTTCTTCCTGTCGATTGAACTGCTGACAGGAGGATCGACCCTGTCGGTTGCCTCTCTAGTCTTCTTCACGCTAAACTTCTATTTCGGCCCCTTCTGGACGATGTTGATCGCTGCTATCTCTTATTTCTTCTGGAATAAGTTCTGTCTTCATAAGGAATTCATAAAATACTTCCACAATATGTTACAAATCTCCCTCTCGGTATTCAGCGCCGGCGTTGTCTTCTACCTGACAGGCGGGCGGTTCGGCGTCCTGAACTTCCCCGGCGTGATCTTTCCGCTCATGATGATGCTGATGACCTATTTTACAGTGAACTCCCTTGCCGTGTCATGTGCCATAGGCTTTTATGAGGGTATCTCACCCTTCTGGGTCTGGTACGACAACTGCAGGTGGCAGTTGTTCTACACCGTCGCCTCCCTGCCCCTATTGCTCCTGATGCTATACCTCTACCAGGAGATGCAGGAGTGGGGGATCATACTCTTCTTCCTGCCGCTGATGATGATCCGCCAGGCCTACCTGCACTACGTGAAACTGAAGCAGACGTACAAGGAGACCGTCCTGACGCTGGTGAAGGGGATCGAGGCGAACGATCCATACACCTCCGGACACTCGGAGCGGGTATCCATCTATGCCAGGAACCTTGCCTCCGCGATGAACCTTCCCTACTCCGAAGTCGAGAAGATCGAGATCGCCGCCATCCTTCACGACGTTGGAAAGATCGGGGGCGATTACCACTCCCTGATTCGCAAACCCGCCAAGTTGACCGATGAAGAGTTCAAGATCATTCAACAGCACCCTGTATTGAGCGCCAACCTGGTCTCCCACATCCACTTCCTGAGAGGCGATATAGAGAATATCATCCGCCACCACCATGAGAGTTACAGCGGCAACGGGTACCCGGACGGCCTGAAGGGGGAGGAGATACCGCTCGGATCGCGAATCATCATGGTATCGGACGCCTATGACGCCATGACCACAGATCGTCCCTATAGGAAGGCCCTGAGCCACCAGCAGGCGATCGAGGAACTGCAGAGATATTCGGGTTACCAGTTCGACCCAAAGGTCATCGAGGTCGTATTGAAGATCCGTCTATCCAAGGATAGCATCAAGGGGGAGGAGACCCCCAGGATAGTCATGGTCTCCGCAACGGAGAGTCCCGCGTAATGAAGGATGTGCTCCTTGTAAACCCCAGGTATCACCTCCTCGAAGAACCGATCCAGGAGAACCTCGGCCTCGGCTATATCGCCGCCTTCCTGCGTTCACGCGGCTACGATGTGGAGATCCTCGATGCCAGCATCAGGGGAATGACGCGCCGGGCGTTGGTGAAGGAAATCATGAGGCGGCCCTCTCGAATCCTGGGAATCACCGTGATCTACCAGGGTGCCGCGAGGGAACAGTTGAGCATCCTCAACCCGCTCAGGGAGAGGGGACTGGACTCATTCGTGTGCGTTGGGGGATATTTTCCCACGCTCGCGCACAGGCAATTGATGGAGGATGTACCGGAGATAGACGGAGTCGTACGTGGTGAGGGGGAATACACTGTCGAGGCGATGCTCGAACGAATCAAGTCCGGCGGCCCCATGGATGGAGTGGAAGGGCTCACGTACAGGGGAGACGGCGGGATCGTGGTGGAAAACCCATCCAGGCCGCTCATAGGTGACCTGGACTCGCTGCCATTCCCGGCAAGGGATGAACTCCCGCTGGCGTTCACGAGGGGGGGCTGCATCCCCCTTGTTACGAGCCGCGGCTGTTACGCTGTGTGTTCATACTGCAGCATAAGTTCCTTTTACAGGACGGCGAAGGGGCCGGCATGGAGGGGTAGGAGCCCGGCCAACGTACTCGACGAACTCGAGGGGCTCCTCGCGGGGCATAAGGTGAGTCGTGTACGCTTCGAGGACGCAAACTTCTTCGGACCGGGCGCGGCCGGAAGGCGTAGGGTCGAGGAGATTGCCGAGGGGATACTTTCAAGGGGGCTGGACTTCGAATTTCGTATCGAATGCAGGGCGGAAAACGTCGAGGAGGATGTATTCCAAGTGTTGAAGAAGGCGGGCCTGAAGGAGGTCTTCATTGGGATAGAGTCCGCCCTTCCCCGTGCCCTCGAGGGGATGAGGAAGGGGATCACCTTGGATCAGAACCTGAAGGCCTTGGATGTCATCGATCGCCTCGATATCCGTGCCGGGATCGGTTTTATTTCCATGGATCCCGACACGACTCTCGATGAATTCTTCAGCAACATAAAATTTATTATGGACCGGGTCTATCCCATGAAGAAGCGTCTCGGATCTTACGTGGACCCCCTTTCCAAACTGCAGGTGTTCACCGGCACCCCGTTGTACGAGGAACTAAAGGAGCGCGGTATCCTGAGCGGCGACATCTACGGCGCGGATTACAGGTTCCTCAACCCTGCCTTCCGCAGGTTTTACAAGATCTTCCACCCCGTTCAACGGGTCGTTTACGGGACAAAGAGTTGGATGAAACGGCATCATATAATGCGGCGCAAGGAATTCTGATGGTAATGGGCACAGCCGAGTTCGTTGATGGCGGAAATGAGAAGGCCATACTCGTCAAACTGGTAAGGCCGGTGGATTCCCCGTGGGAGGTCGATGAATCGATGTTGGAACTGGCGAGATTGGTGGAATCCGCGGGGGGGACGGTGGTGGGGAGGGTCAGGCAGTACCGCAGGAGGCAGGACCCCGCCTGTTACGTGGGAAGGGGAAAGGTCCAGGAGATAAGGGGCGCAGTAGAGGGTAGCGGGTGCGACCTGGTGGTATTTGACGAAGACCTGAGCCCCACCCAGGCGAAGAACCTGGAGAGGCTCATCGGGGTGCGCATACTGGACAGGAGCGAACTCATCCTCGATATCTTCGCCATCAGGGCCAGGACGGCGCAGGCTAAGTTACAGGTCGAACTCGCCCAACTCCAGTACCTCCTCCCGAGATTGACGCGGATGTGGGAACACCTGTCCCGCATACGCGGGGGAATTGGACTGAGGGGTCCTGGTGAGACACAACTCGAGTTGGACAGGCGTGTGGTCAGGAGGCGTATCGGACGCCTGGTGAAGCAACTCGATATCCTGAAGAAGCGAAGACACCAGCAACGGAGACGCCGGTCGAGGGGATACAACATCGCCCTGGTGGGTTACACAAACGCTGGAAAGTCCACACTCTTCAATCGCCTGACGAATGGGCGGGCGAGGGTGGGGGACAGGCTGTTCGAGACGCTCGACGCCCGCACCCGGGCGGTCGATCTCGGTTCCTCAAGGGCCGTCCTGATCACTGACACCGTGGGTTTTATCCGAAAGTTGCCTCATCACCTGATTGCGTCCTTCCGTGCGACCCTGGAAGAGGTGGTCGAAGGGGACCTCCTCGTGCACGTCATAGATATCTCTTCGGAGGGTGTCTTCGATGAAATCCGGGTCGTTGGGGATGTCCTCTCCGACCTCGGTGTGGATGGGACACCGACCATAAGGGTATTCAATAAGATCGATAGGGCCGAGGGATCAGGGACCAGGGAGGCTATGCGCCTGCATTATCCAGGAGGTATCTTCCTCTCCGCCCTCGAGGGCACCGGTATCGACAGGTTGAGGGGGGCGATTGGACGCGAGATGATGAGGGGAGAACTGCTTATGGAGTTCTCTTTCCCGTCTTCCGATGCGCGGTCGCTCTCCCGCCTCTACGCGTCCGGCCGGGTCCTGGACAGGACCTCCACGGACGGGAATGTAAGGGTAAGGATGAAGATAAGGCCACAGGCCCGGGAGAGGTTGCTGAAAGAGGGAATAAGCGGCATCCTCCTTGAATGAGCGGAGTGCGTCGTGCGCGGAAATCTTCCATCCATCTTCGTCTTCGGGCCGGGAAAGATCGGCCTGAGCCTCTCGATCCTGTTTCAACGGGCCGGTGTGGAGGTGGTGGGGATATGGGGGCGCAGGCGCTCTTCGCTGGAGGAAGCGAGGACGCTGGCGCGGTGTCCTCTGTACCACGGGCCTGTCCCAAGGGAGGTAGGAGGCGCCGCGGCGGTATTCATTACGACGGCCGACGATGGGATCGAAGAAGTGGCCGCGAGGCTCGCGTCCTGTAACTTCTTGAGAAGGGGCGTCGTGGCCTTTCATTGCAGCGGTGCGCTTGATTCCGGGGTGCTTGGTGCCATGAGAAAAGTGGGGGCGAGGGTCGGCTCAATTCACCCGCTCCGTGCAATCCCGACGGTGGAAGTCGGGTTGAGGGTCCTGCCGGGGTCGCATTTCACCCTCGAGGGGGACCGGGAGGCCGTTGAGACGGCGAGGTCATTGATAGCGGCAATAGGCGGGATCCCTTTGAAGGTGGCCGGCGACAGGGGCCTGTATCATGCGGCTGCTGCTACGGCGAGCAACTACCTGGTCACTCTTTTGTGGACTGCCGGGAAGATGATGGCGGATTGTGGGCTTGAAGAAAAAGAGGCGATCAGGGCTATAATTCCCATGGCGGAAGACATGGTACAACTTGTCGGAGAGATGGGTGCGGAGAAGGCGCTTACCGGCCCCATCGCCCGCGCGGACCTGCGTACCCTGAGGGTACAGATAGGGGCGGTCGCAAAGAGGAGCCCCCGCGAAATCGACTTGTTCGTGGCCATGGCTCGCCGGACGGTGGACCTCGCAAGGGAGGGGGGGCGACTTGATACCTATGCCTTGAATGAACTGGACGAGGCATTGAGCGGCCTCGAGGATATTCAATTGAGGCGTGAAGGAGGAGAGGAGTGATGATCAGGCTCGGGGTGAACATAGATCATGTCGCCACGCTGCGTGAGGCAAGGAAGACGATAGAGCCGGAGCCGGTATATGCCGCCTTGGCGGCGGAAGAGGCCGGCGCGGACAGTATCGTGGTACACCTCAGGGAAGACCGCCGGCACATCAAAGAACGGGATGTAAGGGCGATCCGGGAGGTCTTGAAGGTCCCCCTGAACCTGGAGATGGCGGCCACGGATGAGATGGTAAGGATCGCCTGCGATATCGCTCCGGATCAGGCCACGCTGGTGCCGGAGGGGCGGCGGGAAGTGACAACCGAGGGTGGGCTTGATCTCGATCAGGAACCGGGCAGGCTCCGTGAGATCATCGGCAATCTGAAGGAGAGCTACGTCCGGGTGAGCCTGTTTGTGGACCCTGAGCCGCGGACGATAGAGGCCGCCAGGGACCTTGGTGCCGATGCAGTGGAAATGCACACGGGCCGTTACGCCGAGGGCTACATGAGGGGTGGATGGGAAGGGGCCTTGAAGGAACTCGAGGATGCCTGCCGTCTGTCCGCTGGGATCGGGCTCAAGACATTCGCGGGGCACGGTCTCACTTACCAGAACGTATTCCGGGTGGCGGCGATTCCACAGATCGAGGAACTCAACATAGGCCACTCTATCATCAGCAGGGCGGTAATGGTGGGGCTTGGGCGGGCGGTGGCCGACATGATAACGGCGATAGAAAAGGGGCTCAGGTCGAGATCGTAGAATTACGCCGGCCATATCGACCGCACGGCGGGCCGTTTCCTCCAGCGGCCTTATTCCGTCAATCCATCCACCGACAGTGTATTATCCCTGCCTCTATCCCAAATAACTCTACCGGGTGCAAGGCCGCCACATTCCTGGGACAATAATAATCAATAACATGATCTGTCCGGTAATATGATAGGACGAGAGAGGCAATATAACACCCCAATCATTTAAAATTATAGATTATCGGGGCATATTATACGCTTGACTTTTCGTCTTTTATTAATATGAAGAGTATAAGAGTAGAAAATACTTGACAGAAAGAATGCATTGTGATATCTTTGTTTTTGATTGAGATCCCGCGGCAATAATTGCCAATTATGCCTCTAATACCAATATCGGGATAAGATGCTGTCCTTAAAGGAACCATAAGTGTAATGCTGCTTACAGATTTCATCCTGCATCTGTTTTATAATGGTCCATCATAATAGGGGCTTTACTGTTAATCCGGTTAGAAAAGACGCTGTGGGTGGTGGTAAGGGGGTCATCGTAAATTTACAGACGGTTGCAGGTGACCGTAACGTGTCGGAAGGGGGTGATTAGAGGGTAAGACTCAAGGAATTTTCTCTCTCCTCCAGACAAGGTAAAAGGGGGAGAAAGGTATCTGTATCGGTTCTTCTGATCTGAAAGGAGATCGTAATGAAGAAAGTTTTCGCCCTTTTCGCCATAGTGGCCCTGGTATTTGCGGTGAACGCGCAGGCCGCCTCGAACAACGGGTGGAGCCAGGATTACACGGGCATGCACCTCAACGTTGAACACGTGAATATCCACGCGGTCAGCAACTACGCTCACAGTTTCAAGAAGGAAGGTAACAACACGCTCGGCGGCCCCGGCGCCGGCCCAGGCACGTCCAACTTCTGCATGGACGCGTACACCGCCCCGACGTGGGCCACGACTGCTCCGAGTGTCTTCTCGATCGAGCAGTACTCCTTCACGGGCGGGACCGCTGCGGTCGTCGACCACAGGACCATCACGGCGAACAACGCCGGTCCTTATCCCACCCCGGTCTCTCTGGCCTATGTATGGACCAGTTGCGGGGCCGGCGTGGTTTACCCGCCGGTGCCGAGCCTGCTCGGGACCTCGATGGACGGCAACACCCTGGCCCTGACCCTTCCCTACACGGGGATCTGGTACGTCACGGTCGGGATCAGCGGTTTCTCCGCCGGCACCTATGACTGGGGTTGGATGGCCCGCTACGACGGCGCGACCCCGATCCCGGTACCGCCGGCCTTGGACACCGACATGGGCGGCTTTGAGTTCGGCCCTGGCACGAGCAACGCCCTGCACAACGTGGCGGACGCGGTTGGTAACTACAAGGGTTCCGGGCGTCCCTGGTGCTTCAAGATGAACTAAGTCCGACCACCTTGCCCTTCGCGTGGAACGTGCCGCGGAGGGTGGCCGGATAGGCATAAGGGGGACTACATCCTGTTGTTTCATCCACGGGATGGAGCCCCCCTGCTTTTTATACGTCAACGACGGGCACCGGCCGGGACCTTGACGTGCGAAGCGCTGTTTCGGGAACAAAACCCCTTCCGATTCTGTAATGAAATTGCTATCTTTATCGGTCGATGGAACGATTCCGTGGAGGACAACTCTGTGGCGGGAGGTGCAGTGAGACGAAACGGGAGACGGTTGCGACGTGCACACATCGTGTTAGCCTTGATTCCCCTTGCCCTTTGGGGCGCGGGGTGCGGCCGTTTCACGAATGGGAGGCCGGAGAACTGTATCCTGATCATCGTCGACACCCTCAGGCCGGATCACCTCGGTTGTTACGGCTACAAGGCGATCAAGACCCCGAACATAGACAGGCTGGCCGATGAGGGGATCAGGTTCGACCAGGCGATCTCGCACGTCCCGCTGACGCTCCCGTCGATTTCATCCATCCTGACCTCACTAACTCCCGCCGAGCACGGAGTCCACTACAACGAGGGCTACCGCCTGCCGGGGGACGTCACGACCCTGGCGGAGGTCTTCGCCGGGGCCGGGTATCGAACGGCTGGGTTCGTCAGCGCCGTGGTTCTCGACTCGGTCTTCGGAATCGCGCAGGGCTTCGAACACTATGATTGCCGGCTTCCCGATAGATTTCCCCTCCACCAGGCCTCGCTCCAGCCGCTGGAGGGCGTCTTCAACGGCACGCAGCGTCGGGCGGAAGACGTCACCGATGCCGCGTTGAAATGGATAGAGGATAATGGCGACAAGCCCTTTTTCGTCTTAGTCCATTACTTCGATCCCCACGTCCCCTACGATCCCCCTCCCCCGTTCGCGCCCGAGGTCCCGGCCGGGCGGTATGAGGATATCCTCGACCGGCAGGTCGACTATTACGATGGGGAGATCGCTTACACCGACAGCCAGATCGGCAGATTTATCGAGGGGTTGAAGGACATGGGCGTCGAGGGACGGACCCTCATCGTCCTTACGGCCGATCACGGTGAGGGGCTTGGAGACAAGGGGGAGGACACCCACAGCGTCTTCCTCTATGAGTCAACGGTGCGGGTCCCCCTGATACTGAGCGGCGCTTCGGGTCTCTCCCCTGGCAAGGTCGTCCGGGACCAGGTCCGGCTGATCGACATCTATCCCACCATCCTCGACGTCATGGCCATTGAACCACCGGCAGGTATCTCGGGGGTGAGCCTCGTTCCCCTGATAAAGAACGGCGCGGAGGATGTCGAGCGGCCCGTGTATCTGGAGACCTACGCGAATCGCCTGGAGAGGGGATGGAGTATCCTGAAGGGTGTACGGATGGGGGGTTGGAAGTATATCCGGGCGCCGGAGCCGGAGCTCTACAACCTGAGGGATGATCCAGGCGAGGAGAACAACCTTTACGACAAGGAGAGCGACAGGGCCGCCAGGATGGAGGAGGTGCTGCGGGACTGGGAGAATAAACGGGCCGTGAGGGAGCGGATCGAACCGCGGATCACGGACAAGTCCATCCTCGAGCGGATCAGGAGCCTCGGGTATGTCGGTGCCGGGGGTGCGGGGCCCGATTTCAAGGAGCCCGGTGCATCGGGACCTGATCCGAAAGAGGTATTCCCCGCCTACAAGAAGAAGCGTTACAGCGACGAGTATGTCCGGCTGGCACTCATCTACATGGCCTCGGGCCGGCTTGGCGGTTCACGTTTCTTCCTCGATAAGGCGGTAAATCTCACCCCGAACGAGGTCATGCCCCATCTCTACCTCGCGGAGGTCTGCAGGCGCCAGGGGCTGAACGAGAAGGGACTGGACGAGGTGGGAAAGGTCCTCGAGCAGGACCCGGATAACGTGGAGGCGCTCTACACCCGGGGCCTCCTGGCATCTCAGGCGAAGGAGGACGACCTGGCGCTCCGATCCTTCAAGCAGGCGATTGAGCGAAAACCCGATTATGCCCAGGCGTACAACAATATGGGGATGATCTACGGCCGCAGGAAGGAGTACGACCGGGCCGCGCCCCTCTTCAAGAAGGCGCTCGAGATCAATCCCGACCTCGCGCAGGCCCACATGAATCTCGGGAACGTTTGCTCTGTGCAGGGAAAGCATGTCGACGCGGCCAGGGAGTGGGAGACGGCCCTGAAACTCGATCCCGGGATGAATATACTACACCTCTACCTAGGGAACGCCTATTTCCGGCAAAACCGGTACCAGGACGCCCTGGACCACTACGAGTCCTTCCTGGCAACCCACCCGGACTCGTCTACGGTGAGGCAGGTGCAGGGATGGATGAACACGATCCGGGAGAAGATGGGTGAGGGTTCTTCAGCGGTGGGGAGATAGCGGGGAAGTGTCGTACAGACGAGGATCAACCGGGCACATCGGGAAGTATGGCGTCACTGTTGCCGGTCGGTTGTGGCCACTCTTCTTTCTTGTAGTACTTGTCCCCCTTGTTGCCACCTGCGCGAGGTGGACCGGCGTGAAGCGCCCGAGGAACGTCATCCTGATCGCGGTGGACACGTTGAGGCAGGATCACCTTGGCTGTTACGGTTACGGGAGGGGAAATTCCAGGACAATCGATCACCTGGCCGAACGGGGCGTCAGGTTTACCCAGGCGAGGACCGCGGTGCCCCTGACTCTCCCATCCTTTACCACGATATTCACCTCGACCTATCCCCTCACCCACATGGTCCGCCAGAACGAGACCTATTCACTGAATGATTCGGTGACCACGATGACGGAGGTCTTCAAGGGGGCTGGATTCAAGACGATGGCCGTCATCGGGAGCGCGGCCCTGGCGAGCCGGTACGGGTTGAACCAGGGCTTCGACGGATACGACGATGAATTTGGGCCTCTGGAGGGGAAACGGGTGGGTTCGATCCCGGCCCCCTCGAAGCAGGGCCCCGTTACGAGGCGACGTGCGAAGGAGGTCGTGGACCGGGCCGTCGACTGGCTGGAGGTGAATTCCGAAGGCCCGTTTTTCCTCTTTCTCCACTTCTTCGACCCCCACCTCCCCTACGATACGCCTGAGAAACTCCCCATGGATGGCTACGGCGAGGAGGAACTGCCTACCTGGGCCTATGACAGCGAGATCGCAAGCGTGGACCGGCAACTTGGAAGGCTGTTCGAGAACCTGGAGAAACTCGACCTCGAGGGCAACACCCTCGTGGTCCTGACGGCCGATCACGGGGAAGGGCTCATGGAGCACATGGAGGCGACTCACGGCTACCTCCTTTACGATTCCACCGTAAGGATCCCCCTCATCTTCTCATGCCCCGGGATAATCCCGGAGGGCAAGGTTGTCGATGAGACCTTCAGGACGATCGACCTGGCCCCGACGTTGATCGACCTCTTCGGCCTCGAGATCCCCGGGGCGATGCAGGGGATAAGCCACAGGGAGAGTATACTCGGCGATGCGAAGTCGCCAGAGGTATCGGCCTATTTCGAGACCTATTACGCGAGGATATTCCTGGGGTGGAGCGCGCTGAGGGGGGTGCAGTGGAGACAGTGGAAGTATATACAGGCGCCTGCGCCCGAACTCTATAACCTGGCGGATGATCCACACGAGGAGGTCAATCTCTTTGACAAGAGGCCGGAGGTCGCCGAGTCAATGAAGAAGAGGCTTGCCTCCATCAGGGCTACATATTCGCGTACGCACGGACGGATGGCGCGAACGGTCCCGATGGATCCCGGGCACAAGGAGATCCTCGAGAGCCTTGGTTACATGACGAAGGTGGTGGATACGGGGGAGGAAGCCGATTCCCTTCTGCCCGACCCGAAGGATATGATGCCGTCTTACAGCCAGAGGCAGATCGTCCTGGGGAGGATCCATCTCTCTGGCCAGATGATCCAGATGGGCAGGTACGATGCCGGTATCAGGTTGTTGAAGACGATCGAGGACGCGGGTGACCGGCAGTGGATGGTCCACTATAACATGGGCCTGGCCCTCATGGGAAAATCCGAGGTGAAGGGCGCGAGGAGGGAGTTCCAGGCCGCCCTGGCCAGGGCCCCCGTGGGGCCGGAGCGTGTGCAGATTCGAGAGGCTATACGATACCTCGACACGAAGAACTGAGAAAGGAGTAGGAAGTTGAAGCAGAATGGTTCCTTGTTGGCTATTGTTACAATCACTTTGATGGTGTCACTCGTGCCTGTGGGGAGGGTGTTAAAGGCGCAAGGAGAACAGGCGGAGAAGGAAGCAACAAAGGCTGGTCCACGGGTCGAGGCCATTGATCCCGTATACGATTTCGGGGAGGTCTTCCGCGGGGTGGTCATACAGCACACCTTCACTGTCCGGAACACCGGTGACGATTACCTGAAGATCAAGGGGATCACCAAGGATTGTGGGTGTACGGTCGCTAAAATCGATCGGGATTATATCGCGCCTGGCGGGGAACTGCCGGTGCGCGTCACCGTCAGCACGAAGTTGCTCGAGGAGGGGCCGATCGAAAAGTTGGTCCACCTTGCCACAAACGACAAGGGGGAACCGGAGACGAACCTCACCGTGACGGGGAATGTCCGGGTGACGGCCCACCTCGACCCGGCCAGGATTTCGCTCAAGGGGTTCAAGCCTGGCGATCCGATCCCGGAACAGGTGATCAGGATTACCCCGGCCGAGGGGTACGATCTCAAGATCCAGGGGGTAACCACGACAAGTCCCATGATACAGGCCCATCTCATCGATTCGGAGAAGAAGGGGGAATTCCAGGTCGCCGTCGATATCTCATCAAAGACCATGAAGAGCGCCGTCTCCTCGGATATCAAGATATCTACGAACCTCGAGGAGGAGCCGGTCCTCCTGGTTCCCGTCCGGGCGGAGATCGATCAGCCCCTCGTCATCGTTCCGAGCGAACTGAGTTTCACCGGGGTGAAACCCGATTTCAAGGGAAAACTCGCTTACAATGCCGTGATTCGGAACAACGAGGAGAAGCCGCTGAAGATCCTTGACATCCAGAGCCCGAACAGGTTCATCACCTATACCCTCAAGACCATAGAGGAGGGGAAGAAGTACCGCCTGAACATCCAGATTCTCCCTGGATTCCCGGAGGGAGGATTCGAGGACAAGGTAACGATCTTCACGGACAGCGAGATGTATCCGAAGCGGGATATCCTGGTCCAGGTGAACAGGCCCAAGGCCAAGGAGAAAAGGGGCTACATGCAGAGACAGGCTCCACGCGTGGGGGAGAAGGATGGTGGCTAACGGTGAACCGATTGGAAGAGTTGCATGAATCGAAGGGGGGGAGATGCGTGCCGATGGCCGTGCTCGCGGTGGGGCTGATCGCCCTTCTCGGGGGGGTGAGTTGCAGCCATGGGCGGCGTGAACGGCCCAACCTGGTCCTGATCGTGGTCGACACGCTCAGGGCGGACCACCTGGGATGTTACAGCTACAAGGGTATCGAAACGCCCCACGTTGACGACCTCGCGGCAGGGGGCGTCCTCGTCGAAAACGCCGTGACGAACGTTCCCCTGACCCTTCCATCGATCTCCACGATCATGACGTCCACGCTGCCGCCGACCCACGGCGTGCACTACAACGAGGGTTTCGCGCTCGATGATTCCGCCCTGACCCTGGCGGAGATCCTTCATGGAGAGGGATACCAGACCAGGGCCGTGGTGGGCGCTGTCGTGCTCGACTCTGTCAACGGGATTTCCCAGGGCTTCGACCGGTACGACGATGACTTCGGCGAGTTCACGGCCTACCAGCCGCACGTCAAGATCGTCGAGTCGCAACTGAGCCATACGCAGCGAAGGGCCCGCGAGGTGACCGACCTGGGATTGAGACTCGTCGACTCCATGGTGAAGGAGAGGCCGTTCTTTCTATTCCTTCATTACTTCGATCCTCATTCTCCTTATGACCCGCCGCCGCCCTATTCTCCAGCGGAAAATGACTTGAATGAAGGCCCCGGGGAGGCGATTACCCGGCTTTATGATGGCGAGATTGCATATACTGATGCGGAGATCGGGAGATTGATCGATGGGCTGAGGGAGCGTCACCTGGTCGAAAACACGCTTATCGTCCTTACCGCGGACCATGGCGAGGGGCTGGGCGAACATGGAGAGAAATCTCACGGGTACCTGACCTACGAGGGGACGATGCATGTCCCGCTGATCTACTCGATGCCCGGGAGGCTCCCGGCCAACGTGGAATTCTCAGGTTTGGCCCCTCACGTCGATATCGTTCCTACGATACTTGACATCCTCGAGATCAGATGGAAGGGCAAGTACGATCTCTGTGGTGACAGCCTCTTTCCGTTCCGGGACGGAAAGGGGGCACGCTTTACATACTTCGAGGCGGCGATGACTTACATCGTCTTCGACTGGTGCGCCCTGCGCGGGATCCGCGGTGCGCGCTGGAAGTACATCTCTGCGCCCCGAGAGGAACTCTATGATCTAACTTCGGACCCTCGAGAGAGGGACAACCTGATAGACGTTGAGCCGGAAGTGGCGGATTCCATGAGGGAGAGGCTCGACACCGTCCTCGCGAGTACGAAGATCTACCACGGGGGGGATGGAGGGCGGGAGATGTCTTCCGGCCGGGGGATCATTAACAAACCCGGGTTCGCCGAGAGGCTCAAGGCGCTCGGTTACGTGACGGCACCAGAGAGACTCGACTCCAGTTACGAGGAGATGTTCGACAGGTCGCTGCCGGATCCCAAGTCGATGATGGAGGCGCACGAGCGCAGCCAGGCCGTGCTCGAATCGATCGGAATCGCCGAGGGTCTCATCAGGGGAGGAAAGTACCGGGAGTGCATTCAACTCCTCGAGGGGTTGGAGGGGACGGAGGATCTCGAGTGGACAATCCGGTACACGCTCGGCCTGGCATACATGGGAATATCCGATCGCGACCGGGCGGAGAGGGAGTTCCGTGAGGCCCTCGCCTCGGCACCTATATGCCCTGGGCGAGTGAAGATCCGGGAGGCCCTCCAGGCCCTCGAGGCAGGGCGTTAATAGTCCCACATGGAGGAATCGTCATGAGCAGGAGAATCACGCGGCGGCTGTGGGTTCCCATCCTCTTGGCAGGATGTGTCGCTGTACTGATCGCCATCATGTTGTCCGGAGGATTCTTCCGGGAACAGCCCAACCTGGTTCTGATAGTGGTCGACACGCTGAGGGCGGATCGCCTGGGTTGTTACGGCTACAAGCGGATCCGAACGCCGAATATCGACGACCTGGCGCGCAGGGGAGTCCTCATGGAGAACGCTGTGGCCCACGTCCCGATCACACTGCCTTCCTTTTCCACGATCATGACATCCACACTGCCGCCGACCAACGGAGTTCATTACAACGAGGGATTTTACCTCGACGATTCCGCCCTGACCCTCGCGGAGATCCTGCACGGTGCGGGATACGCCACAGGGGCCGTAGTGGGATCGGTAGTACTCGATTCGATCAACGGGATCTCCCAGGGCTTCGATCACTACGATGACGACTTCGGAAAGTTCAACGGCAACCAGCCGTTCATCAAGGTGATGAACAAACAGTTGAGTTTCACGCAGCGCCGTGCCAACGAAGTGACGGACCGAGCCCTGGACATGGCCATTTCCATTTCTAAAAACGGGCCCTTCTTTCTCTTCGCGCACTATTTCGACCCGCACCAGCCCTATGACCCTCCACCACCATATTCCACCGTCGATCCCGCGATCGACCCCGATTCACAGGAATATTCGAACCGCCTGTACGACGGGGAGGTCGCCTTCACGGACGAACAGATAGGGAGGTTGATACAGGGGCTTGAGACAGAGGGGCTCCTGCAGAACACACTGGTCGTCCTGACGGCGGATCACGGGGAGGCGCTTGGGGAACATGGGGAGCGGTCCCACGGATACTTCATCTACGAGGGTACTATCCACGTCCCGCTTATATATTACATGCCGGGTCGTCTGCCGGAGGGAGAGAGATGGTCTGGGCTTGCGAGACACATAGATATTGCCCCGACGATCCTGGATATCCTTGGACTCGGCGAGAGGAGGCCGCCGGAGTTCCAGGGGGTCAGCCTGTATCCCTTCAATGAGAAGGGCGGGGCGGCATTCTCGTACGTGGAGTCGGCGATGACTAACGTGATCTTTAAGTGGGGAGGGCTGAGGGGGGTTCGAAGCCCGGAGTGGAAGTACATAGCAGCCCCCAGGGAAGAACTGTACCACCTGAGCGTGGACCCCGGCGAGACGGAGAACCTCATAGGCAGGGATCCCCAGGTGGCCGATTCCCTCCGGAAGGAGATGGAGTCGATCGTCGGGGGGATCGAGATCTACCAGGGGGGGGAAAGAGGCCAGGAGATGTCATCTGGAAAGGGGAGCCGGCCGGGTAGCATCCTGATGGAGGAGAGGCTCCGGGCCTTGGGTTACGTGGGAGCGCCCGACGTCGTCCGTTCCGGGTACGAAGAGATGTTCGATCCCTCGCTCCCGGACCCGAAGGACAAGTTGGACGAATACGCGCGGATCATGGACGCCAACCTGAATATGCGCATGGGGGTGGTATACACGGACATGGACTCCCTGCGCAAGGCGGCGGGACACCTCGACCTGGCCGTGGAAGAGTACCCGGAGAACGCTGACGCACATTTCTACCTCGGACTCGTCCGTGGAGAACTCGGCGAGTCCTCTCGCGCGGAAAGGGAGTTCAGGAGGGCCCTGGACCTGAATCCCTCTCTAACGAAGGCTTCGTTGGCGTTGGTTGATTTGGCGTTGGTAGGTGATGACACGTTGG
>CAZNLH010000024.1:0-37694 GCA_964573995.1 uncultured Gemmatimonadota bacterium
TAAGGCGACCCCAGGGGGAGTCGAACCCCCGTTGCAGGATCGAAAATCCTGAGTCCTGGACCACTGGACGATGGGGTCTCTTTGTTCATCGGGAGGCAGAAATCTAACCTGTCTCGGCAGGGGTGTCAAGGGAGACCGGGGGGATCGAGGCAAGATCCGGCTTGGTTGACAAGTTATATGTCGTGTGTTATGATGACATATCAAAGGGCAAGATCACCTTTACTCCGAAGGGAGTGATTCCGATGGCGATTACCTTCAATTCATCGCCTAAACCGACCATTGGTGTCGAACTCGAGATCCAGATCATCGACCCTGAAACGGGGGGCCTGGTCTGCGGAGCGCCCAAGATACTCGAGAGGTACCCCGGAGAAAAATGGATCAAGCCGGAACTGCTGGAGTCCACCATCGAGATCAACACCGGCATCTGCGATACGGCGGATGAAGTTAGGAAGGACCTCGCCGGGAGGTTGGTCGACCTGCAGAAGACATGTGAGGATCTCGGCTACGTCCTTGCGATGGCGGGAACGCATCCATTCTCGGTCTGGTCCGAGCAGTCCATTACCCCCAACGAACGTTACCAAAAGTTGGTTGATCGGGTCCAGTGGCCTGCGAGGAGGCTCCTTATATTCGGCCTGCACGTTCACGTGGGCGTGGAAAGCGGCGAAAAGGCGATTGCAATATTCAACTCCCTGTCGAGTTTCCTGCCCCATCTCCTTGCGCTGTCCGCGAGTTCTCCGTATTGGATGGGTGAGGACACCGGCATGGCATCGGCGAGGGTCAAGGTCTTCGAGACACTGCCGACCGCGGGACTTCCCTACAGGCTGATCAACTGGGCAGAGTTCACCAGGTTCATGAAGACATTGATAGGGGCCGGAGCCATTTCCAGTATAAGGGAAGTCTGGTGGGACCTCAGGCCACATCCCGGCTTCGGCACTGTGGAACTCAGGGTGTGCGACGGGCTTCCGACGCTAACCGAGGTGGTCTCCATCGCCGCCTTTATCCAGGCCCTGGTAGTCTGGCTGGGTGAACAGTACGACGAGGGGATCTACCTGCCCACACCCCGCCACTGGATAGTCCGCGAGAACAAGTGGCGGGCTGCACGATGGTCCACGGACGCGAGGATCATAGTGGATGAAAACGGTGGACAAAGGCTCCTAACGGAGGACATTGAAGAACTCCTCACAAAATTACTGCCAGTGGCAAGGGAATTGCGGGGTGAAAAAGAGATCCTGGGCATCAGGGACATCGTTCGCCATGGCCCGAGTTTCACGAGACAGCGAAGGGTCTTCAAGCAGACCGGCAGCATGAAGAGCATAGTCGAGTCACTGGTTACCGAAATGAGAGAGGACAGGCCTACAGCGATATGAAAGAAATGACTGAAAAGGCGACCACAACGGACATGATCAATGATACAGTCGATGAACTGAAGCCCATGTTGATCGACGTCAGGCGTCATCTCCACAGGAACCCTGAATTGAGCCGCAATGAATTCCACAGCACCGCCTACCTGTCGTCCATCCTGGAGGATGAGGGAATGGCAACCACCAAGTGGGACGATCTCACCGGGCTCGTTGTAGACATCCATGGGCGGCGCGAGGAACCCACCATAGCGCTCCGTTGTGAAATAGACGCCATCGGCGTCGAAGAAAAGAAGAAGGTCCCATACGCCTCCCGGGTCCCCAACGTCATGCACGCGTGCGGGCACGACGCCCATTCCGCCATATCCCTCGGCACAGCCATTGCCTGCTACCGGTTGCGATCACACATAAACGGTTGCATCCGGGTCGTCTTTCAGCCGGCCGAGGAGGTTGTGCCGGGGGGGGCACTGGACTTGATCAAGAAAAAGGTGATGAAAGGGGTCTGTGCCATTGTAGGCTTCCACGCCGATCCATACCTCAAGGTCGGCAAGGTCGGACTCAAGACCGGGGCGCTCACGGCCGGGGCAGACATCTTCGAGATAATTATAATCGGCAAGAGCGGCCACACGGCAAGGCCTCACCATGCCAGGGATACAATCCTCTGCGCCGCCAAGGTCATCGATTCGCTCCATCAATTGATCGAGAGGGAGATAGATCCTCGCGAACCGTTTGTAATCACGATCGGCAAGATCAACAGCGGGACCTCTCCCAACGTCATCCCCGAGACTGCAGAGATGTCCGGTACCGTCCGGATGCTCTCCCGAGAGACCCGCGAACGAATGCCCAAATTGATCGAGCGGGTCGTCCGGGGCATCACCGAGAGCATGGGTACGAGGTACAAGTTCATATATCACATCGGCTCCCCACCCGTGATAAATGATTCGGGACTGATACAATTGGCGGAGAGAGTCGTGAGCGAGGGCTTCGGGGAAGAACGAATCGTGCGGATGGAACAGTCCATGGGCGGCGAAGACTTCTCCTGGTACCTGGAACACGCGCCCGGGGCCATGATACGGATCGGTGTGACGACGGATGGCAGGGGACCTTCCCTACACTCAAACACCTTCGACATCGATGAGAGCGTCATCCCCTTCGGTACAAACTTCTTCTGCAGATTACTCCTTGCCTATCTCGACGGCAAATGAAATCTTGCAGTGAACCAGAGGCGGCCCGCACACCGGAAAGCGCCAGGACCTGCACGACGATCCAACCAAGGTCCCGGCCACCCTAACCCATCTACCCTGGCCCCCATTGCCCTCCATCAATAACCCCTTGCCGCACCGATTCCCCTCGGGTCCGCCATACCGTAGATCACGCCCCCCGGCAAGACCATGATACCGCTCACGCACCCGATGCCCGACTCAAGCACTTCCGTCTTGTAGCCGTATTCCTCCAGTTTGCGTCGCACGGCTTCGTGCACCCCCTCCTCCACATAAAGGACGTCCGGCAGCCACTGGTGGTGGATTCGGGGTGCCTCCACGGCCTTGTCCAGAGGCATACCGTGGTCGATCACGTTGACCGCCACCTGCAGGACCGAGGTAATAATCTTCGGCCCTCCCCTCGACCCCAGGACAAGGTACGGCTTGCCGTCCTTCAGGATGATCGTCGGACTCATGCTGCTCAATGGACGCTTGCCCGGTTCTATGGAATTGGCCTCGGAGCCGACGAGGCCGAAATCGTTTGGTACACCCGGCATCGCGCTGAAATCGTCCATCTCATCGTTCAAGATGATACCCGTCCCGGGGACAGTGATCCCCGACCCAAACCAGAGGTTGATCGTCTGGGTGAGTGACACCACATTCTCATCCCTGTCAATCACACACAGGTGACTCGTTCCGCCTCGGCCGCCGGCAGGCCTTCTTGTGTGATCGTCATTCTCATCCTTCGTTTGCCTATCGCCCATCCTATCCCTCAATCGCCTTGCATACTCCTTCGATATCAGTTTTTCGACGGGGACATCCACGTAGTCGGCATCTCCAAGATACTTGGCACGATCCTCAAATGCGAGCGACATCGCATCCGCCAGGCGCCTGTAAGTTACGGCATCTCCGCGAGGGGACGCCGAGACATCGAACCCCTCCAGTAGGTTCAGGATCTCGACGAGGTGGACCCCGCCGGAACTTGGCGGAGGCATGGACAGTATCTCGAATCCACGGTATGTTCCCCTTATGGGGCTTCTTAAGACAGGGGAATATGCCGCGAGGTCATCCAGCGTGATAAGGCCCCCCGCCTCTTTCATGTACGCAGCAATCGACTGGGCTATCTCTCCCCGATAAAATACGCCTATGCCGCCTTCCCCAATCTTCCCATACGTCTCCGCAAGGTCCTTCTGGAGGAGTCGGTACCCGACCGGCAGGGGCCTCTCGAGGTCGTTCAGATAGATCGATGCCGTCTCGGGAAAACGCGTCAACAAGCCAAGTTTTTCTTCCAGGACGTGGTGGAAAAATGGATCTATCTCAACCCCGGCCTCGGTAATACGAATTGAAGGGGCAATCACGTCCTTCAAGGACATCGTCCCGTATTTTTCGAGAGCGAGTTCGAGCCCGGCGAGAGTCCCAGGCACCCCCACGGCGAGCGGACCCGCTGTGCTCAACCCTGGGACGACCCCGTGGTCACGCTGGTACATATCCCTCTTGGCCGCCATCGGGGCCTTTTCACGGGCATCGATGGCCACCGTCTCGCCCGTGTCCGCCATCCTGATGACTATGAAACTGCCGCCCCCGACACCACTATGGTAAGGTTCCACCACGCCGAGAGCAAAGGCGGTGGCCACGGCGGCATCCACGGCGTTCCCCCCCGACTGGAGGATTGATCGTCCAACCTCCGAGGCCATGGGGTGCTGAGAGACCACCATCCCGGACCGGCCCTCCTCAAGCGAACTGCCGCAACCGGACGACAGGGCCGCCGCCAGGCACAGGATGGCAAAGGCACCCCATGGGAGACCAAATTTATCCTTGCAAAGATGTCCTTGGAAATTCCTCATCGAGGCTCCTTCCACAACGTCTTAGTCGGCCCGGCGTTCCACTATCCGGACGTTACGTATCACAACCTTTTTTATGGGGACCCCGGTCGAGTCAAGGGGACTCGCGGCGATCCTGTCTACCACGTCCATGCCCTCGATCACCTCCCCAAAGATCGTAAACAATCCATCGAGGCGCGGAAGGTCCCTGAGACAAATGAAAAATTGACTCCCTGAACTGTCGAGTTCGCGGCCCCTCGCCATGGATACGGTCCCCCTCCGGTGCTTTAGGTGACTGATCTCCGCTCTCAGGGTGTATCCCGGTCCTCCGAGCCCATCGTTGCACGGGTCGTCATCCCTGGTGTTGGGGTCTCCCCCCTGGATGAAATCTCCCGCAACTATCCTATGAAAGTAGGTGCCGTTATAAAACCCGCTACGGGAGAGCACCTTGAAGTTCTCAACATGGCGGGGGGCATCCTTTTCGTAAAAGCGAATGGCTATATTTCCCACATCGGTTTCGAGCACCGCTATCTCATTGGTTCGACGTTCACAAGCGGGGCCGGCGCTCAGGAGTGCAAAAAAGAGTGAGGTGAGAATGAGACATTGCATATTGTCCATATTTTTCCCCGCGCAGATATAATAATCCCCCGATCACCGTTCGGCAAGATCGGGGGACTATCATGGGGCTATTCTTCCATTACCCCTTCATCCCGGCTGTCTCCTTCTCCCAGCGTATCCTTCTCCATCATGTCGAGGGGTTCGGTCTGGGAATATGGCTCCCTGATCTCACCCTGACCGTCAATGTCCGGGGCCTGATCCCCCTGCGTCTCAGTCTCCCCGCCGGCATCCCTCACGTTCGTGGCCTGTCTCCCCTTCTCCGCATCCACGACCTCGAATTCGACCACCTGTCCCTTGGTCAGCGTTCGGAAGCCGTCCGCCTGAATGGCAGTGTAGTGAACGAAGATGTCTCCCGACCCATCATCCAGTTCGATGAAACCATAGCCCTTCTTATCATCGAACCACTTCACCTTACCCTTTGTGACCATCTGTTGAACTCACCTCCTCGTGTAAGGAAAGAAGAAGCAGAAGCAGAGGTGAGCAAGCATAACAACCCACTCCCTATCTCCTGTATACGGATAGAATACAGGATCATTCCCTCAGAGACTCCTTCACCTCGTGCAGAACCAAGATTATAATACCATATTTTAATAAATTAATCAAGCGAAAATTAGAGAAAATTCTTGTTGGTCTATCCAGACCCTTCTCCTCTTAGGTCTCCGTCCCCTATACGAAGGAGTTCGATTTGCCCCTACCCTTCAACCTTGAGGGTTACGATCTGGTGCCCACGCAGGTCCCCCTTCTCAATCCCTTCGTCCTTTATCCTGAACATCGTGCCGTTCTCTGTGCCTGCCGGGACCTTCAGTATCACCCGCCTCCCCCACGCAGTCCGTATCGGCTTCTTCACACCACGCCGGGCCTCCTCCCTGCTTATCTGCACCTCGCAATGTATATCCATACCGTCACGTTTGAAGAACGGGTGATCGGTGACCCTCAAATTTACCTGGATTCCGTCAATTCCCGGGTTTTCGGCCGGATCCACCAGTTCTCTCAGCAAGAATCTCGAACCGTCCTCCACGCCCACCGGAATTTCCACGGTAATCTTCCTGTCCTTCCGGTCTTTACCAGTACCCTGGCACCTATTGCAACGCCTGCGAATCAGCGCCCCCCTGCCGTTACAAACAGGACACAATTCCTTGTCAGGTTCAGCGGCGTTCGCCTTGAAAATAATGCCCTGTCCTTTACAACGGGGACAATTGGTCTTGTCCCTCCGTGACCTGGCCCCGGTCCCGTTGCACTTTTCACAGGTCTCTTCAAAGAGTACCGTCATGGTCTGCCGGCCACCCTGTACGGCCTTCTCGAAGGAGACATCGAGTTCCACGATCCGATCGACCTTTGGCGTGCCAGCCCTATGTCGTTCGACCCACCGATCACCGTCATCCTCGGCCTTCTCATCCCACGACCCATTATCCCTGGCCTCGCCATCACCCGGCTGATAAGTACCGGAGACCCCAGGCGATATCACGTTCATCTGGTCGTATTTTTTCCTCCGCTCCGAGTCGATTAGGACCTCATAGGCCTCCGTGATCTCATTGAACCTTTCCTGGGCCGCGGTTTCGTCGCTCCCCCGGTAGGCATCCGGGTGACAACTCTTCGCCAGCCGCCTGTATGCCCTCTTGATCGCCTCCGCGTTCGCATCCGTTTCGACCCCGAGGACCCTGTAAAAATCCTTCACTCCCATTTTAATCACTTCGATCCTTCAGCACATCGCCACCCTCATCCCCCTCACCATTACCTTCACCCTTATAACGGAGGACCTTCACCCGTGCCGGCCTCAGCAACGTACCATTGAACAAATAACCCTCCACCATGACTTCATCCACGATGTTATCCCTTGCAGGGTCATCCACCTCCTGTATGAGGAGCGCTTCATGGAAGTTTGGGTCGAACGGCTTTCCCAGCGCATCTATCCGCTCAAAACCCTCCTCTCTCAAGATCGACATCAACTTCTTGGCCGTCAGGCGTACCCCTTCGAGGAGTTGACGGGCATCCGTCTTATCATCATCCCACTCGTCTATCCTGCGCATATCATCGATGAAAGGGAGCAGCGTCGTGATAAAGTCCCTCTTCGCCATTGACCACAATTCTACGCGCTCTTTCTGCACGCGCTTCCGATAGTTCTCGAACTCCGCCTGCAAGCGCTTGATGCGATCCACCATCTCTGTCGTCTTATCCGATTCTTCCTTCACCTTTTCACCTTCAGCGGTTACCTCCCCAATACTTGCTGAACCTGCCTCCACCCCATCTTCAAGCACGGCCCTCGAGGAGGAGCGCCTTTCCTTGTACCGTATCTCTTCGGCCTGTTCACGCTTTTTCCCTGTTTTTTTCGATTTCCTCTTGCTTGACATGTCCATCACCTCACGATGCTGCCTGATGATTAGATGGTCTTACCTCGGGTATAATAAGATACAATAACAATCACTTATACGCAATTGATATGCCAGAGGGCGGGATCAACGGGAGAGGTTTGTGGAGCGGTATCATACCCTGGGTGGAGTCACCTCCTTTTGAGCCTGGTACTTACCTCCTTTATCCGCGTACGATTTCTCGCAGGTCGTCTCGGCCCTTAGAAATACGACCTGGGCGATCCCCTCGTTGGCATATACCGTGGCGGGTAACGGGGCGTGGTTGGCTATCTGAACGGTGGCATAGCCCTCCCACTCGGGCTCGAAAGGAGTGACGTGAACAGATACCCCGCAGCGGGCATACGTTGACTTTCCAACACAGAGCGTCAGGACATCACGAGGTATCCTGAAATACTCCACCGATCTCCCGAGGATGAATCCGCCGGGGGGGACCAGGCACCGTTGTCCATGAAAAGACTCGAGGGCCCCTTCCGGCAATCCCTTTGGATCGACAACCCCTAAGCAGCCCTCCGCCTGAAAGATGATGAACTCTTCCGACAGCCTCATATCATAGCCATAGGAAGAGAGTCCCCATGAGATCACCCTATCACGACGCCCCCCCTCATCGAAGGGTGTTATCAGGCCATGTCTCAAGGCCATCTCCCTTATCCACGTATCCGGTAAGACACCCATCTCTTATAGTCCTTTCCCTGCTTCGTGCACCTGAACGCCTTCACCTCCCCTGCAGGCCCCCGCTCCCAATGGGATCATCCGCACTCGGAATAGGCGCACGAACGACAGAAGGAACAACCGCCTTCATACTCCAGCGCTGCGCCGCATTCTGGACATGCGCCAGCACCAGAAAAACAACCGGCCTGTGTGCCCTCGATGTTCAGGTGGAGTTGTATCGCCTTCGCTATGGCATCGGAGCATGACAGGATCGCTTTTCGGCCCAAACCATACGGTTTATGGCACCTTATCCCGATCAATTGCTTGATGATCGAATCCGCATCGATCCCGCTCCTCCAGGCGAGAGAGACGAGCCTGCCTATCGCCTCGGATTGACTCGCCGCGCACCCCCCTGCCTTCCCCATGGTGTTGAAGAGTTCGAACAGGCCCCTCTCGTCTTCGTTTATCGTCACGTATAGCGGGCCGCAACCGGTCTGCATCTCCGTGCTGTTCCCCCGCAGCATCTTAGGACGGTCCCTCTTGACGATCTCCATCGGTTTCTCACTGACCCTTCCATTGCCTCTGCCGATGTTCAGTACTTGGGTCCTCCGGCTCCTGTCCCTGTAAATAGTAACACCCTTGCAACCCTGCTTATAGGCCTGAAGGTATACCTTTCGGACATCATTTACAGCCGCATCGTGAGGAAAATTGACGGTCTTGGACACCGCGTTGTCTGTGTATCGTTGAAACGCGGCCTGCATGCGGACGTGCCACTCCGGATCGATGTCGTGGGCCGTGACGAATATGCGCTTTACCTCGCCGGGGACCTCATCCATCTCCTGGAGGCTCCCTCCCCTGGAGAGCCTGTCCATCAATTCTGAACTGTAGAACCCGAGCCTCCGTGCCTCCTCCTCGAAGATCGGATGGGACTCAACAAGGCGATCATCATCCATCACGTGCCTGACGTATGATAGGGCGAAGAGGGGCTCGATACCGCTGGAGCATCCCGCTATTATGCTGAGCGTACCAGTAGGGGCTATCGTCGTGCATGTGGCGTTCCGCACCTCGGGTTCATCACGCAGGTCGTAGGAACTGCCCTTAAAGGCGGGGAACGGCCCCCTCTCCACTGAAAGTTCCCTTGATCGTCTCCTTGCAGTCTCCGTGATGAAGCACATCACCTCTCCGGCCAACTCGACTGCCTCCTCGGAGTCGTATGGAATACCCATCAATATCAGCATGTCCGCGAATCCCATGACTCCGAGACCAATCTTTCGGTTCCCCCGAGTTACTCTCTCTATGTCTTCAAGCGGATACCGGTTGATGTCAATGATATTGTCGAGGAATTTTACCGCCGTGCGCACCGTGTCGCGCAATTTATCCCAATCGACTCGCGCGGCGCCTTCTTCTTGTCTAACCATCTTGGCGAGGTTTACGGATCCCAGGTTACACGATTCATACGGCAGCAGGGGCTGCTCGCCACACGGGTTGGTGCTCTCTATTTCTCCGAGGTGGACCGTGGGATTGTCCCGGTTGATACAGTCGAGGAAGATAATACCCGGATCACCGTTCTTCCATGCCATGGTGACCATCAGGTCGAAGACCTTCCGTGCCTTCAAGCGCTGTGTCACCATCTTGCTATGAGGATTTACCAGATCGTATTCTTCATCCTTCTCCACCTTCTCCATGAACTCATCTGTCACGGCAACGGAGGTGTTGAAGTTCGTCAGCCTGGTGTCGTCCTTCTTGGCCGTTATGAAATCAATTATATCTGGATGATCCACCCGCAGGACGGCCATGTTCGCACCCCGCCTCGTCCCGCCCTGCTTGACCGTCTCGGTTGCGGCGTCAAAGACGTTCAAAAAGGAGAGGGGGCCACTCGATACCCCCTTCGTTGACTTTACCCGGTCGTTGTGGGGGCGGATCCTGGAGAAGGAGAAGCCCGTTCCTCCACCACTCTTCTGCACGAGCGCGGCGCTCTTGATGGCCTCGAAGATGCTCTCCATGGAATCCTCTATCGGGATGACGAAGCAGCCGGAGAGTTGGCCCAATTGCCTGCCGGCATTCATCAGTGTAGGAGAGTTGGGGAGGAACTCGCACTCGGCCATTATCCGGTAAAAATTCTCCTCGGTCTTTCCTATGTCACATTCCGGGTCATAGAGCAGGTCCGCCATAGCCACGTGATGTGCCACACGCCGGAACATCTCCTCCGGTGTCTCGATAACATTCCCACCCTCGTCTTTCCTGAGATATCGCCTCTCGAGGACCTCGACGGCGTTCCTCGTCAGTTCAATACCCTCCCGGTGCACCTCCGACCGGCCGTTTCCACCCTCCCTGGCCACCTCGGAGTCGATCTCCTCCACGAAATCGATCCCGGCCAAGGCCTCACCCTCGAATTCCTTCTCTTGGGCCATGCTCCACTCCCTCCTTTGTCTATAGATGGTACTATATATTGATATTCAGGATAATAATATACAACATATAGGATGTCAAGTGTAAAATTAAGCCTATACGAGACAGTGGATTTCCCCCTCATCCGACATGAATGTGCATCCCACATGCAGTATTACTCAATATGCACACGTCTTGCAGTCACCGGTCCACTCAGGGCTTACTTCGAGCACCCCTGTACTCCTGACCAGGTCCGGGTGGACGATGACCGTACCGCCCCCTGCTTCGCTATCGCCCCGCAACGAGAGGACCTGTCCGCTATGACTGCCGTAACGGTATATGGTGATCCCCTTGCAGCCGAGATCATAGGCCATCATATAGATCTCCCTCACGTCCCGGACACCTACGTCTTCGGGCAGGTTGACGGTCTTCGAGACGGCGTTATCAGTGAATTTTTGAAAGGCGGCCTGCATTTCAACGTGTCGTTTCGGCCCGATATCGAAGGCGGTCACGAAGAGTCGTCTTATATCCTCCGGAACGGCACTCATGTCCCTCACCGACCCACTCTTCGCTATCTCAGCCATCAGGTCCTCGCTGAAAAATCCCTCCCTCCTGGCACTCTCTTCGAAGAGGGAATTCTTCTCCAGTAGCCTCGTCCCCTCCATGACATTGCGGACGTAACTCACTGCAAAGAGCGGTTCTATACCGCTCGACACCCCGGCGATCAGGCTGATGGTCCCTGTCGGCGCGACAGTCGTAAGCGTCGCGTTGCGTATCCCGCTGAAACCCTGTCTATCCCACCGGCTCCCGCTGAAGTTCGGAAACGATCCCTTCAATTCGGCCAACCGGGCCGAGGCATCCCTGGCGGTCTCACGGATGTACTTCATGACTTCCTCGGCCATCGAGAGGGCCTGCGGGGAATCATACGGTATTCGAGCCCTTATCAGCATCTCCGCGAAACCCATCACTCCAAGCCCGATCTTCCTGTTCCCGCGGGTCATAGCCTCGATCTCGGGTGAAGGATAACGGTTGACGTCTATCACGTCGTCGAGGAACCTGACCGCGATCCTGACGGTCCCCGCCAACTTCTCCCTGTCGAGGACCTCACCGTCCATCATTGCAGACAGGTTTATCGAGCCCAAGTTGCATGCCTCATACGGGAGCAGCGGCTGCTCGCCGCAGGGATTGGTGCTCTCGATGTCGCCGAGCATGGGCGTTGGGTTGTCCTGGTTTATCCTGTCTATGAATATCAGGCCGGGATCACCGTTCATCCACGCCATCTGGGAAATCATGTCGAATACGTCCCTTGCCCTCAACCGCCTTACCGACTTGCCGTTCCTGGGGTTGACCAGGTCGTACGTCTCGTCGTCTCTGACGGCCCGCATGAATTCATCAGTGGCTGCAACAGAGATGTTGAAGTTGTTCAATCTGTCGCCACCCGACTTGGCGGAGATGAACTCCAGTATATCAGGGTGATCAACGCGGAGGATCCCCATGTTGGCGCCCCTGCGCCTTCCCCCCTGCCGGATCACCTCAGTGGACCCGTCGAAGACCCTCATGAAGGATACCGGCCCCGAGGCTATCCCTCCTGTCGACTTGACCATATCGTTACGCGGCCTCAACCTTGAAAAAGAGAACCCCGTGCCGCCCCCAGATTGGTGCACGAGCGCCATCGTCTTGAGCGCGTCGAAGATCCCCTCCATCGAGTCTTCCACCGGGATCACGAAACAGGCAGCGAGTTGGCCAAGGTCTGTCCCGGCGTTCATGAGGGTCGGAGAATTGGGTAGAAACTCCAGGCGGAGCATCATCCCGTAAAAATCCTCCTGGAGTTCTTCGACCTCATCCCTACCGACATACGCATCCTCAGCGGCGACCACCGCCTTCGCCACCCGTCTCATCATCCCCCGAGGGGTCTCCATGACCCTGCCGAGTTCATCCTTGCGCAGGTAGCGCCGTTCGAGTATCTTGACCGCGTTGACGGTGAGCTTGAGGTCATCCTGAACCCCGAAGAGCCCCTTGGCCTGCCGTATCTCCGTTCTCTGCCTGCGGTACAGGATATATGCGCGGGCGACATCGGCCAGGCCCTTGCCTACCAAAACCTCCTCCACGATGTCCTGGATCGTCTCTACTCCAGGCGGTTCGCTTCCGAGCGTCCGCCTGAGCCGGCCCGCGACCTCTTCCGCCAGAGATTCGAGCAGGTGCGGTTCTTCCCTGCCGACCGACCTCATCGCCTCCGCCATGGCGTTTCGGATTTTCCCGATGTTGAAGGCCTCGAGGCTTCCATCCCGCTTGCGAATGTGCTTTAGTTCCTTTGGCATTTCAAAGGTCCTTTTATTGAGGAATATCCTTCAGGACAGGAAAAGAAGACGATTGTTATCGTATCCTGACCCGATAGGTGACCTTCGTCTCCTGACCCGCCCCTACGTGGACCTGGAACCGCACCTCGTTCGCCTTTTCCTTCTCGTAGTCCTGGCTGCTCTGGAGGATCTCCCAGTCTCCTGGAATCGACTCCATCACGTCCACGAATACCCCCTCATCCTTGTGGTTCCTGATCGAAATCTCGTAGGCGCTCTCCGTGACAGAAGGCCCGACCTTCTGGAAATCCGTCTGTTTGCGCTCGGCCACGATATCGAACGCCTCGCCGATCTTCACCTTGAACTGCTCGTCGACCGGCGTGTGTTCTATCCGATCCTCCCCCACGAACTCGATCGATCCGTCGGCGTCCTCCTTGTAGACCCGGAAGGTGCCGCCTGGAAGAGGCATACCCATCCCCGCCGTCTTTCGGTTCTGCATCTCGAGGTACACCCCGACCTTCGACTTCACGGGTTCGATCCAACTGGAATAGAAACTGCCGCTGCCCCGATAGACGTACCTCTTCTTCACCGTGATTCCCGGCGCATCGAACAGGGTCATCTGCTTGGTCTGGTTCTCCTTGATGGTGGTCTTCCGGTCAAGGGTGTAAAGGTGATACTCGAAGAAGGATTTCTCCTCGAACTGCGGTTTCGTGCCCTGGTTGGCCGTCATCTCGAGGTACCTTCTCCGGCCCACGGTGGGCTCCCCCGCGCGGTGGATCTCGCCGGCCACCAACTTCAGCAACGCGTTCCGATATGACGCCCCGCTCTTGTTGTCAATGGTGACCCAGCCGGACAGGTCCATCTTCGTGTCGTCCTTGTTCAGGAGCCCCACGTAGTCCGCCTTCCAGTTGATACCGGAAGTCAGGTAGGAGACCTCGATGTCCTGCGTTCCATCCTTCCCGCTGTCGAGTAACCACACGAGGGTCGGTCTGCTGATCAGGTTCTCTGGGATGCCTGGAAATATCCAGCGCCTGTAGGAGGATTCCGCCCCCTTGAGGTCGAAGGTGATCCCCTCGTCGGTCTTGTAGACAAGCCCGTCGTTCGTGCTGAGTATGGTGGCGGTTACCGTTTCCTCCTCCTTCGTCACGGGATTGATCCGGATCAATTTCACATCCTTGCCGACGTATTTATCCATGAGTTTCCCGGGATTCAGGAGGTCATACTCGTAGTTCTGTTCGTGCACCACCAGTTTCTCCGGGTCGCTCAGGGAACGGATGTGGACGGTTGTCGGGTCTATCCTGGAGGCCACGTCCATGAACTCGAGCGATAGAATTCCCTTCTTGAGATCGATAGACCTGCGGTCCTTCACGAGCCCGAGGTCCTGGTTGTAGACCGTGATCGCCACCTCTTTCTGATCGTCGAGTGTGGTGCGCCTTATCTGCCCCGAATCGGCGGCATAAAGTGCAGCGGCGCCGATCCCGGCAAGGAGCAGGACGACATTGATCTCTCGCACTATTCGTCTCATGGTAAGTATCCTCCGGTTGTTCCGATGTTCATCCCTCGGAAGGTCCAATCATCCCCCGAGAGCCTCGAGAAGGGTATCGATCTCCTCCACCGAATTGTAGAAGTGCGGGGAGCAGCGGAGATAGCCCTCCCTCAGCGCAATCGTGATGTTACGTTCCTTGAGGTGATTGAAGGCGACATCGTTGTCATACCCCGCCGAGAAGAGGACGATCCCAGACTTCTCGCCGTCGTTGCGCGGGCTCAGTACCTGGTGACCCCGCTCACGCAGGCCCTCCACCAGATGATCCGTAAGGGCGATTATCTTCGCCTCTACCCGGTCCTTCCCGGCCTCCAGTATCAGTCGCAGCGACTCACACAGGCCCCACATCCCCATCCAGTTCTCCGTCGCTATCTCGAATCGCTCGGCCGAGTCGAGCAGGTCCAGGCGGTAGTTGAAGAAGTCCCAGGAATCCTTCACGCTGAGCCACCCTACGTAGGCCGGGGTGAGCCGCTCCTGGAGGGCTTCGCTCAGGTATATGAAGCCCGTCCCCTGTGGTCCCATCAGCCACTTGTGGCCGCCGCAGGATATGAAATCGATCTTCTGCGCATCGACATCGAGGACTATTCCCCCGGCCGCCTGGATCGGGTCGACCGAAAAGACGATTCCGCGCTCCCGGCATATCTCACCGAGCGCCCTCAGGTCCATCCTGTAACCATTGAGGAACTGGACGTAACTCACCGAGACGAGCCTCGTCTCGGGCCGCATCGCCCGGACGTAGTCCTCGACGAGCACCCTGCCATCACGGGCCTTCACCAGGTCGACGTCCACACCCAGTCTCCTAAGGTTGAGGAAGGGGTAGATGTTCGACGGGAACTCCATCTCGTTAAGTATGACATGGTCTCCCTCCTTCCACTGAAGCCCGGTAGCGAGGATGTTGAAGCCGGTCGAGGTATTCTTGACAAGCGCGATACGATCGACCGGCGCGTTGATAAGCCGCGCGATCAGCCCACGAACCTCGTTCCCCTTGGCGTAATTCTCCTGCCATGGATCCACTGCTCCAATGGATCTAATATCAATGTATTTATGTAGCGCTTCAACGACCCGCGAGGACATCGGCGAGGTCGCCGCATGGTTCAGGTAACACCCTTTCCTCGTGACCGGGAAGAAGGACCTGTACTCCTCCAGGCTGTTGATCATGGTAATTATCTCTCTCTGGATTCAGTCGGCCGGCAGTCGATGAGATCATGATGCAGGCGCGGGGACCACATTCGTAAAATCTACACACCTCAGGGAAAAACGCAAGGAGAAAAAGGGGGGTGTTGACAAGGTGAACCGTGGAATGCTAAATTTGCACCTGCGGATATTGCACCGAAGGAGAGGATTGACATCCCATGGGAAAAAAGCGCGTGCTGACAGGGGACCGACCGACGGGAAGGCTCCACCTCGGCCATTACGTCGGGAGCCTTACGCAAAGGGTCCTCCTGCAGGATGAATATGAATGCTATTTCATCATCGCAGACTTTCACGTCCTGACCACCAACCCGGGGATCGAATCCGTACGCCGGATCCCGGAAAACATCCGCGAAATGGTCCTCGATTACCTCAGCGTCGGCATCGACCCGGACAAGAGCGTGATTTACATACAATCCCAGGTCCCCGAGGTATCCGAACTCGCCCTGCTTTTCAACATGCTCGTAACTGTGCCTCGCGTCCAGCGGATACCCACCCTGAAAGAGGTTACAAAGACACTGCACATAGAAAATCCCTCCCTGGGCCTCCTCGCTTACCCCGTTCTCCAGGCGGCGGACATCCTGATGGTCAGGGCCCATCTCGTGCCCGTGGGTAAGGACCAGGAGCCACACATTGAACTCACGCGAGAGATCGCCAGGAGATTCAACACCCTTTACGGTCATGTCTTTCCGGAGCCGAATGCGGGGAGCGGCGACCTGTTCACCCTCGTGGGCACCGACGGCCAGGCCAAGATGAGCAAGTCGCTCGACAACGCCATCTTCCTGTCAGACCCCCCGGAAGAGGTCGAGAGAAAGGTCATGACGATGTACACCGACCCCACGCGGATCCATGCGACCGATCCGGGACACGTCGAGGGCAACCCGGTATTCATCTACCATCGACGCTTCAATGACGACAAGGGAGAGGTCGCTGAACTCGAAGAGCGCTACCGGAAGGGAACCGTAGGTGACGTCGAGGTCAAGAAACGGCTGATCCTGGCCCTTAACCGCTTTCTCGAGCCGATTCGCGATAAGCGTGCGGCCTACGAGAAGGAAGAGGGGCTCGTTGAGGACATCGTCACGCGGGGAACCAGGAAGGCAAGGGAGGAGGCCAGGGCCACTCTCGCGGCGGCCCGGAAGGCCATGGGCCTCAACTACTTTCAAACCGGCTGAGCGATCCCTTCACCTGTTCACTTGGCACCAGTAGCGGGTGCCTGCTCCATGAAACGACGGGATGAGCGCCTGGCGCTGAAGCATCGACAGCGCAAGGGCCTACTCTTCGTCTCCTGAATCCGCCTCAACATCCTCCCCCTCTCCCCCTTCATCGAGGTCCTCGTCCTCCAGAGCCGCCTGCATAACGATCAGCACATCCTCGAACTCATTGAGCCAGTTGAATCCCAGGAAGTCGAGCAACCAACCGGACATATAGGCCTCCTTCTCATGCGATGTACCAAGAATCGAGGGCTTCTCTTACCAACTGCTATCTCCCATCCCCCACCTCCAGTTCCACCCCGAGCCCGTCGGCCAGGCGGTTGACGAACGCGAAGTATGCGGCAACCTGGCAGATGCCGAGTATCGCACGGTCGCCGAAACCAGCCTCGCGGAGCCCCTGGACGTCCGCCTCGGTGACCCGCGACGGCGTGAGAGTGACTGCCTCCACGTACCGTAGCATGGCAAGTTCCTTCTCCCCGATAGGCGCCCGCCTGTAATCCCGCGATAATTGCTCAACCAGGTCCGGATCACCGGTCAATCGACGGAGGGCCCCCCCGTGATGTACAGTTCAATAGTGACATTCATTGAGCGAAGAGACGACTACCGCGATCATCTCACGCTGCACGCGGCTCAGGTCAGAGGGACCGAACATGAGCGTCTTGTAGAGTTCGAAGTGCGCCGTGAGGGCCGGAGGATCGAGGGACTGGACCCGGAAGATGTTCCCTACATCCCCGCGCGAGTTACTGATCGCGCCGAGGACTGCGCTCAACTCTTCGTCGGCTTCGTCATCCGGGATCATTGGGATGAAGGTCATCGGTCCTCAACCGCCTCTCTCTTAGTCATGGCGCAGACGTGACACCGGCTATGCGAAGACTGTCTACCCCGACCTCGCCAACCGGTCCCGTCGTCTCGTCGCTGAACCGGCTCACCGCTCCGAGTGTGTCGTAAGCGGCAATGCTGACCGCGTATCGCTCTGCGTCTGCAAACCTGTCGAGCGGGAAGGTGTTCACATTCCCCACGTCTATCACCTGCTTGAACGGCGTCTCGTCGGGGAAGGGGCCGGCCTCGGGCAGTGACCGAACCGCCACGAGGTAGCCTGCAAGATCACTCTCCATGTTGCTACGCCGCCATTCGAGTCTGCGGGAACCATCCAGATGAAACGTTATGGCGGGAGGATCGGGTCTCTCTGGGGCAAGGGCCAGGTTGGCGATGTTGGCGGCGGCGGACCTGAGTATCTTTATCCCGTAAGTCGGGTCCATGTTCTCCGGGATATCCTGGTCGCCGTGCTGCTCCGCCCCATTCTCGTTCGCCTCGATGAACCTGATAGCGGTGAAGCCGTGACGCCTGAACGACTGGTGGTCCCCGCCGCGGCCGAACCGGTCCTCGGCGTTCATGACCCTACCTTCGAGGTCCGGGACGTAATACCCGCAGATCCACTTCGTGAGCCTCGCCAGTTGGCGGTGCGGGGACCCCGTGGGGCCCATCGAGTAGATCCTGTACGACGTGCTGTCGACACGTCCAAGGGCGTCTACGGCGTTGCTGATAGTGTCGAGGTTGATCATTGCGCGAATGTCCACTCCCAGCGACTCGGCCCAGGCGGCGTATGCTTCGCTCCCGTGGAGACCCTGCTCCTCACCGGTAAAGGCAATGAACAACACGCTCTTGTCGAAGGTGTAGGTGCTCATAACACGGGCCAGTTCCAGGACGGCCGCGGTCCCGGACCCGTTGTCGTTGGCCGCAGGCGCGAACTCGAGGGGATCGCAGACGTCTCTCCCGCGGGAGTCGAAATGGGCCCCTACGACTATGTACTGCTCAGGATACACGACGCCCGGGAGGGTCGCGGTCACGTTACGGTGGCTGCCGTATGCCTCGCAGATCGTGTCGTCGAAATCGAAGTAGCCCGGGACGAGCCTGCCGTCACCGTTTATGGAATAGGATGAGAACCGGTCGTATATCCAGCGCCGTGCCGCCCCTATGCCGGTGGAATCCGACAGGGTATCCGAAATAGTATTCCTGGTAAAGAATCCCACCAGGCGATCTATGTTCGTCACGAAACTGTCTATCGAGACGTCACGCACAATTTCTGAAATCACAGGGCTCTGAGCAGGAGGCGATGCGGTAAGGCCGACGGATTCCACTGCCGGGAACAACGATAAGACGAGGAATGATATCCCTACGAGGGGCTTATTCGACATCGTCTCTTTCTCTCCTGTCCACTTAGGGCCCTGTCCAGAATGTCCGTTTCTTTGGCCCCCGGGGACCGGTATAAAAAATCTGCAGGTCCCCCCCATGGGCCTCCCCAACCAAGAAGGATTATATCACAGCACCGCAAGGATTGCAAGGGGTTCGATTCACCAACCATGTCAACTTGACAGGGAATCTACTGTATGTTAGAATGAATTTGATATCACATGAAAAGGTGCATAAAAGGCCCCTCGAAAGGAGGCGTGTCATGCCCGGAACACGAGCGTGCGGAATCGCCTTTCTCCTCATCCTCACCCTGACGAATCCCAGTCTCTCCACGACTTACGACTGGTCACCTGTAGGTCCGCAAGGTGCCACTCCCAGGCGTTTCGCCGAGACCCCCCCAAGTTCTGAATACGAGGAATTGGCGGCCACGATGAGGATGCTCTTTGCACGCACCACGGGGGGAGAATGGATACCGATCTCCCCGGATTACGGCGGGTTCACCACCTGGACGATCGACGATGTCGTGGTTGCACCGAGCGATCCGGAGAGGATCCTTCTCCTACAGACGGGACCTTACACCGGGACGAAGATACACAGGACGCTCGACGGTGGCTTGTCATGGGATGAAGTACACCTGCCCATCCATTCCTACGAGCACTATGTCTATACACTCGCGATCCATCCCACTCGACCGGACACGCTCTTTGCCGGCAGTTTCGCGGGGCTATACAGAAGCGCAGACGCGGGAGACTCCTGGGAGAAGATCGAGGGCCTGGCTCCCTATTCGCCGATTCCCACCGACATCTCGATCCACCCTGAGAATCCCTCAGTCATCCTTATGAGCGGGAGGGGAGACGACCCGGGCATATACAGGAGCCAGGATCTGGGAAAGACCTGGGAGCGCGTCTTCGATTCCGACCAGGTCGGCCAGCTTACCCTCTCCCCCTCCGATCCACTCGTCGTATACGCCCTCAGCCTGACTCCCCTGGTCCCGGGAAGGCTATACCGCAGCATGGACGAGGGGGTGACGTGGCAACTCCGTTCCGAAGACCCGCGACTCTCCTCGAGCCTTGTGGTGGATCCCTCTGACGCAGAGAGATTATACATCCTCGGAATGGACGACCAGGGCCAGCGTACACTCCTCTTAGAGAGTGCCGACGGCGGCTCGAGTTGGATAGTAAACTCCACCGCTTCAGAGGTCGGAGCGGGCATGCTTGTCTCCCTTGGAATCGCGCCCGGAGAGGAGGGGGGCTTCCCCGACCTGTACCTGGGATCCAGTTATTGGGGTGCATTTCGTTCCGTTGATGACGGGGCTTCCTGGCTTCCCGAACGCTTCTTCGCCGCTTACATCGGTGCCATCGCGCGCGATCCACTCGTCGACAACAGGATATATGCCGGGATAGCCGCTGGAATGACCCAGAGCCTGGCCAACGGCAGGCTGTGGGTGAGCGGGGACGGGGGATCGTCCTGGTCATACTCGGGAGAGAGCGACGATGAGAGCCACCCGGTGGGCCGGGTGTGGGCAATACACCCTTCGGTTCACCTCCCTGACCGGGTCTGGGTGGGGACGAGTTACGGCCTCTTCCTGAGCGAGGATGCAGGTCTCACGATGACGCACACGGCCAGCGGACTCGTGAGATCGATCTGGGAGGACCCGGAGGATCAACTCCACCTCCTTGTCGGTACCGGCCCAGCGCCGACCTTCCCGCCGACGCCACCCAAACTACTCGAGACCACTGACGGCGGCTCCGACTGGACGGAGGTCGAGACCTTCGACCAGGCGGTCCTCGACATCGAAGTCGATAAGGCCACCGGAAGGATCTATTGCGCGCTCGGCTCCGTCACAATTGCTGGACTTGGCGTCCCGGGAGCCGGGGGTCTTCATTGGTGGGACGAAGGTACGGGCTGGTCGGAGGCAACAGATCTATCGGGCCTGCACGTCTCTGGGATCATACTCGACCCGGATAGTCCCGGGCATATCTACGTATCGACCATAGGGCAGGGGGTGATGGAATCTGCGGATGATGGTTCTTCCTGGGCCCCGATGAATGAAGGGCTCGAAGACCTGAATGTACACGCCATCGAGGCCCTTGACCTGTCCGGTGATGTCGTGGACCTTGTCGCGGGGACATGGGCGGGCACCTACCGGTGGGAGGAGGATAGATGGGAACCTCTGGGCAATGGCATGGTTACCTTCCCGAGCGGTGGGGACAGCGTGGCCTTGCAGACGACCGCCCTCGCTTACAATGCCTCAACGGGGGTGCTGTACGTGGGCACTTCAGGGCGAAGCGCATACTCGCTGGTTTTGAATCCGCCCCTGGGAGGTGCTGGCGGAGGCAGCCGGCCCTCCATACCCCGCTCGCTTTCTCTCCATCAGAATCATCCGAACCCGTTCAACCCGATGACCGCGATCGACTACGAACTGCCGGAGTCGATTCCAGTAGACGGGGAGGTCGAGTTGAGGGTCTTCGACGTGAGGGGAAGGCGAGTCCGTGACCTGGTGTGTTCGTCCCAGGGGCCGGGACGCTACCGGGTCATATGGGACGGCCGGGATTCGGGTGGGGCGGCCATGCCGTCCGGGATCTACCTGTATACCCTACGGGCCGGAGGCATGTCCCTAACGCGAAAAATGACCCTGGCTCGTTGAGACATGGGGATTTTCCCTGCATCGCAAGAGGTCGGTCCCCCCCCAGAGGTCACGGGCCCCTGTAGCTACCCGAGTCAGCCTGCGGACCCGCCAGATTGGCGACGCGCACGCGGAATTGCCGCGTTTGCCGCCGATACGTCATAAAACTTACGAAACGATGTTTTCAGGCCCCCTGTAAATATATCACGGGTAAAAGGGCGATCGGAAGGGCCAATTCAGAGAGCAAACAAAAAGGTGCAAGGTAAGTATCATGTATGACCGGGACGAACTCATCCGACGCTACCGGCGGGCGGTCGCTTCGGGACGGATCACGCGAAGGGACTTCATCCAGGGGATGGCCGCGGCTGCCGGGGCGTTTCTTGGGCAGGGCGGGCATGGAGTGTTTTATCCAGCCGGCCTGCATGGTTCACTCACACCACCCCCGGGTCATGGACCGCGAGGCAGTGACGACAGGGGCCGCAGCGGGTTCCCTGGCCCGAACGGCAACCCAGATCCGGTGGTAGAGGCGTGCCACACGGTCCGGCCCGTCATGCGCGGGACCGGCGACAGCGGTTCGTTTTCCGATAGTGATCCGGTAGACTACGACCTCATCATCATAGGCGGAGACCTGAGCGGCCTCTCGGCGGCATGGCATTACACACACCTTGCCGGCGCCGATCTGCCGGAGGAAAACCTTCGGGCATACGAGGAATTCGCTTAATCCGCGGACGTCGAGGCGGTTTACATAAACCGGTGGGGCCACGCGATGGTTACATCGTACCCCGGCTTCGCCTTCGGATGGCTCGCCGGATCGGACGGCCCGCCGGCCCGTGCCCGCAAGCCATACGGGCTCGTCGCTTTCGCCCATACAGACGTTCAGGGCCTTCCATACATGGACGCAGCCTTCACGCAAGGACGCCGCGCTGCGAACGATGTCCTTGATCTCCAGGCAGGCCGCTGAGATTTCCCCGAATAGTGTCCCGAAGCAATAAACGCCAACGCCTGATCCCCTCTTCCGGTCTCTTCCAAGAGGATGACCGCCCTTACTTATTACCTCCCCGTTGATGGCCGTTACTGGATGGTATCAGTCGTTACGTTGGACTTGACCGAGTTCGCACCACCCGTCCCGCGCGGGATGACCGCCTGGAACCAGACCTGTACCGGCGGCGCGCTTGGCGGAACGAGGGCGTTCAAGGTCGCGGCCCCTGTATCATCCCCATCCGCGGTTCCGAGGATCTCGACAGGCTCCAGGAGGTCCAGGTTCATGCCGCCCAGTCGCGGCACACTCGGTCCCGCGCCCTCTCCAGTCAGGCTGTAGAGGAACCAGACCCGCTCCCCCGGTGCGACGTTCGTCACCGAGAAGGTCGCCGTGCTCCCCGGGATGAGTGCGGTCTTATTCGTGAGCACGATATTCGGGTCGACCGCGAAGTGGCCCATCCATGTCCGCCAACTCGAGGTGCGGTACTCGTGGTGGTTCCAGAACGATCCCGGCTCCGCCGGGTCTTCCTCGAGAGCACCGTAGTCCCCCCACCTCGAGCCCTCCTCGGGCGTCGTGCTCGTCTGCATCTCCACGACCGGCCGCGTCACTCCGGGAGGATCAGTCTCCAGGCGAAAGGTGCGGTAGACGCCGATAAACTCGTTCGGCGAGGAACGGTTGACGGCTATCGCCATGTTCCCCTGTGCATCGACGTTGACGTCCCCGAACCAGGTATCTATGTTGTAGCCGGGATCGATGTCTCCACCATCCACCTTGACTGGATCCTGGCCGCTTGTCGGCCAGCCCCGCAGGTCGATCTTGTACCACCTCGACTTCGCGGCGCCGTCCCCCCCGCCGACATTGTGACAGACATAGAGGTAGCCGTCCCGGACAACACCGTTCTTGATCCGGTAGTCGATCGTGTCCGCGCGGTTCGAGGTACCCTGTTGCTGGGCGTCGGGCGGCTGGTAGAACGGACCGACGTAGACGTCGACGCTGTGGAGTTGCGGTGTCCCCGTCGCGTCGGTCACCGCGTAGATCCGAATGTCGGGCGACCCTGCCGCGTGGGCGCTCGCGAAGTAGGCGGCCGGGGCATTGGCATCGTAGGTCTTGGAGGAGCCGAGCGAGATGAAATAACTCGCCGTCTGGATATTCTGGATCGTGACCGGATCGCCGTTCAACATCGGTGCCTTTTCGAAGATGTGGATATGGTTGCCGCCGGGCCAGCCGAAGCAGTCCGTGGCGATGAAGTAGGCGTCGGGCCCGGAGCCGAGGTTCGGGAAGTCGACACCGTCGCAGTACGACTGGATGTCGAACCTGTACGTGTACCAGGTCCCGTTGGGATCACTATCGTCGGAGATCGCAATGTTCAGGAAGTCCCGTCCGTTCGGGTCTTGCTCGGCAGAGGCGACCACGTACCGGTCGACCAAGGGGTCGTACATGGCGACGGGGTCGAAAGAGAAGGAGGTGGAGCCGAAGAAATCGGCCAGGTCCTGGTCGAGAAAGATGTTCCCGCTCTTGTCGAAAAACCTGATCCAGATATTGACCACCCCGACGATATAGTCGGGACCGACCGCCAGTTCGGGGTCCGGGGGATTCCACGCCGTGCTCTGGAAGGCCTCGAAGCCGAAGTCTGGACCCGCCGGGGGCAACATCGGCAGGCGTGCTTTGTCCGGCCACTCCGCGTTCCGCTCCGGTGGGGTATTCGCCTGCCGGGTGAAATCGTCGCAGTCAAGGGCCGCCACCGGCTTGATGACCGGCGGGGCCTCCGTGTCGAGGCCATCCGGGGCATAGAGGGTGAGTCCCACGCCATGGGGATCGCCGCCGATACTCCCGTGCCAGGCCAGCGCCACCTGATCCAGGCCCGACCAGGCGACGTGCCGGGAATTGAGCCCGACCTGTAGGTCCTGTTCCCCCTCATCGGTCCGGTTCAGGCGAATCTTATCCCCCACGGGGTTTCCCTCCCGGTCGAATAATCGACCACGGATAGAGACCTGTCTCTCGGGACGGTGATCATCCAAGGGCGGCTCCTTCCTGTGATGGACGTTCCAGGCCACCAGGAACCTCCCATCGGGGGCCATCGCAGCAGTCGCGCCGTTCAGGTAACCCCCCTCTTCGCTGTCGTCAAGGCACAAGGGATCGCCTATCGGATCGCCTTCACCGTCGAATCGACGGACGTAGACACGGTAGTCCCCCTTCCCGTCTGCGAGTGCACCCATCCAGGCGACCACGAACCGGTCTCTACCGTTCGAATCTACGCTCGGTTCGACGTCGTACCTCAGGTCTGATTCGCTTACCGCGAACTCCCCCCCAGCAGGCGAACCATCCTTGAAGACGCGGCCGAATATCCCGAGTGGAACTCCTCGGGAATCGCTGCGGGACCAGACTGCTACAACGCGGTTCCCGCCGAGCACTGCAAGGGTGGGGAGCGATTCCTGGAATTCCACCCCTTCGCCCAGCCTGAACTCTCCTCCGAGCGGGGTTCCGTCGGGATCAAAGAGGCGGCCGTAGGCATAGCGATTGCCGGTGTGGTCCGAGACCCACGCCGCGAAGATACTTCCATCCCGGGTAGCCTCGATGACGGGCTCGATTTGATCGCCACGTGTCGTTCCGTTGACCCGGATCTCTTCCCCGTCAGGGACGAGGGTGGTGTATTCCCTTCCGGTCCCGTCCTTCTTTCTCCGGAGGACGAGACGGCGCATGTAGATCCCCCCGTACTGGCCATCCTGGCCGGAGGAGACCCAGGCGATCCAGGCCGATCCGTCCCGGGCGAAGGCCACCGAAGGCTTTCCCTGGAAACCTGGGAGGGTGGTATTTACGTGGATCTCAGTCCCCAGCGCGCGGCCCAGTGGATCGAGGAATTGCGCAAAGACGCCATAGGTCCCGAACTCCTGCCGGCGGCTCCCCCAGGCGACCAGGATCCGCCCCTCGCGGTCTACGGCGAGGCCCTGGTCCTGCTGGCGGTTTTCCGTGAATGTATTGACACGCGCCTCGATCCTCAGGTGATCCAGGAAGGATAGGCCCGTGCCGGGATCTCCGTAGGGAGAGGCCGGCATGGCGGAACTCGCATTTACGGCAGGGAATTCAGGCCTAGCGGCCCCGGCAGGTCTCACATCCATGGTAAAGAGGACAACGCTCGGGACAACGAGTAATATGGCCATACGCAGGGACATGTAATACCTCCTTCAATCGGGGTTTGATCCCGGCCTGCAGTTGAGTGGAACCGGCAGGAAGATCGGCCGGCACTGCAGGATCAGAGACCTCCCCGTTTTCGTGGTTCTATCACTGATGATAGCACCCGGTCGGTAGTAAGTCAAGTTCAGGAGGATCAAGCGCCAAGACAATCACTGGTGGGTGAAGTTCGCTCGATAATGTCCCTGTTGTGACATCACGCGGAGATGCAGGAATGGGCGGCCCCCGGTTCTCCCTGTCGTAGTGCGGAATATACTCGCACCACTGACCAATCACTCTTGAGGCTACCCAGGAGGCAGGGTGAGCGTATCGATGACCTGCCCCTTTGTTGTGATGAACTGGAATACGATCCAATCTTCCGACGCGTCGATCTGCATGGCGCCGTGGTCAGAGGCGAATCGAACGACGCTCCCGTCGATCGGCTTGCCGATGGATCGCCGATGTCCACCGCCGAGCCCGTTCACGAAGAAGGGGAAGCCGTCGATCTCGAGCCTCTCGTAATCGTGATCGCGCCATGAGATCACCGCGGTGGCCCCCCACTCCCGGAAGGGCCATTGCATCCAGCGTGAAGAGCCATGTTTGCCGGAGGAATAGGGCGGGTGGTGGAACAGCACGATCTTCCACGGCTCTTTCGCGCGGGCCAGACCCTGGCGCAGCCACCGGGCCTGCAGCGAGTCGGCCCCGATCCCGTCCGGCTCGGATGGATCGCTGTCGAGGATGAACACGTGAACCGGACCGAGGGCGACGTCGTAGTACCGCTCGTTTCCATGGAGATGAAAGTATCGCAGGTAAGGTCTTGCTCCATCCGAAACCCAATCGTGGTTCCCCAGGGCAGGATAAAAACGGTTCCTGTCCACTCCCCGTCCGTACTTTCCGACATAATTCCCGATGAACTCCCCGTAATACCAGCCGATATTCTCATCGATCGTCGACCCGGATCCATCGGGGTAATTGTCGTCCCCGACGGTGAAGACCGCCTCCGGCCGCCATGTCTTGACCCTAATTATTTCATTATCCTTTTTCGTTACGATTCCGAACAAGATGCAATCACCCCGTAGTTATGACCCTTGATCCATTGGAATACAAAGATCATTGGGATTGATATTCTGTTAGGTTCGTCTTAAGATTGCTTATACCGACTGAGACACCAATTATGAATTCAACGAAAGAGAGTGGTATGTTCCGAACGGTCACCTTCCGCCTCGTGCTCTGGTATGCGGTCCTGTTCGTAATGTCTTCCATAGTTGTCTTCCTGTTCGCCTATTTCACACTGACCCACAGCCTTCAACACCGCGTGGATGAATCACTGCTCAACAGTGCAGACGAGTTTGAGACAATCTACAGGAAGGAGGGCCTCGATGCCTTGCAGTCCGACTTCAAGATCGAAGCTGAGTCTGAGGGACTTGGAAGAGTCTTTTTTCGGCTCCTGTCTCCCCACATGACCGTGCTCGCCTCCTCCGATCTCAGCAGATGGAAGGGACTCGATACTTTCACGGCCGAGGTATTAGACAATACAAGAGTATTCAAGACGCTGAATCTTCCCAGCCACCCAGATAAAGCCCGAGTACTTTTCAAGAAGATCACCGGCGGCAATATCCTCCAGATTGGATATACGCTCAGGGAAGATCAAAAGTTGATGGCGAAGTATATACAGATCTTCGGTACAGTTATCATGTTGCTGGCGGCCAGCGGCGTTATCGTGGCGTGGTTTCTGACCCGGAGGGCGATGTCGGGAGTTGAACGGGTAACCGAGACGGCGACCCGCATCGCGGGGGGTGACCTAACGCATCGTGTCCCCCTGGCAAACGAGGGCGAAGAGATCGACAGCCTGGCAAGGGCATTCAACAACATGCTGGAGCGGATCCAGGTGCTGGTCTCCGAACTGAAGGAAGTTACTAACAATATTGCTCACGATTTACGTAGCCCATTATCACGAATGCGAGGTATTGCCGAGGCGAGCATAACCGGCGAACAGCACATTGGCGAGTACCGAGATATGGCAGTTATGGTCATCGAGGAGAGCGATCGTCTTGTGGGGATGATCAATACCATGCTGGAGATTGCGGAGACAGAATCAGGCATAGCAGCCCTATCGATGAATCCCCTGGATATGTTGGATATCGTTAAGGATGTATACGAACTGTTCCTGCCGGTTGCAGAAGATGAAGGCATTCACCTCGAAATCGAAGTCCCATCTGAAAAGTTGATCGTCCATGGTGATCTTCCCCGTCTCCAGCGCGTCATGGCCAACCTCCTGGACAATGCCCTCAAGTATACTCCCGAAGGGGGAAGGGTACTGATTACGGCAAAAGGGGATCGATCACACGTGATGGTCTCAATTGCCGATTCCGGCATCGGCATCGCCGAAGGAGACTTAGAACATATCTTCGAGCGTTTCTTCCGGCAGGATCGAAGCCGTTCCCAGCCCGGGAACGGCCTCGGATTGACACTTGCCAGGACGTTCGTCCGGGCACACGGAGGAGACATCTCCGTGAAGAGTCACCCGGGCAAGGGGAGCACTTTCACTGTTATCCTGCCTCGTACTCCCGGGTCTTGTACACACCCCTCCTGATTTCGCTTGAAAACGACCTTTCATTTGGCTCTTGATCCCCGTCAGGACAGCCACGCCGATTGGCCAATCGAATAGACGGGATCAACGTTCCTCTGCCTTCACGTACCCGAGCAGGTTCAAGAGAACCGGCAGCAGGATCAGGGCAAGGGGCAATTGCACGGCCAGTCCGAAGACGATTGCGATGGCCAGGGGCTGCTGCATGGCCGCCCCCTGCCCGATGCCGAGGGCCAGGGGCAGGAGCGCCAAGATAGCGGCCAGGGTGGTCATAGCGATGGGGCGCATCCTGTTCCTTCCGGCGGTAATCAGCGCTTCCACCCCGCAGATGGACTTAGGCAACGTGTGATACTCCGAGAAGTAAAAGATGTCCACTTCCGTGACAATTCCAACGATCATAGTCATCCCCATCATCGAGGAAATGTTGATCTCCGTCCCGGTCACCCACAGACCGATGAAAACGGCAGCCATGGCCACGAGCGGGGTGGCCAGGATCGCGAGGGCCACGCGGAAACTCTCGTAGAGAAAGAGGAGGAGGAAGAAAATGAGCAGTATGGCAGATATGAAGACCGCTATCAGGCCGGAGAAGGCAATCTGCTGTTGCGCATACAGGCCGCCCAAGGTGTAATAGACTCCCTGCGCGGATAGACCCTGTTGGTCGAGAACCGCCCTCACCTCGCGGATGACCGAGCCCATGTCACGGCCACTGATCCTCCCGGTTACGGCGATCATCCGCTTTAGATCATCGCGCGTGATCTGGGGTTGTCCCGTCAGCACGGAAATGGAAGCAATCCGACGGAGCGGGAAGAGATGCCCGTCGGGGGCACGCAGCAGCAGATCTCCGATGCTCCTGGCGGATTCCCGTTCACCCTCCGGAATCCAGACGCGCACCCCTACCATCTTCGGGCCGCGCTGTATCCGGGTCGTCACAACACCGGTCATGTAGTCGTCCAGCATCTGTGTCACGGATTCGGGATCGACTCCTTCCAGAGATGCCTTTACCCGATCCACCTGGATATTCAGGGCGTCTCCCGCCAGCACGATCCCATCACGCACATCGACGACGCCTCGGACGCCTGAGATGGCCTCGGCGACCCTCGGGCCCAGTTTCCCGAGCAGGTCGCCATCGTCCGAATAGAGTTTGATCTCGATAGGTTGCGGGACGGCTGTGAGATCTCCGATAAGGTCTTCCATCAACTGGGCCATCTCGATATCCAGCCCCGGAACAGACCGCTCCACGCGACGGCGCACGTCATCCATGACCGCCTCGATGGGCCTGCGCGGAAACGGCTTCAGGCGGACAAAGAAATCTCCCTCGTTGGCCTCGGTCAGGGTTCCGCCAAGCGCAAGGCCGGTACGCCGGGAGCAGGTCTCTACCTCTGGAGTGGCCTTGAGTATTGCCTCCACCTGGCGCAGAAGTCGATCGGTCTCGGTGAGAGATGTCCCTGGGTCAGTCCTGTAATCGAGAACAAACCCTCCTTCGTCCATTTTGGGCATGAACCCTGAACCTACCCGCTGGTAAGCCATCCAGCCCATTAGGAGGAGGGGTAGGATGACGATGAGCACCCATCGGGGGCGAGCCAGAACGCGCCGCATCACGGAAGTATAAACCCGGTGTATGGCCGTGGTGATGATACCACCTTCCTCCTGTTCGGCATCTTCCGGTCCAAGGAGGTGATCCGCAAGGAGCGGCACCGCCAGCCAGGCGATGAAGAAAGAAATCAACAGACTGGCTGCCATGGTCAAGGAGAGGGCCTTGAAAAAGGCCCCCGTTACGCCGGAAAGAAAGGCCAGTGGTGCGAAAATAATGATTGTCGAAGCAGAGGACCCCACCAGCGGCTTCGTAAACTCTCTCGCGGCGGACATCACCCTCTGATGATGTGGGCCCGCACCATCTCGGAGCCGCCTAATGATGTGCTCCACCATGACTATCGTGTCGTCGATGATGAGCGCCACGGCTGCGGCCATGCCGCCGAGAGTCATGATGTTGAAACTCTGGTGAAGCACGAAGAGCAAGAGAATCGTCGCGGCAAGCACACATGGCACGGTGACCATTGCTATGAAAGTCACCTTCAGGTTGCGAAGAAAGACAAGCAGGATGATGGCCGCCAGCACAACTCCGATGATGACTGCATCGCGGACACTTCCTGCAGACGCAAGGATCAATTCGCTCTGGTCATACCAGTTGGAAATCTTGACGTCCTTGGGTATTTGTTCATGAAACCCGGCCAGTTTTGCCTTCAGTTCACGGTCGATCCGGACGGTGTTGCCGCCGGGCTGCTGGTACACCTGAAGGATCACTGCATCGTGCCCGTCGGCGGTGACTCGCGTCCACTGGGGAGAGGTATCCTGGCTCACCATCGCAACATCGTCCAGGAGGACCACTCCCATCTTACCTGAACGCAGCACCGTCCGTTTAATTTGGTCAATCCCTTGAAGCCTTGTGTCGGACATCAGCAGGTAGAGCTTATAATGGTCCTCCAGGCGGCCCACGGCCGTAATCACGTTGGTGGCGGAAAGTGCCGAGGCGACGTCGGAGAGGGAGAGGCCGACGGCGGCCAGTCGTGCAGGGTCGACCGTCACACGGTATTCTGCCCGGGCACCGCCCTGGACACCGACCCGGGCAACGCCCTGTACGGTGGAGAGTATGGGCCGCAACTGGTAGAGGGCAAGGTCCCGCAACTCGACCAGAGAACGGGTGTCAGAGGTCAGGGCGTAAGCCAGAACGGGGAAGACGGTGGTGTCCATCCTGCGCGCGCTGAACGCGGTTCCCAAAGGGAGGGAGGGGAGCACCTGGTTGATTGCCGATTCTACCTGCAACATGGCCGAGATCATGTCGAGGCCCCATTTAAAATTTATGGAGATCTCGGCACTGCCTCGGCTGGTAGTGGAACGAATATTGACGACCCCGGGGACTGCCCGAACGGCCTCCTCAACCGGCCAAGTCACCTCAATAGCCATGCGTTCCGCAGAACGATCACCCGCGTCAATGCTTACGACGACCCGGGGGAAATCGACATGTGGGAAGAGCGCGACTGGAAGGCTCAGGCTACTGGCAATGCCTCCCAGGGCGAGCACAGAGAAGAGGAAGAGGATCGAGCGGCGGTGGCCCTGAATCCATCTTGGAATCGTCATGGAGAAACTTCTTGCTCAATCGCCATGCCGTCATCGAGTTCATAATTCCCCAGGACTACCACCACATCCCCTTCTTGGAGGGCACTGCCCAATACCTCAACCTCCTCCTCATTTTCCAGGCCGATACGGACGGCGTTCTCGACCGCACGATCATTCTTGACTGTGAAGAGGACGTGATGTCCTCCTTTCAGAAGGATGGCTGACCTTGGCACTATAAGTCCCTGGGAAGAGGCAACGATCAGTTTGCCTTGAACGTACTCGCCAAGGAGAAAGCGGGATGAGGCCGGGAACGATACGAAGACATCGACCAGACGCTCTGCGGTATCAACGGAACGCGAGACCTTGCGGATTCTGCCGCTGACGGGGTCTGATCCAGGCAAATTCACAGGGGTCAAACGCACCGTCTGGTCCGGGCGAACCTGGTTTATCTCTTCCGGTTCGACTCCCAGCCTGGCCTCAAGACGATTCTGGGCGACGATCTCAACAAGTGGGCTTCCAGGGGCGACGATCGATCCCTCCTGGACGTCGACATGGTTTATCAAGCCATCGACGTCCGCTTTTATTTCTCGTGGACCATCAACACCTCTTCCCTCGAGGCTCTCGAGATGCAGTTTTGCCTGTTGAAACGTCTGCCTTGCCTGTATCAATTGATCGTTAGTGGCCAATTTCAGATCGAAGCGTTGTTTTATGTGTTGAAGGTTTTGTTCTGCCAAGTCGTAGCGATTGTGTGCCTGTTCAACCTGGAGGTTGGTATCCGGGCTGGGTTCAATCTCAAGGAGGACTTCTCCTCTGGAAATCCTCTGTCCACTGCTGACCATAATGCGGCGAACCTGGCTTTCAAATGGGACAGAGACAGTCTGTAACGCCCCTGGAGCGGGCACGATCGTTCCATACGCCGTGATTGTTTCTGTGACACTTCCTTCTCGGACCGTGCTGGTCTTCACGAAGGCTACCGGTGCTTGTGCCTCGTCAGCGCCCCTCTCCACACCGTTCAGTGTATCACGTTCCGCTGGCTTTCCGGCTGGAGAAAACCACCAGTGAGCGCAGGCAAGCGTGGCCACCACCACTGATATGGCAATGATAATTCTTGGCCAATGTCTCATTTTGATCTCTCTCTTCCGCGAGTTCATCCAATGGTCCTTCCGGCGGCAATTTCAAGGGCTATCGTCATGTCTGCCAGGTTCTGCTTCAGTTTGAGGACTTCGACTCGCTTTTCCATCAAATCCCTGCGCGTATTGTAGTAATTCAAAATGTCGGCGTTGCCCTCGAGCAGCGCCCTGTGGTATGTTTGCACCAGTCTATTGAGCGTCTTCACCGAACGCATGGCCGCCTCGATCTGTTCCTTGGTCGACTTCATATCGGCGAGAATATGCGCCGACTCGGAGCGCGCATCGGAGAGTCGTGTCAGGTACTCATCGAAGAGTTGTTTCCGGCTTGCCCGCTCGATCGCGATCCGGCCCTGGTTGTGGTCGAAAAACGGCATATCCAGGGTGATGCTGAAACCGGTCGTTACCACGTTGCCGGTGTCGCGTAGACGGGCGAATCCGAGATTGATTCTTGGAAACTGGGCACGAACCGCTTCCCTGAGTCGAGCCTCCTGGCTTTCATAGCCCATGCGGAGCGCCAGGAGATCGAGCCTTCTTTCCTCTATGCCGTTAATAATGCTCTCCAGGGATGGGAGAGTTTTCGGAGAAGGAGGCTTGATATCACTTTGGAGGGTAATGCTCTGCTGTGGAGGAATCCCAAGGGCTTGATTTAATTCCAGTCGTTCTTGTTCATGCTGTTGATCGAGTGTGAGTATGGAGGCGTGAGCCTCTTGAAGGGCTGCCTTGGCGGCACTTAGGTCGATGACCGTCATGTCACCGAGATTAACAGCCTGTTTGATGGCCTCAAGGTTCTTCCGAAGCCCATCCTGCTCCTCGTGTGCCACTCCCAGTTCTCTATCAAGAAAGACAAGCCGGTACACGTGAAGTTTGGCTGCCTGAGCCACCTGCCATTCCTGCCAGGCAATATCCAGGTCCACGGATGCCCCATAGGCCCGGGCGGCGTCGAGTCTTTCACCCCGAGTGAGGAGGTCAGTAATATCCAAGTCAATACCTAAGCCAAGGCCATTAACCGTCTCCTGTGTGCTGCCTCCAGTCGGCACATCCATGCTATAGGACAACTGAGGATTGGGGAGGATCCCTGCTTGAAGGAGTTGTGCAGTCGCAATTCCTCTCTGGTCCCGCGCAGCAACGAGACTGGGGTTAGCCAACACGGCAATGATGGCGGCTTCCTCAGGAGAAACTCCGTCCCGAAAGTCGATGTTGATCGGTTTTAGGATAGGATGTTTGATCTTTTCCGCCTCGATACGAATCTCCTCCATGGAAGGCGGCCTGAGCCCCGATTCCAGCGCCGATCGATCCAATGGCCTCTGGTGGTAGGTAGCACAACCGAAGAGCCCACCCGATGAGATCATGATAATAAGAAGTGTCTTTCTCATGATTGTTAGTGAAATCCATCGAGGATTGATTGCTGTCTCGAATCTAACGCCCAGATGAGATAATCAGTTTCACTCGAAGCGGGGACGGGTTGCAAGCCCGGCCCCGCGAAGATCTTGCCCACGTTGGAAGGAGTGATTCGACGGGAACCCATCCCCATCTCATCAGGCATCTCTCCCTCCGGTCGTCCGGTCGCATAAATGCCTGGTGGAAACATAATGGACGATATACTCGTGTCTTAAGATAATAGCAGGACATTACCGGAGGGTTTCTGGAGTATTACATCGTGGAAAGGTATATCACCGCCGTCGGCCGCTCTTCAAGACGTATCCGACTGACCGCTCATAACCCGTGCTGCTGTGAGGAGGAAGAGTCGTCACAATAAAGCTGTTTTATTCTCTCTCCCGCCCTAATTGATCTGAGAATCCCTCTTCCTTTCGCAGGGTCACAGTAAACTGCTTTCTCGAACTCATCGATTTCCGGCTTGGGAACGCATCCTGCCAGTGTTATACCTGCTTGCCCGGATATTCTTTGTCCATACCTGCATCCATCGTCTTCATCCCCTTTAGAGAATATCTCTTTTCATCCGTTCAAATTCCTCCTTGCTAATTTCGCCACTGGCATATCTCTTTTTCAGTATATCCAATGCAGACTCCGAATCCTTGGAGATACCCCGGTATGGATCAGGGCCATACCACGGCGGACTGGGGTTCCTCCTCCCGAATATGAGATAAACGACGAGCAACACCACAACTATCATCAGGATGGGGAATATCCACATCCCGCCCATCCAAAAATATTCGGGTCTCATTTCGGACCTCCTCTCCTTTTACTCAACGGCCGATTTCACCTGCATCATGGAACTCGGCTGAAATGATCAGATGCAAAGATTCACTCGCCATATATTGCCTGCCTACGTCGCTCAGGCTCAGGCCGTCTTCTCAGAGGGCTGCGGGCTCGCGGCATACAGGCAGAGCCCCGAAGCCGAGGCGATACCGCCAAGGATGAAGGGCCAAGAGTGACCGTATTGCCACAGCAGGCCCCCGAGGAGCGGTGCGGGTATCACGGCCAGGCCCCGGACCAAGTAATATAGGCCCACTACGCGTCCGCGGTGGGCCTCCTCCGCCAGGTCGACGATCCGGGCCTTCCTGGCGGGCTCTCCAATCTCTCTGAGCCCAGCCACGACGAAGGCCACGAAGAGCCACCCCGGCGGAAGGGCGACCAGGCTCAGGGGAAAGAGTGCGAAAAGGCCGAAGGTCGCCAGGATGAAGGGCTGCCTCCCCCAGCGGTCCGCCAGGTAGGCCGCGGGCAGGTATCCCGCGATCGCCACGGCCATCTGCAGCGAGGTGAGCGCGCCGAATTCGAGGGGCGTCTTCCCATGCACGTTGATTACCCATAGCACGACGTAGATCGCCGCCATATTGGAGCCGAAACGCACGAGGCACTCGGCCAGCAGCAACCGCCTCAACGACCCGGGCATCAGGCGCCAGACGAGATGTAGTTGCGCCCTTTTCGAGTCTCGTGGGAGTGCCATGTCACGGTAGAAATGGGACTGCAGATAGATGGCCACGAGCGCGAACAGCAGGGCCACAGCGAAGCCTACGCGCATGCCTGGCACGAGGCCGAGCCGCGCCAGCAGGTAGCCACCCAGGACAGGGGCGATCACGATCGGCACCCGCTTCCAGATCGACTGGATGCTGAATCCCATCGCTCGCCTGGATCTCCCGAGCGTATCCCCGATGAGCGCGAAGATCGCAGGCTGCGACATGCTGCTCCACGCCATCACGAGCAAGGCGCCTGCAATCACCAGTTCCCACCGGGAGGTCAACAGATAGAGCAGGTACCCCGTGGCCGCGACGACGTTGAACATGGTGAGCGCCCGCCTGCGCCCCAGCCTGTCGGCAAGCCAGCCTCCCGGATACTGGTACAGGGTGTCCACGACCCGCTTGAACGAACCGTAAGCGCCTATGGCAACTGCGCCCGCCCCCAGTGCCTCGAGGTACTTCGGCATGAAACGGACCCAGAGTTCCTCGCCCATCCCGATTACCAGCAGGGCGCCGAGCAGGACGACGATGTTGTGCTCCAGCGCGAAAAGATCCCTTAGGGATTTCACTCGAACAGGTCCTGGCATGATCCCTTCCCTCGCAACTCGGGGTGGAAGTTCCCGTTTCAAGGATACAGAAGCAGTCCAGCCGAGCGGCCAGGTCACCCGTCGGCGCCGACCAGGTACGAAAGCGCCTCTCCCATCAAGTCATTAATCCTCCGGTACTTCTCTGGCGAGGCGGCGAGAATGGCATCCTCGGACTGGACGTACCTCGACGGCTTTAGGTCCCCGATGCAATGTGCAACTATATCCCGTGCAGCCTGCGGCGTCGTCTCCAGGTGAAACTGAAGGCCGACGACCGCCCGCCCGACCTGGAAGGCCTGGTTTTGACACGCCTTGCTACTTGCCAGGCAGACCGCCCCGGTGGGCATGTCGAATGTCTCGCCGTGCCATTGGAAGGCCTCAAAGGATGGGGGGAAATGGAAGGTCGATCCGCCGGCCGGGGAGACCGACTTGACGGGGAACCAGCCGATCTCCGCGGTGCGATGTCGATACACTCTGGCCCCCATTGCACCCGCTATCAGTTGAGCACCGAGGCAGATGCCCAAGACGGGTTTCCTGGTCCTCATGAATCCATGAACGAACCGCATCTCTTCAACGAGCCAGGGAAATTCCGCCTCGTCGTTGACGCTCATGGGTCCCCCCAGAATCGCCAAGAGATCAATCTCATCGGGCGAGGGTAATCTCGTCGACTCGAAGAAGCGAGTACGCGTTACCTCGAAGCCGGCCGCGAGTAGCCACGGTTCGATGCATCCCGGCCCCTCGAATGCTACGTGCTGGAAAAAGTGAGCGCGCATTGACCAGTGAACAAAGTGGGGGACACTTACAAATCTTAGATTTGATAATACCTGATAAGTTGTGATGTGTCAAGCCGGAATGACCATTATTGTTATTCCCGAAGGCCCCGTGCAAGGCAGGCAGGCTTCGCGCGCTGGGAATCGGTTGAATCCCGAGCGGCAACTCAGCCGCTTGTAACGTTTACATAGAGGGGGTACATCTATCCGTAGAGAGAAAAGTCACGGCCCGATCGGCTTCTCAACTTCCTGTGTGATTCCGCCAGACTCTATCCGAGATCAGCCGCCCTTGAGGACATACCCGACACCCCGAATTGTGTGGAGGTACTTCGATTCGAATCCCTTATCTAATTTATTACGCAGCCTGCACACCAACACGTCCACAACATTTGTTTGGGGATCGAAGTTGTAGTCATATACATGTTCCAAGATCATCGCCTTGGAAACAACTCGGCCGGCGTTACGCATCAGGTATTCAAGGAGGGAAAACTCCCGGGGTTGGAGTTCGATCCTCTCCCCGGCCCGGCAGACCTCTCTTTTCAGGATATCCATCGAGACGTCGCCGACGGCCAGGCGGGTTGGCTCCGCAGTGCCCGTCGCCCTGCGGATCAGCGCCTGGATACGTGCCAGCAGTTCGGTGAAGGCGAAGGGCTTGGTCAGGTAGTCATCGCCGCCTGCCTGGAGACCACGGACACGGTCGTCGACCGAGTGCTTCGCGCTAAGGATTATCATGGGGGTATTGATGTGTGCCCGCCGGAGGGCCTCGATCAGGCTCACGCCGTCCAGTTTCGGGAGCATGATGTCGATAACCGCCGCGTCGTATGGGACCGTCGAGGCCAAATCCAAGCCGACACCTCCGTCTTCGGCGACGTCGACGGCGAACCCGGCCTCTCTCAACCCCTTGGAGATAAAAGAGGCGATCCTTTGGTCATCCTCCACCACCAGAATTCGCACGATTTTCCTCCAGGTTACTCTGCGTGATACCCCTGTATTAC
>CAZNLH010000025.1:0-35569 GCA_964573995.1 uncultured Gemmatimonadota bacterium
CGTCGCGGGGTTGGTGAGTGGGAGGAAAGTGGGATTGAAAATGGATAGCGAGCGGAACCTCCCTCGTTGCAGGAGGATGGATCATAGGAGGTACGTGATAGATGGAAGGTAAAGGCAAGGAAAAGAGGCTTAATGGCCTGGTAGAGAAGGGCAGGGAGGTATGGGGCGAAGGCCTAAAGAGCGTGATCCTCTATGGTTCAGGCGCCACGGGTGATTTCGTTGAGAGGTACTCCGATCTCAACACCCTGATCGTGCTGGACAGGATCCGCTTGGAGGAACTCACTAGGATCTCACCCTTCGTGGTGAGGTGGTGCAAGAAAGGCGATCCCCCGCCTCTCATCATGGCGCTCGATGAGATCAGGACGTCTGCAGACGTATTCCCGATGGAGTTTCTCGACATCCGGGATAGCCACCGTATCCTCTTCGGGGAGGACCCCTTCACCGACCTGGAGGTTGATGACCGGAACCTCCGGCTCCAGTGTGAGCACGAGATAAAGGGGAAGATCATCCGCCTGAGGGAGCAGTACCTGCTCCTGCGGAAGAAGGATGAGGATCTCAGGGGACTCATGGCCCGCTCCATCTCAACCTTTATCGCACTCTTCCGCGGGACGCTCCGTCTCCTAATGGATGAGGTCCCGATGGGACAAAGGGATGTCATCGGGGAGATAACCGGGACCATGAAGTTGGATCTCGGCGTATTGGAAAAAGTCCTTGACCTGAAAGAGGGGAAGGTGGAGATTAAGGGAGATCCGTTGCGCGTACTGTTCGGGGACTATCTCCAGGTGCTCGAGGAGGTCGCCGGTCGGGTCGATACCCTGCTGGAAGAACATGGACAATAGGCAGACGAGGGAAGAGACATGAAAAAGGGCCTGCTGATCACCGTAGGAGTCTTGGTGCTGATCCTCCTCATCTTCGGTGGATCGTGCGTCTCTCGATACAACAACATGGTAAGCCTCAAGGAAAACATCGACGCCAGGTGGTCCCAGGTCGAAAACGTCCTGCAGCGGAGAAACGACCTTATCCCCAACCTGGTAAATACCGTCAAGGGTTACGCCTCCCATGAGAAAGAGATCTTCGAGAATGTCGCCCAAGCGCGAGCCAAACTGGCCGGGGCGAGCAACGTCTCCGAGACGGTGGAGGCAAACCGGGCCATGGAAGGGGCCCTTTCAAGGCTCCTCATGATCGTAGAGAATTACCCGCAACTCAAGGCCGACAAGACATTTATCCGTCTCCAGGACGAACTTGCGGGGACTGAGAACAGGATAGCCGTGGAGCGTAGGAACTACAACGAGAGCGTCCGTGCGTACAATACTTACGTGAGGCAGTTCCCCAATAACTTCATCGGAGGCATCTTCGGCTTCACGCCCGAAGACGTCTATTTCGAGGCGGCCGAGGGCGCCAAGGAGGTGCCGAAGGTGGACTTCAGCGGGGGCAATGGCAATTGAGGGGAATTGCCGGGGGGTCTTTGGTAGTTTCGCTCTCTATCCTACTGAATGCAGGTCTACTCTATCCGGCCACGGGCGGGTGCGGGACCCATCCCCTTTATCAGGGAAGGGGTCTTCCCGTAACCGACACACGCTCGTTATCGCCCGGGCGGCCGCAATCCCCTGGCATCATCCATGATACCTTGAGGCACGCCATTCCCGATTCGAGGGAAATCTTCCTCTCCATGTTCCCATGGCACTGGAAGAGGCATTCTACGGCCCTTATCATAGCGGGGGTGACAGTCCCCCTCGCCTGGCGGAAGGAGGAGGTCCAAGAGTTTGTCTCTGGCAAGGAGGGTGACTCGTTCGCATTCGTGGACCGGGACGCCCTGTACACCCACTTGGAGCCGCTCGGCGGTCACCTGATTGTGCCCGCGATCTCTGGCATGTTCCTGCTTGGGGGGCTGATCGGGGGAAGCAGGCGGGAGGTAGAGACCGGCACGATGCTCGTCGAGTCCCTGGTCTTCACAGGTATCCCCACGCTCTTAGGTCAGTTTATCTTTTCCGAGAGGCGCCCCTCTGACGGCGGGAACCTTAGGTTCTTCCAGATAGGCGGACACGGCGTCTCCGGGCACGCTGCAATCTCTTCGTCTATTGTCAGGCCCCTGGAAAGCCAGTACCTGACGCTGTCCGAAGACGACCAGACGTCCGTGACGATCTTCAAGTGCCTTGGCAAGGGTATACTCTACGGGTCTCCGCTGATGGTGGGGATATCGAGGGTAAGGAGCAACAGGCATTATGTCTGGAACGTGGTACTTGGCCTCAGCGCGGGATACTTCACCGGCGACCTGGTCGTCCGGGTACATCGACATCGTAGGGACCGGAACAGGATAGAGCGTGTCCTGCATGCATGGCGGTTGTCTCCCGGGCCGGGAGGGATATCCGTCACGAAGAAATGGTGACCGACCTCATGATGAGGCCTGTCGGCCGAGAGGCGATCACTCCGCAAGCAGTTCGTCGAGGGTCGCGGTGATCTGCCCTTTCTTGCCGGGCGGAGCACCGAGGAATTGCCTGCGGATAATGCCCTTGCGGTCGGCGATATAGTCGGTAGGAAAGGCGAAGACGTGATACTTCTCAAGGACGTCGGTGTCTCCCACCAGGACAGGATACTTGATCCCAAGTTGTTTGACCTTGCCGCGGATTGCGGCGGCATCTCCAGACTGGGAGGCGACGGCCAGGAGTTCAAACCCCTTGTTCTTGTATTGCCTGTATATTTCGTTTAGTGTGGGGATCTCGCTGATGCAGGGGCCGCACCATGTCGCCCAGAAGTTGACCATGAGGACCTTGCCCCTGTAGTCTTCCAATTTGACTTCCTTGCCGTCGAGGTCCTTTAGGACGAATGCGGGCATGGGCGTGGCGTTCCCGGGACTGCCGGCGGCTGTTTCCGTGGATTTCGCCTCTCCGCGGTCTCTCGACGCCTTCGAACATACCGGGAGGGAAAGTGGGGCAATCAACAGGATCAGGAAGATCAAGTGTCGATTCATGTCTTCTCCTTTTCAGTTTGCCTATCGCACGTACCCCAACGCCTTGAGCCGGGCCTTGACGGTCTCGTCCATCTCGGGTGGGGGCCCTTCCTGACCGCCCATGCGGCCGCTGATCGATTCCAGTTGGGCGTTAAACGCCTCAACGAGATCCGGCCTCTCGACGGAGAGGTCCCTGAGTTCGTGAGGGTCATCCGCGAGGTTGTAAAGGTATTGAGGGTCGCCCGATAGGCCTGTTATATACTTCCAGCCGCCTTCTCTTATTCCCTTGCGTCGTTTGCCGGGATCACGGGGCCAGAGCGTCTCGCAGTAGGCCGGCCGGGACCCGGGGGCCTCCTTCCCGTCCATGAGGCCCTTCAGGCTTATCCCCTGGACCTGTTGAGGGATGGGGAGGCCGAGGATGTCGAGGATCGTCGGGAGGATGTCGACCAACTCGACCTGTTGATCGATCCTGAGACCTGTGGGCAGGACTGCGGGGAGGGAGATTATCAGGGGCACTCTGAGTTCTGAGTCGAAGATGGAGTCACCATGTCCAGGCAGGTCGTGTTCCCAGAGGCACTCGCCGTGGTCGGCAGTGAAGACGATCAGTGTGTGGTTTCTTATCCCCTGCCTGTCGAGTTCCTCCATGACTCGCTTGAGCCAGTAATCAGTGAACTCTATCTCACCGTCGTAGCGCCGGTAGACTTCATCGAGGGACTCCACTTCACCCCACCAGTAGCGATAAGGCGGTTTGTGCGTGATGAGCGTGCGGTCCGGGACGGATGTGCGAGGGGTTCCCAATTCCGGGATCGTGGGGGGGTCGTATGGTGTGTGTGGATCGAAGTAATGGATCCATAGGAAGAATCGCTCGCGGCTGTGTTTATGGAGCCAGTCGAGGGCCGCTTCGGTGACTTGGTCGGCCCGCCTCTGGGGCTCACTGAAGAAGAAATTCATGGGGAGGAGACGTGCCATGATTCGCGTGACAAGGAGGCGGGAGAGGGAGGGCCAGAGTTTGGGATATTTGAACTTGAGGACGTTTCCGGCGGGATAGTTGTCGTTGTAGGTCTCGAACCCCTGGTCAAGCCCGAAGATGGAGTCGAGCGCGTAGGAGCCGACGACGGCCCCGGTGGTATAACCGGCATCCCGGAGTAACTCCGCCATGGTCACGATAGAATCGGGCAGGCTGTATGCACCATTGAACCTTATGCCGTGAGAAGGCGGATATAGGCCGGTCATTATGGAGGCATGTGAGGGGAGCGTGATCGGGACCGACGTCAAAACGTCTTCGAATCTGGCACCCTCCCTGGCGATGGAGTCTATGGTCGGCGTCCTGATACCCCTGTGCCCGTAACAACCGAGGTGGTCCGGCCGGAGGGTGTCGACGGTGATGAGTAGAACATTCCACCCGGTGGTCTCATTGTCGCCCGTGCCGGCTGCAGATGGCAAAGTGGTCGCACGGGCCGCCGGTGCGTGGCAAGGTGACAAGAGTGCGAGGATGAGGATTCCCGCCATGTATCCGCCGGAGAGGATCCGGTGCACGCGCGGACCCGCGATGCGGTGGAGGAGGGTGAAGAGACCGATGCAAAGGGCCAGGATGAGGAGGCTGACGGCGATGCTCAAGGGATCGGAAATGGGGACCCCGCGAAGCCAGCCTGTATTGACCGCGTAGCCGATGTATGAGAAGGCGACCAGGGCCCACAGTAGAAAGAGGGGGTAATCTGCCTGGAGGCCGCCAGGCCGGCGTATCTTCAGGATGAAGACACTCCCGATCAGGATGGAACCGAGCGCGCCCAGAAGGCCATAGCCGATCCCAACGATCAGGGTGACCTGGATGAGATCGCTGAACGGCACGGCCTCGCTGAAGTCGACCTTCAACAGGAACTCGATCGCCCCGATCATGAACAGCGACAGGAAGCCGGCGAGGGCGACCCGGGGAATTCCTCTCCACGAAGACACCTTGTTCGCCTATTATCCTCCACGTGATCCCGGACAACCCGGAATGAATGATGGTCCCCTTCGCCCGCAAGGGAGGACACGGGTGTCCTTACGATACGTGCACATGCCTGTGCATACCCTTACCGGTCTGTGGCCTGTCCCTATTCCTTGGGCTCCGGCTCTTTGATCTCCACGGGGACTTCACAGAGGTCCTTGAACTTCTCCGCGTCCTCCCTCTTTCCCACGACCGAACTCCCCCAGTGCATGGGGATGGCCAGTTTCGGCCTGATTCGGTTCGCCGCACTGGCGGCCTCCTCGGGACTCATCGTGTAGACCCCTCCGACCGGCAGGAGTGCGATATCTACGTTTATCGAATCCATCTCTGGGATGAGATCGGAATCGCCGGCGTGGTAGATCCTTTCTCCCCCCATTGTAATAATGAATCCCACCCGCCCGGAGGATTTCTCGTGAAATTTCTTGTTGATGTTGTATGCCGGAACAGCCTCTATCTCAACATCATGGACCTTGATCGTATCGCCCGCCCGCATAGCCCTCACGTCGCCAGATATCCGGGGGGCGCAGAGGGGTATGGTGACGATTACCGTATCCTTGCCGCGGACCTTCTCGATATCGTCCGGGGAGAGGTGATCGAAGTGCTCGTGGGTGACCAGGATCAAGTCAGCCCTTTCGTTGTCATCGATGTTCCAGGGATCGATATAGATGACGGCGTTGTTCTTGATCTTGAAACTCGCGTGGCCGAGCCATGTGATCTCGTTCTTGGTCTTCATCGTCAATGCCTCCTGAAGAGATTATCCCGTTTGGGCCCGGGCGGTCAATTGTCTTTCTCTTCTCCACCGCAAATCATCGCCAGTACCGCGCTGTGCGTCTCGCATAGTTCCCCCGGGCCGCCGAGTTGGGCGTTGATCATTTCTTCCTGCCAGTGTGCGTTGTACAGGCGGCACTCCTTCTTCGGACAGAAGGGCTCGCCGGTCGCCTGGTAGAACAGGCACTGGAGGGCATAGCCATTGAGTACCTCGCTGATCCTCGGGTCGCCGTAATCTATATACCTTCCCTCTAGCGACTCTTCGATCTCGGTCCGGACCGGGGCTCCGGTGGGGGAACGTTGCCTGATGAGGTAGTATTCCCTTGGCCGGGCCGGGGCCTCCACGACGCCGGTGCAGGATATGACATGAGGATATCCGAAGATTACCACGCGCGCATGGTACCGACGATCCGACCTGTCGAACGATCCGATGAGACGGTCGGTCAGGACCAGGCAAATTTCGTCCAGGGCGCCCGCTTCCAAACTGAGTGCACCCGCGAATATGGTGGAGAGGTAGAAGCCGTCATACAGGATACCAGAAGAGGTGACCTTGCCCTGGAGCCTGTGCACCTCGTAGTTTACCTCTCCCCGCATTGGCTTGTTCCCGCCGGCGGGGAGTTGTTTATACAGGTCGAACACGCGCCCTCCGGCGATCATGGCGGCCGTTTCTTCGAGTGATTCCTCCCGTGCGGACTCCCACATATTCCCCTCGGCGATGACCGGGATGCCGGCCATACTGTTCTCTAAGGAGGACTGGAGAGGTTTTATATATTCGCTGGCACGGGAACCGTCTACCCACAAGCGAAGCACGCGGATTCGAGCCTCGGGGGGGTCTTTCAAGATGCCCTCGATCGATCAAGTCCGGCTATTTGTTGAGGATGTCAGTGGTGATTTCGGCGACTCGCTTTCCCGACAGCAGCATCCCTCCGAATGTGGGGCCCATTCTCGGCAGGCCGTAAGTCGTGCAGACCGACATGCCGCAGATGAGCAGGCCGTTGTGGACCTCGCCGGTATGCTCGACAATCAGGTCCTCCGACCGCTCGACCCACATCCCCCCTTCACCCCTTGTCTTGAGTATGCCCCTCTTTTCCAGTTGCTTGACCACACAGGCCTCGTGGCCGGTCGCATCGATCACGACCCGGGTCTCCAGCGCAACTGGATCCACGCAGGTAATCTGCCTGGGAAGGGCACTGATGGGGGTCCAGTTGATGACTACTCCCGCCACGCGGTCGCCCTCTCTCAGGACGACGTCGTCGAACTTCGTCATATTGATGAACTTGACGCCCGCATCACATGCGGCCGCGATCAGTTTGGAGCAGGCGTGAGGGCCGTCGGCCACGACCAGCCCGGGACAGTACTCCCGGTATGGAATCCCGAGTTCATCGAGTATCTTCTCTCCGGGCGATCGTACGGTGACCTTGTTCATGAGGTAGCCTCCGATCCAGAAGCCGCCTCCCAGGTAGTTGTTTCGCTCGATGAGAAGGACCTTGACCCCCATGGAGGCGAGTTCTTTCCCGGCCATAAGGCCGCTCGGCCCGGCCCCGATTATGATGCAGTCGCTGTCCACGTATTCCTGGAACTGTTGGGAAAACTGTTCCATGATCGCCCTGGTGACTTCCTTTTCACCTACGGGCGAGAAGATGGGATTCTCCATCGATCGTACCTCCTCATTTATTGAATTGTAGAGAGTGGGGCGAGTACGCAGTGTGCCGCTATGAATATACCATTTTCTCAGGGCAGGTCAAGCGGCGCAGTGTTGGAGAGGGGAGTAATGATTAAATCTGGAGTTTCCCCATTTTTACCTTTGTAATGGGCAAGGGGTTTCTTTGAGCGTACGTAAAGGAGGATCGGGGACCTTGCGGCAGTTGCCCCGGTTTCCGATGTCTGAACCCGCCTTCGCGAGGCCGAGCGTTTCCCAAGGGAACGCGGAGCACCTGTCTGAGACCGACAGGTCGAGTTTGCGGAGCGAGTGAGGCCGAGCGATAGATCGGGTCGATCCGACGTCCCGGAAGCGAAAAGAATACCCCTTGCCCTGGTAACACCTGCCAATCCTTGAAACCCCTTGTAATTGAAGGATACTCGTTTCCAATTGAAAGAAGTGGGGAAGCCCCAGTGATTAAATCCCTTGACATCCCTTCAAAAAAACCCTTAATGTTTAATTAAGTAACGTTACCCCCGGCAAGGGGAGGTGCCCGATGTGGTATTTTGCCTACGGGACCAACATGGAACGGCGGAGGCTCGAACTGCACAGGGCGATCCGCGTGAAGGAAGCGAGGTTCGGGGTCCTCGAGAACTACCGCCTTGTCTTCAACCGGGTCTCCCCGATCAGGCCCACGACGGGATGTGCCAATATCGTTCCCGCAGCGGGCCATCAGGTGCGCGGCATCCTCTACAAGATCAGCGATTCGAATATCTCCAGGCTGGATGTCTTCGAGGGGGCCGGTACGGGGCGTTGCCACCGGGAACGCGTGCTGGCCATGGCGGAGGACAACGACCTCCTTGAAGCGGAAGTCTATATTGCCGATGAGGTGGACGATAACCTGGAGCCGTCGGTGGAATATCTCGACGCGGTGATCAAGGCCGCCAGGGAGAGCGGGTTGGATGAGACTTATATCGAGGAGACCTTCCTGGCGTTCTACCCCGGGGGAGGAAAGAGCCAGTCCGGCGTGTGAAGCCGCCCGATTCCCGGCGCGCTTCGCTTGCGGGAATGACGGGTAGGACGTTATCCCGGCTTGTCCAATACTCCGTCATTCCATCTCGTCAGGAATCGGCCTAATTGTGTGTCAGGCCGGTCCGCCTGCAAGCCCAATCAACTCCTCCGCCCTCTTCGCGGATGCGGTCTCGACCTCGGTGTGGAGGCTACCGCCGTGCGAGTCCATGGTGACAATCGCGGGGAACCCCTCGGCCTCTATGAGCCACATCGCCTCGGGTACTCCGAACTCATCCAGTTTATAGACGTTCAATACCTTCTTGATCGACCCGGCCAGGAGGCTGGCCGCTCCTCCAACGGCGCTCAGGTAGACGCACCCGTGATGACTGCAGGCCTCCAATGTGCCCGGTCCCATCCCCCCCTTGCCGATTATGCCCCTAAGTCCGTAGTGCTCGATTACCCATGGCTCGTATGGCTCCTCCCGTATGCTCGTCGTGGGTCCCGCAGCGACAAATTCCCAGTCTCCGCCCGTTCGCCTGACGATCGGGCCGCAGTGGTACAAGAATGTCCCGTTGAGGATATCCCGGAGTTCCTCGGGCCTCTCTTCCACCAGGAACTTGTGGGCGGCGTCCCGGGCGGTGAGCATCACCCCGTAAATCGATACGGCATCACCTATCTTGAGCCCCCTTACATCGTCCTTCCCAACGGGTAGCCTGATTTCAATCATATTGCGCCTCTCCGCTTCGTATGACCATCGTATGGCGGCGGGCAGCCCAGCAGAGGTATGAAATCGTGACGAAGTAACAAGCGGGAAGGCGATGGATCACGCCGACCTTCACTCCCAGGACGGTCGTACGGCCGCCCAGCCCCATCGGGCCTATCCCGAGGGAGTTAATGTCGCCGATGAGCCTCTCCTCCAGTGCAGCAATTTCCGGGTCGTCGTTCCTGTCCTGTATGGGTCTCAGGAGGACTTCCTTGGAATGAAGGTATCCGGAGCCTCGATCCCCACCTATGCAAACGCCGAGGACCCCTGGGGCGCACCCCTTTCCCTGTGCTCGCTGGGCCGCGTCTATCACGCACCGTCGCACCCCCTCCAGGTCTCGGCCCGCTTCAAGCCCGCCATCCGGTAGTTTGTACTGGGCCCCGACATTCTCGCTCCCGCCTCCCTTCAACAGGAGCGATACCCTCAAGTTGTTATCCTCTGCCTCGGTGAACTCCACGTGCGGGAATCCCCTGCCCGTATTGTCGCCCGAGTTCTTTCCGGTCACGGGGTCGACGGCGTTCGGCCTGAGGAATGACCTTCTGGTGGCCTCCCTCACCGCCTCGCGAATCTCCTCTTCGAGCGCCCTGGTCGACATCGTAGGTGGGTGGGTGACGAAGAAGAGGGGGGTGCCCGTATCCTGGCATATGGGAGTCGAATTCTCACGGGCCATTCTTACGTTCTCGAGTATCACATCGAGCACCTGCCCGGCGGTGGAGTTGTCCTCCTTCTTCCTTGCCTCTTCGAGCGCCCTGATCGCATCCCCGGGGAGGACAGTGGATGCGCGACCTATAAGCCCCACGAGCGCCTCAACTCGTTCGTTCATATTCATTTGATTATCCTGCCTTTAGTATTTGACCAATTGTTTATCTACTTAATAAGTTAAACTTTATAGAATGATCGCTTATCCTTCGTAATGATAATATTCGTACAGCGTTCGGTCAACGGGATTGTTTACTTCTGGAGTTTCCCCGAATTTCTTATATGTACTGAAGGATATCTCTCAGGGCGACTTAAAGTCTTCTTGGGGTACCAGCCTAAGAGCAGGCTGCCCCTCATCCGGCTGGCACCGTAATCGATGCCCTTCGGGGTACGTCCTTTTAGATGCCTTCACAGTTGCGAGTGAGTACCGTCGCAGAAGGGAGCGTCTTTCGTGTGCTTGCACATGCACAAGGCAACCGTTTTCTTCTTCTCGACGACGAATTCCACGGGCGTGAACCCCGTCCCCTTGTGGGAGCCGTCGCAGTAAGGCTGGTTCTTTGACAGGCCGCATGCGCACCAGTGATAGGTTCCAGGTTCAAGTTCAATTACATCTGGCTTCTTTGCCGCGATCACTGGATCTTTCATCGTGTCTTCCTCCCTCCTCTTTCGGGATACCGCCGCCTCGCCTAATGTGGTGTCCCGGATGTTATTTTGCGGACGTTCCGTGGTGAACCGCGCGGTTATGCAAGCAGGCTCGCACGGTAATGCACGACCTCCATCAATGAGTGCCGGGCGGGATGATGTCCCGACGGTGGTGTCTGCAAAGGCCCGGGACAATGTCGATATCGGGACCTGTAAATGGTGGGCCTTTGTACCCAAAGGCATCGTACATGCACGGTATGGCCCTGAAGATGCCCGTCCCCAGGAGGGACTTATCCCGCCCGGACCAGGATGAGGATCGTATGCCGTTAGGATCTTCCCTATTCGGTCCATGAGGCGGCTTCTAACCAGCGTAATATATTATTGTCCTTAGGAACCGCAAGTCAAGGCGAACAGAGTAACGGTGAGAAGGCGGCGGAATCGCTTGACATATCTTTCCGCCTCGCGATATTCTTATAGTGTAATGTGGCACTTGTGAACCGTCCCGTCCAGGATGTGTCTGCAACCTTAAATCGATTCACTTGCAAGGGGTTTCGAGGTGAAGCGAATAAGGAACAGCGAGGTAGCGAGGGTATTCAGGGACATCTCTGCCCTCCTTGATCTCAAGGGGGAGAACCCCTTCCGCGTGCGGGCATACAGGCGAGCGGCCCAGGTGATAGAGTCGCTCCCGGAGGCCCTCTCAGAGGTGGTCTGCGATGAGGGTCGTGATCTCACGAGCCTGCAGGGGATCGGGAAGGACCTGGCCGCAAAGATCACCGAACTCCTTGATACCGGCAGGCTCGGATACCTGGAGGAACTGAAGGCCGAGGTGCCGCTATCGCTGACCGATGTGATGAAACTCGAAGGGGTTGGGCCCAAGAAGGCCGCTGCCGTCTACCGGGAACTCGGGGTCGAATCGGTCGACCAGTTGGAGGAGGCAGTCCGCGCAGGGAAGGTCGAGTCGCTCGATGGGTTCGGCCGGAAGATGGCCGAGAAGATCCTCAAGTCCATAGAGGGTTACAGGCGAAGGCAGGGTAGGTTCCTTTACACCGAGGCCGAGGAATACGCGGAGGACCTCATCCATTACCTGCGGGCCGCCACCGGGGCAGTCCACATCGAACCCACCGGGAGTTACAGGCGTGGACGCGAGACCGTAGGCGACCTTGACATCTTGGTGGCGACGGGAGACTCCGGGCCCGTGATGGACCTGTTCGTCGGGTACGAGTCCGCCGAGGAGGTGATCGCTCACGGCGGGACCAAGTCTTCGATCAGGCTCAAGAACGGGATCCAGGTGGACCTCAGGGCGCTGCCGCCGGGGAGTTTCGGGGCAGGGCTCCAATATTTCACCGGCTCCCAGGCCCACAACGTCAAACTGAGGGCCCTTGCCAGGAAAGATGGGCTCAAGGTCAACGAGTACGGTGTCTTCCGGGGCGATGAGAAACTTGCCGGGAAGATGGAGGAGGGGGTCTACAGGGCACTCGGCCTGCCCCTGATTCCGCCCGAGTTGCGCGAGGATAGGGGGGAGATCGAGGCCGCGCTGGGGCCCGGGCTTCCCGAACTCGTCAAGGTCGGGGACATCAGGGGCGACCTCCAGATGCACACCACCGCGAGCGACGGGGCGGACAGTATAGAAACGATGGCGCTCGAGGCCAGGAAATTAGGCTACGAGTACATCGCCATCACGGATCACAGCCGTTCGGAGACACAGGCGGGCGGGCTCACAGAGGACGAGGTGATGGCACACGTGGCGGCCATGGAGGAGGTAGACCGAAGGATCGACGGCATCCGGGTGCTCAAGGGCATGGAGGTGGATATCCTCAAGGACGGTACCCTCGACTATCCCGACGAAATACTCGGCAGACTCGACCTGGTCGTGGTCTCAGTCCATTCTCACTTCGGCCTGTCTACGGGGGAACAGACGGCCCGGATCGTCAGGGCGTTTGAGAACCCGCATGTCAACATCCTCGCCCACCCAACCGGCAGGCTGATCCGCAGGCGCGATCCCTACGAAGTGGACATGAAGGCGGTCATTGCAGCGGCGAAGGCCCATGGCGTGGCGCTCGAAGTCAATGCCTTCCCGGACAGGCTAGACCTCAAGGACGAGCACTGCCGGCTGGCCAGGGAGATGGGTGTCAGGGTCGTGATATCGACCGACGCCCACAGGGCCGGTCACATGCAACTGATGCGATACGGGGTCATGACGGCCAGGAGGGGCTGGCTGGAGGGGCGTGACGTCCTGAACACACTGCCGTTAGAGGATTTCTTGAAGGCCATGGAGAGGTGAGATGTGCGGCGCGTCGAGACGCGGCAAGGAGGGAGGCGACCCCGGCATGGCGGAAGGAAACACTTACATATCGCCGCCCTTTTCTTTCCGGGACCTGGGCTCGATGAGCCCGGAGGAGGCGGAGGAGGAGGCCCGAGCCTTGCGCGAGGCGATCCACTACCACGACCATCGCTACTACGTGCTGGACGATCCAGTGATAGCCGACGAGGAGTACGACGGGCTGTTTGGTCGCCTGGCGACCCTCGAGGAGCGGTATCCATGGCTTGTCACCGCCGATTCTCCAACGCGTCGAGTGGGTGGGGAGCCCCTCGAGGAACTGGGCAAGGTGGAGCATACCCGCCCGATGTTGAGCCTCGACTCGACGACGGACGGGAAGAAGGTGCTGGACTTCGACGACTTCGTCAGGCGAAACCTTGAGGCCGACCGTGTCTCCTACGTCTGCGAGCCCAAGTTCGACGGGCTGTCCGTGGAATTGCTCTACGAAGGGGGGCTACTCGTGAGGGGCTCGACGCGCGGCGACGGTGTAATGGGCGAAGAGATCACGGAGAGCCTGCGGACTATACGTTCGATCCCGTTGAGGCTCATGGAGGAAGAGGTAATCCCGCCGTTCCTCGCCGTCAGGGGGGAGGTCTACATGCCCAGGTCCGGCTTCCAGGCCATGAACAGGGAGAGGGTAGAGAGGGGAGAGGAGCCGTTCGCCAACCCTCGAAACGCGGCGGCCGGTACACTGAGGCAACTCGACCCCAGGGTAGCAGCGGAAAGGCCGCTCGACATCTTTGTCTTCGATGTCCTGGCCGTCGAGGGAGCCGCCTTCGGGACCCACATGGAGGCCATGGACAAGTTCAGGCGGTGGGGCTTCCGTGTAAACGAGCGCGTGGAGTTGGTGCTCGACATGGAGGGTGTCTTCGATTACCACGAGCGAACCGAGAAGGAGCGCGATTACCTCGACTACGAGATAGACGGAGTGGTCGTCAAGGTCGATGATCTCAGGTTCAGGGAGGTCCTCGGCGAGAAGGAGAGGAGCCCCAGGTGGGCGATTGCCTACAAGTTCACTCCAAGACAGGAGGTCACGAGGGTTGCTGACATAGTCGTCCAGGTGGGACGTACCGGCATACTCACCCCAGTCGCCCTCCTTGAGCCCGTGAACGTGGGAGGGGTGACCATAAGCCGTGCTACCTTGCACAATTACGACGAGATGCGGAGGAAGGATGTCCGCAGGGGGGATCTCGTGCGGGTGGCGAGGGCGGGGGACGTGATCCCTGATGTCGTGGAGAGGGTCGAAGAGGAGGACGAGACCGGGAGGGAGCCGCCGCTCGAGGTCCCGGAGGCGTGTCCGGTCTGCGGAAGCGGCGTCATTCGGGAGGGCGCCTACTTCAGGTGCACGGGGGGGCTTTCCTGCCGGGCGCAGTTGCTCGGGGCCGTAATACATTACGCATCGAAGGGGGGAGTGGACATAGAGGGGCTTGGCGAGAAGACCGTATCGATGTTCATGCACGAAGGAATAATAAAGGACTCGGTGGCCGACATCTATTCTATTCGGAAAGAGGACCTCCTCGGCCTCGAGAGGTTCGCCGAGAAGTCGGCCGATAACCTGGTCGAGGCGATAGGGGCGAGCAAGGAACGGGATCTAAACAGGTTCATTTATGCCCTTGGAATTCCCCTCGTTGGAGAGCATATAGCGAGGATCATCGCCGAGCGCTTTGGCGACCTCGCAGGGATTATGGAGGCGGAAAGGGAGGAACTCGAGTCGATTCCGGAGATAGGTCCCGAGGCGGCCGATTCCATCCTGAAGTTCTTCAACTCCGCCTCCAACAGAAAGACCGTAGAGAGGCTGCTCGACAGCGGGGTGAGGCCCAGGTGGAAGAAGAGGGCCGGCGCCTTCGATGGGAAGAGGTTCGTCTTCACCGGTGGCCTGAGCCGCTATTCCCGCGGTAAGGTAAAGAGGCTCATGGAGGGGCTCGGCGCGGTCGTATCATCTTCATTGAGCAGGGACACCGATTACCTGGTGGCGGGTGAGGCCCCAGGCTCCAAACTGGAACAGGCCAGAAAGAAGGGGGTAGAGGTCCTTACAGAAGGGGAGTTCTACCGGATGCTCGAAGAGAGAGGGGGAATATCGTGATGGCGACGCTCACCCCCCTCGAAAGGATACGCGCTGACGTCTCGAGAGGAGGATTGTAAGATGATGTTCGAGTGCCCCTCGGTCACCGCAGACGTCGTCGTCTTTGCAGATGACGGGGATGTCCTGTTGATCCGCCGAAGGAACCCGCCGTTTCAGGGGCAGTGGGCACTACCGGGTGGCTTCATAGAGACCGGGAAGGAGACGGTAGAGGAATGCGCCGTCCGCGAGGCCCTGGAGGAGACAGGGCTTGAAGTCAAACTCGACCGCCTGTTAGGGGTCTGGTCGAGGCCAGGCAGGGATCCAAGGGGCCACACGGTAACGTGTGTCTACCTTACGGAACCGGTGCCTGTTTCCCGGAAGGTATTCGCCGACGGCCGTGACGACGCTGCTGAGGCGGCCTGGATTCACCCTGAGGGCGAACGTTTCGGGGAGATCCCCATCGCCTTCGACCACCGGGAAATCATCGATGCTGCCCTCCGCTCAAGGAGGGAAGAAAGGACCTGAAGATGGACAAACTCTTAGTCGCCGGAGTCGCCCTTCTCCTCTTTGCCTCCTGTTCCAACAAGGTGCCGGATTACATGGGAGTACACAGGCGGGCATTCGTCGTCGACCTTCATGCGGATACCATCGACAGGATACTCGAGGATGGGTCGGACTTCGGCGTCCTTTCGTCCAAGGGCCACATTGACCTTCCGCGGCTGGAGAAGGGGGGTGTGGACCTGCAGTTCTTCGCCATCTGGGTCTCCCCGAAATACATCTCGAAGGGTGAGGGCGACCCGGACAGTTCGGCCATCCGGGCAAACGTGATGATCGACAAGATGGACCAGATCTTGAAGGCATACCCTGACAGGATCGCTCTGGCCACTACCGCCTCGCAGGCAAGGGAGATAGCGGCCTCCGGCCGTGTGGCCGCGGCGATGGGGCTCGAGGGGGGCCACATCATAGAGGACAGCCTCGACAGACTCAGGGAATTCTACGACCGGGGTGTCCGATACATGACCCTGACCTGGAACAACACGAACGACTGGGCGGATGCGGCCAAGGAAGAGACCGAGAATGGGACGAAGCACGGCGGCCTTACAGACTTCGGTGTCCAGGTAGTCAAGGAAATGAACCGCCTTGGGATGATCGTTGATGTCTCCCACGTCTCAGAGAGCACATTCTGGGACGTCATGAAAGTTACGGACAAGCCGGTCATCGCCTCCCACTCATGCGCCTACGGTATATGCCCCCACTACCGCAACCTGAAGGACGACCAGATACGTGCCATCGCCAAAAACGGCGGCGTGATAGGCATCAATTTCTATCCCGCCTATCTCGATAGCACATACAACAGGCTGGAAAACAAGGCCTACGACACGCACAAGGCCGAACTCGATTCTCTCCGGGAGGTTTTCAAGGACAAGATGGAGGAGTATGATCGACGAAGGGATGAGATCGTCTCAGAGACAATGGCGGGCTACAAGGTGCCAATGACCGCGATCGCCGACCACATCGATTACATCGTCCACCTCGTGGGCATCGACTATGTCGGTCTCGGCTCAGACTTCGATGGTGTGCCGGGGTTGCCTGAAGGGATGGAGGATGTGACGAAACTACCGGAACTCACCAGGGTACTCATGGATAGAGGTTACGACGAGGCCGAGATCAGGAAGATCCTCGGCGGGAATTTCATGAGGGTATTCAAGTCGGTTACTGGTTCATGAGGAGCCACTATAGTTTCCCCCCGGTTGCTTCCGGAATATGTAACCCATCGGGGGGCCGGCCCCGGTTCACCGAACCCGCCGGGGTCACCAGCCGCGTGGTCCCTAATATGTTGTAGAAATAATGAGCAGGTCCGCTAACAGGACGTTCTTGATCGACGGGTATAACGTGATCCTGAGGGACCCGGCCCTGCGGGCGTCGTTCACCAAGGACCGGGAGGCCGGCAGGGCCTGCCTGGTTGGGATAGCGGGCCGTTATGCCGCCCTGAATAACATCAGGGTGGTTTTGGTCTTCGATGGCGGCAAGACAAGTGAAGGGCGGATCGTCGGGCCGTCGCCGGAGAACGTTGATGTGGTCTTCGTAAGCAATGCGGACGAATACATTCGACGGCGGATATCCCGTGCGGGGAGCCGCGGATCTATTGCGGTGATTTCATCCGACGAGGGTCATATCGCGGGATTTTCAAGGAGGCACGGAGTCCTGGTCCTCAGCGCCGAGGCCTTTTTGAAGGATTTTCGAGAGGTGGAGGCAGGTAGGAAAGGGGAGAAGGTGGAGGGTGACGATAAGCCAGGGAGAGAGACCAGGGCTGGTGTCGAGTACTGGATGGAGCGGATGGGAAGAAAAAGGGAGGAGTGACCGGGTGACTCCCCGTAACTTGTACCACTTGTGCAATCTCGATTCCCGGACCGGTTAATTGGAAAGGAGATTCGATGTTTCGACAGGCAGACCTCGAGGAGTTGGCGAATTTCAACGCAGGGGATTACCTGGCGACCAGTATCTATATCAAGACGGATGAGACGGACGTCAGCAGCAAGAAACACCTGATAAGGGTCAAGCCCCTGATGAAGTCCGTACAGAAGGAGATACAGGAGATGGCCCTGGAGAAGGAGCAACTGGATTCCCTGGGGGAAGACCTCGAGAGAATCACTCGTTACGTCCAGAAGGAGTTCAAGCGGAAGGGGGGGATCAAGGGCCTTGCGATCTTCTCATGCAGCGCCATGGAGATGTGGAAGGTCATCACGCTCACGCAACCTGTCGTGAATCACATTGCAATAAAGGCCAGTCTTTACCTGCGTCCACTATCTCTCCTGCTGGATGAGCACAAGCGGCATTGTCTCGTACTGATCGACCGGGAGAAGGCCAAGGTGCTCGATGTCTACATGGGGGAAGTTGAGGGCTACTCCGATATCTTCGGGGAGGTTCCTGGCCAGGTCAGGGAGGGCGGCTTTTCCGGTTACGAGGAGGGAAGGATATCCCGCCACATCGAGGAGCATGTCCATCGCCACTACAAGAATGTTGCGGACCGGACCCTCGATCTCTTGAAGCGCTCCCGGTTCGAGTGGCTGGTAATAGGGGGAAGCGGCGACTCGGTATCGGAATTCAAGGGATTTCTCCACAATTACCTCAAGAGGAGGCTCGTGGGTGATTTCACCATAGACAGCGAGGCTCCACTGAGCGAGGCCCTGGAGAAGAGCCGGGCCGTCGCGACGAAGATCGAGGAGGAGGAAGAGACCTTCTGGGTAGCCAGGTTGAAGGACGCGGTCTACTCGGAGGGGAGGGGGGTGATCGGCTTGAAGGATAGTGTAAAGGCCTCGACGTCGGGACAGGTCCAGTGTCTCATGGTCACGAGCGATTATGTGGAGCCCGGGAGGGTCTGCTGGCACTGCCGGTTCCTCAGCCTGGACGAGGAGACCTGTCCGTTGTGCGGCCGGCCTACCCACCCCGTCCGGGACCTGGTCGACGAGGTCATCGCGCAGGTGCACAGGACCGGGGGGATGGTCGAGCACACGTCGAACCCCGAACTGCTGGCGGAGATGGGGGGGATCGGCGCGATATTGAGGTACAGGATATGAGATATAAGTGCGCGGCTTGATTTCGCAGTCATTCTGATGCCGGCCGATTCCCGGCGCGATTCGCTTGCGGGAATGACGGGGGCGAGCCTCATTCCGGCTTGTCCGGAATCGGACTCCTGCTATCCCTTTATACAGATCATCGGCCTCAACCGCGCCACCTTCCGGTTGATACCAGAGCGGTCCATGATATCCACCACGTTGGATACATCCTTGTAGGCCCCAGGCGCCTCCTCGGCCACGCCGGCCTTGCTGTGCGCCATGATGATTATCCCGTGGGCCTCGAGTTCCTTCACCAGTTTTTCGCCGCGCCACCTCTTCTTGGCCTGGCGTCGTGACATATGCCTCCCCGCCCCGTGTATCGCGCTCCCGAAGGCCTCGGACATACCCTTTCCCGTGCCGCGCAGGATATAGGACTCGGTCCCCATCGTGCCGCCGACCAGTACGGGCTGGCCGACGGATCGGTAGCGCCGTGGGAGTTCCCTCCTGCCGGGCCCGAAGGCCCGCGTGGCCCCCTTGCGGTGGACGAGGAGCCTCACCTCCCTTCCATCGACCTCGTGGGTCTCGAACTTGGCCATGTTGTGAGCGACCTCGTAGAGCGTCTCTATCTGCCGCGTGTCTATACCGAAAGCCTTCTTCAGGGCCTTCCTGGCGAGATGGGCCATCGCCTGGCGGTTGGCGAATGCGCAGTTTGCACCTGCGTTCATCGCGGTGTAATATGCCCGGCCCTCTTCGCTCTCGATCGGGGCGCAGACCAGTTCCTTTTCCCGAACGGGGATGCCGTACTTGCGGCTCGCACGCTCGAGAACGGGGAGGTAATCCGTACCTATCTGATGTCCGAGGGCCCGCGATCCGGAATGGATAGACAGGAGGACCTGGCCCGGGAATAGGCCGAAGGCCCCTGCCGCCTCCTCGTCGTAGACCTCGGCGACGTACTGGACCTCGAGGTAATGGTTGCCGGAACCGAGGGTCCCCACCTGGCTCGCCTGTCGCTCCTTTGCCTTATCGCTGACCCTTCCCGGGTCGGCGTCGGCCATCCGCCCTCCGCCTTCGATGAAGTCGAGGTCTTCAGGGAGGCCGTATCCTCGTTCGATGCTGAACCGGGCACCCTTGAGCAGGACTTCATCGATTTCCCTCGTTGAGAGGTGTATGTCCCCCTTGGAGCCGAGGCCGGCCGGGACCGTCCCGTACAGGCTCCTTGCGAGGGACTCCTTCTTTGGCTCGACATCTTCTCTCCCGAGCGGCGTTCGGAGCGTCCTGACCCCGCAGTTGATGTCGAAACCGACACCGGCGACACTGATGACCCCCTCTTTCGTGTCGAAGGCACCGACCCCGCCGATGCAAAACCCATAGCCCGGGTGGACATCCGCCATCGCCAGGGATGCCTTTACAATACCGGGCAGGCAAGCGACGTTGGCGATCTGTCTGAGGGCGTTCCACTCCTTCCCCTGGGCGACATCCTGAAGGAGGCCCCGGATCGTCTCGCTATCCCCATAGATCCTGCCCGGGACGAGCATCTCGCCGTTCTTTGCGAGTTCATGCAGGCTTGGTGCGATTTCCCTTATGTCGTATCTCATAGTCATCGTTCACCTCCCTTGCCGCTGTGTCATTCGGCTTCCTCCTTCAAAGATCGAGGACGCACTGGAGCGTGACCCGGCCCTCCTCCTCGACGCACCTGAGCCCCGAGTAGGTGGCCGCCTTGACCTCACTCCTGAGGTCGTGCCGAGCGGGGTCTATGGGCTCGCCCCGAAGGGTGCCCTCCAGGCAAAATTCTTCGCCTTCCCTCCGGATCTCGTGGACCTCGACCTCCGAGAAGACGGCCTCGTTACGGCCCATAAGGCTCAAGACCTCGTTCAGGAACTCGACGAAGAGCAGATCAATCTCGTTCGCCCGGCACCTCACCGGGATCGTCAGCACTGATTTGATCCTGGCTGGATCAGCCATCAGATTGAAGAGGGCGCGGCCCCCTTCCTCGAATGCTTCTTCTCGATCAATGCCCGTGCACCTGATACCGATGTCGGCCTCATGGTCGAGATAGATGAAACTCATCCTCAGTCCTCCGGTCCATCTCCGCGGGAAATTCTTGCCGGCTGGCATTATAAAATATAGCCCATCACTGGAAAAATGACACGGTTATTCCCATATTATCAAGGTGGGGGTGTCGTGTGATTTGTGCTGGACGCCTGTCTGGTTCGTCGTTCTCGTGGGTATTATTCTTGCGAGGATTGAGCCGATCTTCTGCCGGCATGCGGTAAACCGGCAAGGGGATTGTGTATATATCCAGCGGAGTTTCCCGAAACACTTGACTTTTACATGGGCTTTCCGGTATAATTATGGCGTATTTTGATCGTTACCGGCACGGAATTTCGCAATTGAAGGGACGTCCCGCCGTGGACGTGATGAATGGAGATAGTCCGGGAGAGATCCCGGTTTGGATTTACGCTGTTCGAGATAGTACAGAGTTACGACGGGGAAGTGCATCATTTGATGGATGACACATCTCCGTTTTTTTATTCCCCTCGTATAGGGGCCATAAAGAGGATACCAATCGTCTTTTCATATTGAGAGAGCAGCCTGGCGGAGTGCCTTGCCCGAATCGGTTTTTTTAGGGTGCTCTCTTTTTGTCTTTAATGCCGATCGATATATTGATTATGTCTTAAGTATCGTAAACTCAGGATCGAGGTGAACCGGATGAAATACTGGAGGAAACCCTTAGATGAGGCAAAGGTCAAGCGGCCGCTGGGGAAGATATACGTGAAGGAGGATCGGTGCAAGGGCTGCACCTTCTGCGTGGAGTACTGTCCCAGGGGAGTCCTTGCATTATCCGAGGGATTCAACCGCAGGGGTTATCATTACCCCTATGCGGCAAATCCTGACGAGTGCGTCGATTGCAAACTATGTCAGCGGATTTGCCCTGAGTTCTCCATCTTTTGCATGTCACTGAACGGTGGGAGGGAGAAAGAATGAGCGTGGCGGTAAAGGCGGGAAAGCGCGCGACAGGGGCCACCAGGCCAAAGAATAAGGTCCAACCCGGGGAATACTTCTGGAACGGCGATATAGCGTGTGCAGAGGGGGCGCTCAGGGCCGGTTGCCGGTTCTTTGCCGGTTATCCCATCACGCCGGCAACGGAGATAGCCGAGAGGATGGCGGAGCGCCAGCCGGAGTTGGGTGGGGCCTTTGTACAAATGGAGGATGAGCTGGGCTCTATGAATGCCATAGTCGGGGCATCGTGGGGGGGCGTGAAGTCGATGACGGCGACATCCGGCCCGGGTTTCAGCCTGATGATGGAGAACCTTGGGCTCGGCGTCATGCTCGAGACGCCATGTGTCCTGGTGAACGTTCAGAGGGGTGGACCATCTACCGGCCTGCCAACTTCAGTAGGCCAGGCCGATATCATGCAAGCGAAGTGGGGCTCTCACGGCGACTATGAGATCATCGCACTCGTTCCGGCCTCACCACAGGAATTTTTCGACATTACCATCCGCGCGTTCAACCTGGCGGAGAAGTACCGGACTCCGGTCATAATCCTGGCCGATGAGGTTGTAGGACACATGACGGAAAAGGTGGTCGTCCCGCCAACGGAGGAGATCGAGGTCATAGACAGGCAAAAGCCTGCTATGCCACCTGAGTTGTACCATCCATACTCATTTGACGGTGGGAAGGTGGCACCCATGGCAGTGGCCGGAGAGGGGTATCGTTTCCATGTCACGGGCCTGACCCACGATGAGCGGGGCTATCCAGCGATGAACCCGAAGACGCAGGACAGGCTGATACATCACCTGATCGCAAAGATTAAAGATAACGTGGATGATATCGTTGACCTGCAAGAGGACCACGTCCGTGGGGCGGATGTGGTCGTTATATCTTATGGCATCTCTGCGAGGGTCTCGATGGATGCCGTAGAGAAGGCAAGACAGGAAGGGCTAAAGGTCGGCATGATCAAGATGAGGACCGTATGGCCGTTCCCGGAAAAGAGGATTCGCAGGTTGGCCTCGAGGGTAAAGGCCATTATCATCACGGAGATAAACATGGGACAGGTAGCCCTCGAGATACAGCGGTGCGTTGAGGGGAGGACCAGGGTCATACCTTTATATCATGCAGGCGGACACGTCCACGATCCAAAAGAAATACTGAAGGCCATCAAGAGGGGGGTAAGGCAGTAAAATGAACCAGAAGGCAACCCTGGAGAAGCCACAACCGGTCTTGTGCAACGAGCCGGCACTGCAACATCCTTATGATCCGCTGCTCAGAGTCGAGCGAATCCCGCACGTCTGGTGTCCCGGATGCGGGATAGGGACCTCGCTGTCATCGTTCATAAGGGCGCTCAATCGCACCGAGATCCCTGAGAAAAAGGTCTCGGTGGTCTCGGGGATCGGGTGCACGGGCCGCGTGGCGGGCTACGTGAACCTCGATTCGTTTCATACCACGCATGGCCGCGCGATACCCTTTGCCACAGGGCTGAAATTGGCAAGGCCCGACCTGAAAGTTGTCGTTTTCAGCGGTGACGGTGACCTTATCGCGATCGGCGGAAACCACTTCATTCACGCCGCGCGCCGCAACATCGACATGACCGTCATCTGCGTCAACAACTTCATCTATGGTATGACAGGCGGGCAGGTGGCACCTACAACACCTATCCATGCTACCAGCACCACGACGCCGTACGGCAACGAAGAACAACCCTTCAGCCTTCCTTACCTTGCGGCAGCCAGTGGGGCCGTTTACGTGGCAAGGTGGACCACTCTCCACTTCAAGCGGCTTGAAAAGGCGATCTTCGAGGCGTTGAATCACCCGGGCTTCACCTTCGTCGAGGTCATATCACCCTGCCCGACCGTCTTCGCACGACGAAACAAGTTGGGGGCCGGCGTGGACATGCTCCGTCTCTTCCAGGAGAAGTGCGAGATCGTCCATGGGGCCGATACGGCCAAGATCGATATCGAGATGAACGGCAAGATCGTTATCGGGAAATTCATCGAGAAGGAGAGGCCCACATTCCCGAGGATATCGGATGGGACGGAGTCGAAGACCGGAGGTGAGGAGAAATGATTCGCCGGGAGATCAAGGTTGGAGGATTCGGTGGGCAGGGGATCATATTGTCGGGCCACATAATCGGCAAGGCGGTCTCTCTCTATGATAAGAAGCATTCCGCACTGACGCAATCTTACGGTCCCGCTGCAAGGGGAGGGGCCTGCAGCACGGAACTGGTCGTCTCCGACTCGGAGATCAACAATCCATTCTTCAACAACGCGGACATCATGGTCCTGATGTCCCAGGAATCTTACAACAATTTCGTGCCGAATCTCAAGAGGGGTGGCCTGGCATTGATCGACGAAGACCTGGTCGACCCGGGGCAGGTGAAAGGTCCGTCAAGCCTCTATTCAATACCAGCGACGAAGATGGCAGAGGGACTCGGCAAACGGATCATCGCCAACATCGTCATGCTCGGTTTTTTCACGGCCATGACGGATGTCGTGTCAAGGAAGGCAATGGAAGAAGCCATCATGGGGTCGGTCCCCAAGGGGACGGAGGAACTCAACCTGAAGGCGTTTGCGGCTGGTTACGAGTACGGTGCGGCCGTAACGAAGATCAAGACGCAGAGGAAGTCCGGGGGGAAATAATGAACGGGACATGCCTTGTACTGGGAGGAACGTTAGAGGGGATACGAGTCGCCCTCGACCTGGCGGAGGCGGGCAAGGCGGTCTATCTCGTAGAAGAGGCTGCGACGATCGGTGCCGATCTCGTCACGAGTGGGAAAGGAGCTGATAAGAACCTTTCGCGGCAGGAAGTCGTCCCGGCCCTCTTGAAGGCCATCACTCACCCCAGGATCGAGGTGCTGACGGGTTCTCGGGTGGCTGGCGTAAAGGGATCCCGTGGGGATTTCCGCGTGAGGATATCGCGTTCACCGAGGTATATAGATGATGAGAAGTGCAGGGGGTGTGGTGTCTGTATAGAGGCGTGCCCCGTCACCCTTGATCGCAGTTACGGGACCGACAGGGAAGGACGGAAGGCAGTGGACTTCACCACGCCATTTGATGTCCCCTTTGTCCCTTCCATCATCAAGGAACGACGGGCGCCGTGCGTCGAGACTTGTCCAGCTCACATAAATATCCAGGGATATGTCGCCCTCGTCTCGGCGGGGAAATTCAAGGAGGCGTACGAACTGATCCGTGAGACGATACCGTTTCCGTCTGTCTGCGGCCGGGTATGTTTCCACCCGTGTGAATCCGAGTGCAACCGCGGCCAGGTTGACGAGCCGATCGCCATAAATGCAATAAAGCGGTTCGTCAGCGATTATGTCTATCGTGAGGGCCTCCTCGAACCCCCGGTTCCGCTGGAGCCCGAGGGCCCGGAGGTGGCAGTGGTGGGTTCCGGGCCGGCCGGCCTCACCGCTGCGCACGACCTGCTCCAAAGAGGTTATCGGGCGACCGTGTTCGAGGCCCTGCCAGAGACCGGAGGGATGTTGCGCGTCGGCATCGTGGACTATCGCCTGCCGAGGGATGTATTGGACAGGGAGATAGATTACATGGAGACGCTTGGGGTGAAGGTCCGGACGGGTTGCAGGATCGGGGAGGACCTGACGATTGACGACCTCTTCTCGGAGGGTTATAGTGCCGTATTTCTATCCACCGGCACCCACGGCGCGAGGAGGCTCGGAATCGAGGGAGAGCGACTTAAGGGTGTGGTGGACGGTATAACTTTCCTCAGGGAAGTAAACATGAGGGGGAGGTATAAACTGGGGAAGGACGTGATCGTGATCGGAGGCGGCAACGTAGCGCTCGATTGCGCCCGGACGGCCAGGCGCCTGGGGGCGCGAACAGTAAAGGTAGTATGCCTCGAATCGAGGAAGGAGATGCCGTCTCATTCGTGGGAGATCGAAGAGGCCCTGGAGGAGGGGATAATCTTGATGCCATCTCTGGGACCGAAGAGGATCCTGGGGAAGGGTGGCAGGGTCACCGGCCTGGAGACACTGAAGGTCAGGCATGTCTTCGATGAGGAGGGCAGGTTCAACCCGGCATTTTATGACGATACGGAGTCTTTGGTAGAGGCGGACAGCATCATCTCGGCCATCGGCCAGGTGGCCGAGGCAACTTTCCTCCAGGGAGCGGGGGGGGTGGAAGTCGATGATAGGGGGCGCCTGAAGATAGACCGAAAGACCATGATGACGAGCAGGCCAGGGCTGTTTGCCGGCGGTGACCTGATCACGGGTCCTGCTTCGGTGATCGAGGCCATTGCCTCGGGCAAGAGGGCGGCCGAGGCCATTGACCACTTTATCAGGAAAGATGGAAGTGAAATCGAGGAGTGGACGCCGGGCAGGGGAGAGCGCGAAGAACCGTTCGTGGTACCGAGAGGGATAAAGAAATCCCGGCGGGCTCGTCCCGCGAGGCTGGACCCCGCGGATCGTCTCAGGGGGTTTGGTGAGATCGAGGAGACTATCACGGCGGAAATGGCCATGAAGGAAGCGGCGCGTTGCCTCAACTGCGGATCGTGCAGTGAGTGCATGGAGTGCCTTCGTGCCTGCCAGGTCTTGAGCGCGGTGGACCATGCCCAGGAAGTGGAAGATATCACTATTAGGGCGGATCAGATCGTGGTGGCGGTCGATCCGGCCTCGAGCGATCGATCGGCGGAGGAAAAAGGGAAAGCCTCCCTGTTTTCACTGCTTGGTATCGAGACGGATGAGCACGGGATCCCGGCAACTCCGAGGTGGTGGGAGGGGAGCCTGGAATCGAGCCCGGAGGGGATCTATACGCCGGGAGTGGGGAAAGGGCCGGAAGATCATCTCGGGCGTGTCATTTGCGCGGATGCCGTTGCGAGCGAACTGGCCTCGGAGTCGGTCGTTACAGGGCCCTCGCCGGAGGAGTGCGAGGTACGGGCCCATACCCCGGCACGATCCCGGCCGGTGCGTATCGGCGCCTTTGTTTGCAGGTGCGGCGGCGGCATTTCTGACTACCTCGATGTAGATACGGTGGCGGGACGCCTTGAGGGCTTGGACTCCATCGTGCTGGCGGAGACTATCGACTATGCCTGTTCGAGCGAGGGGGTAGGCGAGATCAGGTCGCGTATCCATGAAGAGTCCCTCGATTCCATCGTCCTCGCGGCGTGTTCATGCTGCTCGCTGGAACAGGTGTGCAGCAATTGTTCTCAACAGAGGCTGAGACAAAAGAACGAGATATTCAATAGCTTGGGCCTTGATCGGGATAGGGTCGAGCTGGTCAATATACGTGAGCATTGTGCCTGGTTGTATGTGGGAAACGGGGAGGCGGCCACGGCCAAGGCCTTTCAGATAGCCCGCGCGGGCCTGGAAGAACTAAGGGGCCATAAAGTGGGCAGACGGGTCGGCACCAGGGAAGTTGGTAGGAGAGTGGCGGTGATAGGTGACGACGCGGTCGCAGTGGCCTGTGCCGGTAGACTCGCCTCGCTCGGCCTCGATCCGATAGTCCTCTGGACGGGCCATGGCAAGATGGATCGTCCCCGGTACTGGCAACTGCCCGCGGGGAGTGTAATCGAGGGTGCCGAACTAATAGGAATAGATGGAGGCATCGGCGACTACTCCATTCGCTTCCGGAGCACCGCGACGGAGGAGGGCAGGGTCTCTGCCGACTTCGTGGCGCTTGCCTCCGATAAGGCGAGCGTGATGGGGAACGCCAGGAAGGAAGACCTGTCTTCCCCCATGGAGCCGTTTCGAGACCGCAGGAGGGGAGTGTTCAGGGTCCATGTCGGCGTAAGCGATGGCGATGAATCCTGGAAATTGATGCTTGGTAACGCCCTGGCCATGCGTGTATTTGTTGAGAGGGGGTCTGGGTTCCTGCAGGAGACTGGTTGGGCCCCCAGTGTAGACGCTTTCTGGTGCCGTGGCTGCGGGACCTGCGTGGAGGTGTGCCCGTTCGATGCCTGTAAACTCGTAGAGAGGGAGGGGACCATCAAGGTATCGGTAGTGGATCCGCTCATGTGCCGGGGGTGTGAACTCTGCGTCCTTCATTGTCCGACCGGGGCAATGCGTTCGGCCTACTTTGACGGCGGCAACGTGGACCGCATGTTGAGCGCCTTGCTGACCGATACCGGGCCCGGTGATGACGGTGCAGCCAAGGTGATGATATTCGCCTGTCACTGGTGTCATTATGGTGGGGTTGATATAAAGGCGCGGGGCGATGTCACTTATCCTCCCGGAGTAAAGGTCTTGAGACTGACCTGTACCGGAAGGATGGGTCCCGATCTGATCCTCAGGGCCTTTCAGTTCGGGGCGGACGGCGTGATGGTAATGGGATGTCATGACGGTGAGTGCCATTATGTCGAGGGAAATAGGGGTTATCTTGAGAGGGAAGAAGTCGTGCTCGGCCTTATGAGGTCGATGGGTATCTCGCTTTCGAGATACAGGACTCTCTGGACGAGGCCCGAGGAGCAGGCTGAATTCATACGTGACGTCGAGGATTTCGTGAAGGGTTTGGGAGGTAGGTCTTCATGATGGATGATTTCGACAAGGTGATCGAAACGACCGGCGTGTTTAATTGCATGGATTGCGGAAAGTGCACGTCGGTCTGCCCTATTTCCTGGAGGGACAACAGGTTTTCTCCACGAAAGACCGTCCTCACGGCCGTACATCAGGGACCTGAGGCACTCATCGACAGCGGGTTGACGTGGAATTGCCTGACCTGCAACATGTGCACTATCCGTTGCCCCATGGGGGTGGAGTTCATCGACTTTGTTCGTGATATTCGGGCCCGGGCGTATCCCCGGGGGAATCAGGGTAGGTGTACACATGACCATACCATCAGGACGTGGGGAGAGATGATGGCCCATGACGGAGTCAATCCCGAGCGTCTCGACTGGCTGGCCGGTGATATGAGTGTCTCGGAGGAGGGCGAGATAGGGTACTTCGTGGGGTGTCTTCCCTTTTACAGCCGTTTCTTTGTCGACCTGGCGGCGGATGCCGTGGATACGGCCCGCAGTACCGTTCGGCTCTTTAACCTGGCGGGGATAGAGCCGGTCGTCATGTCGGACGAGGTGTGTTGCGGCCACGACTTCCTCTGGTCCGGTGATCGAAAGACCTTCGCGAGCCTTGCGGCCAGGAACATGGAAGCGATACGCCGCAGGGGGATCCGCAGGATCGTTACCGCTTGCGCCGAGTGTTACAGGACACTGAAGGCCGACTACCCGTGGGGTGAGATGGACCTGTCGATAGAGGTCTCTCATGCCTCGGAATTCTTCCTGGAGAAGATCGAGGAGGGCGCCCTTTCGATCCCGCGGGCGGAAGGCGATGGAGAGGAGGAGATTACCTACCACGATCCATGCCGCCTGTCAAAGCACATGGGCGTGATGGAAGCCCCGCGGAAGATCTTGGGATATATGAAGGGCGTGGAGTTGGTCGAGATGCAACGCAGCGGGATAAGATCGGTGTGCTGTGGCACCTCCATCTGGATGAACTGCAGTTGGATTTCCAAGGACATGCAGGTAGACCGATTGAGGGAGGCCATAGGGACGGGCGCCGGGAGGTTGTTGACCTCTTGCCCGAAGTGTATTATCCATTTCCGCTGTGCGATGGCCGAAGAAGACGGTAAGAGCGATACACGTATAGAGGTTGGAGACCTTATCACGTTTCTTGCAGGATCGATGCGGGGTGCGATAGAATTTTCTAATAGGGAAGAGAGATGAGCGAGCATGATTGGGGATCGGGACTCGAGGCCGATCCGATCAATTCAGGATCAGGAGGCAAACGATGAAGGCCGATGTCAACGTTTCCGACCCGAGGGTCGGTGTGTTCGTATGCGCGTGCGGGGGAAACATCAGCCGGGTGGTTGACGTAAAGGCCGTGGCCGAGTATGCGCGCGGGCTGGAAAACGTCGTTGCGGTATTCAACAACCGTTACTCCTGCTCGGACCCGGGGCAGAAGAGCATCCAGGAGAAGATCAAGGAGCAGGGAGTAAACCGCGTTGTCGTGGCAGCCTGCTCGCCCAAACTCCACGAGCCGACGTTCAGACACGCCTGCGAGGAGGTCGGTCTCAACCCCTACCTCTTTGAAATGGCGAACATCCGTGAACAGGGGTCTTGGGTCCACATGAACGAGCCGGAGGCGGCAACGAGGAGGGCCATGGAGGCAGTGAGGGTGGCGGTGGCCAAGGCGTCAAGGCTCAGGCCGCAGAATGAGATCGAGGTGCCCGTTGCGCGGAATGCGCTGATCATCGGTGGCGGGATAGCGGGGATCCAGGCCGCACTGGATCTCGCAGACACCGGCTATCAGGTCTACCTGGTCGAGAAGGAGGCATCCATCGGGGGAATAATGGCGCAACTCGACAAGACGTTCCCCACGATGGATTGTTCCATATGAATACTCGGGCCCAAGATGATGGATGTCGGTCGGCATCCCAACATTGAACTCTACACACTCTCAGAAGTAGAAGCAATAAGCGGGTATATAGGCAATTTCAACGTCAGGATCCGCAGGCACGCCCGGTACGTACGGGAGGCCGATTGCACGGCCTGCGGCGACTGCGTCGAGGTGTGTCCGGTGACATCGCTCAACGAGTACGAAGTCGGATTGAGCACCAGGAAGGCGATCTATCTCCCGTTCGCGCAGGCGGTCCCCTCTTCCTACGTGGTGAAGATGGAAGAGTGCCTCGGGAACACCCCGATTGCCTGCGGCAAGTGCATCGAGGTGTGCCAGAAACACTGTATCGATTTCGACATGACTGACGAGGTGGTACAGGTCGATGTGGGGACGATCATCGTCGCCACAGGCATAGACGTCTACGACCCTACGGAACTCGACGAGTACGGCTACGAGCGATTCGAGAACGTCATCACGAGTTTCGAGTTCGAACGCCTTATCAACGCCTCGGGGCCGACCCAGGGGCACCTGCTCCGTATGACGGACAAGGAGGTCCCAGAGTCGATCGGGTTCATCCTCTGCGTAGGTTCCCGTTCCCAGAACAGGGGAAATCCTTACTGCTCGAATATCTGCTGCATGAACACCATCAAGGACACGCTCCTGATAAAGGAACATTATCCGGATGCGGACATCAAGGTCTTCTACCAGGACATACGCGCCTTCGGCAAGGGCTTTGAGGACCTCTACCGCAGAAGCCGGTCTCTGGGGGTAAAGTATATCCGTGGCCTCCCTGGTGACATAGTAGAGGACCAGAAGAGCAGGAACCTGGTTGTCTCCGTTGAAAACACCCTGACAGGTGCCGTTGAGACCCATGAACTGCATATGGTCGTCCTGTCGGTGGGTGTGATTCCCCGCGCTGAGGGAGGACTCGACAGCGTCCTGGCGCTCTCGAAGACCTCGGACGGTTTTTACCTCGAGGCGCACCCGAAACTGAAGCCGGTCGACGCCCCTTCGCAGGGTATCTTCTTCGCGGGATGCGCCGAATCCCCAAAGGACGTCAAGGAAAGCGTGACCCAGGCCTCTGCCGCCGCATCGAGGGCGGGCATCCTGATGGCCAAGGGCACTATCAAGGTCGAGGCGATCACGGCGAGCGTCAACCAGGACATCTGCACGTCGTGCGGGGTGTGCGCCAGGGTATGCCCATTCAATGCCATTACGGTGGATACAAAGAAGAAGATCCCGGCCCAGGTGATCGATGCCGCCTGCATGGGATGCGGCACCTGCGCGGCGGAATGTAACTTCTATGCCATTACCATGCGGCACTTCAATGATGAACAGTTGATGGCACAGGTCGACGCCGCGACCGAGGTTTCTCCAGAGGAGAATATCCTGGCCTTCTGCTGTAACTGGTGCTCGTACGCCGGAGCGGACGCCGCCGGCACCGCGAGATTGCAGTATCCCGCTAATATCAGGGTCATTCGAACGATGTGCAGCGGCCGGGTGGACGAGAAGTTCATCTGGCGCGGATTCGAGCGTGGGGCACCCCTGGTATGGGTCACCGGTTGTCACATCGGGGACTGTCATTATATCGACGCCAACCATTGGACGAAGCGCAGGGTGGAGAAGATGTGGCGGAGAATGAAGAAGTATGGCCTGCGGGAGGAGCGCCTGCAATTGGACTGGATAAGTTCCGCCGAGGGCTCGAAGTTCGCAAGACGTGCCAGGGAACTTCAGGATGTCCTGAAAGGCGTCTCCCCCGAGGAGATCAAGAGGTCCATCGAGGTCGGCGCCGAGGTCATGAGAAAGTATACCGTCGCGGCCTGATCAAGAACGGTCTCGCTCGATCCTTCAAGTTGCAACGGTCACGACCCTTTTTCGGATCAAGGTGAGGCACGACGCGGTGACCGCCGTGTGTTTTCACTTGATTAAGCGCCGAAGGGCGCCTTCCCGTTTCACTTATCTCTTTTGAATCCTGTAATGGCCGGTCGTCCGAAGAAGAACAAGCCGATGATCCTAATCGTCGATGACAGGGAGGATGATGTCCTACTGCTGGAGAAACGCCTTGGGCGCATGGGGCGCATCGAGATCGCGAGGGATGGAAGGTCTGCGCTCAGCATGTGCAAGAAGAACGATTACGACATCGTGATGGTAGACCTCAGGCTCCCGGACATCGATGGCTTGGAACTCCTGTCAAGGGTCAGGAAATTGCGGCCCCGGTCCCCTGTGATCATCATGACCGCCTACGGTTCCGAAGAGATCGCCCGAAAGGCCATCAGGATGGGAGCCAGCGATTACGTAATCAAGCCCTTGGACTTGAAGCGGATCACCGGTATAGTCAAGGCCTCTCTCGAGAGACGCCAATTGGAGGTCGACAAGGAGGACCTCGAGAGAAAGTTGAGGAGCGAGAGGGACTACCTCCAGGCGGTTGTCAGTTGCTCGGCCGATGCCATCGTGGTTACCGATACCTCCGGGGCCATCACTCTCTTCAGCCCGATGGCCGAGGAGATGTTCGGCTTGCCCGGAGCCAAGGTGCTGGGGAAGAGTATCGCCTCTCTTCTTGCCCGCGGCAAGGCCGGGATGAACAGGCTCATACGCGAGATAAACAAGAAGGAGACCGTCCGAAACCGCGGGATAGATTTCCTCGGGGTTGACGGGAACCGTATCATAACTCTCCTCTCCGGCTCGATCCTCTACGACGAGGAGAGGAATCGAACCGGCATCCTCTTCGTGATCAAGGATATTACCAGGAATATCAAACTCGAACGGGAGATACTGGAGAGCAAGTCGGATCTCGAGTCGGTCTTCGACTCAATTGTCGACCCGATGGCAGTCATCAGCCCCGACTATGTCGTCTCGCGGGCGAATATGGCCAGCGCCCGCCTGGCCGGACTGGACGTCAAAGAGACGATCGGCAGGCCCTGTCATATTGTCCTGAACGGTTCCGAGGAGAGGTGCGTCGCATGTCCTGTTGAAGAGACTTACAGGACCCGGTCCCGCGCCGGCATGGAACTCCGATCCGACCCCTTGGGCGAGATCTTCTTCGTCAACAGTTACCCGATCTTCGACTACAAGGGAGACCTCAAGGGGGTGATCGAGCACAGGAAGGTCATCACCGAGCAGAAGAGACTCGAGGACGAGAGGCGGCGGCTCGAGATGGAACTGATGGAAAAGCACAAACTCTCATCAATCGGCCTCCTCGTCCAGGGAGTCGCCCACAACCTCAATACGCCGCTCGGCGTCATACTCGGGCGCTCAGAACTGCTCAAGGCGGAAGTCCAGGAGGTATTGGGGGAGAAGGCCGATAGACTCGTCGAGTCTCTCAGCGGGAGTGGAATCGGCGAATTGAGGGGCCTTGCTCGCGGGATCAGGGAGAGCACGGTGAATTGTCTCGACGTCATCTTGAAGCAGGTGGAACAGATGAGCGACATCATCGGGAACATGATGTACAAGAGCCGGCAGGAGCAAGACAGCGAAAGGAAGAGGATCAACCTGAACCAGGTCTTAGAAGAGGAACTGACCTTTTTAGAGGCAGACATGCAATTCAAGCACGAGATCGAGAAGAACGTCGATTTCGACCCGAAACTGCCTTACATAGAAGGGATTTACAGCGACTTCAGCCAGTCCTTCACGAACATCATTCGTAATGCAATAGATGCCATGTACCGTTCCGAAAAGAAGATCCTGACGGTCACCACCCGCCATGACCGGTCTTACGTCTACGTCGCCATCCACGACACCGGCGAGGGTATCAAGGAGGAGAACAAGTCTAAACTCTTCGATCCCTTCTTCACCACCAAGGAGTTCGGTGACTCGGAGGGCGGTCCCAGCGGCGTAGGGCTCGGACTGCACAGTTGCTACCAACTCCTCAACCCGTACGGGGTGACATTCGAGGTGGAGAGCCGTCCGGGCGATACCACCTTCACGATCAAGGTCCCCATCCGGCCCATCCAAAGAGAAGGCGGCACCTCCTGATCATCTCGTCCCGCGTTGGTCAACGGGCATTGGGCGCCTTCCTCTGTCCTGTCGACGGCCCGTGGATCTGGCACTCGTCCGGTACCCCATCTCCACCCCGCGGGAACCCGTCCCGTGACGTGCCGTCCAGGATATCGCACGCGTCGAGGATCCCGTTCCCGTTGCAATCGGAATAAGGGAGTTCCCAACTGTCGGGGATACCGTTGCCGTCGCAATCCTCCACGGCCGTGCCGTCCCAGGTGTAGGTGTCTATCTGGTTCAGGTCGTTGGTCACCACGTAGCCGGCGTCCAGGAGTTGGTACATGGAGTTGTCCAGGTACTGGCGGAAATCGCTGGTAGAGTCGTCCGGGTCGGCGCTCGGATCCGGCCAGGGCGGGGAATACCCGTTGTCTATGAATGCCGGGATGAGGATGTTGGAGTCTGCCCAGATATCGGTTGCCACGGGGTCGAGGCCCGCCAGCAACTCGTCCCTGCGCGTGGCGCCGCTGTAAGATGTAGAGGGGCCCGAGTAAGGGTTCGCGTTGATCCAGATGCAGTCGAGGATGTTCAGGTCGGCGAGCTGGATTTCGCTCATTACCGCCCCGAGAATGCCGTAGTGGATGGCGCTGTGTGAGTTCGTGCTGAGCAGGTCCGTGACGAGGCCCATGTAATGCTTGACGCAGGCAGTCACGCCGTAAGTGGCATGGTGGGATTTCAGTACGGGCACGTTGATGAACTTGAGCCCTTGCCTGTTGTACGAGCCACTGGTGTTGTCCCATATCCCGTATTTCAGGCTGATGTACGTGCCGTAGTCAGTCCGGAACTTGGGATAGGAGACCCTGCCGTGGATTACCGAGTCGTAGGGGTAAACGATATATCCGTCGGCCATGTCACCCTCGCTGTATTCGCCGACCGAGTTGCCTCGGATGCTCTTCCAACTGAATTGTGAGACGCGGTATCCGAGGTTCTGGAACTCGACAACGACATCGTGGGGAGAGAGGGTGTGGTCCTCGGCGTTGTTATTGGAACGGTCGAAGTTCTGGGTGAAGGCGAACTGCGTGTTTTCACATACCACTATCTCGCCCGTGAAGCCGTCCGGGTGGTCGACTATGCGCCGGATGAGTCCGCGCAGGAGGTCGACGTTGGTGCCGCCCCGCTCCGGCCACTGATAATTGATCTTGATTATAACGACGTCGTCCGAGGCGATTATCCCGTCCGGGCCCGATTCCAGCCGTGTATTGGGGGAGTTGTAGAACTTGAGCCCCTGGTGGCCCATCAGTGCAATCAGGTTGTCGAGGCCCGGGAAGTAATCCTGGACGGGAGACTGCGGGCAATTCGTGACATGGTAGATCTCGGCCCGGTATTCTGCGGGCGGGGAGAGCACGGGCCCCCGGTATGCCTCGACGCGGGACCGCCAGCCCCAGATGCCGATCGTGGCCGCCAGGCCCAGGAGGACTATGGCGATTCCCGCGGGAGTTCGAATGCCCCCCACGATTCGCCGCCGGACCGTGACGAATGCCGCCGTTAGGGGGGATAAAAAGGCGAGCATCACGGCGGAGAAGGCCGCCTGCTGACAGGGATAAGCAAACCGGCTCGGCCTCGTCCCACTTCGCAGCAGCAACCATACCAAAGCCAGTATGCCGCCTGCCGTTGCCCAGAAAGAGGTCCACGGGAGCATCCACTTTGGCCTGCCATTGGGTCCCGTGGTTCGGCGATATTTCCTGCCGTTATGGTCAGGGTCTTGAGGGGTAGATGAGTGTGCCATAATTACCTCTCCCATTGCTCAGTGGATCGTACGGGAAGCGTCCGATCCCGTTAAAAGGTACGAATCTCACCTCGTATGACCTGATAATAGCACAGTGGGCGATCTGTTGTCAAGTGAACGAAT